>JBAULP010000052.1:0-7306 GCA_049578265.1 Acidobacteriaceae bacterium
AGCCGGGGTCGAGGGCGTAGAGGTATGGAGCCTGCATGTCGTAGTTGTCATGATTCTGGCTGTTGTGAAGATAATCCGTGGCCAGCATGAACCATTGACCGCCTGAGTGAAGGAGCTCGAAGTTTTCGTGAAAGAATCCGTTGTCTTTTCCGTCCTTCATCAGCAACGCGACGATGCCGTCGCCTACATAGTGGAAGGGCCCTTCGAGCGAGGTGGAGAATGCCATTCTCGGACGGCTATGGATGCCGGGCGATAACTCCTTGTACACCAGGTAGTAGCCTCCGTCTGCCTCGGCGAGCGACGCATCGATCGGATGCTGGTTTCCCACGCTGATAAGATTCGGCGCCAGCGGCTTGCGCTTTGACCAGTGCACCAGGTCCTTTGAAGTTTCGTAGAAGAGCTGATTGGGCTTTCCCGGGCTGTTGCCCCACGAGTTGAAAGTCATCACGTACTCGCCAAAAAGAAACTGCACGTCGGGCGAGCACATGCCGGTCCAGCCATCCTCTTCACCGTCAAAGTTGAAGATGGGATCGGAATAGCGCATGAAGTCGCGCGTGCTCACTTCTGCCACGTGACAGCGCACCTGGCCGTGGTCCTCGTAGAAGGCGGAGAAGAAAACGTAGAACGTCCCTTGCCGGTAGGCCATGGCAGTGTCTTTGACTGACCAGTTGGGAAAGGACAGGACGGGATTATGCAGGCTCTTCCAGGCGATGAACGGCTTGGTTTGGCACGATGCGGCGCAGGCGCACGAGAGGACGAGCGCGAAAAGAGATGGCAATTTCCAATTTGACATGGACGAGCCTCAGTTGCGAAGTGGGGTTAACCCGCACGCAAAAAGGAGAGCACAAGGCTCTCCCCTTTGTCGTCATGCAATTTGGCGCAATGCCGTAGCCGCAGTCCGAGTGGACTACTTCTTCGGGGGCGCGATTACGTCCTTTGCGGCCTTGGCCACGCGGAACTTTACAACGGTCTTGGCCTTGATCTTGATGGCCTCGCCGGTCTGGGGGTTACGACCGATGCGCGCCTTGCGCTCTGCCTTGACGAGCTTGCCGATGCCAGGGATGGTGAACTCGCCAGTCTTCTTGGTTTCCTTGACTGCGGTCTCAGCCAGCAGCTCGAGGAAAGCCGCGGTCTGCTTGTTGGTGAGCTCGAGCTTTTCCGCGAGTAGGCGAACCAGCTGTGTCTTTGTAATTCCCTTTGCCATGTTGTCTGTCTCCTTCGTTCAGTAAATAAGAAATAGGTAAAGCGGATGGAACATGAGCCTGGGCCCATCGTCTGTAATCCGCAACCTGCCTCTGACTTTGCCTCTCGTTATGTCTTCCAGCGAACCAACCGGGAGCTTTTACGAGGCGGCCAAACGCCAGTGTTCATGCGGGTGCGGAGAACCGCGCCGATGTTCACCTTCAACCTTCCTGAGCGCTTTGTCAACGCCAAATCTCCCATTTCCACAGATATTTGCGGGGTTTCGCTGAAATTGTTCCGTTATCGGCGCAATTTCACGGATTCACGCGTATGTCCATTAGAAGAATGGCTTTCTTCTCACGCGTCCGGAGTCCTCTGCATTGACAGGTTCTTCGCGATGAAGGATCGCGGCATTGAGCGTGTCGATGAGCGGCGTAGCCATGCGAAAGCGGCGCACGATCTCGCGCGCGAGCGTGGGTTGGAGTGCGAGCTCCGCGGGCAGCGAGGCGCTCACGCCCCAGCTCTTGGAGCGGACGAGTTCGTCGGCGGGGTCATCCGCGGCAAAGCCTTTGGGCATGCGGGTCAGAGCCTCGCGCTCGCTTAGCTCGAAGCCTGCGTTGCGCGCCTTGAGGAGCTTGTTGACGGTGGCGCGATAGCTTTTGTGATTGGCGCTCATCCAGCGACGGATGGCGAGCAACTGTTCGCGCTCGGGCATGTACGCGCCGGCTGCGATTCTCACGTTTTGCGGATTGATCTGCAGATAGAAGCCGGCGCCGGAGGTCTTCTCCATGCCGCGACGCGACCACCAGGCAGCGACGTGCGTCTTGTAGGGCAGCTTGTTTTTGCTGAAGCGCGTGTCGCGGTAGATGCGGAAGACGATCTTGTGCGGCGGCCGCAGATGGTCGGGCGCGAAGTCGATCATGGCGCCGTTGATCTCGTCGATGAGCGCGAGCATGGGGAGTTTAAGGGAGCGCTCGTAGAGGGCGCGGCGAGCCTCAAACCATTCGCGGTCGTTGTTGCGCGTGAGGCCGCGAAGGAACTTGATGGCTTCGGGATCGAAGTGTGTCGGCATAGATCTTCGATGGTAACGAGTATGCGGTGGTCTCACAAAAAAGCGGCGAAGACCGAAGTCTCCGCCGCTGCGTTTGTGTTGCAGGAACCTACTCCTTTGCGTTGGGGTAGATGCCCTTGAGTGGAGCGTTGAGTTCCTTGTCGAGCTCGGGGTGCGGGAACGGCTTGCGCGGCATCATGGCGTCGCGCTGGCTGGTGTTCCAAAGGAAGATGGCTTCAACGACAGCCGCCTGCTCGAGGTCCGATTCATGCAGGCGATCGTAGGTGTCCATGTTGGAGTGGTGCGAGCGCGTGTCGTAGGAGAGCGGGTCCTGGAGGAACTCGAATCCCGGCAAGCCCACTGCATCAAACGATTCGTGGTCTGTGCTTCCGGTGTTTCGTTCCGTCACGGTCGATACACCCAGGTCCGCGAGCGGCGCGATCCACTGCTTGAAGATCGGGCCAATCGCAAAGTTTGACTGCGCGTAGATGCCGCGAATCTTGCCGGCGCCGTTGTCGAGGTTGTAGTAGGCATCGAGGGTATCCCACTCTTTGGTGGTCGAGAGGGGGCCGTGGTGCCGCATGAAGAACATCGTCCCAGGAGGGTCCGGCGGCGTCGGTTGAGCGAACGTGCCGAAGTGATGCGCTACGTAGCCTTCCGAGCCATACTCGCCTTGTTCCTCGCCCGACCAGAGTGCGATCCGAATGGTTCGCCGCGGATGAACGTCAAGCACCTTGAGAATGCGCATGGCCTCCATCGCGACAACGGCACCGGCGCCGTTGTCGGTCGCTCCCGTCGCGGCTATCCAGCTATCGAGATGGCCGCCGACCATCACCACTTCATTCTTCAGCTTAGGATCCGTGCCGGGAATCTCCGCGACGGTGTTGAAGCCGTGCTCGTGGTCGCCTGTGAACTTGGTCTCGATGTTCACCTCAACGGTGACGGGCACATGCTGCGAGGTCATGCGCGCGAGACGGTTGTAGTGCTCGATGATCATCACCGCGTTTGGAATCTTGACGGCGTTTTCAGGCTTCTGCGCATCGCGTGCGAGGTCTGCGCCGTTGTCGTCGAAGATGATGCCGGTGCCACCGCCATCGGCGCCGTCGCGGCTGGGGGTGATGATGGCGAGCACGCCTTCGTTCTCCATCATGGCGAGCGCCTTCTTCCGCAGTTCAGATCGCTTCATGTACGCAGCGAGCCGCGCGCGAAACGCGGGATTGTTGAGGTCGATCGTGTACGCGCCTGTGCCGTAGGTCTCCATCTCCTTCAGCTCTTCGTCGGTGTAACGCGTGAAGAGCGGCTTGGTGAGATCAGGCGTCGGGCGCATGGCGCCGAGAAGAACAATCTTGCCGGCGAGCTTACCCTTCAGCGCATCGAGTTCGCTCGCATCCTCCAGCGGGACGTAGACGATCTCGCCCGTGACAGGGCCCTTCGTCGCAGGAGACCACGGCGAGGCTTCCATCCACAGCGGTTCGGGGTCGGGCGAGACCATGCGCGCCCAGGTGTTGACCTGGAACCAACCCATGCCGAACTCGCCCCAGTCTTCGAGATGCGCGTTGGAGAGGCCAATGGTGGTGAGGGTGTCGCGCGTCCACGCATTGGCCTTCGCCATGTTCGGCGAGCCGGTGAGGCGCTGGCCGATGCCGTCGTCGAGCGCTTCGGCGAACTGCATCACCTTGCCGTGGTGGAAGCCTTCGTTGCGAATGCGCTGATACATGTTAAGGTCGATGGTCTCGGTCACGGGCTGCGGACCGTAGTAGGAGGGTACAGGTCGATCTTGCGCGGATGCGTGCATGCAGGCCGCAGAAACGGTAGCTGCGGTGAGAGCGGCATAGGCGCTCCAACGCAGGAGGGGACAAGCGAACGTCGCCATCAGTGACTCCTTGAGAGAGATTGCAGAGTATGAGAAACCGGATGGCGTAAGGATACGCGCGGGAGGGAGAACTGTGCTGAATTTTTCAGCAGGCGCGGCGAGGTACTCGTCGGGGCAGGAGTTCGCCCGGCGGGATGACGGATTATGTTTGTGTTGGCAGTTCCGGGCTGCGACTACGCCTTGCGCAACTTGCGCTTCATGCGTCGTGCCCACTGAACCCCGAGGAAGCCGAGGGCCAGCACCATGACCACGACGCCGACCGGAAAGCCCGCGGCGCGATAGGTTTGCGCGAAGTCAGGATGCTTGCCGGTGGCCATCATGTAGACCAGCATGGCGACGATGGCGAGGAAGGTGGTGAGGAAGAAGGCAGCCATGCCGGTGGCAACGCCCATCAGCAGAGACTGGAACCAGCCAAGGTCGCCCAGGGGGATTCCGAAGAGTTCGCCTTCGCGGCGCGCGCGCTCAACATCGTTTGCAGTAGCCATACTCATTTAGAATAAGCCAATGGCAGAGAGTGTACAGCCCGGCGGGTCGCGCGCGCCGCAACTGGTGCGCACAGCGAGACTTGTAAACGCCGCGCAGATTGCGAGCGACACCGAGGTTCGGCAGTCGCCCAACGGCGTGAGCTTTGCCACCTTTGGCGAAACCGGACTAGCGGACCTCGATCTCGACCGCATGCTGGAGGCTGTGCCGACGTCGATCACGGCTGCGCTGAAGGCGAACACCTATTATTTTGTTCCACTCGCGCTGCGTGAGGCCTCCGAAACGATGGACGCTCCGGAGACTGCAGAGACGAGCTTGAGCGCAACGCAGCCGACGATGGTTGCAAGCGCGTACACGGATGAGTTTTCCGACGCGGCTATCTGTCATCGCAATGTTGAGTTGGGGCACGGTAAGCGCGGTGTGTTTATCTCTACGCGGCTGATGGGCGACCGCTTTGCGCTGAGCTTCGAGTTCTTTATCAATGTGGCGCATGCGTTTGTGGACCAGGCAGGCATTCCCCAGGCGTTTGCAGACCTGGTGTGGAAGCAGGCGCTGAATGGCGTGCGCGGCGAGACGAGCATCGATGCGTGGGAGTCGCGCAACCTGGCCTTTGGCCGCGCGCCCAATGCGCAGCCTGAGGCGGAGGTGCCGATGTCTCGGCGTAACCGCGGCGCGCTGGCGAGCTTCTCTGCGCGGTCGCGCGCCTTTGCCAGCGCGGCTGAAGGACGTTCGCTGGCGCAGGTGAGTGCGTCGGCGGAACAGGGAACGAGCGTGAACGAGAAAGAGCGCGGCGCGTATCTCGAGGCTGCGTTCTCCGATGCGGTGGCGATGTATCTGCTGTCGCTGGCGTTGGACTACGACTACAGCGAGTTGCGCGAGCGCGAGTATCCACTGCTGGCGCCCTCTGCATTGGCGGCGCGCCTGCGTGCGGTTGCGGAGATGTATCCGCCCAATGCCGGGTATGAATTTGCTGTGCGCTATCGCCGCAAAGCTTAAGGATTAGCGAACGGCTGCCATCGATGCGCGGAAGAGTCGCTCGAAGTCGCCTGAAGCTGCTCCATCCTTTGCGGCAGCCTCCACCGCCTTCTGAGCCACCGGCCTTGCATAGCCCAGGTTCACCAACGCACTCAAGACATCTTCTGCAACCGCGCCGAGTGACGGTTTGACGACGACACCTTCGGCGGTGAAGCCACTCATGTCGTCGAGTTTGTCCTTGAGTTCGAGCACGACGCGCTCAGCCGTCTTCTTGCCAATGCCTGGAATCCTCGTCAGCGTCGCATGATCGCCGCCGCGAATTGCGCCGACGAGACGATCAGCGGAGATGCCGCTGAGCACGGTGATCGCGAGCTTGGGGCCGATGCCGGAGATGGTGAGGAGCTTCTCGAAGAGGCGCTTCTCTGTGGGTTCCGCGAAACCGAAGAGCAGCAGAGCGTCTTCGCGCACATGCGTATGCACATGCAGCCGGGCTTCGGCGCCGACGTCACCCAGCTCCGTATACGTGGTCACAGAGATGGCGAGCTCATAGCCAACGCCGTTGCAGTCGACGACTACGGCGTTCGGTGTCTTGGTAAGGATCTGTCCGCGAAGATGCGCAATCACAAGGTGAGTTTATCGCAGGGGGGAGTCGTGAGGTTGTAAGTTGTAGGGTTGTACGTTCTAAGTTCGAAGACAACGGAATTACAACGTACAACCTTACAACTTACAACTTGCTCGTATCGTGCTCCGCTACATACGTCTCATGGATGATCCCTCGCAACCGCTCCGTCAGCGCTTCAGCATCGCGCGTGGACATGCCGATGGTGGAGATGGGCTCGCCGACGATCAGCTTGAGCGGGCGCGGTTTCAGCGCGTAGACGTGGATCGGTAGTAGCTCGTAGGTGCCCACCAGCGTGAGCGGAACCAGCGGCACCTGCGCCTTGATTGCCATCCACGCGGCGCCGGCGACCATGGTCTGCAGTTCGCCGTTGAACGCGCGACCGCCCTCCGGAAAGATCACCATTGGCATGCCGGCTTCGAGTGTGCGCGCGCCTCGCGCCAGGCTCGTAACCCCCGCGCGCGCCGAGCTCTGATCGATGGGCACCTGGCCGGAGCGCTCCAGGTACCAGCCGATGAAGGGGATCTTCCATAGAGGAGACTTCGCCAGAATCCGAAACTGAAACGGCAGCTTCGCAAAGACCACCGGCGTGTCGTAGTAGCTCAGATGGTTGCTCGCATAGACCGCTGCCTGCCCGACCGGCAGCCGCTCCGCATGCTCCAGCGCGACAGGAGACATGGCGATGAGCAGAAGACTGCGCGCCCACAGGCTGGCGATTGCGTGCTGTTGCTGGCCGCTCTTGTCCCAGATGCCGCAGACCAGCGAGATGGTGCCGAAGAAGCCGGTGGAGAGCGCTATCAACGGAACGAAGAGGAGGTAATTTATCCAGCGGCGTTGCCATGAGATCACCGGCGGAGCGTCGGGCGGCTGCGCTGGCGGCTGCTTCGGGGTGGGCTCCCCGGTCTTCACGGTCTGATCGGCGGCGGGCATCTCACCCCATGCTACCGCGCTTCGCTCAACGCAAGCGCGCGGATCTCTCCAACCAGAAAGACCGAACCTGTCGCGACAATTACCCCTCCGACCGGCGTTACTGCTTCCGCATAGCGCAGGGCCTCGCGCAGGTCCGACGCGGCGTGAACAGGAACGTCGAGCCGCGCGGCGGCGCCGGCGAGCTCCTCCACGG
>JBAULP010000053.1:0-40142 GCA_049578265.1 Acidobacteriaceae bacterium
CGAAGGTGGCGCAGTCGCAGGCGCCGCCGACGATGGTGGTGCTTCCGAAGTTGCCGGCGATGCCTCCGATTGAGGGCGCGATGGTGGATCGGGTGGTTGCGATTGTGAATGGGGAGTTGATTCTGGATAGCGATGTGAATCGCGAGCGGCGATTCGCTGCGCTGCTTCCGTATGGCGAAGCGTCGGGACCCTATAGCCGCGATGCTGCGATCGAGCGACTGATTAATCGCGATCTGATTCTCCAGCAACTGCAGTTGCAGCCGGGCACGGAGATCACGCAAGAGGCGGCTTCACGCGATTTAGATGCGCTGCGAAAGTCAATACCTACTTGCAAGGAGTATCACTGCGAGACGCAGGAGGGTTGGGATAAGTTCCTGGCGACGGAGGGATTTACCGACGAGAGTCTGACGAGTTTGTGGCGGATGCGGATGGAGGTGCTCGCGTTTATCGAGTTGCGCTTCCGCATGGGAATTAAGATTCCGCAGGCTGATATTCAGGAGTACTACGAGAAGACACTGGTGCCGCAGTATTCGGCGCTGCAGGTGACGCCGCCGCCGGTGAGTTCGATCTCCAGCCGCATTCAGCAGGTGCTGCTGCAGCAGCGAGTGTCGAAGCTGCTGGATGACTGGCTGGATAGTTTGCGCGCGCAGGGCAACGTGGTGGTGTTGCATCCGGGAGAGGAGGCGCCATGAGTGAAGAGAGCGAGGCGCGCGCGCCGGAGGAGCAGGTGAGTTCGGCAAAGGGTCAAGCGACTCCGAAGAAGCGGAGCAAGGTGCTGCGCGTGATTGGATGGGTCGCGCTGTCGCTGGTGGCGCTGGTGATTTTGCTGGCGGTGGGAGCGACGTGGTACACGGGCACGGCGGATTTTCAGCAGCGTGTCGGCGGTGAGGTGGTGACGACGCTCGAGAATGATACGGGCGGACGAGTGGAGTTGCAGCATATTTCCTTCAGCCTGTGGCACCTGGCGATTGAGGCTGATGGGTTGGTCATTCATGGGACCGAAGCGCCGGGGGAGATGCCTTATCTTTCGGCGTCGAAGATTATTTTGCGGCTTCACCTGAATATGTTTCTGACGCACCTTCGGGGGATTGGTGCGCAGTCGCGGATCAGCTTGCGATATCTGCGGATTGAGGAGCCGCATTTTCATTTGATTGTGGACAAGGATGGCCACACGAACGCGCCGACGCCGAAGCGTCCGCGAACCAGTACGGAGCCGCTGAGCGACACGCTGCTGGATTTGCAGGCGCGGAAGGTTGAGCTGGTGAATGGGCTGGCGGTGGTGAACGATCGCGCGATTCCGTTCCATGTTGCGGCGAAGGATGTGAGCGCGGAGGTGCGGTACCTGCGGAAGAGCGATCGATATGGAGCGACGATTGACCTGGAGGATTTGCAGACGAAGATGGCGGTGCAGCCGGAGGTGAATTCGAAGCTGCACCTGGATGCGGAGCTTGGCAGGGACATGATCAAGGTGGATAACCTCAACTTCTCTACGCAGCCGTCGGGTGGGTCCGCAACGAAGTTGGTGGGGAATGCGGAGCTGCAGCATTTTGCGAAACCGCAGTGGCAAGCGTTGGTGACGGGCAGCGTGGGCGTGAAGCAGTTGAGCTATCTGACGGATGTGGAGGGATTGAATGCGGGGACGCTCGACCTATCGGTGCGAGGGCATAGCTGCATTGTGACGCCGCAGGTTGCGCAGCGGCATCCGCACTTCTGGCAGCGGCACAACAAGCCGAAGCTGGCGCCGGGCGCGAAGGTGCTGCCGCCGGACCCGAATTGCGTCGAGGGGTATCTGCTGGTGGGGTCGATGAAGATGCACAAGATTGGATATCGCGACCAGTATGTGCGGCTGCATGACCTTGATGGTGGGGCGGACTTGCACATTACGCCGACGCAATTGCTGTTCACCGCGCTGAGTGGATATCTGCCCGGCGGTGGCGATGCGAAGGGGCAGTTGAAGATTGACAACTGGTTGGGCGAGGCTCCGGCCAATGCGGCGGCGAGCTCTCCTACGGTGGTTGCGGCGGCGACTACGGTGAATACCGGGGCGAAGAGTGTGGGCGCGAAGCCTCCGGTGACGTCGCTGCAATCGACGCCGGTGAAGAGGGCTCATGCGTATCTGACCGTAACGGTGGAGCATATTCCGCTGCGGACGATTATGGATGTTACGGCGCCGGAGCACTATGGCGACCTGGGTTTTGACACGTCGATTACGGGGCCGACGACGGTGGAGTGGGGTGGTCCGGCGACGGATATTTCGGACACGGTGCAGGTGCAGGCGCATTTGATCTTCGCTCCGACGGGGGTGAAGCGGCATGGAGCGCTGTCGAATATTCCGGTGTCAGGCGAGGTGCTAGGGCACTACGACGGGCGCACGGAGGTGGTGAACATTGCGCACCTGACGTTGCGGTCTCCGGAGAGTTCCCTGGTGACGAGCGGCGTGCTGGGCGTGAATGAGGGCGATCCGCTGACGAACCTTCAGGTGAATCTGCAGACGCGGGACCTGGGAGAGTTTGATCAGTTACTGCAGACGCTGGCGTTTGAGGCGAACGGGAAAAAGGGTTCGGCTGCGATTCCGGTGGTGCTGCATGGGTCGGCGAACTTTGTTGGAACGACGAAGGGCGCGGTGCGGGACCTGGATGTGCGCGGCCATGTGGTGGCCAACGATCTTGTGGTGCGGCTGGGGGATTTGAGCTCGGGCCTGGCGGACGTGCACATTGATTCGGTAGTGGGGAGCGCGGACTACTCGCCGAACGGAGGCGTGAGTGTTGTGTCGTCGACGATCAAGCGAGGGACGGCGGTGCTGAACGTGGTGGGGTCGTTCAAGCCGCGGCGCGAGATGGTGCATGGGGTGGCGACGTATCCGTGGGATAAGGAGCTGGCGATTGACGCTTCGGCGAAGCTGGCGGATGCGCAGGCTTCGGATTTGTTGGAGATGGTGGGGCAACAGAACAAGATTCCTGTGACAGGAACCGTGAATTTAGATTTGAGCGCGAGCGGTACGATACACAACCTGATCGGCGGAGGCACGGTGACGCTGGCCAATGGGATTGCGTATGGGGAGAACTATCAGACCGTCGCTGTGCACGTGGCAGCGGAGGGTGAGCAGGTGAGCCTGACACAGGTGCTGGTAAAGGCGCATGGACTTTCGATCAGTGGGAGCGCGGGATACAACCTGGCGACGAAGCAGATTCGCGGGCAGGTGAGTGGGAACAACTTGCTGCTATCGAAGTTCGATACGATGCGCAGGCTGGAGCCGAATGCTGATGGGGTGTTGACGTTTACGGCGCTTGCGAACGGGACGCTGCAGCAGCCGAACCTGCATGCGCGGCTCTCGCTGGACAAGATCAGCGTGCAGGGTAAGGTGCTTGGGGACCTGCAGGCGAAGGCGGATAGTAAGGGTTCGGATTTGCTGTATGCGTTGAACTCGAAGCTAGTGGGCGCGCAGGTGAACGCGAATGGGCAGACGTCGTTGGTGGGCGACTACCAGACGCAGGCGAAGTTGACGGTGAGTGGTTTGAACATTGGCAACGTGATTACGCTGATGGCGCCGGGGACGTTCAAGG
Source organism: Acidobacteriaceae bacterium (assembly GCA_049578265.1). Classification (GTDB taxonomy): domain Bacteria; phylum Acidobacteriota; class Terriglobia; order Terriglobales; family Acidobacteriaceae; genus Granulicella. Next base: position 3,564 of record JBAULP010000053.1, read on the forward strand.
GGAGCTCGGCCATTGCGGGAACGATCAGTGTGTCGGGGCCTGCGGCACATCCAAAGCAAATGCAGGGGACGGCGGAGTTCAATGATGTGGACTTCAAACTACAAGGGGTGGAGCTTAAGGCGGCGCAGCCACTGCAGGCGAGTTTGCGAAACGGCACGGTGACGCTGGACCAACTGCATGTGACCGGACAGGACACGGATTTGCGAGCGGCAGGGACGGCGGTGGTGTTCGGCGACACGAGTCCCCAGGGCGGACGCATCAACATGACTGCGAATGGCAGCGTGAGCATGGCGCTGGCCAGCACGTTTGATCCGGATCTCATCACGTCGGGCAAAGTGATCTTCAAGCTGGCAGCGGAAGGGCGCGTGAAGAAACCGGCTCTGACTGGTGATGTGTTGTTTCAGAATGTGAACCTTTCCATTGAAGGCGTGGCGAACGGGTTGAGCAATTTGAACGGGACGCTGGAGTTTAACGAAGACCGGCTGGACGTGAAAAATCTGACGGCGATGACGGGCGGAGGACAGCTCAAGATTGGCGGATATCTGGCTTATCAGAAGGGCTTCTACGCGAATCTTACAGCGACTGGCGATGTGGTGCGAGTGCGGTACAACGGGCTGAGCGCGACGGCGAATGCCAGCTTCCGGTTGCAGGGCGAGCCGCAGTCGTTGCTGCTTTCCGGCAATGTGCTGGTGACGCGATTCGGGGTGGGGCCGGATGTGGATTTTGGAGCGTTGTCGACATCGGGCAGTGTGCAAGCTCCGCCGGATCCGAATTCGCCGATGAATAAGATTCGGTTGGATGTGCATATTACGAGTTCGCCGCAGTTGGACTTTCAGAACTCGTTTGCAAAGCTGGCGGGGTCGGTCGATCTGACGGTGCGAGGAACGCTGGCGGTGCCGAGCATCCTGGGTCGAATTCAGATTACGGATGGAAGCGCGACCTACCTGGGAACGAAGTATGAGTTGGAGCGAGGATCGATTTACTTCAGTAACCCGGTGCGCATTGATCCGACGATCGATCTGGACGCTACGGCGCGGGTGGAGAACTACGACATCACGATTGGCGTGCATGGGACGGTGACGAATCTTAAGCCGACGTATCGTTCGGAGCCGCCGTTGACGGAGGCGGACATCTTCAACTTGCTGGCGCTGGGACGAACGCAGGAAGAGGCGCAGCTTTACCAGGAGCAGCAGGAGCAGGCGGGAGCGAATCCTACGACGGATGCGTTGCTGGGCGGTGCGTTGAATGCGACGGTGGCGAGTCGCGTGGGCAAGTTGTTTGGTGCGGGTTCGGTGAAGATCGATCCGGCGTTCATTGGAACGTTGGGCAACTCGTCGGCGCGCATTACCGTTTCGGAGCCGCTGTCCAAGCAGGTGACGCTGGTGTTTGCGACGAACGTGAACGAGACGGCGCAGCAGCTCATTCAAATCCAATACCAGTTGAATTCGGAGTATTCGATTGTGGCGACGCAGGATGAGGCTGGTGTGTACTCGGTTGTGTTCAAGATTCGAAAGCGGTATCGGTAGGCTGCGCGGGTGGCGAGAGTTGGGATCGTGGCTGGTGGGATTTACGATAGAGAGAGAGATTAAGAGAGATAGATGGAAAACGTACTGCGCAGCACGCGAATCACGCTGGAGATGATCAAGTGGGAGCACTCGATCTTTGCGCTGCCATTTGCGCTGACGGGCGCGATGCTGGCAGCGAATGGTTGGCCGACGCTTCGGACGCTGGGGCTGATTGTGTTGTGCATGGTTGCGGCACGGTCGGCGGCGATGGCGTTCAATCGGCTGGTGGATGCGAAGCTGGACGCGGCGAATCCGCGGACGGCGATGCGGGCGATTCCCGCGGGACAGCTTTCTTCAGGGTTCGTGCTGGTGTTTACGATTGTGGCGTCATGCGTATTTCTGCTGGGAGCGGCGCTCCTGAATCGGCTGACGTTGGAGTGTGCGCCGTTCGCGCTGGCCGTGGTGCTGGCATACAGCTATATGAAGCGGGTGACGCGGTGGTCGCACCTGGTGCTGGGGCTGGCGCTGGGGATTGCGCCGGCGGCGGCATGGATAGCAGTGCGCGGGACGTTTGCTCCGCGAGCGGCGCTGCTGACTGCGATTGTGATTCTTTGGGTGGGTGGGTTCGATGTGCTGTATGCTTGCCAGGATTTTGAGTACGACCGCAAGGTTGGATTGTTCAGCGTTCCCGCGACGTTTGGATTAGAGCGCGCGTTCTGGATTGCGAGAGCGATGCACCTGGGAGTGGTTGCGCTGCTGTTTGTGATGGTGCATGTGTTCGGGCTGGGGTGGATTGCGCTGGCGGGGATGTGCCTGGTGGTGGCGCTGTTGGCCTATGAGCACATGATTGTCAGCCCGCGGGATTTGTCGCGGATGAATGCGGCGTTCTTTACGTTGAATGGAATTATTTCGGTGGTGTTTTTTGTGTCGGTGGCGGCGGACATTCTTCACCGGCGGTAGTCAGGGAAGAGGGCAAAAGAAAAAGCCCGCTCGAGGCGGGCTTTTTCGTCGGTGCGCACGGAATGTTATTTCTCGTGCTTGGCGCGATAGTCGGCAGCGCTGTCCTGAATGCGGTTCTTGACGTTCTGTGCGGTGGTTGTTACCTTTTCACGAACGTCGTGGGCCTTCTGTTCGTGGGTGGCTTCGACCTGCGACCGGGTGGGAGTGGTTGCGTTTGCAGCGTCCTTTACCGATCCCCACGCCTGCTCAGCGTGCCCTTTAACCTGCTGGGCGGTGCCTTCGTTGGCTACGCGGTCATTGTTGGTGGCTTCTCCGAACGACTGTTTTACCTTGCCTGCGACTTCGTCGAATTTGCCTTTCACTTTGCTTTCGGTTGCTGTGCTCATAGCCCAATTTCCCTTCTATGGCAGGCCGGGAATGTTGGCGCTGCCGATTTGGTTAGGTGTGAGGAAGCGATGAAGATGCTTTCCTCACACGATGAACGTACGGTCGTACGATCTCTAAAGTGCGCGTCTGCCGGAGAGCAGATTGAAGATGAGAACGATGATGGCAAGCACGATGAGAATGTGGATCCAGCCACCCAGGGTGTAGCCGCTGACGAGACCAAGAATCCAGAGGATGACCAGGACGATGGTGATAGTCCAAAGCATGTGAGGGCGCTCCTTATCACAGTAGAAAATATGCCCTGAGCGGGCCAGTATTGCGCTGAAAGCCTATCGGGAAACCTCGACGTGCTCGTTATGGTAAGTTGCGGGGCGATGTGCCGAGGTTGTCCTGTGCGTGGGAGAATCTTTATGACGGAACAGGAGATGCATGGAGAGAGCGGGAAAAATTTTCGAGAGTGGTGCAACCTCCGGGAAGCTCGGTCGTATCGCGATTCAGGGAGAGTGTGGATCGAACAGCCACATGGCGGCGCTGGAGATGCTGGGCGCGGTGGAGGTGGTGCCGTGCAGCGTGTCGGCTGAGGTGGTGGATGCGGTGCTGATGCAGCGGGTGGATGCGGCGGTGTTGCCGATTGAGAACAGCCTGCATGGGTCGGTGGCGGAGCACTATGATCTGCTGCTGGAGCATGCGGTGCGGATTGATGCGGAGAGCCTGCTGCGAATTCGGCACAATTTGATCGCTGCGCCTGGGGTGAAGCTGGAGGAGATTCGCAGTGTGCTGTCGCATCCGGTGGCGCTGTCGCAGTGCAGGAAGTTTCTTACGGAGTTCCGACAGGCAAAGCCGGTGCCGTTTTACGATACTGCGGGCAGCGTGAAGTATGTGATGGAAGAAGGACTGCGGGATACGGCCGGGATCGCTCCGGAGTTGGCTGCGAAGGAGTATGGCGCCGAGGTGCTGGTGGCCGGGATCGAGGACCATGCGCAGAACATTACGCGGTTCCAACTGCTGCGTCGGAGTGCGGATGCGCGGGTGGAGGGTTTAACTGCGGCGAATAAACTTACGCTGGCGTTTGTGGTGGAGCATCGGCCGGGGACGCTGGTGGCGGCGCTGGAGCGGCTGCGGGATGTGGGGGTGGACTTGACCAAGATTGAGTCGCGGCCGGTGCCGGGAAAGCCGTGGGAGTATGTGTTCTATGTGGAGCTGCGGTATGCGGGTGAGACGATGGCGGATCGCGCCGTGGGTGCGTTGAAGTCGGAGTGCAGCCTGGTGAAGGAACTGGGACGGTACGCCGCGGCCTAGCGGGGCGAGGGACTGCCGAGTTTTCGCTTGCGTCCGCAACGGTGGGCCCATATAGTTGCCCCGTCCCTCCAAGGAGAATTCATGAAGCGTTTGATCGCAGTGCTTCTGTGTGTGCTGTTTCCGGTGGTTGCATTTGCAAGCGATAGCAACAGTTACAAAGTTGCGTATGATGGCGGGTCCCTGCAAGGGATCAAGGCAGGAAATTCTGCGAAGCTCATCATCGAGCCGACGCAGATTCTCATCGTTCGCGACAAGCAAACGCTGGTGACCATTCCCGCTGCAAGCGTCACGGAGATCTCTTATGGGCAGGATGTGCACCGGCGCGTGGGTGCGGCGATTGGCCTTGCAGTTTTTTCGTTTGGGCTGGGAGCCTTGCTGGCGCTTTCGAAGTCGAAGAAACACTACGTCGGAATTATCTGGGCGAACGGAGCGGAGAAAGGCGGCTTCGCGATGCAGTGTGACAAGAACGACTACAGAGGCGTGCTGACCGCGCTCGAGGGGATCACGGGTAAGCATGCGGTGGATTCCGATGCGATGACGGTTAAGAACTGAGGCCTGGTTGCTAGGCTGAGACGGGTGCGCTCATGACGGCTTCGAAGGCCTTCTGGAAGACTTCCATTTCGTGAGGTGTGCCTACGGTGATGCGGACGTAGGTGGGCCAGATGGGCCAGGTGCGTCCGATGTAGACGTCGCGCTGCTGCATGGCGGCGATGACCTGGCGACCGGGGCGGCCGGTGTCGATCATGAAGCAGTTGGAGACCGAGGGGATGTACTTGTAGCCCTTGGTGTCGAGCCAGGCGAAGGTGGCGTTGCGGGTGTCGGCGATGATCTTGCGTCGGGTGGGGACGAGGTCGGGCTGCTTGAGGCTGGCGCAGGCGGCGGCTAAGCCGGTGACGGGAAGCGGGTTGTGGCCGTAGACGTTGAGTTTTGCAAGCAGGTCGGGACGACCGAAGGCTACGCCGCAGCGGAGACCGGCCATGCCGTAGATCTTGGAGAAGGTGCGAAGGACGATGATGTCCTTGCCGAGGGCAACCTGGTCGAGGACGGAGGGGGAGTCGGCGATATGGATGTAGGCTTCGTCGACGAGGAGGATGGAGCCTGCGGGCTTGTGATCGAGTGACCAAAGGATGTCATCCTTTGGTGTGAGGGTGCCGGTGGGGTTGTTCGGGCTGCAGATGTAGAGGACGCCGGCGTTGGGGTCGGCGGCTACCATGGCCTTGATGTCGTGCGCGTAGGCAGGGGTTAAAGGGACCTTGATGACACGCGCGCCGTTGGCGGAGGCGGCGTAGATGCCGGCTTCGTAGGATGGGTCGGCGGTGACGAAGCTGCGCGATGGAGAGGTGAAGGCGAGCGTCGCGAATTGAAGTGGATTGCTTGAGCCGGCGTAGATGGCGACGTGGTCGGCGGGGAGGCCGAACTGGGAGGCGAGCAGAGAGGTGAGCTCGTCTTCGCAACCGGTGGCGTCGTAGCGGCCGCCGGTGCGTGCGGTAGCGTCGAGCGCAGAGAGGGCGGCGGTGCAGGGGCCGAGGGGATTCTCATTGGCGTTGATCATGACCGCGTTGGGATTGGTGGGATGCGGGAACGAGGGAGCGCCGCTGGGGTGTTGCGCGGCCCAGGCAAGATGGCCCTCTGTAACGATGGGAAGCGTGGCGGCGAGACCGGCCATGCGCAGGAAGGAACGGCGGGAGGATCCGAGAGGCTGGAGGAGCGGGGAGGACGGCATTGCGGTCACCTGCCAGATTGAGTTGTGGTGGGTCGGGAGCTGAGAACAATGTATCGCAACTACAGGTTGAAACGAGCGCGCAGGCTTCGGTAAAGATTTTCCGGGGGAGATTTGAGGGGAAGTTGACCGGAAATGGAAAAGCCTACTCACGAGGAGCAGGCTGTTGGATTGCGACAGGCGGCGTTACGACAATAGCTATCCACCGGCTGCTGGTGGGCGGCTCTGCCGACATGCAAAGGCTAGGAGCGCGACTGAGCGACCAATTGAGCTATCCAGAGACCGAAGACGAGAACCGTCATCAGGGCAGCTACTCCGCCTGCTCCAGCGCAGAAGGGCTGGATGAAGTTAACGCGGCGAATGATCTCTTCGTTCTCTTCCTGAACGATGGGAAGAGCGGTCTCGCTGAGAAAAAGCTGATCCGTTTCGTGCTGGGTGAGAGTGCCACGGTAGACCATCAGGCCAACAAACGCAGTCACGCAAATGCCCCAGACTATTGCCACTATGTGAAGTGTATTCATGGTGTTCCCCAGTAAAACAGTGATGTCCTGGTCCCAATCTCTACGGGATCACAGGTGCGTGAGCCCAAGATGAGCTGGGGGTCGGCAACCAAAGAATACGCCCAAAAGTGCTTTGTTCCTAACCTATTATGGTAACTTACCTTGGTTCATTAGACTTATAAACTTTAGTTTACAAATTGTGGAAAACTATGGTAGCGGCGATCCCGAAGGCGAGCGCAATGAGGGCAAATAGACCCAAAAGGAACCAGACCGCGCGACGGAGCATTTGGTCGCTGGGCTGGGTGATGCCGAAGGTGCGGAAGAATGCGGTTGCTAGGGCTTCCAGGAAGCGCATGGCTCGATGGTACGCGGGGAAGGGGTGAGGATGGGCGTTTTTCGGAGTTGGAGGCTTGTTGCGGGTTCCAAAGTGGAATCGTGGGGCGAATGCGGACATCCAATGAGTTATCGGCTGGGCAGCGATTATCGCTTGCTGGTCTTGGCTGCCGCGACTAGACTGAAGACGGAACGTCTGGACAGGGTCTGGATGGATCTGCAGTATTTGAGGAGAGAAGAACATATGGCTACCACCGCCGTTAACCCCACCGTAGAAGTTGTGAATGCGCCTGCTCCCCCGTCGACGCCCGTTGTGCTTACGCCGGCAGCGATTGCGAAGGTGAAGGAGATTATGGCGACGCAGGACCCGGTTCCGGCTGGGTTGCGCATTGGCGTGGCGGGCGGCGGGTGCTCGGGTTTTCAGTACTCGATGTCGTTTGAGAACGCGGCCGGGATGATGGACAAGATTGCGCGCTTCGATGATCTGAAGGTGTTTGTGGACGCGACGAGTGCGATGTACCTGAACGGCTGCACGGTGGACTACGTGGAGACGCTTGAGGCGGCCGGGTTCAAGTTCGACAATCCCCAGGTGAAGTCCACTTGCGGGTGTGGGTCGAGCTTCAGCGTATAAGCTGGCGCAGAAAGATTGGAACGAAGAGAGCCCTGCCAGATCTGGCGGGGCTTTTCCATGCGTGAGGGAGTTAGTTGATCTGGTGTTTGATGGTGTTGATCAACTTGGTGGGGCCGTCGGAGGCTTCGACCGTCGCATCGGCCAAGTCGACGCAACCGGATTGGCCGGCGAGGAGAGCTACGACCTGGGCTGCGGGCCACCTGTCGTGGGTGAGAAGCACGGCCTTGTCGCACTCCTCGGTGGTGAGGGTATGACAGAGGAGGATGACGTCCATGCGGGGTTCCGAGAGCCACTGATGCATGTCTGCGAGGGATAGAGCGGGATAGGTTTTATAACCAGCGCCTCGGAGTATGAGCGAGCGCGTGTTGAGAAGCTGAGGATCCCGACTAACGATAAGTACGCTGGCTGGACTGGGCATAGATACATCCGGATGAAGAGGAATGTCGTCCAAGAGCCCTGATAGTAGTTCTCTGTGTGAGCTATGTCTGTCTGATTCAAGACAATGCAGTGTCTTGAATCGGACAGACCCGGATTTGAGATAGAGAGTATCTTCTTCTCACGCAATGAGATCTTTTTGTTGCTTCGACCCGGGGCATGATCGCCGCTCAACAGGAAAGCGGCCTCCTTTGCGAACGGACGTAAGGGAGAAGCATGACTGCAAGTCCAGGCAACCGGTTTCTCGATTCGTTGAGTCCGGAGAGCAGAAATAGGCTCATTAAACATTGTGTAGAGATCGATTTGCCTCTGCGAAAGCCTCTTTATGATCCGGGAGAAACGCCTCTCTACGCGTACTTTCTGACTTCCGGGATCGCGTCCGTTGTGACGCTGATGGAAGACGGCGCCATGGCCGAAGTCGGCTTGGTTGGTTCGGAGGGGCTGGTGGGAAGCGTTCATTTGATGGGACCGTCGAAGATTCCCACGCGGTGCTTTGTTCAGTTGGAAGGGGCTGCGTTAAGGATCCGGTTCTCGGACCTGACGCACGCGTTCCGTGAGGATCCAGAATTTCGGGAACGGGTATTGGAGTGCGTGCAGGAGCAGACGGCGGGGCTGTGCCAGTTGGCCGGGTGCAACCGGCTGCATGACAATGAGGAGCGTTTGGCGCGGTGGTTGTTGATGGCGCAGGACAGAGCGCGCACCGACATGCTGAATTTCACGCAGGAGTTTCTGGCGATGATGCTGGGGGCTCGGCGGACTACCGTGACGTTGATCGCGGGCGCGCTGCAGAAGCGAGGGCTCATCCGGTATCAGCGAGGGAAGGTGCGGATTCTCAATCGGCGGGGGCTGGAAGCCGCTTCCTGCGACTGCTACCAGGTGATTAAGGAGCTGTATGCGAACCTCTACAGCGGGGCTGAGCATGGGACGCCGGAGAAGAGAGGGAGTGCCGGGAGCGGATCGAAGGGGAAGGCTGGGGCGCGGAAGGGCGCGGCGGAGGAGTCGCCGAAGCGAAAGGTGCGCGTGGGGCATAAGGTGGGGCGGGCGGCGGCGAAGAAGTCGTCGAAGGGGTAAGGGGGCTCTGTTCTGAGGGCTTCTGGAGCGAAACGCGGGGGCGAACGTCTAAGATGGCAGAGAGATCTCCAATTTAGAGTCTGAAGCCCTGAATGAACGAATTCATCGTAAAACTCGCCGACGAACGCGGCCGCATGCAAGAGCAGACGCATGCGGCTGCTACGGCTGAAGAGCTGCGGTCGCGGTTTACGCAGGCTGGATACCTGGTGTATTCGGTGAAGCCGCGGTCGACGCTGGGGCGGTCGGCGAAGAAGAAGGTCAAGCTCGATACCTTTCTAATTTTCAACCAGCAGTTTTTGACGCTGATTCGGGCGGGATTGCCGATTTTGAGCTCGCTGGATCTGCTGGCGAAGCGGCAGAAGGATGTGAGTTTCCGGGCGCAGTTGGATGATGTGGGTGGGAGGGTGAAGACGGGCGAGTCGATCTCGTCGGCGTTTGAGGCACAGGGGACGGTGCCGCTGGTGTATACGACGACGCTACTGGCGGGCGAGCGGTCGGGAAATCTGGAAGAGGTGTTGCAGCGGTATCTGGATTTCCAGCGGGTGTCGCTGACGTTTCGGAAGAAGCTGCGGGCGTCGTTGATCTATCCGGCGTTTTTGATTGCGATGGTGATTGGGCTGTTTACCTTTCTGATTACGTTTGTGGTGCCGCGGTTTGCGAGCCTGTATGCGCAGTTGGGGACGAAACTGCCGGCGTTGACGCTGTTTATGCTGACGCTGGGGCAGGATGCGCAGAAGTATGGTCTGTATGCGGCTCCGCTGCTGGTGTTGGCGGGGTATCTGGTGATGCGGTGGAGCCGCACGGATGCGGGCGCGGATTTGATTGACCGGGTGCGGGTGAAGCTGCCGATCCTGGGGACGGTTTGGCTGAAGTACCAGGTGGGGCTGTTTTCGCGGACGCTGGCTACGCTGTTGACGGGCGGGTTACCGCTGGTGCCGAGTCTGGAGACGGCGGCGCGGTCGATTGAGTCGAGGTCGATTGCGAAGGCGGTGCATGTGTCGGTGGAGACGGTGCGCGAGGGGAAGGGATTGGCGGTGAGTCTGGACCGGACGGGGGTGTTTCCGGAGCTGTCGATTGAGATGATTGAGGTGGGGGAGAGCACGGGCGCGCTGCCGCAGATGTTGAACTCGGTGGCGGAGTTTTTTGAGGAGGACGTGCAGACGTCGCTGGCGGCTATTATGAGCATGATTGAGCCGCTGATTTTGATTGTGATGGGCGTGGTGGTGGTGATTGTGTTGATCGCGCTGTATCTACCGATATTGAGTTTGAATGGCGTTGGCGGGTAACTTCGCAAATATGACCATGGTAGGATGACCATAGTGCGAGGTGCGCGATGAAACCGAAGACGATGGCAGCCGGCGAGTTCAAGGCGAAGTGTCTGGCCGTCATGGACGAAGTACGGAACAAGCGCACCCCGGTGACGATCACCAAGAACGGCAAGCCCGTGGTTCGGATGGTCCCAATCATTGATGAGGATCAGCCCGACCCGATCTTCGGATTCTTGCGGGGGAAGGCGAAGATCGTCGGAGATATCACGGCACCTCTCTTCTCCGATGAGGAGTATGAAGAGTTCTTCGAACAAGAGGCGGCGAAGTACAATCCGATCGAAGCGAAGCGCAGATGATCTTGCTCGATACGCAAGCCGTCGCGTGGATGGTCTCCGAACCGGAGAGGTTATCAAAAGCAGCTCATTCTTCCATCAGTGAAGCTCGCCGAGGGCTCGGAGTGGCGATTTCGGACAAGACGCTGTGGGAGTTGGCAATGATGGTCACGAAAGGAAGAGTGAAGCTTTCCATTACGTTGCAGGACTATTTGCGCGAGGTCGAGCGGGTCTGCGCCGTATTGCCCATCGATGCTGCCATCGCCGATAGAAGTATGCGTTTCAGTGAAAGGTTTCCGCGCGACCCGTCAGACAAGATCATTGCCGCGACGGCGATCGTGCATGGACTGAAGCTGGTGACATCGGATAAACCCATCCGCAAATCCGGCGAAGTTTCCTGCATCTGGTAACAAGAGAGTTGGTTAGGAGTCTCATAACATTATGGCCAGTACCATTCCGGTTGCGGTTCCGTATAGCAACGAGGCGCTTAGTGAGGTGGAGCGCGCGCAGATGCTGGCGCGGCGTTATCACGCTGAGTTTGTGGATCTGAAGAATTTTAAGATCCAGGTGGAGCTGTTTAAGTCGGTGCCGGTGGACATGATGTTCCGGTACAACTTTGTGCCGCTGGAGCAGAGCGAAGGACGGCTGGCGATTGCGGTGGCCGATCCGTCGAAGCTGATGGTGATTGACGAGATTGCGGGGCTGCTGGGGGCGCGGATTGTTACGCGCGTGGCTACGCTGAGCCAGATTACCGACCTGCTGAAGAAGAACGAGCAGAGCCAGCGCGTGCTGGATGAGGCTAGCGAGGGGCTGGCGTTTGACGTGCTCTCCAACGAGGAGAACGCGGACGAGAATATTTCGATTGAGAAGCTGACGGCGGATGATGATATTTCGCCGATTATCCGGCTGGTGGATACTACGATTTTTACGGCGCTGGAGCGGCGGGCTTCGGATATTCACCTGGAGACTTACGATGACTGCCTGTTGGTGAAGTACCGCATCGATGGCGTGCTGCAGCAGGCGATGGCGCCGATTGCGCGGGAACATCACCAGACGATTTTGTCGCGCATCAAGGTGATGAGCGAGCTGGATATTGCGGAGCGGAGGGTGCCGCAGGATGGTCGCTTCCGGGTGCGGTACAAGGGGCGGCTGATCGACTTCCGCGTGAGCATTATGCCTACGGTGCATGGCGAAAATGCTGTGCTGCGCGTGTTGGATAAAGAGTCGATGTCGGAGAAGTTTAAGCAGCTTTCGCTGGATGTGGTGGGGTTTGCGGAGAAGGATTTGACGCGGTTCCGGCGGTACATCAAGGAGCCGTATGGGATGGTGCTGGTAACCGGGCCTACGGGTTCGGGAAAGACGACGACGTTGTATGCGGCGCTCAATGAGATCAAGAGTGAAGAGGACAAGATCATCACGATCGAGGACCCGGTGGAGTACCAGATTCGCGGGATCACGCAGATTCCGGTGAATGAGAAGAAGGGTCTGACGTTTGCGCGCGGGCTGCGGTCGATTTTGCGGCATGATCCGGACAAGATCCTGGTGGGCGAGATTCGCGATGCGGAGACGGCGCAGATTGCGATCAACTCGGCGCTGACTGGGCATTTGGTGTTTACGACGGTGCACGCGAACAACGTGGTGGACGTGCTGGGGCGGTTTTTGAATATGGGCGTGGAGCCTTACAACTTTGTGAGTGCGCTGAATTGCATTCTGGCGCAGCGGCTGGTGCGGCAGGTGTGCGATTTTTGCGTGCAGGATGTGCACTACTCGGATGCGGAGCTGGAGTTGAACGGACTGGATCCGAAGGAGTGGCGGGACGTGGTGTTCAAAGAGGGGCCGGGGTGCATTGAGTGCGGGGGGACGGGATACCGCGGGCGGTCAGCGATCCATGAGCTGCTGGAGCTGGATGACGAGATCCGCGAGATGCTGCTGGAGAAGCGGCCGGGGTCTGAGATTCGGAAGAAGGCGAAGGAAAGAGGGATGTCGTTCCTGCGGGATTCGGCGCTGGAGAGGGTTCGGGCGGGAATTACTACGCTGCGCGAGATTAATAAGGTGACGTTTATTGAGCAGGGACGGTAGGGGAATAGGGGTAGATTCGGCGAAACGACGGGATGGTTCAAACGTCCAACGATTCAGCACTGCCATCCTCAACCTTCGCAGGGTACTCTAGTTAGAGCTCGATGAACCTTCTTCCCAAAGCTTCCGGAACGCGCCCACGTGTGGCCTGCGAGATTATGCCGCAGGGCGTTGTGGCGGCGCGTTCGGCGGAGGCTGGGACGCCGCTTAGCGCGGTGGCGCGAGTGGCGTTGGCAGAGGGCGCGGTGGTACCCAGGTTGACTCCGGGCAATGTTGTGGACCGCGTGGCCGTGGCGGCGGCGATTCGGAGCGCGCTGGAGCAGATTGGCGAACGGGCAAATGCGCGGGATGGGAATCTGACGCTGGTGATTCCGGACTCGGCGGTGAGGGTGCTGTTGTTGGACTTTGAGGCGCTGCCGACGCGAGCTGCCGAGGCGCTGCCGCTGGTGAAGTTCCGACTGAAGAAGCTGCTGCCGTTCGACGCCGATACGGCAATGGTGACCTACCAGACGATGAGCACGAGCAAGAGCGTGGTGCGCGTGCTGGCGGTCGCGATGCCTCGGGATGTGCTGAGCGAGTATGAGACGGCGGCGCGGGAGGCTGGATTTGAGCCGGGCGCGGTGTTGCCGAGCACGCTGGCGTGCCTGGCGGCGTTGGATGATGCGGAGCCTGCGCTGCTGGTGAATGCGAATCCGGTGGGAGTGACGGCGGCGATTGTGCGCGCGGGCGTGTTGTTGTTGCATCGAAGTGTTGACCTGCAGGAGCATCCGGCGGCAAACACGACGTTGGCTGTGGGACTGCCGCTGGTAGACCCGCACGAGACTGCGGGGGAGTGGGCCGCGCAGCAACCGCTGCCTGAGCATGGGCGCGATCCCTATGCGGAGCAGGTTGCTGATGAGGCGGCGGTGCAGAATGTTGATGGGATTACGGGATTGAATGTGCCGAGTGTGTATGCGGGAGCGGGGGAGCCGGTGGGGTCGTCGGATCTGCAGTCGGCGCCGTTTTCGGCGGAGATTGCGCAGGCGGTGAGCGTGGCCGCCGCTTACTTTGAGGATACGTTGGCCGTTGCGCCAACCGAGGTGCTGAGTGCGGGGTCGTTGGGGGCGGACGGATTGAAGCGAATTTTGAAGGTGTCGGGCGTGGGGGATGACGACGGACTGCGAGTGCGGGAGCTGGTGGAGACTGGGGCGCTGCTGCCGGAGGCGGTGAGCGCCTCCGTGCCGCGGGCGTGGCTTTCGGGCGTGGTGGGGGCGCTGCGAGGCTGATGCGGATTACTGTCAATCTCGCTACGCGACCGTTTGTTGAGCTTCGGCCGGTGTTTCTGCGCCTGCGAATCTTTATGGCGGTGCTCGCGGTGCTGGGCGTTGGAGCGCTGCTGGCGACGCATGTGTTGCAGCAGAAGCTGGATGTTGCTGAAGGTCAGTTGAATGCGGTGCACGCGAAGGTGGTGGCGGCGCAGAACGAAAAGCGGGCCAACGAGCGAAGGATGCGCGAGCCTGCGAATGCTTCTGTGCTGGAGCGTGCCCACTTTTTGAATGCGCTGTTTCTGCGCAAGAGTTTTTCCTGGACCGCGGTGATGATGGACCTGGAGACGGTGCTGCCGAGTGGAGTGCAGGTGACGTCGATTGAGCCGGAGCCTACGAGCAGCGGAGATGTGATGATCCGGCTACGGGTATCGGGCGACCGCGACCGCGCGGTGCAGTTGGTGCGCAACCTGGAGCGCTCGAAGCGGTTTCTGGCACCGCGGTTGACGGGCGAGTCGACGCAGGCGAAGGATTTGGGATTGCGAAACAGCGGAATGGTGCCGAACGAGGGGCCGCCGCCGGGTGTGGAGTTTGAGATTCTGGCGAACTATAACCCGCTGCCGCCAGGTGAATCTTATACGACCACGAAGACGGAGAAGAAGGCGAAGGCTGAGGCTGCTTCATCAACTGCTGCAACTGGCGGTGTAAGGCATCATCGGCGCATAGCGAAGCCGTCACCGGATAGCTTTCGGAAGGCTGTAACGCCATCGAGGGGAGGTGCGCGATGAGCACGCGTGCGATTGTTTCCCCTCCTGAAAGCTCGATGCCGGAGCGGAAGGTGCCGAGTTTGACGGCGCGCGCGAAGGCGTTGGCTACCACGCTGAATCTGCACTTTGCCGGGGTTGCGGTGCTGGCCGTGCTCGATCTTTATTTGATCGTGCACCTGATTTTTGTATGGCAGGGGTTGAGCGCGAACAATGCGGATGCGCTGGATCAGCAGCATGTGCAGTTGATTGCTGCGCAACTTGCGGCTAAGCCTTTGCGTGGACTGGACAAGAAGCTGGTGGCTTCAACTGCAGACGCGAATGCGTTTTATCAGGATCGTCTGCCGTATGCGGACTCGCAGGTGCTGGCGGAGATCGGGGCGCTGACGCGTAAGACGGGTGTGCGCTGGACGCACGCGCAGTATGCGGAGAGCCCCGTGCTCTCAGGAAAAGATGCGCTGACGCAGGTGAGCATCGATGCCAGTGTGTCCGGGGATTATCGACCGATTGTGTTGTTCATCAATGCGATTGAGCGGGACAAGCTCTTCTTCGTTATCAACGGGATTAATTTGACGGGACAGCAGACGGGGCAGGTGAATCTGCGAATACGGCTGACAACGTATCTGCGGCCGCCGAATCCCGACGAGCTCTCTGCGGAGATGCCGGCTGCGGCGAAAGATGCAGGCCCTGATAGCGGGACAGGAGGCCAGCCATGAGCGCCGCTCCTGCGAGAGATAAAAAAACGACGATTGTAGTGTCGATCTTCGTCGCGTTGCTGCTGGTGTTTGTGATTTATGCGTACATTACGTTCTTTGGCGGCTCGCCGAATCCTGCGGCGACCTCTACACCCGAGGCGGTGAGTGAGCAGCCGGTGGTGCGGTCGAATCGGAATGTGCAGGACGTAAACGAAGAAGAGAATACGGGCGGCAATGGGCGATCGGGACTGGGTATTGCGCCTGGTGTGGCGGCGAAGAAGCTAGCAAGCACGTCGTCGAGTTTGGATCCGACGCTGGATGAGTCGGCGATGCTGCGCACGGAGAGCCTGGTGTATTCGGGCACGGGACGTAATATTTTTTCGGCGATCTCGGCGCCGCCGCCGATGGTGATGCCGCGGAATGTTCCGAACGCGCGGCCGGGAGCTGCGAAGAATGCGCCGCCGCCGATGCCGATGGGGCCGCCGCCACCGCCGCCGATTGACCTCAAATTTTTTGGGACGGCAGTGCGCGTGAACGGTTTGCGACAGGCGTTTCTGCTGCATGGTGAAGATGTGTACCTGGCGTCGCAGGGAGATATTGTGGCCCGGACGTACAAGATTCTCAGCATCAATCCCACGAATATTCAAGTGGAAGACCTGGTGAATCATGACACGCAGGTGCTGCCGTTGCTCACTCGCTAGAGAGATTTAACCTGCAGAAAATGTGCGGGATGGCGTGGGATTGAGACGAGGCGTGCCGGAGTTCGTCCAATATTGTAAGCAGCAATCGTTGTGGAACCGCGCGATCCCCTATGAACTTGCCATGCCAACACGAGTCGAAGCTGGTTGAGAGGGAATCCTTGCGGACGGGTGCGGGTGAAGATGGCTTCATGCTGATCGGCATGGTGGTGATGGTCGCGCTGTTGCTGATTGCGCTCTCGGTGGCGGCGCCGGTGGTTGCGCGCCAGTTACAGCGGGACAAGGAGATTGAGAGCCAGCACCGGATGGAGGAGTATGTGCGGGCGATCCAGTTGTATCAGCGGAGATTTCCGGGGCAGTATCCGCCGTCGATTAAGGCGCTGCAGAACACGAATAACATCCGCTTTTTGCGCCATATCTATGTCGACCCACTGACAGGGAAGGCCGACTATCGTTTGATTCATCAAGGGGAGCAGAAGACGAAGATCCATGTGTTCTTTGGTCAGGAGCTGGATGGGCTGGCGGCGAACCTGGGTTCGGCGAGTGCGCTGCAATCGGGTGGAGGGATTGGGGCGGCGACGACGGGAGGGACTACGAATGTTACGTCGACGAATCCGCTTGGCGCGGGGTTCAGCGGAGCGACGATTGGGACTACGGGGACGACAGGGACCAGCGGAACTTCAGGGACGAGTACGGGGTCGAGCCTGGACTCGCTGGGCGATGGGGCGATTGGGTTGATTGTAGGGGTGGGGACGTCGAAGACGGGGACGTCGATTACGCAGCCGAATGGACAGACTACCTACGAGAATTGGGAGTACTGGTATGACCCGCGGATCGAGATGCTGAAGCGGAATGTGAATGTGACGGGTGGGGGTGTGTCTTCGCAGTCGGCGAGCAGCTTTGGGCAGAACTTATCAGGGCAGTCGAATGCTGGTGGGCTCAATGGGACGACCGGAACTACGGGAGGGCTAGGCACCACAAGCACTAGCGGCACGGGGAGTACGTCGACTCCTAGCAATCCAAACTCAAATCCATTCTGAGAGGCGTGGCGTGCTTAGTGCTTGATGGCCCACATCGCCCAGCTTGCGACGATGACTGCGCCGATCATCAGAACGAAACAGAGAGCTCCGAAGCGAACCATCATTTTCGGCTGGGCGCGCTGCGTGATGCCGAAGACCACGGAGACGCAGAGAGCGAAGATGAGAGCGGCGGAGAATTGAGTCAGCATCAGAGAGAGGCCTTTCTGCCGTTGGCCAGTGAGTGGGCGTCGATGGCAGCGATGACATTCAGCAGGCCGCCGACCACCAGGAACTTGGTGCCGTAGTCGGCGAGTGTGTTGATGTACGAGGCGGCGCCCCAGCCGAAGATGCGAGCGAGCACGTAGAGCAGGCCTGTGCCTAGCTGGCCGACAAAGCCCAACATGTCGAGGATGTCTCCGGTGTTGGGCAGGTAGATTTGTCCGGCTAGCGCGAGGCCGACCGTATACATAGTGAGGATGGCGGCGAAGATGAGAAGCGCGCGCACCCATTTGCCCACAAGAAAATGTCCTGCGCCGGGAACCAGCCATCCCGCGAGAAGAACGACGATGGGGAACATGGACTTTTCGCCGGAGCCTTGCTGCGCGACTTGCTGTTGCTGCGTTGGTGTGGCCATCGCTGTCGATTCTACCAGTGCGGGAGGAGGGTGGGGTTCAAATTCGCAGGAGTTCGCGCTGCACGGGGCCGGTGACGATGGCGCCGCCTGCGCGCTCATGGCTGCTGGGGCGGGTGATCATGTTGACTTCGCTGCGGACGCCAAACTCGCCGGGGAAGTAGATGCCGGGCTCTACGGAGAAGCAGGTGTTGGGCAGGAGCAGGCGCTCGTCGTGGGTTTCGAGGTTGTCGAGATGGGCACCGTTGCCGTGGAGAATGATGGCAATGTTGTGACCGGTGCGGTGGGTGAAGAACTCGCCGAAGCCTGCGTCGCGGATGACAGCGCGGGCAGCATCGTCGGCTTGCCAGCCGGCGATGGGTCGGCCTTCGGTGTAGGCGCGCTGGATGGCTTCGATGGCGGCGTCGCGGGCGTCGCGGACGGTGTTGAAGATGAGCTGCTCGCGCGGGGAGGGATCGCGACCGATGACGCCGGTCCAGGTGATGTCGTACCAGATGGCAGTGGGATCGGGCTGGTTCGGATTGCCTGCGGCCGCCAGCTTGGCCCAGATGTCGATGAGGATGAAGTCGCCGTTGCGGATGGTGCGGGAGTGTTCAGCGGTGGGCTCGTAGTGGGAGTCGGCGGAGTTGGGGCCGGCGCTGCAGTTGGGACCGTGGTCGGTCCAGAGGCCGGCCTGAGTCATTTCACGCTTGAGGAACTCGACGACATCGAACTCGGTGATGGGCGCGGCGCTGCGGACGGATTCGCCGATGTACTTCCAGCCGGCGGCGAGAACTGCATCGAGACGGCGCTGGGCTTCGAAGTGCGAGGCGATCTGTTGGTCGGTGAGGACGGCCTCGAAGACGCTGACGAGGTCGGCGGAGGAGACGACCTGCTTGCCCATGGACTGGACGAGTTCGACGGTGCCGGCGTCGACCATGGCGACATACATGATGGCGTTGCGCGGAGAGTATTGCATGGCGATGGTGGTAGAGCCATCGAGCATGGTCTCGAGCTTTTGTTCTAGCTCCTGCCAGGAAGAGTAGGCGTCTTTGCTGCCGGGAACGGTGTCGAGCTTGCCGGACTCAATGCGATGGACGAGCTTGCGCGGTTCGCCTTCGGCCGGGACGAAGTAGAACCAGCGGCGGGAGACGAAGCTGTCTTCATCGAGGCCGAGGATGCGATAGGCGATGGGGTCGCGGTGATGATGGTCGTAGAAGAGCCAGCCGTCGAAGTGGTGCTCGCGCAGAGCGGATTGAATCGCTTGGAGATCCATGAGCCGATTCTATCGCTCCTCAAGCTCGGCCTTCGGATGAATCGAGCGAGGTTGAGGCGACATTGGGAGAGGCATGATGCCGCGACTTTGCGCGGTCAGGTGAGGGTTGATAGACGGTTCTAGTTTTTCAGTGACCCGGTCTTCGAGGCGTAGATGTAGCCTGCTTGATGCGGATCCACTGGATAGCCGTTATCGTCGAGCCACTTGACGCGGAACCCGGCCTGGCGCAGGCGTTCGATGATCTCGGTTGGATCGCCTTCGGTGTTGTGCACCTCCATCGCGAGAGAGTCCACGCGATCGAGCCAGGACCCAGCGTCGCGGAAGATCGCGAACTCTGCGCCTTCAATGTCCATTTTGAGGAAGTCGATCTGTTGCAGGCCGTACCGATCCATCAGTTCACTGACGGTGATGGCGTGGCCGGTGTCGAAGCCGTAGGCGTCACACATGGCATGGAGGGCGGCGGCATTGTGACGCAGGGATTCTCCGCAGAGGACGCCCTGGTGAAGGGTGATGCCTGGAGTATTACCGATGCGGGAGCGAAACGCGTTGCCGGGGTAGGTGAGCGGATCGACGCCGAGAACTTTTCCTTCAGGGCCGGCGAGAACCTTCAGGAAACTGGTGACCACGCCGGTGTTGCAGCCAAGGTCGAGGCAGACGTCGAACTTGAGGTGATTGAACTCGCGGAAATAAATTCGGCGAACAAAGAACTCTCGGAGGAAGGCATAGCCGTTGCCCGCTGTGGAGTTGATGGAGTCCAGATCTACTGGAAACGTCTTTCCGAGGAGAAAAAAACGAAGGTTGCCGCGCATCTCGCGGTCGGCGGCGTAAAGCTTCCGCTCTCGTAGAATTGTGGGCGCTTGCCGGAGCACAGCCGCATACCAGCGCAAAGCCTGCGGTTTGGGCATGGCTGCCCAGGTATGGGCTGCGTCATCCCAAAGGCGTCGAATTGATTTCGCCATGGCTTTCTATACTACTATCCAACTGCGGCGACCACGGTGTACGCGACGGTGACGTGCGATGCGCATTGGCGCAATGTTGTCATTCGCGGTGGATGAGTGCGTGCCCTGCGTGAATTGGTGTGGCGGGGTGAGCGTGAGAACGGCAGGTTGCATCCAATCGGCAGAAGTTCGATTCGAGGTGAGTGTGATGGCAGGTTCGGTCCGGTTTTCGTCGCAACGTCGTGTGCCTTTGGCGGGCAGTGAGAAGACTTCGTACGCGGAGGGTGGCGTTCCATCGAGCGTGCAGCCGAAGGTTGGCGCAGGGAAGATGGGGAAGATTACTGTATCGGTGATCCTTGTGCCGAAGACTCCGTTCACGATGAAACGGGGGCGGCCGTTGGAGCGCATGACGCGGGCTGCGTTTGCTAGCCGGCATGGTGCGAGTGCGGAGTCGGTTCGCCTGGTGAAGGCGTTCGCGAAGGAGTTTGGCCTGACTGCGGTGATGGCGCACCCTGGTCGGCGAACGATTCACCTGAGCGGCAGCGCGGCTGCGATGCAGAAGGCGTTTGGTGTTTCGCTTGCGATGAAGACGACCGCGGCTGGGACGTTCCGCGTTCGGGAGGGAGCGATTCATCTGCCGGAGGAGTTGCAGGAGCATGTTTTGGCCGTGCTGGGTCTGGATAACCGGCCGCAGGC
Source organism: Acidobacteriaceae bacterium (assembly GCA_049578265.1). Classification (GTDB taxonomy): domain Bacteria; phylum Acidobacteriota; class Terriglobia; order Terriglobales; family Acidobacteriaceae; genus Granulicella. Next base: position 24,018 of record JBAULP010000053.1, read on the forward strand.
GAAGCCGCATTTTCGCATAGCGAAGCCGCACGCAGATAACGTTTCGTACACGCCGGTACAGGTGGGCGAGCTTTATGGATTTCCCGCAGGGGCGACGGCGAGTGGACAGACGATTGGGATTGTCGAACTCGGTGGAGGCTATCGAACGGCTGATTTGACGGCTTACTTCAAGACGCTTGGGCGGTCGGCACCATCGGTTACGGCGGTTTCGGTGGATGGGGGAAAGAACACGCCGGGTAACGCGAATGGGGCCGACGGCGAGGTGATGCTGGATATCGAAGTGTGTGGAGCGATCGCTCAGGGAGCGAAGATTGTGGTGTATTTTGCGACGAATACCGATCAGGGGTTTATCGATGCGGTGTCGACGGCGGTGCATGACACGACGAACAAACCGAGCGTGATCTCGATTAGCTGGGGAGGGCCGGAGTCGACGTGGACGCAGCAGGCGTGGAGCGCGTTGGATGCGGCTTGCCAGGCGGCGGCTGCGGTGGGAGTGACGATTACCGTGGCTTGCGGAGATAGTGGCTCGACCGATGGAGCGACGGGGAACAATGTGGACTTCCCGGCTTCGTCACCGCATGTGTTGGCGTGCGGCGGAACGAAGCTGATCGGATCGGGTTCGACGATTACGAGTGAGGTGGTGTGGAATGAGTTGGCGGATGACGAAGGGGCGACCGGCGGGGGTGTGAGCGCGCTGTTTCCTTTGCCGGTTTGGCAGCAGAACTCCAAGGTGCCCGCGGCTCCGAGTGCTGGAGGTGGACGCGGCGTGCCGGACGTTGCAGGGGATGCCGACCCGTCCACGGGTTACGTGATTAGAGTTGATGGTGAGACGACGGTGATTGGTGGGACGAGCGCCGTCGCTCCGCTTTGGGCAGGGTTGATTGCGTTGGCTAACCAGCAGAATGGAGTTTCCGCGGGGTTTATTCAGCCGACGATCTATGCGGCGTCGGCGAAGAAGGCATTTCGGGACATAACGCAGGGGAATAATGGGGCGTTCTCGGCGGGGCCGGGATGGGATGCTTGTTCGGGGCAGGGTAGCCCGGTTGGGAGCGCGGTGATCCAGGTGCTGGGAGCGGGGGCTGGCGCGGGCGGTAGCGCGAAGGGCGGGAAAGGAAAGTCTGGAAAGGGGACGGGCAAGGCGGCTGGGAAGAAAAAGTAGGATTGAGGCGGTTTAAGCGGGAGGGTGAGGGCTCCCGCGGGCGGGAATGGGGGTGGGGTGGGGCGGCCGAATACCGTCAAGGCTTGACATTGGTACTTCGACGCTGCTAAAAATTCGTGCGTTGCACAATCGTTTGCGCAAAGATGAGCAAACGATTGTGCAACTGCAAAGCAGATAGCAACTTACAGCAACATTTTCGGAGGCACTATGCCGCACGTACGTCCACGCTCATCCAGTCCGAGCCCAGCCACGAACGGAGCTTCGATGTTCCGGTGGTCTGGTACTTCAGCGCTCTCGATGCTGGTTCTCTTCGCCATGATGTTTACAGCGAGCTTCGCGCACGCCCAGTTCCGTACTTCGGTGCAGGGCGTCGTTACAGATCCGACAGGGGCGGTCATTCCTGGCGCTACGCTCACGTTGAAGAACAACTCCACGAATGAGACTGTCGTACGCACCAGCAATGACGCCGGTGTGTTCAATTTCAATGCGCTGCCTGCGGATGTGTTCACGCTGACGGTTGACCGCGCGGGTTTTCAGGAGAAGGTGCTGGACCATCTGCAGTTCATTCCAGAGCAAGCGAATGCGCTGAATGTGCAATTGGGGCTGGCTGGAACGACGCAGCAAGTAACGGTGAATGCTTCGACCGAGCCCGCATTGGACCAAGAGACGGCAAATATCGGTGGAACCATCACCAGCAATGACATTAACCACATGCCTTCATGGAACCGCGATGTGTTTACGTTGACGCAGTTGGCTCCGGGAGCGATCAGCGATGGATCGCAGAGCGCCGGCGGCGGTGTGAACAGCAATCCAGGGACCCAGGGGCCGGGCGGATCGGGCAATGGTGGCCAGGCGCCGACGGAGAATGGTCCGCAGGCGAACGCGAATGGCGGACAGTATGAGACCAACAGCATCTCGATCGACGGCATCAGCACGGTGAGCGCGGTGTGGGGCGGAACGACTGTTATTACCCCTGATCCGGACTCCGTGGGGAACATCAGAATTGTGACCAACGATTACGACGCTGAGAACGGCCGCTTCAGCGGTGCGCAGACGTTGATTACTTCCAAGAGCGGAACCAACACACTGCATGGCAGCGCGTTTCTTGGTATTTACCGCCCAGGATTGAATGCATATCAGCACACGATCGTTGAACCTGACGGAAGCACTAATCCGCAGAGAGATACCGCGCGATTCGATCAGTATGGTGGCAGCATCGGAGGCCCCTTCTGGAAGAACAGGGTATTTGGCTTCTTTGACTTCGAATCTTCGCCGGACAACTCGACGACCACGGGTACCGGTTGGTATGACACCGCGGCGTTCGATGCGTTAGGGCCAACGGGTAGCATAGCTTCGACATTCCTTACGTTTCCTGGAGCAGGTGTCACCTCGACCGGGATCGTTCCTTCAACATGCGCGGGCATCGGACTGGTGGAAGGCACGACCTGCAACACGATCGCAGGACAGGGCCTGAATATTGGCTCGCCGTTGAATCCGAAGTTGTATCCTCTTGGGACACAGGACCCGACTGCGACCGGTACAACGGCTGTTCCTGGAGTCGGTGGCGGTCTGACGAATGTTGCGGATATTGCAGACTACGCGACGGAAAGCCCGTTTACCTCCTACTATCGGCAATACAACGGTCGCCTCGACGCGCAGGTCACGCAGAAGGATCACGCGGCGTTTGCCATCTATTGGGTGCCGCAGGGGAACACGTCCTACAACGGCGGATCGCGCGCCTACAACCTGTTCCATCACGCACAGGTTAATGACGCCTTTTCCGTGATCTGGAACCATACGTTTAGTTCGAGCTTTCTGAACGAAGCGCGCGCAAATGCTGCGGGCTGGCGTTGGAATGAAATTGCTTCCAACCCGCAACAGCCGGTTGGACTGCCGCAGGATCAAGTGAATCAAATTGGCTCGATCACCATCAATCAGTTCGGCTCTTCTCTGGGGAGCGACCTGAATCAATGGACCTATGGTTATAAGGACACCGCTACGAAGATTGTCGGCGAGCAGACGATCAAATTCGGTGCGGACTATACGAACCTGCACTATCTCAACAATCCGATTGGCCGCCCCAACTACAACTTCTACGACATCTGGGATTTCCTGAATGATGCTCCGGAGTTAGAAGCTGGCAACTTCAATACGGTGACTGGATCTCCGGGCGGAGCTCGCCAGGACGATCGGGAGAATCTGTTCGGTGCATTTGTGCAGGATGACTGGAAGATCCGGCCAAATCTGACACTCCACGGTGGCATACGCTACTCGTACTTCGGTTCGCTTTACACGAAGCAGAACAACTTGAGCGTTGTTCAGTTCGGTGCAGGCTCAGCCTTCTTTACGGGAATCAACATGCGCCAAGGTGGCAATCTGTGGACGCCGCAGAAGGGCAATTTTGGTCCGCAGCTTGGATTCAACTGGAGTCCTGAGATGTTCCACGACAAGTTAGTCGTGCGTGGAGGATACGGCCTGAACTTCAACCAGGAAGAGATCGCCATCTCGGCAAACTCGGGTGGCAATCCGCCGTCGCAGGGGTACTACACCTTCCAATACTCCAGCCCGTCCAATCCCGGAGCGAACGGTACTGACATCCTGTACGGGATTTCGAGCAGCCCCACATCGCTGAATGGCTTTGCTTCGAATCCGAATACCATCACTGCATACAATTCGAACAATCTACCAACTGGAGGCAACGCGTCGATCACGGCGGTTGGCAACACGACGGGCGGTCTTCCGACGGCGTACTCCTACCACTACTCGCTTGGCGCTGACTATGAGATCAAGAACTGGCTGGTTGCGTCGCTGGGATATCAGGGAAGTGCGTCGCATCATCTAATCACGCAGGAGAATGCCAACGCGAATGCGCTGGTGCTGGGCGTTCCCTTAAACCCGCTGGTTACGAGCACGGACTACTATCCGAGCTCTGGCGCTTCTAACAACAATGCGATGCTTGCTGAGTTGAAGCATCCGATGTCTCACCACTTCCAGCTCGACGCTCAGTTCATGTGGTCGAAGAGCATGGACGACGGGTCGGGGCCGTACGAGGAGGATCCGTACTATCCGGCGAGCCCGCGTTACGCGTGGGGACGCTCGGACTTCAACGTCGGCAAGCAATTCAAGGCGTTTGGTCTCTGGCAGCCGGTGATCTTCCACGGACACGGTTGGCTTGAGAAGGTGGCGGGTGGCTGGTCGCTGAGCGGCATCTTCAACGTCCATACTGGCTTCGGTTGGACGCCTAATTTTGGAATCGGACAGTCGCTGTATTGCTCCACATGCGGCTATCAGAACCTTCGTCCGCAGTATCTTGGCGGCGCGGGCAAATCCACGAGCAACAAGGCGTTCGAATCGGGCAGCAACTGGCCGAATTATGCAGCGGTTGCCACTGCTGCCAATGCCGCCGCACCAACGGCAACGGTTAACGGCAACAGCGGCACAGTCGTTGCTTACTCGAATCAGTACTTCAACGTACCGAATTTCGAAGCGGCGATGACGGGTACCTTCCCTGCGGTGAACGCTGCGCTTCCTCCGCCTCCCGGGATGGCTCGTAACTCCTTCGACGGTCCGGGTTACAAGGACTTCGATGCTTCGCTTACCAAGAAGTTTGGTCTGCCGAAGATGCGGATTCTGGGCGAGAACGCAAGCTTCGAAATTCGCGCGGATGCATTCAATTTGTTCAACAACACAAACTTGAATGGCCAGGATATTTCGAACAACATCAATGCGACGAACTTCGGGCAAGTGAATCTGTCCGACAGTAACGTCCTTCTGGGATCGCGGACGGTCACTTTCCAGGGCCGTTTCGAGTTCTAGCCTAACCGGAGCCAAACACAGAGGGCGCGCTGCGGCGCGCCCTTTGACTTCGGAGGCGCGGCGGGCTGTTTCCGGTTACTCTTGGGTTAGCGATTTCGCTGTGGCAAGCTGCATTTTCTCCTATGTCTGATGAGCGAAAGATTAATGCCGTGAAACACATGAGCTCCGGGCGCAGCCTGAAGGAGCTGGCGATGCATCTGGGGCTTTCGCAGACCACGGTTTCTCGCGTCATCAACAACTCTGGAAATACGCATCGGATCTCTGCCGCGACGCAGAAGAGGGTACTGGCTGCGGCGGCGGAGATGAACTATAAGGCGAGTCCGCTGGCGCGAGGGCTGAGGAGCCGGCGGTCGCAGACCATTGGGGTGATGGTGCCGGAGATCAGTGGTGGATATTCTGCGGCGGTGCTGAGTGGCATTGAGGACGTGCTGCTGCTGAGCGGGTTCTTTTATTTCGTGGTGAGCCATCATCATCGCGAAGAGTTATTGCGCGACTATCCGGCACTGTTGCTGTCGCGCGCGGTGGAGGGGATTATCGCCGTGGACTCGGCGCTGGATGTGGAACTGCCGGTGCCGATTGTTGCTGTATCAGGACACCTGCGGACGCCGTCGATTCTGAATATTGAATTGGACCACAACCTGGCTGCGCGGTATGCGCTGGAGCATTTGCAGCGGCTGGGGCATCACAGCATTGCGTTCATCAAGGGCCAGAGTTTCAGTTCGGATACGGAGGCTCGGTGGCAGGCGATCGAGAAGGTTGCGGCGGAGTTGCATCTTCCGATTCAGCCGCAGCTTGTGGTGGCGCTGGAGGGGGATGACCCGACGCTGGAGCCGGGACGGGTGGCGACGCACAAGCTGCTGGCGAGGCAGGATCCGTTTACGGCAGTGTTTGCATTTAACGATCTTTCGGCGATGGGAGCGATTGTCGCGCTGCGCGAGGCGGGTGTTGATGTGCCGACACAGGTGTCGGTGCTGGGGTTCGACGACGTGGTGGGGGCTGCTACGAATAATCCTCCGCTGACGACGGTTCGGCAGCCGCTGCAGGAGATGGGGCGGGCGGCGGCGACGGCGTTGCTGCAGCGGATACGGCATCCCAAGACGGATGAGCTGCCGGCGCGTACGGCGGAGTCGATTTTGGTGCTGCCCACGTTTGTGGAGCGGAAGTCGACGGCGAGGGCGCCGTCGCAGGGATTAGCGTAGGGTTATGCCGATTGCCACGCTTACGCTGGAGCTCGGAATTGAGCACGCGCAGTCGCTTAAGGACCGGCGGCAGGTGGTGCGGTCGCTTAAGGACAAGCTGCGGCATGGGTTCAATGTTTCGGTGGCGGAGCTGGATGAAGCGTTGGTGTGGAACCGGGCGACGCTGGGCGTGGCGGCTATTTCCAGTTCGAGCGGATATCTTAAGGGCCAGTTGATTGAGGTGGAAGCGGCCGCGCGCAGGCTGGCGGTTGGGCTGGGATGCGAGATTTTGGATAGTTATATTGAGGTGGATGTGACTCCGGGCGAAGAAAAGTAGATCGCAGTGACAGAAAAAGAAACTGTCTTGTTTTCGACGCGCGGAAGAGTGCTACCCTGTAGAGTCAACCATGCCTGAGCAACGAGCTAGAACTTATCACCGCGGTCGTGTTGTGAACACCTTTGCCGAAGAGATTACCGCCATGTTGGAGGGCGAACTCTCGGATCCACGCATTGCTCCGTGTCACGTCACGGAGGTTGTACTGGCGCCTGGGGGGAAGAGTTGCCGAGTGTTTATTGCGGTGGTGGGGACGGAAGAGGAAGAGGCGCAGACGCTGGAGGGATTGATGGCGGCGCGCGGCTATATTCGCACAGAGATTCGGCAGCGGATGAATGTGCGGCATGTTCCAGAGATTACGTTTGCGATTGACCGGTCGGAGAAGATTAATTCGCGGATGGACGAATTGTTTGGGCGCATGGAGAAGCGACGCAGCAAACTCGCCGATAAGGTGGCGAAGGAGGCGTTGAAACCAACCGAGCCAACGCGCTGACGCGGCTTTGGCTGGGCTATCTGCCATGAAAAATCAGGCCTCGATCTCCGAATTGTTGCGACTGATTCACGAACGAGAGAGTTTCGTGATCAGCTCGCATGTTCGTCCTGACGGAGATGCGATTGGATCTGCGCTGGGTTTGTGTCATCTTCTTGAAGCGATGGGGAAGATAGTGACGGTGGTGTTCATCGACCCGATTCCGCCGAACTTTAAATTTCTTGCGGGTAGAGATCGGATCGCATGCACGTTTCCGGCGGCCGACGCGGCTATCTTCCTCGAGTGCGATTCGCTGGACCGCTGCAGCATCGACCGGTCTGAGTATGATGCGGCACCGCCGGCGCTGACGATCAACATCGATCATCACCGAAGCGGGCGGGAGTTCGCGGATTTCAACTGGATTGATCCGGAGGCTGCTGCTGTGGGCTGCATGGTGTACGACCTGGCGGCCGCTGCCGGGATTCCAATCAGCCATGCGATGGCCGATTGTTTGTATGCGGCGATTCTTACGGATACGGGATCGTTTAATTATCCGAGCACCACGGCGTCCACGTTTGCGATGGCGAAGCACCTGGTGCAGAGCGGGACCAACCCGAATCGCATCGCTTCGGCGGTCTACTTCTGCAACCCGGCGAGCAAGGTTCGTCTGCTGGGGATTGCATTGAGCAATATTCAGATTGAGGGTGCTGTGTCCTGGAGTTACGTGACGCTGGAAGAGATGAATCGCGTGGGAGCTACAGTAGAGGACTGTGAAGGGGTTGCAAACCATCTTATCGGCATTGCTGGTGTGGAGGCTGCGGTGTTTGTGCGTGAGGCAGAGGAGCGCGGACAGTTTCGGCTCAGCCTGCGAAGCCGTTACAAGCTGGATGTCTCGGTGATTGCCGAGCGGTATGGCGGAGGGGGGCATCGGAACGCAAGCGGATGCAGTATGGAGGGCACGCTTGCTGATGTGATTGAACGGATCGTGGGAGATCTTCGTGAGGCTTGCGTGCCGATTGTGAATGGTGCCGAGCATGTCGAAGCTCCAACACTGCCTTCGATTCTGTTAGCCTAGGGTTCGCTTGGCGAATATGGAGCAGGCAGCACGAGTAGACCTGCAATGATCTCTGACCGAATCGATTCGCGGAGTGCAAACAAATCTCTTGATATCACTTTGATGGACTCTCCCCAATCCGCGACCGCGCCTGCGGGGTCTGATACCGCAGCGGCACCGTCGACGCCTGCGAGTGGCTGGCGACGAGGGATTTACTGGCTGCGGCATAATCACCTGGGGTACACGGCGACGGAGTTCGCAGTGCTGCTGGTGTTTGTGGGGTTCTTCCTGTTTTATGGACTGATCCCGATCTTTGGTGGCGATCAACTGGGATTGGTGGGGGCAGATGAGCCGCGCTATGCGCAGATTGCGCGCGAGATGCTGGCGGCGCATACAGCCGAGTGTGATGCGATGCATGCCAGCATCGTGCCGCATAGCCTGCGACCAACCGATCTGCATGCGTCGTACAAGTGCCTGATGAGCGGAACGGTGACGCCGATACTTTATGGCAAGCCGTGGCTGGAGAAGCCGGCGCTGTATTACTGGCGCGCGATGGGGTATTACCGTGAGCTGGGGGTTTATGACTGGACGGCGAGGCTGGCTTCGGCGACCGGCGCGCTTGCACTGATCATCCTGGCGTTTCTGCACCTGAAGCGATTCCGACCAGGAGGCCACCTGGATGCCGCACTGATCATGGTGACGGCGGTGGCGATGTTTGCGTTCTCGCGCGGCGCCTCCACAGATATGCAACTGGCCGCGCCGTTTTGCATTGGCATGCTGGGCTGGTATGCGTGGTATGAGACGGGCAAGAAGTTCTGGCTGTTCGATCTCTACTTCTTTGGCGCGGCGGCTACGTTGGCGAAGGGCCCGGTGGCGCCGTTTCTCGCGCTAGCGATCATTTGCTTGTTTCTGGGGCTTCGGCGCGAGTGGTCGGCGCTGCGGCGAACGATATGGATTCCAGGGATCATCCTTTATCTTGTGATGGTGTTGCCGTGGTACATCGCGGTGCAGCGGCGCAATCCTACCTTCTTCGATGAGTTTTTCTGGAAGCACAACCTGGAGCGCTACACAACGAATCTGTACCACCATCATCAGCCGGTGTATTACTACCTGATTGTGCTGATCCTGGGGATGATGCCGTGGACGGCGCTATCGTTCCGTGCGCTGATCGACGGACTGGACACTTCGATTGCGGAGTGGAAGGTGAGATTCAAGCCGCAACGCTATGTCGGGCATGTGCGGGCAGGGGATGCGTTTCCGGAGTTTCTGGTGCTGTGGGCGCTGTTTCCGATCATCTTCTTTTCTTTTTCGGATTCGAAGCTGCCGGGTTATATTCTTCCTTCGATTCCGCCGCTGGCTATCCTCACCGGCGATTACCTGTTTCGCATTCGCCGCGGTGGAATCTCAAACTGGCTGTTGTATCTCCATGCGGGCCTCACGGGATTTCTTACCTTTGTATTGATTCTGTGTCCGCAATACATGGTGTATCAGAAGTTGATTCCTGCGCCGAAGATTTTGACCTGGGCAATTTTATTGGGATGTGCGGCTACGCTGCTTGTTATTTTGGTGACGCGAAGGTTTGGGGTGAAGCACCTTCGCCTGGTTACGATGATTCCGCTGGTAGGGCTGCTTTACTTTTTGTTGGGGAGGAATGGGCATCTCCTGGATTTGAACTACTCGGCCCGTCCGCTGGCGCGAGAGATTCAACAGGCTGACCCAAACGCGTCGGTGGTCGCAGAGTTTGATGTGCGGCGAGACCTGGTTTACGGGTTGGCGTTTTACAGAGATCATAAAGTTGTCAGCTATGCCACGGACGGAGTTCCTCCGGGAGAGCACCTGGTGGTATTTCCGACGCGGGACGTGCAACTGCTCGAGAGTTACGTAAAGGGCAGGATGACTCAGCCGGTACTGCTTTATCCGGCGCAGGGGCTTTCGGTATATAAGATCTATCCTCAAAGTTGAGGAAGAGGAGAAGGCAGGCCGTCGTTGAGCCAACTGCAGAGCTACTATGCACAACTTGAGATCCTGGACCTGCGCCACTTCTCCGCTGCGCAGTTGAGGCCGTTGTTGCGCGATGAAGCAGAGCGATGGCAGCGTCGGTTGCACTGGGACTATACGCGCGCGTCGACGATGCTTCTGGACTATCTGGATAGCCGGATTCTGCCTGGCTTCGTGGCGTTGCAGGCCGGACACATTGTGGGATATGCCTTCTGTGTGTGCGAGGGTGCGAAGGCCGTGATTGGCGACGTATACGCTTTCGGCGAGACCGAGTCGACGGTCAATCCGATCTGCGACACGCTGCTTCATCATTTACTTGAGTTAGTGCAAGCGACGCCGGGTGTTGATCGCGTCGAATCGCAGTTGTTGATGTTTCCGGATGGGGCACTGAACGATCCGTTTGAGGCGGCTGGGTTTGCCAGCTTTCCGCGCTGCTTCATGTTGCGAGATCTGGAGACTCACCCGTCGAGCACGGAGATGGATCTGGCGGCCATGCATCCTGGACGGCGGCTGATCCTGCAGTCGTGGCAGCCCGAGTTTTATGAAGGCGCGGCGAAGCTGATCCACCGCTGTTACGCGGACCATATGGACGCTGGCATCAACGACCAGTACCGCACACTGCATGGGGCACAGCGTTTTCTGCATAACATCATTCGGTTTCCGGGTTGCGGTGTGTTTGATCCGGAGAGCTCCTGGGTGCTGCGCGATGCAGACGCGCCAGCGCAAACGAGCGGAGGCCCCGAGGGTGCACGTTGTTCAGCGGTTGAGGCGGTGCTGTTGTGTTCGCGCGTCCGGGCGGACGTGAACCACATTACGCAGATATGTATCGCGCCATCACTGCGAGGGCAGGGACTGGGGCAGATGATGCTCGAGCATTGTGCTCGGGAGGGTGTGAAGCGCGGGGTGCGGCAGCTTTCGCTCACTGTTACTGAGGCGAATCTTCCTGCACGCCGGCTCTATGAGCGCAACCGTTTTAATACGCTGCATCGCTTTGAGGCGATGGTGCGCGATACGACTCCTACCACTTGACGGTGGTGCTACTCGGGCTTCTTCCAGCTGGTGCCGGGGCGAGCCACTGCGTACATTTCAGCAGCGATCTGGTCGAAGAGGCCGTAGCGGTCTTTGCCTACCATGTAGAGGTCGAAGTGCGAGCGGTCGGGGATGTAGGTGAAGTGCGCGTCCGCGCCGAGCTTCTGCAGGCGCGCGTCGAATAGATGGGCTGAGCCGTCGAGGTAGAAGGTGTCGGCCGTGCCGACGAAGAGATGGATGCGGCCTTTGAGGAGATGGGCGTTTTCTGGCCACTCCTTCTCGACGAGGTGGGCGAGGTCGTAGTGATCATGCCAGTAGGAGACGACGTAGGGATTTACGTCGCCGGTGACGCGGTCGAACATAGGCATGGGGGCGCCGCTCCTGGAGCGTGGCGAGAAGACCCAGTCGAAGGAGGTGATCTGGCCGCCGTAGGGGCCGAGGACGGCTTCGATTTTGGTGAACTGCTCGAGCGTGGCGATGACTTTGCCATTCATGCGCATGATGGGATAGGGCGTGCCGTCGGGACGATGGTAGACGTTGGCGTGCGGAGCGTAGAGGTCGGGGCCGGTGAAGTTGTGGAAGTCGCTGGGGTCGGGTGAGGTGGACCAGGTGCCGCCGAAGACTTGCGGATAGTTGACTTCGAGCTGCAGGGTTGCCCATCCGCCACTGGAGTGGCCGTTGAGGAAGCGGCCGTTGGGGCGGGCGTCCATGCGGTATTTGTGCTCGAGCCAGGGGATGAACTCGGTGGTGAGCGCGGTGCCCCAGGGGCCGTTGTTTACGGAGTTGGCGAATTCGTGCGTGCCCTCGGGGCAGGACTCGTCGAGCATCACCCAGATCATGGGAGGCATCTTGCCTTCGACCATGCGGTTGCGGATCATCGCTGCCTGGATGAGGTTGTACTCGAGGCCGCCGCCGAAGCCGTGGGTGTAGTAGACGGTTGGGTAGTGATCGCTGGAGGTAGTGTAGCCGGGAGGAAGAACGACCCAGGCCTTGATCGAGGTGGGGTTGCCGGAGAAGTTTGTTAGCAGGGGGCTCTGCATCTCCTGCTTTTCGATCTCGCCGGGCTTTACGTCTGCCTGGACCTTGGCGAGGGCGGCTGCGCGCATGGGGTTGTCGGCGGGATGTTCGCTGAGGGTGAGGGTGGGTTCAGGGCTGGCGGGATTCCATTGGGAGAGCGTGAGTACGGGGCTGACCCAGTCTTCGGGGGTGCGGCCGGAGTAGTTGTAGGTGTGGTCGGTGTCGAGGACGGCCTGGACTTCGTAGTCGCCGGAGGTTAATGCGGAGAAGGGCTTGGGATAGGCGATCTGGTCGGCGTCGATTTCGACGGACTGGCCGGGCGTGAGGTCGTGGATCTCCTGGGCTGCTACCCAGGTCTCGCCGGGATGGAACTCCTGGATGTTGACTTCTTTGTCGCCCTTGCCTTGCTTGAGGAAGACGAGGAGGCGTCCGCTGAGTGGGCCGGAGACGGAGGGGGCTAGCTGCACGCGGAAGAAGACGTGCGGTGCGGGGGCCTGCTGCGCGCGGGCGGGGTTAAGCAGCGCGGCCGCAACAAAGGCTGCGGCTGCTGTGGTCAGAAGTTTTCCAGAAAGCGTGAGACTGAGGCGCATAGATCCCCTAATGAATGTTTTGGGGATGATATCAGCCTTGCAGCGCTTGTGGTCAGGGCTACTCGACGTGGTAGTTGGGCGCCTCGCGGGTGATGACGACGTCGTGGACGTGACTTTCGCGGAGACCTGCTCCGGAGATGCGGATGAAGCGCGCTTTTTCTTGCAACTCTTCAATGGTGGAGCAGCCGAGATAGCCCATCCCGGAGCGGAGGCCGCCGACGAGCTGATAGACCATGGCTTCGAGCGGACCGCGATGAGGGACGCGGCCTTCGATGCCTTCGGGAACGAACTTGGCGAGGCGGTTGCCGTTGCTTTCGCGAGCGGTGATGGAGGTACGGGCGGTCTCGGACTCCATGTCGTCTTTGCCCTGGAAGTAGCGTTCGCCGCCGCCCTGGGCCATGGCGCTGAGGCTGCCCATGCCGCGATAGGTCTTGAAGCTGCGGCCCTGGTAGAGGATGGTCTCGCCGGGACTTTCGTCGACGCCGGCGAAGAGGGAGCCCATCATGCAGACGCTGGCGCCGGCGGCTAGGGCCTTGGTGATGTCGCCGGAGTACTTGATGCCGCCATCGGCGATGATGGCGACCCCGCGCTCTCTGGCTGCGCGGTAGGCTTCGGAGATTGCGGTGATTTGGGGCATGCCAGCGCCGGTGACCATGCGGGTGGTGCAGATGGAACCGGGACCGATGCCGACTTTTACGGCGTCCGCGCCGGCGTCGATGAGGGCCATGGTGCCTTCGTAGGTGGCGATGTTTCCGGCGAGGAGGGCGACGTCCGGGAAGGCTTTTTTCACTTCAGAGACGGCTTCGAGGACGCGGGAGGAGTGGCCGTGGGCGGAGTCGATTGCGAGGGCGTCGACGCGGTATTTTACGAGCTCGGCGGCGCGCTCGAGGTAGTCGCCGGTGGCGCCGATGGCGCCGGCTACGCGGAGGCGGCCTTGCTCGTCCTTGCTGGCGTTGGGGTACTTCAGCTTCTTCTGGATGTCTTTGACGGTGATGAGGCCTTTGAGCTCGTAAGTGTCGTTGACGACGAGGAGCTTTTCTACGCGGTGTTGATGGAGGATCTGCTCGGCCTGCTCGAGGGTGGTTCCGACGGGAACGGTGATGAGGTTGGTCTTGGTCATCACGTCGCCGATGGGGATGTCGGTGCGGGAGACGAAGCGAAGGTCGCGGTTGGTGAGGATGCCGACGAGCTTGTTGTTCTTGGTGACGGGGACGCCGGAGATCTTGAAGCGGCGCATGACTTCGAGGGCGTCGGAGATGGGGCGCTCGGGCTCGATGGTGACGGGATCGACGATCATGCCGCTCTCGGAGCGCTTGACCTTGTCGATTTCGCCGGCCTGCTGTTCGATATTCAGATTGCGGTGGACGACGCCGAGGCCACCCTGCTGGGCCATGGCGATGGCCATGCGCGACTCGGTGACGGTGTCCATGGCAGCCGACATCAGGGGGGTTGCCAGGGTGATGGTCTTGGTCAACTGGACCTGGGTGCTGACCTGAGTGGGAACCACTTCAGAGTAGGCGGGAACCAGCAACACGTCGTCGAACGTGAGCGCTTCGGGAATCTGGGTTTGGATCATACTTCCCTATTGTTGCACCGGAGAGGCCAGAGTTGAACTTTCGCGGCGGTTGGCCTAGAATTCTCCCAGCAGACGAATTTGTTCTGCCGCTGAAAGCAGCCGTCTGGCAAACGGTCCGTATCCGTGAGCGCACCGGAAAAGTGGCGGAAGAGAGGAGTGGGCGAGAGCCCACTTTTTGTTTGCTCTAAATTCAGTCTCTACCCCAACGGGCAAAGAACGCCCGCCGGGGACCCAGCCTGGCGGAGGGTGACAGCAACCTTCCAGGCTCAGCACGACAAGACGGGAAGTTGCCGCAGGGAATTATGGCTTTGCAGATGGAGACAATTCGCGCCACCGCCGACCGCGTCGCGGCCTCGCACCAGCTCGAGGTGGTGGACCTGGAGTTTACGGGCGGAGCGAAGCATCGGACGCTGCGGGTGTTTCTGGAGAAGAACGCCGAGGCGCGCGAGAAGTTTGCGGCTGAGGCAGCATCCAACGAAGAAGCAAGCCTGCCCAAGGGTGTTCCGGTCGAGACCCTGTCCGGTGTCACGCACGAGGATTGTTCGGAGTTTGCTCGCGACTTTGGAACGGTGCTGGATGTTGAGGATCTGATTCCGGGTGCGGAGTACACGCTGGAGGTGAGCTCGCCAGGGTTGGAACGCAAGCTGCTGAAGCCGGCTGATTACGAGCGCTTTCGCGGGAGTCTGGCGAAGGTGCAGACGTTTACGGCGGTGGACAATAACCGTCACTTCACGGGCAGACTGACAGCCTTTGACGGCAAGATGATTACGCTCGATCTTTCTGCGGTGAAGCAGAAGGGGAAGGCGAAGAAGACGTTGACGGTGCAGACGGTTGAGATTCCGCTGGCGAACGTGGAGAAGGCGCAGTTGGTGGCTGAGATTTAGCGGCAAGGTTTATCAAGGCAACGGGTTCGACGGAAGAGAAATTTGAATCATCGGCGGTAGCGATCGCCGAAAGAAGTGAGAGACGACATGGCAAGTGCTTTGTATCAGTCGATTGAGATTTTGGGCCGCGAGAAGGGGATTGACCCGGAGATCGTGGTGAGCGCCGTTGAAGACGCCATCGCGCTGGCGACCCGCAAGTATTACAAGACGGTCGAGAACATGCGCGGCGAGATGGACCGCGAGACGGGCGAGATTCGCGCGTATGTGTACAAGACCGTGGTGGAGACGCCGGAGCTGGTCGAGGACCCGGACAACCAGTTGACGTTGGAGCAAGCGCGCGAGCTGGCGCCCGAGGTTGAGGTGGGTGGGGAGCTGCGCTTCTACAAGGACACCACTCCGCTGGGCCGTATTGCGGCACAGATGGCCAAGCAGGTGATCTTCCAGAAGGTGCGCGAGGCTGAGCGCGACACCGTGTTCAACGAGTATGCGCACCGCGCGGGCGAGATTCTTACGGCGACGGTGAAGCGCCTGGAGCCGATGGATGTGATCTTCGACCTGGGCAAGACCGAGGCTCGGATGCCGAAGCGCGAGCAGTCCCGGCTGGAGCAGTTTGCCGTAGGCGAGCGGGTGCGCGTGGTGCTGCTGCGCGTGGACCGTGCTGCTAAGGGTCCGCAGGTGATCGTGTCGCGTGCGGCGCCGGCGCTGGTGCAGTCGCTGTTTCAGTCGGAGGTGCCGGAGATCTATGACGGGACCGTGACGATCCGGGCGATCGCGCGCGAGGCGGGTGAGCGGAGCAAGATTGCTGTGATGAGTCGCGATAAGGACGTCGATCCGGTGGGCGCGTGCGTGGGCATGAAGGGTATGCGCGTGCAGTCGATTATCCGCGAGCTGCGTGGAGAGAAGATCGACATCATCGAGTACTCGGACGAGATCACGACGTTTGCCGAGAAGGCGCTGCAGCCGGCGAAGGTGTCGCGGGTTTCGATTACGGACCTGGCGGAGAAGCAGTTGGAAGTCATTG
>JBAULP010000054.1:0-44021 GCA_049578265.1 Acidobacteriaceae bacterium
CTGCTGCGCGAGGAGAAGTGTTTCGCCGCAGAGATTTTGACCGAGCGCGGGCTGCGGTTAGCAGCGATTCGCGAAGAGCTGCAGCGCACCACGCAGGAGAAGCCGGCAGCGGCGAGCGGCAGTGGAAAGCAGCGCGGAGCGGCGCAGCAGGAGCAGTCCATGCTGGCCGAGTTCTCGCGCGACCTGACGCAGGCCGCTACCGATCAGCAGCTTGATCCGCTGGTGGGGCGCGACTTTGAAGTCGAGCGCGTGATCCAGATTCTTTGCCGGAGGACGAAGAATAATCCGGTGCTGATTGGCGAGCCGGGCGTGGGCAAGACTGCGATCGTGGAGGGGCTGGCGCAGAAGATTGCCGACGGCGAGGTGCCTAGCTTCCTTGCGGAGAAACGCGTGCTGTCACTCGACCTCAGCCTCATCGTCGCCGGTACAAAGTACCGGGGACAATTTGAGGAACGGCTGAAGACCATCATGAAGGAGCTCATCGAGAACCAGAACTGCATTGTGTTCATCGATGAGCTGCACACGCTGGTTGGTGCTGGGTCTGCAGAGGGTTCGCTCGATGCGGCGAATATTCTGAAGCCGGCGCTTAGCCGCGGCGAGATCCAGTGCATTGGAGCTACTACGCCGGCGGAGTATCGGAAGTCGATTGAGAAAGATCGGTCGCTGGAGCGGCGCTTCCAGGCCGTGAAGGTTCCGCCGCCGAACGAAGAGGATGCGATCAAGATTTTGATGGGCATTCGCGAGAAGTATGAGAAGTTCCACGCGGTGAGCTACACGGACGACGCGATCAGCTTCTCGGTCTCGCACTCGAGCCGCTACATTCCGGATCGGTTTTTGCCGGATAAGGCGATCGATCTGATCGACGAGGCTGGTGCGCGGGTGAAGCTGCGCCAGACGACGCTGCCGGAAGAGTTGACCGAGGTGCAGAAGCGGATCAAGTTTATCGTGCACCGCATGGAGAACGCGATTGCGAATCACGAGTTCGAGAAGGCTCGGTTTTACTCGGATGAGGAGCGCAAGGAACGGGAGAACCTGCGGGCGCTGCGCGACAAGTATCACCTGGACGAATCGAGCTCGGGGATTGTGACGCGCGAGGATATTGAAGATGTGGTTTCGCGCTGGACGGGCGTTCCGATTACATCGATCAAGGAAGAAGAGACGCAGAAGCTGCTGCGCGTGGAGGAAGAGCTGCACAAGCGGGTGATCGCGCAGGGTAAGGCGATTTCGGCGCTGGCGCGGGCGATTCGGCGTTCTAGAGCCGGCCTGAAGAATCCTGCGCGGCCGATTGGAAGCTTCCTGTTCCTCGGACCGACGGGTGTGGGCAAAACGGAGATGGCGCGCACGCTGGCCGAGTTCCTGTTTGGCTCGGAGAAGTCGCTCATCCGGTTTGATATGTCGGAGTTCATGGAGAAGCATTCCGTGAGCAAGCTGATCGGTTCACCTCCGGGCTATGTGGGCTACGAGGAGGGCGGTCAGTTGACCGAACGCGTGAAGCGCTCGCCGTACTCCGTCGTGCTGCTCGACGAGGTGGAGAAGGCGCATCCCGATGTATTCAACCTGCTGCTGCAGGTGTTTGAAGACGGCCAGTTGACCGATGGACTGGGCAACACGGTCGACTTCAAGAACACGATCATCATCATGACGTCGAACATTGGCGCGAAGCATTTGATGAAGCGCGAAGGCCTGGGCTTCCAATCGAGCAAGGACGAGATTGTGCTCGAGAAGATGCAGGAGATGGTGATGAGCGAGGTGAAGAAGACCTTCAACCCCGAGTTCCTCAACCGCCTGGACGAGGTCATCGTGTTCACGTCGCTGAGCGATTCGGACCTGATGCAGATCATGGACCTGCTGGTGCAGGGTTTGAACAAGAACCTGGTGCACAAGGCCATTACGCTGACGGTGCGCGACGATGCGCAGCGTTGGATCCTGGACAAGACGCTGGTCGATCGGAGCTACGGCGCACGGCCGTTGCGGCGCGCGCTGCAGCGGTTCATCGAAGATCCGCTGTCAGAGGCGCTGATCGCTGGGCAGATCGCCGAGCGGCCTGCGTTCCTCGAGGTTTACCTCGAGAACAACCAACTGCACTACCGCCCGGTTGCGGCGGAAGGCGAAGAGAAGGCTGCCGGGCTTGCACTCACGACGGTGTAAAAGAAGTGAGTAGACAGTAGAGCAGTAGTGGGAACGAAGATGATGCGCTCCGGCCTTTGGTCGGGGCGTATTGTTTTTGGTGGAGGGATTATTGATGGATCGTCGAGAGTTTGCTGGTTTGCTGCCTGCGTTGCTGGCGGCTGGTTCCCTGTTGCCGGAGAGTCTTGTGGCGCAGGAGGTGGGGACGATGGAGCATCCGGTGATGGGCAAGGCGACGCCGGGCCCGGACTCGGGAAAGAAGCCAAAGGGTGCGCTGCCGGAGATCGTGTCGGGAGTGTACACGCCGGGCGCTGGATATGGTTCGTTGGCCAAGCGGGTTTCGCATCGGTACCTGGTGGGGATGCTGAAGGCCGGGAACATTCAGATCGAGATGCACGAGACGACGCAGGAGGTGGGAGCGGTGCATGAGCCCACCGACAAGCATCTGCACAACGAGATCTGGCTGGTGCGCGAGGGGGTAGTGGATCTGACGACCAACGGCGTGACGCGGCGGATGGTCGCGGGCGATGTGGGGATTTGCTGTGCGGGGGATCTGCACTATGTGCGTAACGCGGGAGATGTTCCGTGCACGTACTTCGTGGTCACCGTGGGGCCGCCGGAGGAGTATAAGTAGACGGCTTAATGCAGAAAGCCCGCTGGCGAGATGCCGCGGGCTCTGCTGGGTACTGTCGGCAGATGTCTGTTATACGACCGTGCAGTCCCTTCAGACGAACATGAGGCGTTAGACGAGTTTGACGGAGCGAGCCGCTTTGTTAGCGGACTTCACTGCGCCGGTAGCGGCGTCGATGGCGTCGTCGAACTGATCCTTGCTGGCGTCGATGAGCTTTTGTGCTTCTTTGCCCAGGCGCTCAGCCTGCTCCTTGAGATATTCGCCGGCGTCTTCGAGCGTGTCGCCGAGGTCTTCGAGGCCTCGCTTCAGCTTCTTGCGCGTGACCGTTCCCGTCTGCGGCGCATAGAGCAGTGCTGCAATGCCGCCGATCGCCGCGCCCACACCCAGAGCAATCCAGAATTCCTTATTACGCATAGACTTCCTCCGTTGTTCGACTTCCTCCGTTCTTCAGTCAGTAAGATTCGCGCGCGGCGGCTCAGGTTGTAGTTGAAGCCGCGATTGTACCGTGCTGCTGTAACTGCATGGTACGCCTTCCTGCTCCTGCAAGAACGAGTTACGGCTTCGAGGTTAACCTATCGGATTCAGGCGATACCGGCGCACTCCAGCGCCCGCAGGAAGACGTGAGCGAACATCGGGCGGTTGAGACGTCCGGTGTTGGTGTTGCGCAGCGAAGGGTGGTAGCTGCCCAGGAGCGTGATGCCGTTGGGGAGCGGATACTCGGCTGCGTGGCGGAAGGTGTACGCGGAGCGGCGCTCGATGATGCCTTCGTTGAGGAGATGAGCGAGGTAGCCGTCCCAGGCAATCTTGCCAAGACAGACAACGACGCGGACTTTAGGAAGGGTGGCGAGCTCGGCAGTGAGGTGCGGGGAGCAGTTGCGAATCTCCTGCGGGGTGGGCTTGTCGCCGGGCGGAGCGCAGCGGACGACGGAGCCGATCCAGAGCTTGCGCAGCTTCTGGCCGTCGTCGCGGCTGACGGCAACGGGCTTGCTGGCCAGGCCGAGCTCGTGGAGTACGGGATACATGAAGTCGCCGGAGCCATCGCCAGTGAAGGGGCGGCCGGTGCGGTTGGCTCCGTGGGCTCCAGGAGCCAGACCCAGCACGAGGATGCGGGCATTGGGGTCGCCGAAGCCCGGGACAGGCTTGGACCAGTACTCCTGGTCGCGGTAGGACTTGCGGCGAGTTTCACCGATGCCGCGGATGTACGTGATGAGGCGAGTGCAGCGGGTGCAGCCGACGATGCCCTGCTGCATCTGGTTCAGGATAGGCAGAGAAGAGGATTTAGCTGGCCGCTGAGCGGGTACGGGGGCGGACACGATGGTGGTATTCCTTGCGGCACGAGGTAATTGTTTTAGTACCGTCTGTCGATGATAACGTTGGTACTGACGCAGGTGTATAAGAGCTGTGCGAAGCAAAGGACGGAGAAGCGGCCATCAAATTGCAGAGAGGTGAGGCAGGCTGGTGGCAGGTAGGTCCGCCGGGCAACAACGTAGGGGTGAGCCATCCTATTGGCCGCCTGAAACGTCTCTCCATCGTGCAATGCTGGTTTGATGGACAAGGCATCGATTTGAAAAATTTTGGGTGCAGCCGAGAGCAGAAGGGTCGCATGGCGCGCGAAGGGAATTGGGCCTGAGCAGGACTGAGACGGCCTGGAGATTGAAACACAATGAACCTTGCAAGACCACAGTCTGGACAGAGGAAACCATCATCGGGGGGGCGGCATTTCACAACGCGCGGCTGGCTGACGCCTGGCCTGGTGGGACTGCTTAGCGTCGCGCTTGTGTTTGCGGCGTTTGAGCGCGGCCACGGAAATCTGCACAAGCTCAAGACGAAGGTTGACCCCCAGCCGCCGGCGGAGATTCTACCCACTGGGCCTGGCGGCCAGGATCCGGTCCGTCTGAGCCGCAGCGCGACCACGATCGGACGCGGGGCCGAGCTGATCTCCGCTACATTCCTCCCGGGCCGCGGTATGAATGTCTTCCAGATCACAGCGCTGATCCCCGGTCACGGCGAGGTTCCCTTGCTGGTTTCACCGCAGCTCGCGATGGCAAACGGAATTCTGAACGGGCAGGAAGACGATGCCAACGGCGCTGGCAGCACGACACTGGGTGGGGCGATCCTTGCGCCTTGGGCGCAGCGGCTCTCCGGAAGCTCGACGGCGACTCCAGGCGTTCTAGGTACGGACTGGAATGGGAGACGTTTGAGCTTCCCGGCAGAGAACGCTGGAAGCAATATGTCCGTGGAAGGCCTGCTGCTGAACCGCGGGGCGGACAGCGTAAAGAGCGATGTGCTACCGGACGGGCAGTCGGTAACTGCAGTCTTCCACGCTGGTGATTTTTCAGGTAATTGGCCATCAACAGTTGAAGTAACCGTTCAAGCGCAGCTTACCGCTCACGACCTCGATTTGACGGTAACCGCGAAGAACACAGGGCAACAGCCTGCTCCATTTGGAATCGGGTGGCATCCGTTCTTCGCGATTCCCAGTGGGAACCGCGCGGACGCGCTTCTGACCATCCCTTCCCAGACGATCATGGAGGTCAATCACCAGTCGGGAATTCCTACGGGAAGAATGACCAGCGTGGCGGGAACGGCGGAGGACTTTTACCACTCCGGAGGCACGAAGCTGGGAACGACGCCGATCAGCGCGACCTATACGAACCTGATTTCGGGCGTTGGAACAGGGCCGGTCGCGGAACTCACCGATCCGGCCTACAACCTCAAGATGAGCCTGATTCCGCTGACCCCGGATATCACCAGCATGAAAGTCATCTCGCCAGCCGAGAAAGCCTGGGTAACGATTGAGCCGAACACCAATCTGGACGACCCCTTCGGGCCGGAGTGGGACAATCCGGAGAATGCCGGCATGATCACGTTGGCGCCGGGAGCGGTCATCCGCTGGAAGGTGCGACTGGAGATCTCGCAGCTTGGTGCGGTGGGATCGGGACTTGATTAGCGAACGCCTGTAAAACGCTGGGAAAGTGCGGCGGACTCGCAACCAGAGAGCAGTATTTGAACCTCGCGCTGCGGCTTCGTTTGACCCCTCGCACTTTGGCCTCGTATTCTTAGGATTGGCGAACTATGTGACTGGTTCGCAGGGCGCAGGCGCGCTCTTCAAACTCAGCATCCCGCCAAAACCTTCGGAAGGCAATCATTTGACCCCCACAGAGACACCCACAGGCAGTTCCCTTGATGTTCAGGATGAGACCGTTGCGCAGAGCGTGACCGCAAGCTCGTTGGATACGCATGACCACGATCACGATGATCATGACCACGAGGGCCACGACCATGAAGGTCACGAGCATCATCACGCACCCACGTTGAACCCTGAGCTGACGCGCTCCATCGAGGTCGACGCGCCCGCTGAGGACGTCAACAAGGCGTTTCAGCAAGTAACCAAGCGCTACACCAAGCTGGCGCGCATTCCCGGCTTCCGCGCCGGCAAGGTCCCACCTTCGCTGATCAAGTCGCGCTTTGCCAAGGAGGTTCGCCAGGAGGTTCTGGAGACCCTTGTCAGCGACCGCTTCCGCAAGGCGCTGGAGGAGCAGAACATTCGCCCAGTCTCGCAGCCGCAGATCAGCGAGTTGATGCTGGCCGAGGGCGCGCCACTGAAGTTCAAGGCGACCTTTGAGGTGCTGCCGGATATCTCAGTGGACGGCTACGACGCCGTGAAGGTAGAGCGCCCCAACGCGGCGCTTGAAGACGGCGAGTACGAAGCCGAGCTGGCAAACGTCCTCGACCACCACGCAACCGTGGAGCCAGTCGAAGAAGACCGCGCGCTGACCGACGGCGACTGGGCCGAAATCGGGTTCAAGGGACAGGTTCAGGACGTAGCTCAAGTAGTTGGTGAAGAAGGCCTTGAGGGAAAAGAACAACCTCAGCCGATCACCGGTGAAGACGTACTGATTGAGATTGGCGGCAAGAACACGCTGCAGGCCTTCAACGAGGCGCTGCGCGGGGCCAAGGTTGGGCAGGAGCTATCGTTTGAGGCCAGCTACCCGGCGGAGTTTGGCGATGCCCGGCTGCAGGGCAAGACCGTTGCGTACGACGTGACGGTCAAGGCGATCAAGAAGAAGACCTTCCCGGAGCGCGACGACGAGTTTGCGAAACAGCTCGGGCCGTATGCAGACTGGAACGATTTCGAGACCAAGCTGCGCGAGCGGCTGGAGAGTCGCAAGAAGGATGCGCTGGAATCGCAGGCGCGTGACAAGATGCTTGAGGAGTTCGTCGCGAAGTATCAGTTCCCTGTTCCCGAGACGTTTGTGCAGCAGCAGATCGACGCTCGTCTGGAGCGCGGGCTGCGTGCGCTGGCGCAGCAGGGCATGAGTTCGGATGCGATGCGGCAGTTGGACTTCGAGCGGCTGCGTGCGGCACAGCGCGATCAGGCAGTCAACGAGGTGAAGGTCTCGATGATCCTCGATGCGATTGCCGAGCGTGAGCATGTAGAGGTAACTGACGAGGATCTGGAGCGCGAGTTACTGATGCTCTCGCTGCAGTCGCGCGAACCCGTGGAGATTCTGCGCAAACGCCTGGCTGAGGATGGATCGCTCGGCCGGATTCGTGAGCAGATGCGCCGCGAAAAAACGGGCACGGAACTTTTCGAGAGGCTGGCAGGCTAATATAGCGAGCAAGCCGGCAATGCGGACGCAACACACCGCAACGTGCACGTTTCACTCACGCAGTTCTAGAAGCAAAGGAAGAGAGCTATGGGACTTATACCGATGGTGCTCGAGCAGACGAGCCGGGGCGAACGCTCCTACGATATTTACAGCCGTCTGCTGCGCGACAACATCATCTTTCTCGGCACGCCGATTGACGACAACGTCGCCAATCTGATCATCGCGCAGTTGCTGTTTCTCTCAGGCGAGGACCCGGAGAAAGACATTCAGTTGTACATCAACTCGCCGGGTGGATCGATCTCGGCTGGCCTGGCAATCTACGACACGATGCAGTACATCAAGAACGATGTGGTGACGTTCTGCATCGGGCAGGCAGCATCGATGGGCGCGTTCCTGTTGATGGCGGGCAAGAAGGGCAAGCGGTTCACACTGCCCAACTCGCGCATCCTGATTCACCAGCCGTCGATGGGCGGCCTGGGCGGACAGGCTACCGACATCGACATCCACGCGCGCGAGATTCTGCGCATTCGCGAGCTCACCAACAAGTTGATGAGCCAGAACACGGGCCAGCCGCTGGACCGCATCGAGCGCGATGTCGAACGCGATTTCATCATGACGGCACCGCAGGCGAAAGAGTACGGGATCATCGACGACATCATCGACCGTCCCCGTACGACATAAACAGTTGGAGTTACTTTGGGCCTCATTCCCTGCATCCTTTTGGTGCATTCTTTTGCGGGAATGAGGCACTTTTCTTCTCAGCAATCGGCGTATTGTTTCTCTTACTGACCCAAATTGGTACGGGGAATCGAGTTGCACATCCTAGGGTGTTGCAACGCTCGCTGCGCGTATGTTTCCCGGTGTAAACTAAACTTCGTTGCACGCGTCCGCAGAGCTGTACTGGCGCAAAGGAGTTCACCCTGTCTATGAAGACCTCACGTGGCGCGGAGGAGTCCCTTCGTTGCTCGTTTTGCCATAAGTCGCAGGACGCAGTCGCGAAACTGATCTCCTCGCCATCGGATTACCCCCGCGCTTATATCTGCGACGAATGCGTTGCAGTCTGCAACTCCATCCTGGAAGACGACAAGGGCGATGCGCAGTCTGGCGCAGCCCCTGCTCACCTGCCCAAGCCGGCAGAGGTGAAGGCGTTTTTGGATGAGTATGTAATTGGCCAGGATCAGACCAAGAAGAAGCTCGCGGTGGCAGTCTACAACCACTACAAGCGCATCCAGATGAACAAGACGCGCGGCAACGATGTAGAGATGCAGAAGTCGAACATCCTGCTGGTGGGCCCGACGGGTTCGGGCAAGACGCTGCTGGCGCAGACGCTGGCGAAGATGCTCGATGTACCGTTTGCGATTGTGGATGCGACCACGCTTACCGAAGCCGGCTACGTTGGCGAAGACGTCGAGAACATCATTCTGAAGCTGCTGCAGGCCGCGGATGGCGATGTGGCGCGCGCGCAACAGGGCATTATTTATATCGACGAGATCGACAAGATTGGACGTAAGGACGAGAATCCTTCGATTACCCGCGACGTCTCGGGTGAGGGCGTGCAGCAGGCGCTGCTGAAGCTGCTCGAAGGCACGATCGCCAACGTTCCGCCACAGGGCGGACGCAAGCATCCGCACCAGGAGTTCACGATTGTCGATACGACGAACATCCTGTTCATCTGTGGCGGGGCATTTGTGGGACTCGAAAAGGTGATTGGCCATCGCGTGGGCAAGAAGGCCCTTGGCTTCAAGGCGATTGGCGAAGCAGTCTCCAAGGAAGGCGACGTGGTAACTCCGATTCGCGCGCAACGCGACTCCGAGCTGCTGCGCCAGGCCGAGCCACAGGACCTGCTCAAGTATGGATTGATTCCAGAGTTTGTCGGACGGCTTCCGGTGCTCGGCATTCTGGATGAGCTCGATGAAGCAGCGCTGATCGATATTCTTACGCGCCCGCGCAACGCGATTCTGAAGCAGTACGCTCGGCTCTTTGACTTTGAGGGCGTGAAGGTGACATGGACCGACGACGCAGCGCGTGAGATTGCACGCGAGGCGCTGCATCGCAAGGTGGGTGCACGCGGCCTCCGGATGATCCTTGAGGAGCTCATGCTGGACCTGATGTATCACGTGCCGGGCAACAAGAAGGTGAAGGAACTTACCATCACCGACGAGATGGTGCGCTCGCGCGAGATCATGGTGCCAGTGGTACTCGAAAAGGCTGGCTGATTCCGAAGCAACTTTTGCACAGAGAAACGGACAGCCGCGGCTGTCCGTTTCCAGTTAAGCTGGTCACAGTTCTATGCCATCAAAACCCGCTATACTTCCCTCTCCGGCAAGCGCGTACAATCCGTTCAAGCATGCCACGCATCGTTCCCGCGCAACGCACGTCTAATCAGGAGGCACATGACAAACGACGAACGCGACATTCTTAACGGCGCAATGCGCAAGCTTCCGATGATGCCCATCCGCGAGATGGTGATCTTTCCGCACATGATGACCCCCTTCGTGGTGGGTCGCGAATCCAGCGTTCGGGCGCTGGAAGAAGCCCTGAACGGCGACCGCCGCATCTTCCTTGCGACGCAGCACGACGCCTCGGTGGACGAGCCGACCCCGGAAGACATTTACACCGTCGGCGTGATCGGGAACATAGTGCAGTCGGTGCGCATGCCCGACGGCAACATCAAGGTGCTGGTCGAAGGCGTTGAGCGCGCACGCGCCAGCGAGATCAATGATGACGATGGGTTTTTCGTTGCAACCGTGAAGACCTCCAACGTGGAGCTGCAATCAACGCCCGCGACCGAACAACTCGTGGGGCGCGTACATCAGCTCTTCGAGCAGTACGGCAAGTTGCAACAGTCGCTCAATCAGGAAGCGACGGCCGCGCTGCGCATGGACGAGCCTGCGAAGCTTGCGGATGTGATTGCAGCGAACCTTCCGCTGGCGATTGAAGAGAAGCAGCAGCTACTGGAAGTGTTTGATCCGGAGGTGCGACTCTCGCGCATTGCGGACACCCTGGACATTGCGATTGAGAAGCTGAACATGGACCGCACCATCCAGTCGCGCGTAAAGCGGCAGATGGAGCGCGCCCAGAAGGAGTACTACCTCAACGAGAAGATCAAGGCTATTCAGAAGGAGCTTGGCCGCGGCGAGAAGAGCGAGTTCGATGAGCTGAAGAAGAAGATTGAAGAAGCCGGCATGAGCAAAGAGGTGCAGGAAAAAGCCATGCAGGAGCTGAAGAAGCTCGAGGCGATGCCCCCGATGTCGGCCGAGTCGACGGTCTCCAGAAATTATCTGGACTGGTTGCTCGCCGTGCCGTGGAAGAAGCGCTCCAAGGAGATTCGTTCGATTGAGAACGCGGAGACGGTGCTCAACGAGGACCATTACGGTCTCGAAAAAATCAAGGATCGCATCCTCGAATTCCTGGCGGTGCGGCAGTTGGTGAAGAATCCGAAGGGATCGATTCTGTGCTTCGTCGGACCTCCGGGCGTGGGCAAGACGTCGCTCGGCATGTCGATTGCAAAGGCGACCGGACGCAAGTTTGTACGCATGTCGCTTGGCGGCGTGCGCGATGAGGCGGAGATTCGCGGACATCGGCGCACGTACATTGGCGCGCTGCCGGGACAGATTATTCAGTCGATGAAGAAGGCCGGAACGAAGAACCCGGTGATCATGCTGGATGAGATCGACAAGATGGCGTCGGACTTCCGCGGTGATCCCGCGTCGGCGCTGCTGGAGGTTTTGGATCCAGAGCAGAACCACACGTTCCAGGACCACTATCTCGATGTGGAGTATGACCTGTCGCAAGTGCTCTTCGTCGCGACGGCAAATGTGCTGCACACGATTCCCGGCCCACTGCAGGACCGCATGGAGATCCTGCGCCTGACCGGTTACACCGAGATTGAGAAGCTGGAGATCGCCAAGCAGTACCTGGTGAGAAAGCAGTTGGAGGCCACTGGGCTCACGGCTGAGCAGCTCACCTTCAGCGACGACGCGCTGCGCGAGATCATTCGCGCCTACACGCGTGAGGCTGGCGTGCGCAACCTGGAACGCGAGATCGGCAACGTGTGCCGCAAGGTGGCGCGCAAGGTTGTCGGCGATGAGAAACACGTCGAGGCGGTAACTGCGGAGTCCGTGGTGAACCTGCTGGGCGTGGCGAAGTATCGCGACTCGCTCGTGCAGGAGAAGAGTGAAATTGGCCTGGTGACGGGCCTCGCATGGACGGAGATGGGCGGATCCATTCTGCAGACCGAAGTGCAGGTTCTCGATGGCAAGGGCAAGATGACGGCCACCGGGCAGCTTGGCGACGTGATGCAGGAGTCCGCGCAGGCTGCGCTTACGTACATTCGCTCGCGCTCACATCACCTGGGCCTGCCGCGCGACTTCTACCGCAACGTCGACATCCACGTGCATGTGCCGGAGGGAGCGATTCCGAAGGACGGCCCATCGGCTGGCATCACGCTGGCGACCGCGTTGGCTAGCGCGCTGACCAAGATCGAGGTGCGGCGCGATATTGCGATGACCGGCGAGATTACGCTCCGCGGCAAGGTGCTTCCGATTGGCGGCCTCAAAGAGAAGCTGCTCGCGGCGCATCGCGCAGGAATTCGCGAGGCGATTCTTCCAGCCGAAAACATGAAAGACCTTGCCGACCTGCCCGAACTCATCAAGAACGAGATGAAGCTGAACTGGGTGGAGCAGATGGATGAGGTGCTGGAGATCGCGCTGGTGAGCAAGCCGCTGAAGCTTGCGCCTGAGACCCCTGCAGCGCTGACGCCAGCCGATTCCCTGCCCATCCCTCCGCAGAAGCCAGCGGAGAATGTCGCGCACCAGTAGAAGAAGATTTGCCGGAATCAAACACGAAAGCCGGACCCCTAGGGTTCGGCTTTTTCGCGCGCGCTGCCTCATTCATCCGTGATCAGACAGCCCTTCGCCCTGAGACAAAGTGAACGATCAACGAGATCACCGCGAAGATCAAGAGTATGTGAATGAAAAAACTGGTCACGTGGAATAGAAAGAATCCGCCTGCCCACAAGATGACAAGAATCACCGCTAACAATAAAAACATCGCTGCCGCCTGACTGAACCGAATTTAGGAACGAACTTTCCGCAACCCAACGTAAGAGCCGTTTGCTGGGGGTTTGCGTTGCATGCGTGCATAAATTCTTTGCTGCGTTGCGTGTAGATAACAAAGTGGAGGAGAACTGCATCTACCTACAAGTTGTTGACCCACGAAGTTCACGGAGGCTGTCTTGGCGCTCATCATTGTCATCATTCTGTTGCTTCTTCTGTTTGGGTCGTTTCCTGCGTACCCATACTCGCGCAACTGGGGATACTATCCGGCCGGCGGCCTGGGTACAATTCTGTTGATCGTGCTGATCCTCTGGCTGCTGCATGTGATCTAGAGGGGCGATTGCGGTTTCCGGGTCAGGGTTGATTTCGATAGGATAGGAGGGCGCGCGAGGCGCGCTTTTCCTATGCCTGCCATCACGTCTCCCACCGGTAATCTTCGTCTTAGCGAACTGGCGCCGCACTTCGTCCAGTCCGAGATTCGCGCCATGACCGTCGCCTGCTCGAACGTCGGCGGCATCAATATGGCGCAAGGTGTGTGTGACACCGATCCGCCGCATCCTGTCGTTGAGGCTGCCGTCGCAGCGATCCGCTCGGGACAAAACATCTACACGCGCATGGATGGCATTGCGCCGCTGCGCGAAGGCATCGCGCAAAAGCTGGCGAGCTTCAACGGCCTCAGCGTCGATCCGCACACGCAGGTGCTCGTAACCAGCGGGGCAACCGGGGCAATGCATGCGGCGCTGCTCGCCCTGCTGAATGCCGGCGATGAGTGCGTAGTGTTGGAGCCCTTTTATGGCTACCACGTGAGTTCCCTGCGCGCGATGCGAGCCGTGCCGGTGGTGGTGCCGCTGAGCGGGCCGGAGTTTGCGTTTGATGCGGAGCGGCTGCGTGCGGCAATGACTCCGCGCACGCGGGCGATCATCCTGAACAGCCCCTCGAATCCATCGGGCAAAGTGTTTTCGCGCGCGGAGTTGGAGGCGTTGGCGGAGATCGCGATTGAGTTCGATCTGTTCGTGCTCACCGATGAGATGTACGAGTACTTTGTCTACGATGGCGCGCGGCACATCAGCATCGCAACGCTTCCGGGCATGGCCGAGCGCACGATTACGATTTCCGGATTCTCGAAGACCTTCTCGGTAACGGGTTGGAGGCTGGGGTATCTTGCGGCGAGCGAGCGATGGCTGGGGGCGATTGGGTACTTCCACGATTTGATCTACGTGTGCGCGCCTTCTCCGCTGCAGCATGGGGCAGCGGCGGGATTGCTGGCGCTGCCGGACAGCTTCTATGCGGAGATGTCCGCGGAGTACGAGCGCAAGCGCGATGTAACCTGCGCGGCACTGGCGCGCGCCGGGCTCACGCCTTCCATTCCCACCGGCGCGTACTACGTGCTGGCCGACGCCACGCGCATTCCTGGCGCGGATGCGAAACAGAAGGCGCGGCAGTTTCTCGCAGATGCAGGGATCGCGGCCGTTGCGGGGTCGGCGTTCTTTGCGGCGGATGCGAGCGGCGTGAATCCGGCGGAGAACCTGCTGCGGTTCTGCTTCGCAAAGAAGGATGATGAGTTGGCCGAAGCCTGCCGCCGGCTCGACGCGTATCGCAGCTAACGCTCACGTGCATGGAAAAGCCGCGATGGCATATTCCGCCGCGGCTTTTATTTTGCGCGAGGCGCTACTCGCCGTGCGCGCAGCACCCGCCGGCGATGGACGGGATGAGCATGATCTCGTCGCCGTCTTCGAACGTGTGGGCGTCGCCGCCGAGGAACCGGATGTCTTCGTCGTTGACATAGACGTTGACGAAGCGGCGGAGCTTGCCGTTTTCATCCTTCACATTTTGGGCGAGGGCCGGGAACTTCGTGTCGAACTCGGCGAGCAAGCTCGGAAGGTTTTCGGCCTGCGAGTCGAAGGACTTCTGGCCATCGGTGTGACGGGCCAATGCGGTGGGAAGAACGATCTTGATACTCAACGTGCACCTCCTGCCAGTGCGAGCTCGGCCTCGGTGCCGATGAGGTTGGCGTCGACGGCACGAATGTATTCGTCGAACGCTGCGAGTTTTGGTTTGACGGCGCGCTCAGCGGAGAAGCTACCATCCAGCACGTCTGTAGTCTTTAGGCCGTTGCCGGTGATGCAGGTGACGGTGACCTGGTCGCGGGTGATGCGGCCCTGCGAGTAGAGGCGCGCCGTAACGGCCGTGGTGACGCCGCCGGCAGTCTCGGTGAAGATTCCTTCATCCTCCGCAAGCTCCTGGATGCCGGAGACGAGTTCGACGTCGGAGACGTCCTCAGCCCAACCGCCGGTCTCGCGAATCATCTTGGCTGCTGCGGGACCGTCCGCCGGATTTCCAATCGCCAACGAGCGAGCGATGGTGTTGGGGCGCTGCGGCTCAATGTAGTCCCACCCCTGCTTGACCGCATGCGCGATGGGCGAGCAGCCGGTGGCCTGCGCGCCGAAGAAGCGGACTTCCTTGGGCTCGACGAGGCCGAGCGCGATGAGCTCCTTGAAGGCCTTGCGGATCTTGCGAATGAGCGAGCCGCCGGCCATCGGGCAGACGATGTTGTCGGGAAGCTTCCAGCCGAGCTGTTCGGCGATCTCGTAGCCGACGGTCTTCGAACCTTCGGCGTAGTAGGGGCGGAGGTTCACGTTGACGAAGCCCCAGTTGTACTCGTCTGCAATCAGCGTGCATAGACGATTGACGTGATCGTAGTTGCCATCGATGCGCACCAATCGTGCGCCATAAACCAGTGTGTTGAGAATCTTCGCTGCTTCGAGATCGGCGGGGACCAGAACGCACGCCTTGAGTCCGAGACGCGCAGCCTGCGCTGCGGTGGAGTTCGCGAGATTGCCGGTGGACGAGCAGCCTACCGTGGTGAAGCCGAAGGCCTGCGCATTCGCAAGCGCGACCGAGACGACGCGGTCCTTGAAGCTGAGCGTCGGGAAGCAGACCGCGTCGTTCTTCACGTAGAGGTTGTCGGCGCCGATGCGCTTGCCGAGGTTCTTCGCGCGTACGAGCGGCGTGAAGCCTACAGGGAGGTCAGGCTGGAAGCCGTCGGGAATGGGGAGGAGTTGCTTGTAGCGCCAGATGTTGGCGGGGCCAGCGGCGATGGACTCGCGCGTGAAGCGGCCGCGAACGGACTCCAGATCGTACTGCACTTCGAGGGGAGCGAGGCAATCGGGGCAGGCAGACAGTGGGCGGTTGCCGTAGGTCTTGCCGCACTCATTGCATTGCAGCTCGTACTTGGTTTCGGACTTGTACTCCGGACAGGAAGACACCATGTTTCGACTCCGATGGGCAAAAGCTGATCGAAGGGGGGTGATGATCCTGAACGCCGCTCTCAATTTTTCTGGATGTAGGGCTTGGGAGAGTAAGTGGAATTGAGCAGCCCGTATACGAGTCTGCTTCCACCGAATCTCATGTGCCCCGTGGCTTTCGCGGCTTTCACCGACGTTCACCAATCCAGGAGAGAGTTGACACCGGTACTATGTTCTGTCCGGTTGTCGTGGCGTCGTAGGGCTCGTCCCTCAACCACTCTGCATGAAATTCGACCCGCCGAAGCGAGAGGAATGTTTAAGGTTTATCACCGAACCTTTGGCTTTGCAACCTTTCTTTCCACAACGGCGGACGCTCCAAGCGCTATCGTGACACGAGAGACGCTGATCACATGGGAGTTGTAGCCGGGGTTCTATACTCACAGAAAGATGATGCCGACGATGAGCGAACCGCACGCCGAAACCTCTGCAAGTTCAATAGATACCGCGCTTCCGGCAGTGGAGTTGCACCGCGTTTCGCGGCTGTATGGCAGCTTCGTGGCGCTGCGCGAGATCTCGCTGAAGCTGCCCGCCGGGTCCAGCGTGGTGATGTTGGGGGAAAATGGCGCGGGTAAGTCCACGCTGCTCAAGGTGATTGCCGGGTTGCAGTCGCCCAGTTACGGAGACGTTTCGGTTTTTGGCGAAGTCCCGCGCGACCAGCGCGGCGCGGTGGCCTACATGAGCCACTCGACGATGCTGTATGACGAGCTCACGGGAATCGAAAACCTCACCTACTTCGGTAGCCTGCACACGAATGGGGTTGGGCGCAGCGTACTGCGTGAGAAGGCCGCCGAAGCGCTGATCGAAGTCGGGCTTGATCCGGCGAACACGCGGCGTGTGGGCGAGTACTCGCAAGGGATGCGGCAACGCGCATCGCTGGCGCGGGTGCTGCTCTCGGAGCCAGATCTGCTGCTGCTCGACGAACCGTTTTCGAACCTCGATGTAGGTTCCGCGCACAGCATGATTACGCGGCTGCTGGCGTATGTTGCGAAACCCTCACGCAGCGGTCTGGCGCGAACCTTGCTGCTCACCACGCACCAGGCGGAGCTGGCTCGACCGCTGGCGCAGAGCACGCTTACGCTGAACGCCGGGCGGCTCGTCTCGCTGGTGGAGACGGCGCGATGAGCCCTGCGAAGACAGCACATCCCAGCAAGACCAACGCCGCGCGCCAACTCGACGCACTCGGCATCGCCTACGAGCTGCGCGCTTACGAGGTCGATCCCGATGACCTAACCGCAATCTCGGTAGCCCGCAAGGTTGGGCTTCCGCCCGAGCAGGTCTTCAAGACGCTGGTGACGCGCACGCACGATGGCGAGCACCTCTTTGCAGTGGTGCCAGGAGATGCGGAGCTTGATCTCAAGAAGCTGGCTGCGGTTGCGGGCACGCGCAAGGTGGAGCTCGCGGCGCTGAAAGATGTTGAACCGTTGACCGGATACATTCGCGGGGGCGTCACCGTGCTTGCCGCAAAGAAGCCCTTCCCTGCCTTCGCCGACGAGACCATCGAACTCTTCGACGTGATCTCCGTCTCCGCCGGACAGCGCGGTCTCCAACTGCTGCTCGCGCCCGCCGACTATCTCCGCGCCGCGGAAGCGACGCTCGCGGACCTCACCAAAGCGACCAATACTGGAGGACAAGCATGAACTACGCGCAACACGTCCTCACCCATCTGCGCAAGGACCTCCGCCTGGAGTGGCGCACCAAGGACTCAATCAACGGGATGCTCTTCTTTGCGCTGCTGGTGGTGGTGGTGCTGGCGATGGCCTTTGACCCGGCGTCGTACCCGACGATGACGCGGCAGATCAGCGGCGGCCTGCTGTGGGTGGCGCTGCTGTTCGCGGCGATGACGGCGCTCAACCAATCGTGGGCACGCGAGACCAACAACAGCGTACTCGACGCGCACCGGCTCTCTGCCGCCCCCGCTTCCGCACTGTTCATCGGCAAGGCGCTGGCAAACTTCCTCTTCGTCACGGCCGTCGAGATTGTGCTCGCGCCCATCTTCACCGTCTTCTATAACCTGCATCCTCTGGGGCAGACGTGGGAGCTGCTGTTCATTCTGCCTTTGGGCACATGGGCTTTGGTGGTGAACGGAACCTTCTTCGCCGCCCTGAGCCTTCGCTCTCGCAACCGCGAGACCCTCCTCCCGCTGGTGCTGCTGCCGATCTCCATGCCCGCGCTACTGGCGATGATCCAAGCCACTTCAGCGGTGCTTACCGGCGAATTTGAGCCAACATTATGGATCAAGGTGCTGGTCGCCTATGTGATCGTCTTCACAACGGCTTGCGTGCTTCTGTTCCAGACTATTCTGAGCGCGGATTAAGCCAGACCGAACGTGCCGCGCACTTCAGCTAAGAGCCAAATGGCTAGAATTAAGAGCTAAAATCATCGATGGTGACTAACATTCGAAAATCTTCCGGAGCAATGCCGAAATGGGCGCTAGCCTGGTTCGGACTTACGCTTGTTGTGCTGGTCTATGGCTTCTACCTGGCCATGACCGCGCCGCGCGAAGCGACGATGGGCAACCTCTACCGCGCCTTTTTCTATCATGTTCCGCACGCGATCCTCAGCTTTGTGTTTCCGTACCTGAACTGCGCGGGCGCGTTCCTCTACCTTTTCTGGCGCAACCGTAATGTGGAGCGAGCGGCCGCGGCCGACGCGTTCGCACTCGCCACGGCTGAGGTGACCGTTCTCTACGCAACGATCGGACTGGCGACAGGCATGCTCTGGGGCCGCGCGGCGTGGGGTATCTGGTGGGCGTGGGACGCACGTCTGACCACCTACCTGCTGCTGTGGCTTCTCTATGTAAGCTATCTGCTCGTACGGCGCTTTTCCGCCACCGGTCAGACGGCTGTGATCTCGGCAGTGCTCGCGATCTTCGCAGCCATCGATGTTCCGATCTGCTTCATGTCCATCCGTTGGTGGCGCACGCAACATCCTGCCGCGGTATTCGATGGTGGGGCGAACTCCGGCGTCGATAAGAGCATGATGCCAGCGTTTATCTGGAACGTAGTGGCCTGGGCCATGTGGGGTGCTTTTCTGGTTGGCATGCGCTATGCCATTGAACGCCGCCGTCAACGTCAGTCCAACGCCAATGCGCTCGGGTTTCTGAGCGACGAAGCGGTACCCGTTCTCCAGGAGGCAAGATGAGCATTCCTTTCCATACTCTCTCGGAGCGCCACCTGGTTTACTGCTTCCTTGTCGTCTGGCTGTTTCAATTTGGATACATCACGTGGCTGGCCGTGCAGTGGCGCAAGAGCAAGGGATGAACCCTGCGCGACCTCCCGTCCACCGAATGCGCCTTCCGTTCACGCTTCTGTTGCTCGCGCTTCCTCTCGCTCTGAGCGGCTGCAGACGGAACGGCTTCCCCGTCTACCCCGCGAACTATCACGAGTTCGCCTACGTCTCGAACGGCGCCAACAACACGGTCACCGTGCTCGACCTGGTCTATCTGCGCCAGGACCGCGTGCTGCAGGTGGGACGCGACCCGACCGGCCTTGCAGTGAATCCATTGCGTGACGAGGTATACGCGGTCAACGCGGGCAGCGACTCGGTCTCGGTGATCAACACGCACACCAACCGCGTGGACGCGACGATCGGCGTGCAACGATCTCCATACTTCATCGCGGTGGCGCCGGGCGGCAAGCGCGCCTACGTGCCCAACTCCGCCTCCAACACGGTCAGCGTGCTGGACCTGGAGAAGCGCCGCGAGATCGGGGTTGCAGCCACCGGCGAGGGTCCGGGGATGGCGAAGGTGTCGCCCGACAATCACACGCTGGTGGTCAGCAACCGCATCGCCGGCAGCCTTTCCGTCTACACCATTACTGACTCGCGCGAGCACCCCCTGGAGCTGCGCGAAGCCTTCTCCGGCTGCCCCGGCGCAACCGATGTGGCTGTGGTCGCGAACTCCCCCAGCGAGCCAAGCTCGGGCGCGAAGGCCTTCGTTGCCTGCTCGGCGACGCACCAGGTGATGGTGGTGTGGCTGGCCGCTTCCCCCACCTCCTGGCGCGGCAAACAAGACGCCTCTCTACAACAGGACCACCTTCTCTGCATGCTCGACGTCGGAAATACGCCGACGCACATCGCGGTAAAGCCGGATAGCGGCGAAGTCTTCACAACCAACTTCGGCTCCGACACGATCTCCGAGATCTCCACCTGGACCAACGAGGTGCTGGGCACCTACCCCATCGGCTCGAAGCCGGTGAACGCGGTCATCAGCAACGATAACTCCAGCCTGTGGGTCACCAACTTTGGCGCCGACTCTGCTGCGATGTACAGCATCGACGACGGACGCGTCGAAGCCAGCGTGCGCACTGGCATGCACCCCGACACGCTTGCCTTCTCCGCCGACGAGCACCTTCTGCTCATCGCCGACGCGGGCTCAGCCGACGTCTCGGTGATTCGCATGGACGGCCCCAACGGCCCCACGCTCTTTACGATGCTGCCCTCCGGCGGCCACGCGAATGACATCGTTGTAACGTCCTTCCACGCCCAACTCTGAAAGGCGAACCCTGCTCAGGCGGCGCTCTCTTCTTGCGCGCGTTCCAGGTCGGCAGCGCGCGCCTCGCGGAGCGCCTGTCGCGTCGCTGAAACATAGGCGCCAGCCAGAAGCAGCAACCCGCTGAGAAACGCCCACAGCATCAGGCCAACCGAAACCTCAAACGGCCCATAGACTGAGCGCAGATCCAGATGCGGCAGCGTGAGG
The DNA here is from genome assembly GCA_049578265.1 of Acidobacteriaceae bacterium. Lineage (GTDB taxonomy): Bacteria > Acidobacteriota > Terriglobia > Terriglobales > Acidobacteriaceae > Granulicella. The sequence goes on from JBAULP010000054.1 coordinate 20,430, forward strand.
ATATAGAGGTACTTCGCAACGTCCCACAGCACGCCCATGATGATCGCGGTGGGCAACACGGCGCGTGCGGGGATCTTACGATTGGGCAGGCCCCAATAGATGAGGAAGAAAAGCCCAACGCTGGCAAGCACGCCGCAAATGCGAAGAAAGCTGCTGCCGATCAGCGTGAAGAAAAAGTTGTGGGTGTGACCGAAGAAGACGAAGTCCATCACCGACTGCTGCGCGGTGCTCAGCCCGATGGATGCCATGGCCAACACCGCAACGCCCGTCGCCAGTCCCAGCGACACGATTTGGTTATGCAGGTAGTTGCGGTTCTTACGAACGCCCCACACACTATTGAGCGCGACTTCCAGCGGAAGGAAGATGCCCGTGGTCGTGATCAGCAACATGACGACGGAGAAGATCCTGGTCTGCGTATGCGCGACCGCGAGGATGCGCATGTTGCGCATCACGAAGTCCTGATTATTGGGCAGGAAATGTGTCATCATCTGCACCACCACATTAACCATGCGCGGCGAATGAAAGACACGCTGCGACACGGTGAGAAGAAGCACGATGAAGGGGAAGAGCGAGAGAATCGCTTGCGCAGCTACGCTGAAAGCATAGGTATGCACCTCGGTCTTGGCCATATAGTGTGCGAGCGCAACCACCTGCTGCAGCGTGCCGCTTGCCGCAACGGGAACCGCTGGTTCCGCAGCCATCGTAGGCTCTACCTTCTCCTCGCCAGCGGCTTCCACGGGCACAGTCACGACCGCGACAGCGCGGGCGACCTCTTTTAGAGGCTTCGCATCGTTCGGAGCGATGCTGTTCTTCTCAACCGACATACCCCCAGTGTACTTGGCGCGATCAGGAACTCCCTTACGGCAGCGAGCCTTCACAGACTCCGGTTAACCGAGACGGTACGAATGCGGCGGCTTGCCCATGCCGCGGTCTCTGCGAGCACCTCATCTTCGCCCTCGGCCCACGCATCGAGCTGCGGCAAATACGTGGCTTCCCCGCTGTTGCCCATGGCGATCGCAACGTTGCGGAGAACGCGCTTACGTCGCGTGCGCTCCAAGGGCGAACCGCGAAAGATGCGGTTGAAGCCGGGGCCGTCCATGCTTGCAAGCCACTCCAACGCGGGATTAACAAGGTTGGTACGCGCGGGCAACATTCCCGAAGCTGCCACTGGCGCCTTGCGGTTCCACGGGCAGACGTCCTGGCAGATGTCGCAACCAAACACCTGGCGCCCCATCTGCGGCCGCAGCTCATCGGCGATGCTTCCCTTCTTCTCGATGGTGAGATACGCGATGCAGCGCGTCGCATCCATCGCGCGCACGCCACCGGGTTCAGGCTCGATGAGCGCGTCCGTCGGACAGGCGTCGATGCAGCGTGTGCAGGAGCCGCATCGATCCGCCGCTGGCACACTCCACGCATCTTCTGCGAGCTCAAGCGAAGTAACAATGACCCCCAGCAGCAGCCACGAACCCTGCTGCTGATCGATCACGCAGGTATTCTTTCCAATCCACCCCACGCCCGCTCGCACCGCAAAGCCTCGCTCCACCAGCGGCCCTGTATCGACGTAGCAGCGCAGGTGCAAGTCGTCGCGCGCTGGTTCATCGTTCGCAGGTTGCGCGCCGAAGCGCTGCTGGAGTTCCGCCTCCAACACGCGCAGCCGCGCGAGCAGCACATCGTGATAGTCACTGCCTGCGCGAAGCCCCTCGCCGTCCGCGCAGGACCCGCTCCACGCATAGCGCGCAATCCATCCTGTACCTGGGGGCGCAGGGTCAATCGAGCGCGGTGCGTCTGCGTTGTAGTTCACAGCGCAAACAATCACGGACCGTGCCCACGGCATCGATCGCCGCACATCGCCGCGCAGATACTCTCCGGCATCATCCGCGCGCTTCAGGTATTCCATCTCGCCCGCAAAACCGGAGTCGACCCACGCGGCGTAGCGAAGGTCCTCCTCCGAGGCGCGCGCATTTGCAGACTCAGGCACGCTCGCCACACCCGCCAGATCGAAGCCGACGACACGAGCGCGCTGCTCAATCCACTCGCGATCCGCGCGCGTCAGCGTCCGTCCCATTCTGCTATTGTCGCCCACGCGCTATGGGGTAACCCTCACCATCACGGCTGCGTTGCCGGGAACCTCAGCCGAATAGCTCCCTGTGTGCGGCGCGAGATCCTTATGCTCCCACAGGTCGCGCACCTTCGCTTTCAGCGAAGCCGGGTAGCCGATGTCGCGCCAGTCGGCGGTGATCTTCGCGGGAGCGGCTCCGCGATTGAGGAGCACCACTGCGCGGCCTCCATCGGCAAGCTGCTTGGACCACACCTCGAGATCGCCGTCCTTGTGCACGCGATGGCCTTGGATGCCCATCGGGTCCTGGTCGATGGCGATGACATCCTTGTTCAGCAGAATCTCCCGCGTCGCGTCGGTCATGTGCGCCATATCATTGCCGGCAATCAGCGGCGCCGAGAACAGCGCCCACATGCTGAAGTGCGCGCGATTCTCCGCGTCGGTCATGCCGCCGTTGCCGACCTCCAGCATGTCCGCATCGTTCCAGTGCCCCGGCCCCGCGTAGCTATAGATTGGATCCATCAGATCGAGAATCTGGAGCACGCCATTGCCTCCCCACTTTTTCTTGCAGTCCCAGCAGTCCTGGATGTCTCCCGTAGCGCGCCACATATTGCCAATTGGGCCAGCCCAAAGCCACGGCTTCGTGGATCCCCACTCGCAGATGCTGAAGACGATGGGCCGCCCCGTCGCCGCCAGCGCGTTCCGCATCAGCGTGTAGGAGGCCTCGCTGCTTTGCTCCGGCAGCGTGCTACACCAGTCTTCTTTCACATAGTCGACGCCCCACTTCGCGTACTGCTCGGCGTCCTGGTACTCATGCCCGATGCTCCCCGGGCGGCCTGCGCAGGTCTTCGTTCCGGCGTCGGTGTAGATGCCAAACTTGAGCCCGCGGCTGTGCACGTAGTCCGCCAGCGCCTTGATGCCCGAAGGATACTTCTGCGGATCCACCACGATGTTCCCAGCCGCGTCGCGTCCCACCTGCCAGCAGTCGTCAATCACGATGAACTGATAGCCGGCGTCCTTCATACCGCTGGAGACCATGGCATCGGCCGCCGCGCGAACCACCTGCTCGTTCACATCTTTGCAGCCAAACTTGTTCCAACTGTTCCAGCCCATCGGCGGCGTGCGCGCCAGGCCGTTGTCCAAAGCATGCGCAGGAGCAGGCACAAGCAACGCGACGCTAAACACAATCCCAAAAAGCAAACATGCGCGGGCAGGGGTTAAACGAAAAGATGTCAGGGCGCGGATCATTCAAACCTCCGAAACCCCAACATCTTATCAACCCATACTGCTTACGCGCTTATCCGCGCTTGCTTTTAACCGCGGCAACAGCGTGCTCGGCGCCATTTTCAGGAACTGCCGGAACTTCCGACTCCGGGGAAGCCTTGATGCCCAGCTTCTTGCGCAGCTCTGTGTCGATGCGCCCGAAGACCTCGCGGTTCTCCTTAAGGAAGCCGCGCACATTCTCGCGGCCTTGGCCGATGCGCTCGCCCTGGTAGCTGTACCAGGCGCCGGACTTGTCCACGATGTTATTGAGCACCGCGAGATCCAGCATGTCGCCCTCGCGCGAGATGCCCTCGCCGTAGAGAATGTCGAACTCGGCATCGCGGAACGGCGCGGCCACCTTGTTCTTTACAATCTTTACCTTGGTACGGTTGCCGACGACGACGTCGCCTTCCTTCACCGCGCCAATGCGGCGGATGTCGATACGCACTGAGGAGTAAAACTTGAGCGCGCGACCGCCCGTTGTCGTCTCAGGATTGCCAAACATCACACCAATCTTCTCGCGCACCTGGTTGATGAAGATCAGGCAGGTCCGCGACTTCGAGACGGTTCCGGTCAGCTTGCGCAGCGCCTGCGACATGAGCCGCGCCTGCAAGCCCATGTGCGAGTCGCCCATCTCGCCATCTAGCTCAGCCTTGGGCACCAGCGCCGCCACCGAGTCGACCACCAGCACGTCAATCGCGCCCGAGCGCACCAGCGCCTCGACGATCTCCAGCGCCTGCTCGCCGTAGTCCGGCTGGCTCACCAGCAAGTTGTCCGTATCTACGCCGAGCTTCTTCGCATACCCAGGGTCGAGCGCATGCTCTGCATCGACGAACGCTGCCAGGCCGCCGCTCTTCTGCGCCTCAGCGATGATCTGCAGGGTGATGGTCGTCTTGCCCGAGCTCTCCGGTCCGAAGATCTCAATGACGCGTCCGCGGGGCACGCCACCCACTCCCAGGGCGGCGTCAAACGAGATCGAACCGGTCGAAATGACCGAGATCGGCCCCACCGCCTCCTTCGCGCCAAGCCGCATCACCGACCCTTTGCCAAACTGTTTTTCTAACTGCGAAAGAGCGGATTCAATTGCTTTGGTGCGGTCATCAGCCACGATACTTTTCTCCTCGGTGGGTATTTGGGAGGTCAGAATATTAGATTTATCTAGTCAGAAATCTTTAGATTTATCTATTTGTTGATCCTAGCACCCGCGCCCCTCAAAAAGCAAAAGAAAAGCGAAACTAACTGTGGACATCTGACCGATGATCGCGCCGGTACGTTAGGCTCTCCTCATGCGCCAATTTCGGTATCTCGACGCACTTACAACCACCTTTGTCGTCATTCTCCTGGTCTCAAACCTTGTGGCCCAAAAGGTGATTCGCATCCCGCTCTTCACCATCGGCGGCCGCCACCTGGCGTTCTCCACCTCGGGCGCCATGCTGCTCTTCCCGATCACGTACATCTTCGGAGACATCTTCACGGAGATCTACGGGTACGCCGCCTCGCGCCGCGCCATCTGGCTCGGGTTCTTCGGCACGGCACTGCTCTACGGGGTCTCAGCGATTGTGATCGCCCTCCCCGCCGATCCGGAGTTTCGCAATCAGCAGGCGTTCGTCACGGTCTTCGGGATTCTGCCACGGATCCTGGTCGCGAGCCTCGCAGCCTTCTGGGCGGGTGAGTTCGCCAACTCCTACACGATGGCCAAGTTGAAGCTGATCACCAACGGCCGCTGGCTCTGGACGCGCACGGTCGGCTCCACGGTCGTGGGCCAGGCCGTCGACACCACCCTGGTCATCATCATCACCTTCGCCGGCACCTATTCCGCGCGCAAGCTCGCGGCCATCATCGTCACCGGCTACTTCCTCAAGGTCGCCTACGAAGTCGTCGCAACGCCGCTTACGTATCTCGTCGTCAACTGGCTCAAGCGCGCAGAGCACGTCGACACCTTCGACACCCACACCAACTTCAACCCGTTCCGGTTTGGAAGGGGAGACGGAAAACCTTGAGACGAATGTAGTTTCAAGACTACAATAACCCATGTGTTCGAGATACTTCAGACTGAGCAGTTCCAGAAGTGGCGTACACGCCTCAAGGATGAACGAACTCGTGCGCAGCTTGCAGCAAGACTTACCAGGCTTGCTCTTGGTCATATGGGCGACGTGAAATCCGTTGGAGATGGGGTTGGAGAGCTTCGCATCCATTCGGGGCCCGGGTATCGGATTTACTTTCAAAAACAGGGTGATACGGTGGTGCTCCTGCTCTGCGGAGGCAACAAGAGCACACAAAGAAAGGACATCGCCGTGGCAAAGCAGCTAGCTCAGGAATGGAGGCAGTGATATGGCATTGAAGACTTTTCCCTACGACCCCGCCGAGGACTTGATCTCCGATGAAGGCATCGCGATCTTCATGCGCGAGGCCTTCGAAACGGAGGACACGGCTTACATCGCCCATGCATTAGGTATTGTCGCTCGCGCCAAAGGCATGAAGCAGATTGCGGAACAGACCGGCCTGTCGCGGGAGCAGCTCTACCGCTCATTCAGCGCGCACGGAAACCCCACGCTGAAGACAACGTTCGCTGTGATGAAAGCTCTGGGGATCAAGTTGACGGCGAAAGTGCCGGAAGCGGCGTAGCAGAGGCCGGCATTTACCTCTTCAGCAGGTCCACCGGCACGTTCACGTCGTCGATGCGGAAGAGCCCCGCTAGCGCAGGGTGACGCACGGCGATGGCGCGATACATCTCCCACGCCACGCGGCGATAGCTGAAGTGGCCCGCAACCGTCGACCGCAGCTCTGAGATGTACAGCGCTTCGGCGAAGTCCATCTTGAACATCGAGCGGCAGCGTGTGCCCAGGGGCAGCAGGTACTGCGCACTCTGCGCGGCTTCGGGCTGGCCGCTGTCGCGCAGCGAGCGATAGGCTTTATACGCAGCCTCAACCGCAGCTTTATACGCGGACTCAAGGCCGGCCTCAGCGAGCGTTGGCTGCCCTGGGCATACCGGCTCGTCGAACCCGTGCACGTCGCTGAAGTCCTGGATGAGCTGCACGCAGCGGCGGTGGCGATGCATATCGCGGAAGCCGCCGATGTCCATGAGGATGTCGAAACGGAAGCCGTGGCCGGAGTGGAAGGCGCGCAGTAGCTCATCGTGTCGTCCGCGGTGCGCTGTGCCGAGCTTCAACAGCTCATCGCGCCGCGCCTCGCCCAGCGCACCCACGGCTCCGCGCAACTGCCGGTAGGAGTAGTGGCAGTTGGGATACAGCAGCGACGTCACCAGCTCGACCTCGAGGTGTTCCTCGTCGTCCAGCAGGTCGACGATCGGCGCTGGATAAATCTCCGCGCCCTTCATCACCTCTTGCGCGGCCTGAGCGAGCTCCTTGCGGCTCTCGATCTGATACGTGTTCGGCTCGGCATGTTTCAGCAGCGTGGGCGCGGTGCGAACCGGCGGCATCAGGTCATTGAGAATCTGCGCCGTCGCCTCGGCATTCACGACACCTTCCCCTGCAAGTTCCTCGAGCTTCTCACGCAGCACATTCCAAGCGGGCTCAATGGCCGCGGTGCGCAGCTTCTCGCCGAGATCGCGAACCTCCGCGAAGGGGCTGGAGAGCAGCCGGGAGACCTGCGTCTCCAGCGTGCGCGCGTTAACAATCTGCCCCAGCGAGGTGTTGGTCGCGAGCGGCAGCAGGTACCGCGCCGCATCAAACGCCCGCGCCTTCAGCGTCCGCGCGTAAGCCTCGGGCTTCATCTCCTCGGGCCGCGGGACCACACCCTTCAGCGCCTCGAACATCCCCGCGCTCAGAGCCTCGTAGTCCTCAAAGAGCCGCTCGATGGTACGCGTGTAGCCTGCGCGGTGATGCCCTTCGAGGTGCGGCGTGTACCAGCCCGAGCGCAGAAAGTCCTGGTAGCGCGTGGAGCGCTCCTGCCCGTCCCAGCGCGTCTCGTCCACCAGCGCGATAGCTGCCAACAGGCTCAGCCGCTCCACCGCAAACGGAATATGCGCGAGGTCGGCGATGGACCGGTGCCCATACTGGAAGTAGAAGGTGTTGAGAAACTGTTCGGCGCGCTGCGAGCTGATCTCGGTGAGCGACTCGCGCATCGTGAGCGCCGATCGCGAGTACTTAGCCATCGCGTAGGCCAGCACCTCCGGCTCCGCGCCGTGGATAGCGTAGACTTCGGTGATATTCGGAGAAGGCTTCTGGTCGGCGGCGGGCTTCGATTTGTCGGTCATAACTCGCACAAGCATATAGCGCGCCCCTGTGATTTTGTTACGCTAGGAAACCAAGGGAACCGGACAGATCACAACTAGGAACCTGGGCTCAGAAGCAGAACAAGTACAAGCAATTAACGACCATTGGAGAGATAAAATGAGCAGCCTTGCAGGAAAGATCGCGCTGGTAACCGGCGCCAGCCAGGGGATTGGCCGCGCCTGCGCCCTCGAACTCGCCAAATCCGGCGCAACGGTTGCCCTCGCCGCGCGCTCGGCCGACAAGCTCGCAGCCGTCGCCGCCGAGATCACCGCCGCCGGTGGCATCGCCCGCACCTACTCCCTCGACGTCTCCAGCGAGGAGTCCATCAAGGCGTGTGCGAAAATCGTTCTCGCCGACCTCGGCAAGGTCGAGATCCTCGTCAACAACGCCGGCATCACCCGCGACGGCCTCACCCTGCGCATGAAGCTCGCCGACTTCGACGACGTCGTCCGCACCAACCTCACCGGCGCCTTCCTGCTCACCCAGGCGGTCATCTCGTCCATGATGAAGGGTCGCTGGGGCCGGGTCATCAACATCACCTCCGTGGTGGGCGAGACGGGCGCGGCCGGCCAGGCCAACTACGCGGCGTCCAAGGCCGGGATGATCGGCCTCACCAAGTCGCTTGCGCGCGAGTTTGCGAGTCGCGGCATCACAGTCAACGCAATCGCTCCAGGCTTCATCCAAACAGCCATGACCGAGGAACTGCCCGAGGCGCACAAGGCCAGCATCCTCGCGCAAATTCCGCTTGCACGTTACGGAAGTGACCACGACATCGCCGCCGCCGTCGCGTTTCTCGCAAGTGACGCAGCGGGTTACATTACCGGCCACACGCTCGACGTCAACGGCGGAATGCACATGGGCTAAAGACTTTCGTGCGTGCGCGATACGTCGTACGTAGAGGTTGTGCCGTCCCGTACACGAATCTTTGTTGGTACAAGTGCTGGCATATTGTGCACTTAGCCCTTGCCACGCTCACTTGGTATAGTTACTTTACCGTCAATGGCAAATATGCAAACAGTAACGCTGGAAGAGCAGTTCGCTGGGTCGGAGCCGACTCCCATCAACATCGGCGCAACGATCCGCGACTTCCGCCTGCAGCGCGGGATGTCGCAAGGGGACATTGAGAAGCGCACGGGCCTGTTGCGTTGCTATCTCTCCCGCGTGGAGAACGGGCACACGGTTCCATCGCTGGAGACGCTACAGAAGATAGCCGGTTCCCTGGACATGCCGCTCAGCCACTTCTTCGCGGAAGACCCAGTCAAGGAGACCTACGGCGTCACGCTGAGCGAAGACGAGATCCGGTTCCTCACCCAGATTCAGCGCTACTCGGCCAACCTGAACGAGAGCGACCGCAAGCTGCTCCTCGCGATGGTGCGCAAGTTCGCCGCCACAGCCACCACCTCCATCAGCTAACGTTCAACAGCAAGTCAGCACGAACCAAACGAGCAATCAGGAGCCAGCCGAACCGAGGCTGGCTTTCTTTCTTGCTGTTACGGCCTTCCCTGCGCAAACGCCGACAGCGCATAGAAGAACAGGCACAGCAGCAGCGTCGCAAGCCCAAACGTAACCCGTTGCCGCGCCCTGTAGCTCGCGCGCCCCGACGTCATGCGCGGGAGCAGCGGCAGTCCAAGCGCCAGCCCGCTCAGCAGGCCCCCCAGGTGCGCCGTGTTGTCGATGCGCGGCAGCATCCCCAGGTTCAGGTGGAACAGCCGCAGATGGCTCGGCGAAGCCATTCCCAGCACCTGTGGCGTCATTCCCAGCACGAGGTTGGCGACGGCAAAGAAGATCACCTGCCGCCGCAGGCTCTGCAGGTCCTTCCACGGCACATTCAGGCTGCGGTTGGAGAGCAGCACAATCAGGATTCCGGCGATCCCAAACACCGCGCCCGACGCGCCCGCCACCAGGGCAATCTGCCCCGTGATCACGCTCCACGCATACGAAAACATCATCCCCGTGGTGCCAGTCAGCAGATACACCGCCACCAGCCCCCGCCGGCCCAGCAACGGCTCTCCAAAGATGCCGAGGTTCCAAAGGCACCACAGATTCAACGTGATATGCAGGACCGTCACATGAACGAACGTGCCAGTAATCAGCCGCCACCATTGGCCGTGCTGGACGCTCTGCGAAGCGGTCGCGCCGAAGCGCACCAGCGTATCGACATTGAAGGGCGCGGTGAGGATGCTGGACCATGCGTGCTGATGGATCAACGCCGGCAGCGGACCATAGTAGGTCATCACGCAGAAGACCACGATGTTGATACCCATCAGCAGATAGGTCGCTGGATACGCCCATAGGGGCACTCGCTGCGCCGCGCGTTTCGCCGGCGATTCCACCACCCTGTCGCCCAGCGCTAATGCCTCCAGCTCATCGATCTGAGAAGGAGTCTGCACATCATTCTGGGAGGAGTTGGTCACGTCGTTGGGCGATGGTCCAGCTTAGACAGCCTGCTTGCGAAGGCGTTCCCGCAGCTCCGGTGAGATCCTTTCACGAAAAAGTGCCGCAATCATGCTGGGAATCGGCGTGGTGATCGTCACCAGCGTCCACAGCAGCATCGAGACGAAGACGCCCACGATGGCCACGGCCTCCAGGCTGATCGAGATGCTCGTCGGGATAGGAATCAGCGAGGCCGCGCCGTGATCATGCAAATGCAGATGCTGCACGTTGCTGATGTGGCTTATCGCCTCTACCCGGTGCATCACGACCGCCGCCAGCAGAAACGCGGCGAAGGACAAGGTGGTGATCGCAAGCAGCAGCACGTCCCAGGTGCGATGCACTCGCTGCCTCTTACGGCAGTGCGCGCAGTTGTAGAGGTGTGCCTCATAGTCCACGCGCAGGTCCGGCGAGATCCCCGAGATGTCATACCGCCATCCCGAAAGGATCGCTCCCACAACTGGATCGTTGCAAGTATCGTGACCAGTTTCGCGAGCGTGGGATTTATGTGTAGCCATGAATCTATGGATGCTCCAACCATCCTAGTCGATTCCGTGTCGGCATAAAAGAGGTGACCGACCATCGCACAACGCAAGCTTGGTCCGCTCCGTCTCCTACAAGCAGATCGGCTGTAGTGGGGTATGTTGCGCCGCGAGCACAACGCGGTTGCCCAGCAGGCTCATACGGCCGCCGATCGCTTGCTCGGCCGCCAGCCGCGCCAGCTCTGGCAGGTTGTTGGCCTCTGAGAGGTGACCCAATACGATCGTATGGGCTCCGCCATCGTAGTCCCGCATCAGAAACTCCGCTGCCGCCGTATTCGAGAGGTGCCCCACGCGGCTCAGCACGCGCTGCTTCACGCTCCACGGATACGGCCCGTCCTTCAGCATCTCCAGGTCATGGTTGGACTCGAGCAGCAGCACATCCACCCCGCGCAGCGCCATCTTCACATTCGGCGGCACATAGCCCAGGTCCGTCGCGATCGCCATCCGAATCGACTCCGACCGCGCATGGAACACGAACCCGCAAGGGTCGGCCGCATCGTGCGGAATCGTGAACGGGTTGACATCGATCTCGCCAATCGAAAACCCATGCCCGGCGCGAAAGTACTCCACCGCGGGCAGCGCTGTCGGGTCTGCCTTCGCCCTGGGCGTCGCCGCCTCTTCGCTCCCCGGCGCCTCAACCTCCAGCGGGTCATCGACCAGCACAGCGTCTTCCTCTACCATCACCGCCGCGGCCACCTTCTCGGCGCGCACTTCCTTCTCGCGCTGCACCGTCTCCAGCCACTTCGCATAGCTCATCGTCGTGCGCGGCGTCAGCATCCGAACCCACGCCCGGTGCGTCCCTTCGGTAAAGAACACAGGAATCTTCAGCCGCCGCGCCAGCACGCTCAGCCCGGCAACGTGGTCCACATGCTCATGCGTAATCAGAATCGCGTCCAACGCTTCCGGGTCTTCGCCCACCATCGCCATCCGCTTCAGCAGCTCGCGGCAACTCATCCCCGCATCCACCAGGATCCGCGTCGAGCCCGCTGCGATCACCGTCGCATTGCCCTTCGACCCCGATGCTAAAACCGTCATCCGCACTAGTTAAAAATACGCTTCCAGCCTGTGATTAAGCCGCGCCGGAACCAGCAGGAGTTCCGGTTCTCAGTTCTCAGTTCTCAGATCTCAGTTCTCAGTTCTCAGTTCTCAGTTGTCAGTTGTCAGTTCTCAGTTCTCAGTTCGAGGAAAAGCCACACTCTCCCCAACTGAGAACTGAGAACCGAGAACTGACAACTATCCTTTCCCCCGCACCGGCGCAACGAAGTTCACCACCGACCTCATCACCAGCTCGTCGCGCTGGTTATAAACCAGCGTGACGGACTTGACGACCCCGATCTCCGGTCTCGAAGTGGATCGGCGCGCCGACAGGATCTCCGTCTCCGTGCGCAGCCAATCCCCGGGCCGCACCGGCAACGTGAACTTGATCTCATCCACTCCAGCCCCGATCATCCCGCCAGCAACGTGCATCGACTCCACGCGCAAGCGCATGGTGATCGCCGCCGTCATCCAACCGGAAGCAGCCAGCCCCTTGAAGAAGCTCTTCTCCGCCGCGGCCTCATCCAGGTGAAACGGCTGCGGATCATACTTCGCCGCAAACTCCTTGATCTCCGCCGTCGTTATCTCATAGCTGCGCAGCGAACGGATCTTCATCCCCGGCTGCAAATCCTCAAAGTACAACTCATCCGCCAAATCGAGTCCTCCCCACGTCGGTTCCCTAATCCCTAGTAGTGATAAAACCCGCGCCCCGACTTCCGCCCCAGCCAGCCCGCATCGACCATCCGCACCAGCAGCGGGCAAGGCCGGTACTTCGGATCGCCGATGCCGTCCTCCAGCACGCGCATAATGTCCAGGCAGACATCCAGCCCAATAAAATCAGCCAGCGTCAGCGGCCCCATCGGATGCGCCATCCCAAGGCGAAAAACCTCGTCAACCGCCGCGGCAGTCGCGACGCCCTCCATCACGGCAAACATCGCCTCGTTCAGCATGGGCATCAGCACGCGATTGCTCACGAAGCCGGCTGCATCGTTCACCTCCACCGGCGTCTTGCCCGCGGCCAGCGAAAGCTCGCGCACCGTCGCAAACGTCTCATCCGATGTCTGCAGCCCGCGAATCACCTCCACCAGCGACATCACCGGCACAGGATTGAAGAAGTGCATCCCAACCACGCGCTCGGGCCTTCCCGTCGCCGCCGCCAGCTTGGTAATCGAAATCGACGACGTGTTCGTCGCCAAAATCGCATGCGGCTCCACCAGCTCATCGAGCTCGCGGAAGATCTCCTGCTTCACCGCGAGCCGCTCGGTAGCAGCCTCCACCACCAGCGTGCAGCCACTCAACTCCTGCGGCCGATGCACCGGCCGAATCCGCGCAAAGATCTCAGGCGCCTGTGCCGGATCGATCTTCCCCTTCGCCGCCTCGCGATCAAGATTGGTGCGAATCGTCGCCAGCCCCTTCTCCATCGCGCGCTCACTCACCTCATACAGGGTCACGCCAAAACCCGCCCGCGCAAACACGTGCGCAATCCCATTTCCCATGGTTCCGGCGCCCACCACGCCCAGCTTCTGCTCCGTAATGCTCATACCTTCTCCTTCAAAACCTGCACCCTCCACTATACGTCCGCCGGCCTTGCGACTCATCCTGTAGGATCTTCAAACGCAATCGATAATAGACTTACCCCTACACCGAATTTGGAGCCCCGACTTGCCCGGCCCGACCGTCCGCATCCTCGAAAGCGACAACCTCTCCGCCCTGCGCGCGCTCCCCGACGCCAGCGTCGAGCTCATCTACATCGACCCACCCTTCAACACCGGCGTCACGCAAAAGCGCACCCGCATCCGCACCGTTCGTGACACCGAGGGCGACCGCACCGGCTTCGGCGGCAATCGCTACCGCACCGAAAAGCTAGCGTCCACTCCCCTTTACGCCGACGCCTTCGACGACTACATCGGCTTTCTCCGCCCCCGCATGGAAGAAGCTCACCGCGTCCTCACCCCCACCGGCTCCCTCTTTTTGCATATCGACCCGCGCGAGGTTCACTACGCCAAGGTCATGCTCGACGAGGTCTTCGCGCTCGGCAACGGCGCTGGCCGCGACTGCTTCCAGAACGAGATCATCTGGGCCTACGACTACGGCGCGCGCGCCAGCAAACGCTGGCCCGCCAAGCACGACAACATCCTCTGGTACACGCGCGACCCGAAGCGCTACACCTTCAACCTCGAAGCCTCCGATCGCATCCCCTACATGGCCCCCGGCCTCGTAGGCGCAGAAAAAGCCGAGCGCGGCAAGACCCCCACCGACGTCTGGTGGCACACCATCGTCTCTCCCACCGGAAAAGAAAAAACCGGCTACCCCACGCAGAAGCCGCTGGGCATCCTCGAGCGTATCGTCCGCGTGCACTCCAATCCCGGGGACACCGTCCTCGACTTCTTCGCCGGCTCCGGCACCACCGGCGTCGCCGCGCTACGCAACAACCGCAACGCCATCCTCATCGACCAAAGCCCCGAAGCCTGCGCCATCATCCGCAAGCGCCTCGCCGAACCACCTCCTGCAAAAAAGCAACGGCCCGGACAATAGCCCGAACCGTCACTCCCATCCTTAACTACAACCTAAGGCGCCAGCGCATTGATCAGCCCGGCATTCGGGCTGCCCCAGCCAGTCACGAGGTCGTACCCCGTCACCGCCGAGTAGCTACCAGACTTCCCGCTCGTAATATCGTGGAAGTCCGTCTTGTACGCCGACGTAATGTTCTGCGCATAGATCGTCGGGTTGATGAAGCCAATCGTGCTCTTCCCCTGCGACACGAGTTGTTGATTCACGAGCGCAATATACGCCGCCCACATCGGAGCTGCGAAGCTCGTGCCGCCATACTCATTCGCCAGGCAAGCCTTCTGGTCCGCGCAGGTGTAGAACGTGAAGTTCGCGTTCGCCGAAACATCCGGCCCATTGCGCAGCGTCGTAGAGCCCTTGTTGCTGGAGTTGATCACGCCCGACAGCTTCTGCCACGCCGGAATCGCAATGCTGTCCGGCGAGATGCCGCCGCCGCTATCCACCCACGCCGTCTCCGACTTCCACGGCCCCGCAGCGCTCGCCGTCACCAGGTCCGTGCCGCCAACCGAAACAACGTACGCATTATCCGCCGGCCACGCTTCGTTCTTCTTCGACCACGTTGAGCTGTCACCCGAAGCCGCGAAGAAGTTCTGTCCCTGAGCCGCCATTTTTTCAAAGTAAGGATTCAGCGTTGAAGGATCAGCCGGCGTCCATCCCCACGAGCAGCCGATGGTCGTAGGCAGCGGGCTGTGCGTCGTCATCGCGCTGATGATCGCCGTGTCTGTCGACCCGACGTACATCACCAGGCTCGAAAGCCCCGGCGCCATACCCAGCGCCTGCGTCATGTCCAGCGTCTGCTCCGTGTCATCGCAGTCGCCGCCGGCGCGCGTGTACACGCACGACGTGCTCGTGCCGTCCGTCGAGATCACCGACACCGGCACGCTGTTCGTCTGCTTCGCATTCTTGTAGTACGTGGTCAGGTCCGCAAGGTCCGTCCCCAGGTATTCAAACAGGCCCAGGTTCTGCCCCTTCCCTGTAAGCGTCCCCGTGCCGTAGTATGCCGCACGCATATCGCTGCCCAGGAACGATGCCGAGGGCCCCGATCCCGTCGTCGCATGCGACACCACATCCTTCACATCGATGCCATGCGCGGCCGCGTAGTCGCTCCTGCTCTCCACCAACCGGTGCGGGATCGAATAGTTATCCAACCCCGAAACATGCCACAGCTCAAACGGCAGGTCCGTCGTCGGCTCCGCGTCCGGCGAGTAGAACACGCGATTCTCCGTCGGATGCTGATAGGTCATCATGTGCACGTGGAAGGCGTTCTCCACGGCCGACACCGGCCCGCGGACCTGCACATCCATCCCATCGCGCGATCCGCCCGTCACCGTGAAGCCGTTCGTCACAGCAAACTGCACCACCGCGTCATACTGCGCCTGGCTTGGACCAAACTCCGCAGTAAACTGCTGAGGCGTTAGAAACTTGTGATACAGCGAGCTGCTCGGGTCATACACTTCGCCAAGAAACACCTCGAGCCCCGTTGGATCGCCCAACGGCAGCACAAGATTCAGGTTCATCATCGCCGACGAATCAAGACGCCCCACCCGCTGCGCCTCGCCGCTTTGCACTGCGTCCCGCACATGGTGCGTCATCATCGACTGCGCCTGCACTTTGAGTGAAATTGTCATCAGGCACACTGCGACCGTGTGCCATAGAATCGTTGATCTACGCATCGTTTGACCTCTCCTATTGGGATAGCCGTATAGTTTGGAGCTGAAGCTGCGGTCAATCATGGCCCGCATACCGATGACTGTCAACACGATTTTCGATTACCTTCGGATGTAGCCAAACCTGGTCACGAAGTGAGCAAAGGAAGCGCAAACGAGCACCGTCTGCATCCAATCGGTAGCAGAATAATCCACGAGGACATGACACCAAGACCATGAAGATCGACACCGAAGCATTCCGCGTTCTCCCCGAATCAAAGATGAAGCTCAGCGACCGCCCAACGAAGGTCCACCACTTTTACAAGTCGGCGAAAAAATATCGCGAGATCCTCAAAAAGCATGTCACCGAGCTAGCTGATCAGCAGGAACTTCTCTACGGCTCCGACCGCTACGCCCTGCTCATCATCTTTCAGGGCATGGACGCAGCCGGCAAAGACGGCGCCATCCGCCACGTCATGAGCGGCATCAACCCACAAGGCTGCGACGTCTCCAGCTTCAAGCAGCCGAGCGCCGCCGAGCTAGAACACGACTTCCTCTGGCGCAGCTACGTCCGCCTGCCCGAGCGCGGCCGCATCGGCATCTTCAACCGCTCCTACTACGAGGAGGTCCTCGTCGTCCGCGTACACCCGGAGTTGCTCGCGGGCGAAGGCCTCTCCAAGGAACTATGCGACGACAAGGACATCTGGACCGGTCGGTATCGTTCCATCGTCGACATGGAACACCACCTGCACCACAACGGCACGCGCACCATCAAAATCTTCCTGCACATGTCGCAGGAAGAGCAGCGCCAGCGCTTTCTCGCCCGCATCGACGATCCCGACAAGAACTGGAAGTTCAGCCTCGCCGACATGCACGAGCGCAAATTCTGGGACAAATACATGGAAGCATTTCAGGACTGCCTCAACGCCACCACCAGCCCACACTCTCCGTGGTACGTAGTCCCCGCAGATGACAAGGAGAACGCGCGCCTGATCATCTCTTCCATCGTTCTCGATACGATCAAGAGCCTCAAGCTGTCGTTGCCTAAGACCACACCTGCGCGCCACAAAGAACTGCTCTCCATCCGCAAGGATCTGACGAAGCACGCGCTAAAAAAGAAGTAGCTGCGTTAGCCGGGGGATGCATCACAGCGCCCTCCGGCTCCGCGCAACTCAATCGGCCAACTCGTCCGCCAGGTGCAGCCACTTATCCAGCGTTGCAATCCCGCGCTCAATTTCTTCCTTCTCCACAATCAGCGGCGGCGCAATCACAAAGTGACTCACCCACGCCTGGATAATCACGCCATCGGCCAGCGTCTTCGCCGCAATCTGATCCACCAGCAGCGGCTTGCCTGAAACCTTATCCGTATACGTGTTGAACGGCTCCTTGGTCGTCTGGTTCTTCACCAGGTCAACCGCCCAGAACAGTCCCTTCCCGCGCACATCGCCAACGCTCTTGTGCTTCGCCTTCAAATCTTTAAGCAACGATTCAACAAACGGCTCCAACTCCTTCGCCCGCTCCACCAGCTTCAGCCGCTTCATCTCGTTGATCGTCGCAACCGCCGGCCCCAGCGTCATCGGATGCGCCTCATACGTGTGCCCATGCGCAAAATAATGGTCCTGGAAGAAGTCGCCAATCTTCTCGCTCGTCGCACACAAACCCAACGGCACATACGCCGACGTGATGCCCTTCGCAGTGGTCAAAATATCCGGGATCACGTTCCACAGGTTCATCGCAAACCACTCACCCGTGCGTCCCCATCCCGTCATCACCTCATCGCCAATCATCAGCACGCCAGTCTCATCGCAGATCTTGCGCAGCCGCGGCATGTACTCATCCGGTGGCACCAGCACGCCATTGGTTCCCACAATCGGCTCTACCAGCACGGCCGCCACATCGCTCTCATTGCGAATCATGTGCTCGATGTAATCCACGCAAGCAATGCCGCACTCCGGATACGTGTGCTTGATCGGACACTTGTAGCAGTGCACCTCCGGCCCAAAGATAATGCCCGGCCCCTTGCCGCGCGGCTCCATCGCCCAGCGCCGCGGATCGCCCGTCGCCGCAATGCTTCCCGCCGTAGAACCGTGATAGCTCCGATACCGCGCAATCACCTTCGTCTTGCCCGTGTACATCCGCGCAATCTTGAACGCCGCCTCATTCGCATCCGTGCCCGACGTCGTAAAGAAGAACCGATTCAACCCCTTCGGCAGCACCTCGAGCAGCAGCTTGCTCAGCTCCGCGCGTGCCGTCGTCGCATAACCCGGCATCGCATACGCCAGTTCCTCGGCCTGCTTCGCAATCGACGCCACCACAGCCGCGTTCTTATGACCCAGGTTCATGCACATCAACTGCGAAGAAAAATCCAGATACTTCTTCCCCTTCGCATCCGTGATGTAGCAGCCCTCCGCGTCGACGATGTGCATCGGGTTCCAACCCTTCTGGAACCTCCACGTGCCATAGTTCGTCTCCTTGGTAATCTGCACCACCTCGTCCGAGGTCATCGCCGCGCTCTTCTCCAACACATCATTGGGACTCATGTCGTACCCTTTCTGCTTCCGCCAACGTTCCTCGATGGCTAGACATCATCAAATAATAGATTGCTCCCGAGAGGAAGAATCCGACAAACCACGCATAGTCATACAGGAACCCCACGCGTGGTACGAACCGTCCCACCAGCGCCGCAAACACACCCACCACCAGTGCTACAATCGCCGCTGGATTGAACCCGTTTCGATACTCATACATCCCACCCCTCCGGTACATCGAGTACGTATCCAGCCGCGTCCCCCGCACCAGAAAATAATCCGTCACCATAATCCCCGCCACCGGCCCCAGCAGTCCCGAGTAGCCCACCAACCACCCAAAAATATAGTTGCCAAACGTCGCCATCAACTTCCACGGCATCATCGCGAGCCCCAGCAACCCCGTAATCATTCCGCCCGTGCGAAAGCTGATCACCTTCGGCGCAAGATTCGAAAAATCATTCGACGGCGAAACCACATTCGCCGCGATGTTTACATTCAACGTCGCGATCAACAACCCCACCAACCCAACGAACGCAAGCCACGGCTCATGAAACCGTCCCAGCAGCTCCACCGGATTCCATATCGGTTTTCCAAACACCACCGTCGACGCCGACGTCACCGCGATCCCAATAAACGAGTACAGCACCATCGCCACGGGCAGCCCAAACGCCTGCCCCACAATCTGATCTTCCTGATCCTTCGCATAGCGCGTGAAGTCCGGAATATTCAAGCTCAGCGTCGCCCAATACCCCACCATCGCCGTCAGCGAAGGAAAGAAGAACTTCAAAAACCCATGCGTCGTCGTGAACTTGCTGGGCGTGGCTAGCATCGGCCCAAAGCCACCCGCGCGATGCAGCATGAACCCCAGCAGCGCCAGCCCCAGCACCAGCATCAGCGGCGCAGAAAAACTCTGCAGGTATCGAATCGACTCCACACCCCGCCACACCACCCACATATTCAGCGCCCAGAATCCGAGGAAGCACACCCACGTCACACTCGGCATATGCGCCGCCGCCGGCCACAGCACCGCAACCATCGCGGCAATCGCCTGCCCGCCAATCCACGTCTGAATCCCGAACCAACCGCACGCCACGATAGCGCGCAGCATCGCCGGAACATTCGCGCCCACCGGCCCAAAGCTCGCGCGCACAAACACCGGAAACGGAATCCCATACTTCGCACCCGCATGCGCATTCAGCAGCATCGGGATCAGCACAATTAAGTTCCCCAGCAGGATCGTCGCAATGGCCTGTTTCCAATCCATGCCCCCGGCGATCAAACTCGCCGCCAGCATGTACGTCGTCACCTCCATCGACATCGAAAACCACAGCGCGATGTAGTTGTATGTCCCCCACGTACGGTGCATGGGCAGCGTCGGCGCCAGGTCCTCGTTGTAGAGCCGCGGGTCCGGAGCGTACTCCTGTCCAAACTGGTCGCTGTCGATCGTGACCTTCACAGGCGGTGGCTTCAACCCATCCCTCCGCCGTTGGCCTCGCGCTTCACAAACCGTCCCCGCCCCGTCGCGCCCAGAAACGTACCCGGCGACGCAACGTTGTCCACCACCAACTCGCCGCGTGAGAACACCTTCGCCGCATTCCCCTTCACCTTCCATCCTTCAAACATCGAGTAGTCCGTCGCCATCCGCTGCGTCGCCGCGGAGATCGTATACTCCGCCTTCGGATCCCACAGCAGAATGTCCGCGTCCAGTCCCTCGGCGATGCGCCCTTTCTGTTTCTCCATGCCAAAGATCCGCGCCGGATTCGTAGCCATCAGCGCCACAAACTTCTCCGGCGAAATCTTCCCCGCGTTCACCCCAAAGTGCCACAAAATCTGCAGCCGGTTCTCCACGCCCGGCCCTCCATTCGGAATCTTGCGAAAGTCTCCGCGCCCCAACTCCTTCTGATCCGCAAACCGAAACGGACAATGGTCGGTCGAAACCACCGCCAGCGAACTATCCCGCAGCGCCTCCCACAGCGGCTCCTGGTTCCACTTCTCGCGCAGCGGAGGCGTGAACACATACTTCGCCTCCTCCCAACTCTTGCCCGGCATCTGGTCCTCAATCGACAGCACCAAATATTGAATGCACGTCTCCGCCAGCGCCTTCGCTCCGCGCCCCTGCATAAACTTCAGCGCGGCCAGCGAGTCCTCATTCGACAGATGCACAATGTAAACCGAAGCCCCACACATATCAGCTAAAGCTATAGCCCGATGCGTGGCTTCGGCCTCCGCCTTCGGGCTGCGGCTGAGCGCATGGAAGTGCGGCTCCGTCTTCCCCTCCGCAATCATCTGCTCCACCACCACATCGATCGCGCTCCCATTCTCTGCATGAATACAGCACAACGCATTCAGCGCCGCCGCCTTCTGCATCACTTTAAACATCAGCCCGTCGTCGATCATCAGCACGCCCGGATACGCCATGAACAGCTTGAAGCTCGAGATGCCCTCCGCGACCATCTCCTCCATCTCACTCAACCCGTAAGCTCCATCACCAGGCCCCAAATCCGTCACCGCCATGTGCAGCGAGTAGTCCACGCAGGCCTTCCCCCTCGACTTCGCCCTCCACACATCGAACGCTTCGCGCATCGTGCGTCCCTGGCTTTGCAGCGCGAAATCAATCAGCATCGTCGTCCCACCCACCGCTGCAGCCTGCGTGCCAGTCGTGTAATCATCCGCCGACGTCGTACCGCCAAACGGCATATCCAAATGCGTATGCACGTCTATCCCGCCCGGCATCACCAGCAGCCCCGTCGCGTCCACCACCTCATGTCCGATTTCACTGATCCCCGTGCCCACGCGCGCAATCATCTCGCCAGAGATCAGCACGTCCATCACCTTCGACTCCGTCGCACTCACAACCGTTCCGCCCTTGATCAAGATTCCCATCGCACACTCTCCAAATTCCCTATGCCTTCACGCTTTCGGCATGTGCCACGCGCTCCGCCCACGTCTCCGGGCACAGCCCCATATCCACGCGCTCCATCGTGATGCACTCCGGCACCGGACACACCAGCGAGCACAGATTGCACCCCACGCACTCATCCACATCCACGCGCGGAATCCGCTCCAGCGGCGTCACCGCGCTGTTTAAACCTTCGCCGTCCAAATCCAGTTTCGGTATCGGAGTCGTCGCAATCGTCTTCACAGACGCCGCAAACACCATCGCCGGCGTCGGCTTTCCATGCGGGTTCGGCTCATGCTGTTCGAATCGCGGATCAGTTCCCTTCACCACCTGCTGCATGCCTCCGTCCACGCGATCCAGATGAATGCACTGGTGCGCTCCATCCCAGCAAGCGGTGTAGCAGAGCTGACAGCCAATGCACTTGTCCGCATGAATCTCCGCCACCACGCGATAGTTCAAATTCAAATGCTTCCAGTCAGAAACCTTCGGCAGCGAGAGCCCGCGAAAATCCTCGAGCGTCTCATAGCCCTTGCGCCGCATCCACGCCAGCAACCCATCGCCCATGTCCTCCACAATGCGATAGCCGTAGTGCATCACCGCCGTGCACACCTGCACGGTGCCCGCGCCCAGCAGCATAAACTCCGCCGCATCCTGCCACGTCCCAATGCCGCCGATGCCGCTCATCGGCAGCGCGGCCATCGGATCACTCATCACTTGCTGCACCATATTCAACGCGATCGGTTTCACCGCAGGCCCGCAGTACCCTCCATGCGAACTCTTTCCATCCACCTTCGGCCGCGGCTCCAGCGTGTCCAGATCAATGCCCGTAATCGAGTTAATCGTGTTGATCGCGCTCAACGCATCCGCGCCCGCCCTGCGCGCCGCCCGCGCCGGCATGCGAATGTCGCTGATGTTCGGCGTCAACTTCACAATCACCGGTGTGCGCGCCTTCTCTTTCACCCATCCCACAATCTGCTCGCAGTACTCCGGCACCTGCCCCACGGCAGAGCCCATGCCACGCTCACTCATTCCATGCGGACATCCAAAATTTAATTCGAGTCCATCCGCGCCCGCATCCTCCGCGCGCTGCACAATCTCGTGCCACGCCTCGCGCTTGCTCTCCACCATCAAACTCGCAATCACCACATGCTGCGGATAGCGTCGCTTCACCTCCGCCATCTCGCGCAGGTTCACCTCTGGCGGCCGATCGCTGATCAACTCAATATTGTTAAACCCCATCATCTTCTGGCCGTTCCAGTCAATCGACGAGTAGCGCGAGCTCACATTGGTTACCTGCTCCCCAATCGTCTTCCACACCGCACCGCCCCACCCCGCATCGAACGCGCGCATAATCTGCTCGCCGCAGTTGGTCGGGGGCGCGCTTGCCAGCCAGAAAGGATTCAAACATTTAATTCCCGCAAACGTCGTCTCAAGCGTTGGCATCTTGACCTCCCACCGCACGCTGCGAACTCACCGGCGCCGCCGCGAGCCAAGCGGCAATCCCTACGCCAGCGCGCTTTCCATCCGCAACTGCATCGACAACCTCGCGACCGCCATTCGTGCAATCGCCGCCGGCAAAGTACTTCGGGTTCGACGTCTGCCCCGTCTCGCGATCGATCACAATGCGCCCTCGCTCCAGCCGCACCTTGCCTGAATCGGCCCCCGCCCCCGCGCTCACAAACTCCGCGTGAGTCGACTGTCCAATCGCCAGCACCACCAAATCCACCTCCAACAAAAAGTGATGCCCCACCTTCGGCACCAGCGATCCATCTTCGCTTGTCTCCAACTGCGCGAGTTCCAGAGCCTCCACTTTCTTCTCGCCCACCACGCGCACCGGCGTTACATGCCACAGAAACCGCACACCCTCCTCCCGCGCATGTTCATACTCAAACGCAAACGCCGACATCTGCTCGGACCCTCGTCGATAGACCATATGCACCTCCTTTGCGCCCAGCCGAACCGCAGCGTTTGCCGCGTCAATCGCTGTGTTCCCCGCACCCACCACCGCCACGCGCGCCGGCACATCATGCAGCTTCCCACTCTTATATCCCGCAATAAAATCGAGCGCGTTCGTCACACCCTCCAACTCTTCACCCGCAACGCCCAGCTTGTGGATCGCTCCCAACCCCATCCCGAGGAACACCGCATCGTAGCTCACCGCAAGCTCTGCGAGCTTCGCCGCGTCCACTGTCGTGTCGAAGTGAAACTCCACGCCAAGTTGCGCCAGCATGTCGATCTCGCGCAGACTCTCAGCCAGCGGCAACTTGTACTCCGCAATGCCATACGTGTTCAGGCCGCCCGGCAGCGGTCGCGCATCAAAGATCACCGCGCGAATCCCTCGCCGTCGCAGCTCCGCCGCACACGCCAGCGACGCCGGCCCGCCCCCGATC
>JBAULP010000055.1:0-9577 GCA_049578265.1 Acidobacteriaceae bacterium
GGGCTTTAGCCCCAAGGTATGCTCTCGCCCCCCAACCCCCCAAAATCTTGTCAAGCCCCCAAACCACCTAAACCCAACAAACCAAACCAAATAGACTTGGCACAATTACCCCTCCAACTCGTTACAATTAAAGAAAGGCCTGAAAGCACTCAGGGGCTGTCGACCGGCAAACGCCGGCCGACAGCCCCTGACGCTTTTAAGCCCCATAAAAGGAGAAAACCATGTCCGAACCATTCAAAATCGACCGCAAACTCCCTCCCCACGAGCTAAACGCCCGCCGCAACCGCAAGCGCACCCTAACCAAACTCCCCGGCGTGGCTCAGCTAAACCACCCCAACCCCGCACCACCAACCCCGCCAACCACCGCCACCAACCTCTAAAACCACCCCTAACTCGCTTGCTTTGTCATTCTTACCCGTAACCAGTGGCGCTGCAGCCACTTACAGGAAGATCCTCCCATAAGACGCACAATCCAAACGAGTTACACCATTCACCTATAACCAAAGGCCTCATCCCATAACTCCAATCCCCTCAATACCTTGCAGCCAGACAGCAGGGAAGGGGGGAGAGGGGGAGGGGGTCCCACCGCCACCAGCCCTGGCGGATCCAGAAAGGAAATCACCTTGCCCACCAAATTCTGCCGCCACATCAAAGTCAACGGAGACCGCTGCGCCTCCGTCTCCCTCCTCTCAGGAGTCTTCTGCTACTACCACGCCGACTCCGCCAACCGCCACCGAAACCTCCGCCGCGCTGCCTCCGACCCCGCCATCCTCCATCCCATGACTCTCCAGGACGGCCGCCAGCGCAATCCCATCTCCGCCGAGATCCCACCCCTCCCCTTCGACCTCCCGCCGCTCGAAGATCGCCACTCCATCCAACTCGCACTCTCTCTCCTCATCTCCGCGCTGGCGCGCAATCAGGTTGACCCCCGCCGCGCCGCGCTCCTCTTCTACGGCCTCCAGATCGCCAGCACCAACGCCCGCCAGCTCAGCCCCGAACCCAAAGACCGCCCCGCCAAGGTCACCGACACCATCCTCGACGAAGCCACCGGCGAGCTCATCGCCCCTGACGAAGACCCCGGAGAACCCGAAGAGTACAGTCGCAAAGGCACCGCCAGCTACTACGTCGAAAAATTCGAGCGCGAGATAAAAGAGGAGGAGCGCCTTCGCGATGAGAAGATCGCCGAGCTCGCCTCCCAGATCGCCTCCCAGCTCGTCGCCCAGAACGTTCCCGAACCCGAAGCCCAGCAAACCGCCGAACTCGCCATCCAGCAGGCCACCGAGCAGGTCAAAGCCGACCGCTGGCCTCGAGTCTGAACCCTCCCCCACCAGCGCCACTAAATCCTCGCACTCTTCGCAAAAATCTGATCGTTTCGCGTGCACTAGAATGAATCTCTCCAAAGCCCGCGCTGCAAAGCGCACGCCTGGAGATCGTTCCAGCCACGCGGAACGCCAGAGGAGAGCGAACGAATGCAATGGAAGACGATGGCCCGCCTGTCTGCACGCACCGCACTGTTAGCTGGAACCGCCGCTGTCACACCGGCAACTCTTCTTGTCCACGCGCAGTCGGCCAAAATCATCGGGCCGCAACTCACTCTCATGCCAAAGCCCGCGTCCATCACGCGCGAGCCCGGCTCACTCCTCGTCACTCCACCCTCAGGCGCGTCGTCGTTCACCCTCACCTACGGGCAAACGCACGACGCGCGTCTCGAGGCCGCAGTCAAACGCTCCATCGCACTCCTCAGCCGCACCTGTGGCGGAGACATCCCACGCTCCCTCGCCGACAACCCCAGCCCCACCACACCAACCCTCACCCTCAACGTAGCCGCTCCCGGCCAAGCCATTCAATCCATCGACGAAGACGAGAGCTACCAACTCACCGTCACGCCGCAACACGCAACCCTGACCGCCGCAACCGACGTAGGCGCCATGCACGGCCTCCAAACGCTCCTCCAACTCGCTACCAACGAACAAGGCGCCTGCGTTCTCCCCGCCGTCACCATCACCGACAGCCCACGCTTCCGCTGGCGCGGCTTCATGCTCGACGTCAGCCGCCACTTCGAACCCGTCTCCGTCATCGAGCGCACTCTCGATGGCATGGCCGCCGCCAAGCTCAACGTCTTCCACTGGCACCTCAGCGACGACCAGGGCTTCCGCGCCCAAAGCAAGCGTTACCCTGAACTCACCGAGCTGGCCTCTGACCACCAGTTCTACACGCAAGACCAACTCCGCGAAGTCGTAGCCTACGCGCGCGCCCGCGGCATCCGCGTCGTCCCTGAGTTCGACATGCCCGGTCACAGCACCAGTTGGATCCTCGCCTACCCCGAGCTCAACCCCGAAGCCCACATCACCGCCCTCCCCGCCGTCTACGGAACCCCCACCGCCGTCCTCGATCCCACCAGCGAGTACACCTACAAATTCATCAACAACCTCGTCGCCGAGATGGGCGAAATCTTTCCCGACGCCTACTTCCACATCGGAGGCGACGAAGTCCAGGGCGAAGCCTGGACCAACAACCCGCGCATCGCGGCCTACATGAAGAAGAAGGGCTTCAAGACGCCCGCTGAACTTCAGGCCTACTTCAACCAGCGTCTCGAAGTGATCCTGCAGAAGCACGGCAAGAAGATGATCGGCTGGGATGAGATCCTCAACCCCGCGCTCCCGAAGAACATCGTCATCCAGAGCTGGCGCGGCGAAGCCTCACTCGCCGAAGGCGCGCAGCAAGGCTATCAAGGCATCCTCTCCGCGCCGTATTACCTCGACGGCCAGAAGACCTCTGCGCAGATGTTCCTCGCGGACCCGATTCCGTCTGACACCACGCTCACTCCCGATCAGCAGAAGCTCATCCTCGGCGGTGAAGTCTGCATGTGGGCCGAGCAGCTTGACCGCACCACCGTCGACTCGCGCGTCTGGCCCCGCACCATGGCCATCGCCGAGCGCTTCTGGTCTGCCCAATCCGACCGCGACGTCTCCGACATGTATCGTCGCCTGCGCGTCAACTCGCTCCGTCTCGAAGCCGTCGGTCTCCAGCACATCAGCGGCCCGGAGAAGATGCGCCGCAGCCTCCTCCTGCAGCGCAACCCGCACGCACTTGATGTCCTTGCCTCTGTCCTCGAGCCCGTCAGCTTCGGCGAGCGCTATCACTACCAGCGCACCAACGGCTACACCACGCTCGATCGCCTCATCGACGCCGTAGTCGCCGACCCGCCCTCGCGCCAGGCCATCGCCGGCGAGGTCTACTCCCTCGCTCCCGACGTAGCCGTCCCGGAACCAACCGATCCCAGGCAGCAGCATGACCACAGCGGCGACGTCTCCGCCGGCCAACCGCTCTTCCCCGCAGTAGCCAGCAACGAGCTGCGTCAGCGCTTCCTCTCCTGGCAGAAGGTCCAGCCCACGCTCCTCGAGGAGGTCCGCCGCACCCCCCGCCTAAGCGACGCCACCCCCCGCGTAGAGCAGCTAGGCGAACTCTCCCAGGTAGGCCTCGCCGCCCTGACCTATCTCGACACCAAAACCCCACCCCCCCCAGGGTGGCAAGCCCAATCCATGGCCGTCATCGACGCAGCCGAACAGCCCGCAGCACTAGTCCGCTTCACCTGCCTCTACTCCCTGCGCAAACTGGTCTTAGCGGCCGCACAAGTGCAACCAGCAAGGAGTAGTGAGTAAGGAAGAAAAGGAGTAGTGAGTAAGGAGTAGAGAGTAGGGAAGACAAGGAGTAGCGACGAGCCCGTCCATCGGCGACAACCCTCTACTCCTTACTCCTTACTCCTTACTCCTTACTCCTTCGCATCCCACCAAGTACCATAGACGCATGTCCACCACGCTCACCCCCGAAGACCGCGCCCGCCGCATCAAGGTCCTTCTCTACGACGTCGACGGCGTTCTCACCAACGGCGACATCACCATCATCCCGCCCCTCGACGGCGACCCCAACTCTCGCGCCACGGAGATCAAGAGCTTCTCCGCGCACGATGGCATGGGCATCTCCATCGCCCGTCTCGGCGGCCTCAAGATCGGCTGGGTCACCAAGCGCAACTCCCAGGTGGTAGCCATCCGCGCCCGCGACCTCAAGATCGATCACGTCTACCAGGGCCAGAACAACAAGCGCGAAGCCCTCGACAAGATCCTCGTCGACGAACACTGCACCCTCGAAGAAGTAGCCTACGTGGGCGACGACATCATCGATCTCCCCGTCATGCGCCAGGTAGGCTTCGCCATCGCTCCAGCCAACGCGCGCCCGCAAGCCAAAGCGGCCGCTCACTACATCACACCCAACCGAGGTGGCGAAGGCGCCGGCCGCGACGCCATCGACTTCATCCTCAACTCCCGCGGCATCCTCGACCAGACCATCGAGCGCTACCTCGACCCCACCAACCCCGAAGCCAAAGCCGCCGACATAGGCGTAGGCAACATGTAACATCGCAACGCAACCGCAACCTCACGCACAACGCCGTGGCGAAACTTGGCCAACTTCGCGCCCTTTGCGTGAGAGCTTTTAACGGCCAGCGTTAGAACCATTTCGCTCCAAGTAAGAGTTGTCATCTCGACCGAAGCAGGACGGTCTTTCGTCCTGCGCAGTGGAGAGACCCGCAGCTTTGCCTCCCGTGCCTCCGCCGCATCGGGAAAACCACCGCAGTAACCAGTCCTAATCCTATCCGCCGACCGAACAAACGGCGAAGAGCTACAATATCCCAATGCCCGGGCCGCTCCCAACCTCGGAACCCACTCCACTCGCCGACCCAGCTCTCGCCTGGGCTCACCCCATTGTGCAGGAGTGGTTCCTCACCAAGTTCGGCTCGCCCACCGAACCCCAAATCGCCGGCTGGCCCGCCATCCTCCGCGGCGAACCCACCCTAATCTCCGCGCCGACTGGCTCCGGCAAAACCCTCTCAGCATTCCTAGTCTGCATCGACAAGCTCCTCCGCCAGGCCATCGAAGGCCGCCTCGCCGCACACACCCACGTCGTCTACATCTCGCCCCTCAAGGCCCTCTCCAACGACATCCAGAAGAACCTCGACGCCCCGCTAGCCGAGATCCAGCAACTAGCCATCGCGCGCGGCTATCTCTGTCCCGAGATCCGCACCGGCGTCCGCACCGGCGACACGCTCCCCAAGCACCGCACCGCGATGCTCAAGCATCCACCGCACATCCTCGTCACCACCCCCGAATCCCTCTACATCCTTCTCACAGCAGGCAAGTCCCGCGAGAACCTGACCCGCGTCCAGACCGTCATCGTAGACGAGATCCACGCCATAGCCGACGACAAGCGAGGCGCCCACTTAGCCCTCAGCCTGGAACGCCTCGACGCGCTAGTCTGCGGCGAAAACCACCTCGCCCCCGGCGCAATGCTAACCGGCCTAACAACGCCCCCCCAGCGCATAGGCCTCTCCGCCACCCAGAACCCCATCGACCTCGTAGCCAACTTCCTAACCGGCACTCGCCCGCCTTCTGGACCCTGGGCCCTGGACCCTAAACCCTCGCCTTCACCCGCCACCATCATCCAGGTAGGCCAACGCCGCACCCTCGACATCGCCCTCGAAGTCCCCTCCACCGAACTCACCTCCATCACCTCCATCGCCATGTGGGAGGAGATCTACGACAAGCTAGCCGCGCTAGCCCAGCAACACCGCAGCACGCTCGTCTTCGTCAACACCCGCAAGCTGGTAGAGAAGATCAGCTTCGAGCTAAGCAACCGTCTTGGCGCGGACGAGGTAGCCGCGCATCACGGCAGCCTCTCCCGCACCCTGCGCCTCGACGCCGAGCAACGCCTAAAATCCGGCGAGATCAAGATCCTCGTAGCCACCGCCTCGCTGGAACTAGGCATCGACATCGGCACCGTAGACCTCGTCTGCCAGATCGCCACCACGCGCGCAGTAGCCGTAGCCATGCAGCGCGTAGGCCGCGCCGGCCACTGGCGCGGAGCCATCCCCAAGGGCCGCTTCTTCGCCACCACCCGCGACGACCTCTTCGAGCAAGCCGCCCTCCTCCGCAAGATGGTAGCCGGCGAGCTCGACCTCCTCGAGATCCCCGAAGCCCCCATCGACGTCCTCATGCAGCAGATCGTCGCCACCGTCGGCGCCGAACCCTGGCGCGAAGACGACCTCTACCACATCCTCCGCCGCGCCTACCCCTACCGCAACCTAACCCGCGCCCACTACGAAGAGGTCCTCGCCCTCCTCCACAACGGCATCGAGAACTCCCGCGGCCGCTACGGCGCCTACATCCTCCGCGACCAGGTCAACGGCCATCTCCATCCCCGCCGCGGCTCGCGCAGCATCGCCATCCTCAACGGCGGCGCCATCCCCGACACCTCCATCTTCGCCGTCATGCTCCAACCCGAGAACGTCCAGATCGCCACCCTCGACGAGCACTTCGCCGTCGACAGCAGCCCCGGCGACGTAGTCCTCCTGGGCAACACAAGCTGGCGCATCCAGCGCATAGACCCCGCCGGCAAGGTCCTGGTAGAAGACGCCCACGGCGCCCCACCCAGCATTCCCTTCTGGGAAGGCGAAGCCCCCCAGCGCACCAGCGTCCTCTCCGACGGCGTCTCCGACCTCCGCAACGAAATCGACACCCGCACCCCCAACGTAACGCCCAGCGACCTCATCGCGGGGCCAATGCCTTTCGGTGCACCAACCTTTCGGGACCATGCTTCACACGATGGCGACGATCCGGGTACCCCGACCCTTCAGGGTCGGGTCTCATATCGCCCCGGTGACGATGGGGCTTTAGCCCCTGAGGTTTGCTCTCTGGCATCAAGCCACGAATCTTCCCAAGCCCAACTCCACTCGACCATCGCCTTCCTCCAACGCGAGTGCTTCGTCGACGCCTCCGCCGCCCGCCAGATGATCGCCTACATCGTCCACGGCCGCGCCGTCCTCGGCGCCGTCCCCACCAAAACCACCCTCATCGCCGAGCGCTTCTTCGACGAAGGCGGAGGCCAGCAACTCATCCTGCACGCCCCCTTCGGCGGCCGCCTCAACAAAGCCTGGGGCCTCGCCCTCCGCAAGCGCTTCTGCCGCGGCTTCAACTTCGAGCTCCAAGCCGCCGCCACCGACAACGGCATCAACATCTCACTAGCCGAGCAGCACAGTTTCCCCCTCGCCGACGTCTTCCACTTCCTCACCACCCTCACCGCCCGCGAGCTCCTAGAGCAGGCCAGCATCCCCTCACCCCTCTTCAAGAACCGCTGGCGCTGGGCCGCCAGCCGCAGCCTCCAACTCCTCCGCATGCAGAAGGGCAAGCGCGTAGCCCCCCAAATCCAGCGCACCCGCTCCGACGACCTGCTAGCCAGCGTCTTCCCCCACGCGTCTGCATGTCCCGAGACGATGACCGGCGACATCGAGATCCCCGACCACCCGCTAGTCCGCGAAGTCATGAAGGACACCCTCACCGAGGCCATGGACATCGACGGCCTCCTCGAAGTCCTCCAAGGCATCTCCGACGGAACCATCACCTGCATCGCCGTCGACACCCCGATCCCGTCCGTCTTCGCGCACGAGCTCATCAACGCGATGCCCTACGCCTTCCTCGACCCCGAGGACGCCGCCGCCCGCCGCATGCGCGCCGTATCCACGCGTGGCAACCTCCCCACCAACCTCCCGGAAGCCCCCGGCCGCCTCGACCCCGCCGCCATCGCCACCGTCCGCACCCAGCTCTGGCCCGACCTCCGCGACGAGCACGAACTCCACGACCTCCTCCTCCAACTCATCGCCCTCCCTCTCGATATGGTCGCCTTGAAGGGTACGGGCTTCAGCCCGTACGTTTCCCCCGCCACAGAAGCAGGGGCTTTAGCCCCCGAGGGAATGTCTGCAGCAGGGAAGACCTCTACCCGCCACTGGCCCCACTTCTTCGACCGCCTCCTCCAACAAGGCCGCGCCCACTGCATCGACCTCGACGGCCAACCCACCTGGATCGCCACCGAGCGCCTCCCCGAAGCCGCAACCCTCTGGCCTCAAGCCGCGCCACCCAAGCCGGGTGACCCATCTTCGGCGACGCCGGGCCCCGAGGGAGCGGTCTTTGCTCCCTTGGGTGGGACGGTCTCATCGTCGCCTAAGGTGGGCTCGCAAGAAGCCGCCCTAACCCTAACCCAGGGCTACCTCCAACTCCTCGGCCCCACCACCGCCGCCCACCTCGCGCAACTAACCCACCTCGCCCCCGCCACCATCCTCCAATCCCTCCTCACCATGGAGATGCAAGGCCTCAGCATGCGCGGCGTCTTCGAACACCCCGCCCCCGCAGCCGACGAGCCAACGCAAACAGAATGGTGCGAACGCCGCATCCTGCAACGCATTCACCGCCTGACCCTCGGCACGCTCCGCAAGCAAGTCGAACCCGTGACCCCAGCCATCTTCATGCGCTGGCTCCAGGACTTCCACCACCTGGCCCCCGCAACAGAATCCAACCCCAAGCCCACCGGCGAAGAAGCCGTCCTCGCCGCCATCGAGCAATTAGAAGGCTTCGAAGCCCCCGCCATCGAGTGGGAGCGCACGCTCCTCCCCGCGCGCATCGCCAACTACGACCCCCAATGGCTCGACAACCTCTGCCTCGCCGGCGTCATAGCCTGGGGCCGCATCTCCCCCCACCCCGCCTGGTCAGAGTCTGCCGCAACCCCACGGCCAGGTACCCCGAGCCTTCAGGCTCGGGTCTCATATCCCTCCGAAAGGGAAGGGGCTTTAGCCCCGGAGGAAAATCCTGCGAACACATTCGCCTTGAAGGGGACGGGCTTTAGCCCGTCAGTAAACTCCGCCCAAGAAGCAGGGGCTGGTAGCCCAGGGCTTCAGCCCTGGGTCTCCCTTGGGGTATGCTCCTTGTCCACGCCGGCAAGAACCGGCCCCCGCCGCGTCATCCCCACCACGGCCGCCCCCATCACCTTCTACCTCCGCGAGTCCACCGACTTCCTCCACCACGCCCTCTCCACAAAATCCATCGACGAGACCACCCTCACCCAATCCCTCTCAGCAGAAGCGCAGACAGTCCGAGCGCTCCTCCGAGAACAAGGCGCCGCCTTCACCGCCGACCTCCAACGCCTCAGCGGCCTCACCAAACTCCAGACCACCACGGCCCTCTGGGAGCTAGCCACCGCCGGCCTCGCCTCGGCGGACGGCTTCGACCAACTCCGCGCCATGATGGACCCCCGCCGCAAGCCCGCAGCCACCGGCCAAACCCCCACCACCAGCCTCCGCAAACGAGCCGCCGCCCGCACCACCGCCGGCCGCTGGTCCCTCCTCTTCAACCCCGCCACAACGTCGGGTCCCACCCCAACTCCGGGTGCCCCATCTTCGGCGACACCGGGCCCCGAGGGAGCGGTCTTTGCTCCCTTGGGTGGGACGGCTTCATCGTCGCCTAAGGTGGGATCGCAACAAGCTGCCATCGCCGCCGCCCGCCAAACCGACGCCGCCCTCGACGCCCACGCCCGCATCCTTCTCTGCCGCTACGGCGTCCTCTTCCGCGAGCTCCTCACCCGCGAAGCCAACGCCCCCAAGTGGCGCGACCTCCTCCCCATCCTCCGCCGTCTCGAAGCCCGCGGCGAGATCCGCGGCGGCCGCTTCGTCTCCGGCCCCTTCGGCGAGCAGTACGCC
>JBAULP010000056.1:0-13954 GCA_049578265.1 Acidobacteriaceae bacterium
CGCAACCCCTGGAACCCGAAGCAGGGAAGCTCCGGCAGCTCCGCGGGCAGCGCCAGCGCGACCTCGGCTGGCTGCGTGGGTTTCGCCATCGGTACGGAAACCCTCGGCAGCATCGAGTCGCCCAGCACGCGCTGCGGTGTCACCGGTC
Organism: Acidobacteriaceae bacterium; assembly: GCA_049578265.1. Classification (GTDB taxonomy): domain Bacteria; phylum Acidobacteriota; class Terriglobia; order Terriglobales; family Acidobacteriaceae; genus Granulicella. The sequence continues at coordinate 149 of JBAULP010000056.1, forward strand.
TTCGTCCCAGCTTCGGTCTCGTGCCGCGCACCGGCGCCATGGCCCTCTCTTGGTCGATGGATAAGATTGGCTCCATCACGCGCTCGGTTGAGGATTGCGCTCTCGTGCTCAACGCCATCTACGGTCCCGACGGCCGCGACCAGAGCGTGCAGCCCGCGCCCTTCCACGCCAATCTCACCGCAGACACCCATGCGCTTCGCGTCGGCTACATCGAGTCCGCCTTCAAGGCGCCCACGCCCTATCCGGCCTCTCCCGAAGAATTAAAATCGCTCACTGCAGACGAGCGCGCCAAACGCGAGCAGCAGATGCAAACGTCTCTCGCACAGCGCACCTACGACCACCAGTTCAATCTGCGCGCGCTGGACGTTCTGCGCGGCATGGGCATCAAGCTCATGCCAGTCGAGTTGCCCAGCTTCCACTTCTCCGCGCTGCTCAACATTCTCAGCGCAGAGTCCGCCGCTGCCTTCGACGAGCTCACCCTCTCTGGCCGCGACGCGCTACTCTCCGGCCAGAAGCCCTACGACTGGCCCAACGAATTCCGCACCGCGCGCCTGATCCCTGCCGTCGATTTCATCCAGGCAGAGCGCGCCCGCGCCCTCGCGCTCGCCGCCATGCACCAGCTCTTCGCCAACTTCGACGTCATCGTAACGCCCAGCGGCGGCACACAGCTCACCGCAACCAATCTCTGCGGCCAGCCCGCCGTCATCGTCCCCAACGGCCTGCGCGGCCCAGACGCTCCCCCCTTCGTTCCCACTGCGGACAACGAGTGGCCCGACTACGGCGGCCCCGGCACGCCCGTCTCCATTACCTTTCTCGCGCCGCTCTATCAGGATGCCAAGGCCGTCTCCTTAGCGCATGCGTATCAACAAAAAACCGGCTTCCAGTTGCTGCACCCTAAGCTCGCGTAGACGCAGTGCTGCATCCTTCGCCGCACTCGTGCGTCTCATAGAGACCGATGCTGAAGCGCGCCGCCACGCTCATCTTTCTTCTCGCCACCATCAGCGCACACGCGCAGAGGGTGATGTCCGCGCGCACGCTCATCGAAGCCGAGCAGCAGCACGGCACCTCCGGTACCAGCATCGAGCCCGCAAGCACGCCCGTGCCCATGATCATGACCCAACGTGGCGCATGGCGTCTCATGCTGCATGCGAATGCATTTGCAGCCAACACCCAGCAGCAAATCAACGGATCGCGCAGTGAGCGAGGTAGAGACGCATTTTTCTCCACCAACTGGATCATGCCGATGGCGCAGCGCGACCTCGGTCGCAACGGCCGCGCTGGCGAACTTACGTTGCGCGCGATGTTTTCGCTCGAGCCCGCAACCGTCGGCAATCGCAACTACCCCGAGCTCTTTCAGCAGGGCGAAACAGCCTACGGCAACCCCATCGTCGACGGCCAACATCCCCACGACTTCTTCATGGAGGTCGCCGCGCTCTACGATCTCCCACTCTCGCGTAACACGCTGCTAAGCTTCTACGTCGCACCCATCGGCGACCCGGCCATCGGCCCAACGGCCTTTCCGCATCGCCAGTCCGCCAGCGAAGATCCCATCGCCGCGCTCGGTCATCATCAGGAAGACTCCACACACATCGCCTTCAACACCCTCACCGGCGGCCTCACCTATCGCTTCGCGCGCGTCGAGCTCTCCGGCTTCCACGGTGGCGAACCCGATGAGCATCGCTGGGCCTTCGAGCCCAGCCCCAACGGCTATGCCATCGACTCGATCGCGACGCGCCTCACGCTCAGCCCCACTCCCGACCTCACCGGCCAATACTCCGTCGCGCACATCACCAGCCCCGAGGCCCTCTATCCCGGCGAAGATCAGCAGCGCCAAACCGCAAGCATCATGTACCACCACACCTTTCGCTCGACGCACGCCGCCGCACCCGCGATGACCATGCCGGGCATGAGCATGAGCGCCGACGCAATGCAGCAGGGAAGCGCCACGCACCCATCGAATCGCAGCGCCCTGCCTCCCATGCACATGGTGCCCGACCCCCGCACCGACCTCGCCACCACCTTCCTCTGGGGCCGCGCCCGTTCCCTCACCGACAACAGCAAAGAAAACAGCTATCTCGCTGAAGCCCTCCTCCGCTTCGCCTCCACCAACTACGTCTGGACGCGCATAGAAAACGCCGGCCGCTCCAACGAACTTCTCCTAACGCCCGGCTCCCCACTCCCACCCAACTTCACCGAAACCCCCATCGGCCACGTAGCCGCGTACACCTTCGGCTACGATCACGACATCCCTCTAGGCGCGCACATCCTCGCCGCTCCCGGCGCTCAAGTCACCATCTACCGCACGCCCGAGCAACTTCGCCCCAGCTACGGCAACACCCCCACCGCCGAGACCCTCTTCATTCGTTTCCGCCTGCGTTAGCCCTTCGCCAGCTCCGCCTTCACCAGCTCACTCACCAGCTTTCCATCCGCGCGCACCCCGCTGGCCGCAATCTTCGCTTGCGCAGCCTTCATCACCAGGCCCATCTCCTTCGGCCCCGGCTTCGTGCCGCCATTGTCCGCCGTCACCTGTTCCACTGCGGCCGCGACCATGGCACGCAGCTCGTCTTCGCCAGCGGCCTTGGGCATGTAGGCCTCAATCAACCCAATCTCCACCTGCTCTTTCGCTGCAAGCTCGGGCCGTCCGCCCTTCGTAAATTGCTCAATCGACTCCCGCCGCTGCTTCAGCATCGTCGTCAAAATCGCTTGCTCTTCCGCATCCGTCAACGGCTCGCGCTTATCAATCTCCTTATTCTTCAGCGCCGACTTCACCATCCGCAGCGTGGTCAGCGTCTCCTGCTCGCGCGCCTTCATCGCCGCCACAATATCCTTGCCCAGCTTCTCCCCAATCGCAGCCATCCGTTCACCTCTCCATCCACCAGTGTACCGGCTACGCGCTAGTACACCCCCGGGATCAGTCGCTTCGTCCGCTGGCTGTACTCCACATACTCCTCTCCAAACGCGCCCGCCAGCGCATCCTCTTCCACATGGATGCGATACAACAGCGCCGCCATCGGCAACAGCACGATGATTGCGAGCCCAAGCCAGTTATGCGTATCCAGCCCCACCCCCAAAAAGATCATCAGCACGCCCGTATACGACGGATGCCGCATCCACCGAAACAACCCCGACTGGTTCAGCTTCTGCGTCGAGTGAATCGCCACGTTCGCGCTAAACGACTTGCCCAGCGTATAAATCGCCGTCAACCGAATCGCGAGCCCAACCGCAAGCAGTCCGAGGCACACAAACCGCAGCCAATGCGGCGCATGGAACATCGTCGGCTGATACACAGCCCCCAGCCACGACCCAAAGAACATTGCGCAGAAGATCGTCACCCACAGCACAATGAGCGATCCGCGATCCTGGATCTCGCCGCCGCCGCGCCGCGTCCGTGTCACCACCGCCACATAGATCTCGGTCAATATCCACGCCCAATACAGAACGACCCATAGCCAATGAACGATCATGCAGCCAGTCTCTCCCACCCGCCGCCGCCAAACAAGCGATAAACGCCACCCAAATCGCCTGACATTCGTCATCTCATACCCGGCCGCGAACCCAGCCGCTAAAATAGAAGGCATGATCCGCAAGACACGCCTCTTCACGCCCGGTCCGACGCCCTTGCTTCCCGCCGCCCAATTCGCCATGGCAGCGGCCGACATTCATCACCGCACCGCCGAGTTCCGCGCCCTCTACACCCGCGTCCTCGCCCAGCTCAAGGAGTTCGTCGGCACCGCCAACGACGTCATCCTTCTCTCCAGCTCCGGCACCGGCGCCATGGAGGCCTCCGTCTCCAACCTCACCTCGCCCGGCGATCGCGTCCTCGTCCTCACCGCCGGCAAATTCGGCGAGCGCTGGTCCGGCATCTGCAAGGCCTTCGGCTGTCACGTCGACGTCGTGAGCGCGCCCTACGGCCACACCTTCTCGCTCGACGAAGTGAAGGCCTCGCTGCATCTCGAGACCCGCGCCGTCTTCGTCCAAGCGACAGAAACTTCCACCGGCGTCCGCCACTGCATCCCCGCCATCGCCAAGCTGCTCAAGGACACGCACTCCGAAGCCCTCCTCGTCGTCGACGCCATCACCGGCCTCGGCACCACCCACATCGACATGGACGGCTGGGGCATCGACGCGCTCGTCGGCGGCTCGCAGAAGGCCGTCATGATTCCTCCCGGCCTCAGCTACATCGCCCTCAGCGATCGCGCCTGGGACCGCATGGAGGCCACCTACAACCCGCGCTACTACTTCGATCTCCGCAAGGAGCGCAAGAACGCGAAGCAAGGCGAGTCCGCCTACACCCCAGCCGTAGCCCTCATCGCCGCTCTAGGTGCAGCGTTCGACTGGATCGCAGCGCAGGGCGATGGGTCGTTGGTAGAAGGCCGCAAGCGCCTCGTAGAAAATGCCGAGACCGTTGCCGCGATGACGCGCGCCGCCATGCTCGCATTAGGCCTCAAACTCTTCGCACCCGACGCCTCCGGCGCAGCAGCCACCGCAGTCCTCGCACCCGAGGGCGTCGACTCTGGCCTCTTCGTCAAGGAACTCAAATCGCGCTTCGCCGCCATCATCACCAACGGCCAGGGCGAGATGAAGGGCCAGATCTTCCGCATCGCCCACCTAGGCTTCTTCGACTACATGGACACCATCGCCCTCATCGGCGCGCTCGAACAGGTAGTCATCAAGTCCCTCCCGCAGCTAGGTGCAAAGTTCGGCGACGGCCTCATCGCCGCGCAAAAACTCTACGCCGAACGCAGTCCCACCGCTGCGGCCGACAACAAGTGCCTCTGCGGCCGCGAAGCCAGCCACTGCTCCCTCCAGCACCCCGACGCCAAGTAGTTAGCTTTTCGAAACCACAGCGGCGGCCCTCGGGTCGCCGCTTTTCTTGAATGAACTAATTTCCCAGGGCGCGAATCCTACCGGCACTCACGTACGCGAGATACGCACAAAAAATGATCGACAGCGAGTAACCGACGATCAAGGGAACAGGAACCACCCCAAACCACACAAAGGTGCTGGTCAGTGACACGCCCTTCGCGCGACCAAGTAGAAACCCAAATAAAAAGACGACATTCAGCGTAGCAGTTATGGATGCGCAGATCTCGCTAATCCACGCAAAACACGATTTGTCCGAGAAAGACATGCCCAAACCGATGGCTAATCCGGTCGCCGCTCCTGCCGCGAAAATCAGGTACAACGCCATCGCAAAGTTAATGCCGTTCCACGCCGCGTTGCCAAGTACATCGAACAAGGTAAGGAGCGCGCACATCAAGCAGAGGAGGGTCAATCCTGCCCGAAGTTTCAGCCCCGGATTCAGCAACGGATGCATAGTGTTCGAGTCTATATCGCGCACTTCATTGTGCGTCCCGCGCGATGCTTGTAATACATGAGACCGCCATTTGCGACGGAGGCGCACCGACCCTGGCAGTAAAGTTCCGCCCCGTCCCATTTCAGCATCCCCGTGGTTGCTACCTGGATCAGCTAAGCTAACTATTCCCGGTCCGATCGCCGAGGAGAGGTGTGTCACGTGAAGCTCATATTCCTCTACGGCCTCCCCGCCACCGGCAAGCACACCATCGCGCAGCATCTCGCCGCGCTCACCGGCTACAAGCTCTTCCACAACCATCTCGCCGTAGACCTCCTGCTCTCGGTCTTCGACTTCGGCACCCCACCCTTCGTCGAACTCCGCGAGCAGATCTGGCTCTCCGTCTTCGAGCAGGCCGCCGCAACCAACCTCCCCGGCCTCATCTTCACCTTCGCGCCCGAGCGCACCGTCCGCCCCACCTTCATCCCCGCCGCGCTCGCGCTCCTCGCCCGCTACCAAGCCACCGTTGACTTCATCGAGCTAACCTGCCCGCTCCCCGAGCTCAAGCAGCGCCTGGCCAACCCCTCCCGCCAGCGCTTCCAGAAGCTAACCTCCGTCGAGCTCTTCGACCAGCTCCACGCCGGCGGCGTCTTCGACTCCACCCACATGCCCGCCCCACGCCTCACCATCGACACCAGCCGGCAAACCCCGGAGGCTGCCGCCGCCCTCATCGCGCAAAGCCTGAAACCAGCTCCAATCGCATGACCCAACCAGCTCCATATCAAACACTTAACCGCAAAAGACACTTTGCCGATAGCATTTGTGGCATAATGTCCTAAGCAGGTTTCGCCGCAGCGAAGGAGGGGCACCATGGCAACGCATCCGCACCTGGGCGAACTCATCGGCATCACGCCCACCTCGGACTTCCATCTCGCCGAGATCGTCGAAGGCGGCCTCCCGCTGGCCAGCCTCACACTCCTGCGCGAGCGCGGCCTCAGCGCCACCGAACTCTCCGACATCGTCATCTCTCCGCGCACGTTAAAGCATCGCCGCGCCCGCAACGAACCGCTCTCCCAGGAGGAGACCGACCGCGCCGTCCGCGTCGCCCGCATCGTCACGCTCGCCGAAGAAGTCTTCCGCAATCCGCAGAAGGCGCTGCTCTGGCTGCGTACCACCGACGAGCGCCTCGCCGACCGCACCCCCCTCAACATGCTCCACACCGAGTCCGGCGGCCGCCTCGTCGAGTCCATGCTCTGGCAGCTAGATGAAGGCATCTACACCTAGCCCAATGCCAGCGAATCCGATGCCCGCAAACCTCCTTTGGCGCATCAGCCGCCACGACGACCTCCACGGCCTCGGCGGCGAACTGGCCGCCGGTCGTTGGCACACCGCGGCCAAGGGCAAGCGCATCGTCTATCTCTCCGAGCACCCCGCCCTCGCCCTCATCGAAGTCCTCGCCAACCTCAAGGGCAATCCGCGCCTCTTCCCCGACGCCTACCGCATGATGAAGATCGAAGCCCAGAAGTCCGTCTGGTCCGCCGCGAAGGACTGTGGCCCGCTCCCCGACGACTGGCGCGACACGCTCGATCTCACCCGCGAGCTCGGCGACGCCTGGCTCACCGCCCGCACCTCCGCGCTCCTCCGCGTCCCCTCCGCCACCGCACCCGAGTCCTTCAACTATCTCCTGAACCCCCTCCACCCCGATGCCCAAGCCCTGGAAGTCGACTGGACCCAATGGGTCACCTACGACAAACGCCTCTTCCACATCCAGAACGAAGCACCGTAAGGGATAACAACTCCATGCGCTCCACATCGCGCCCAAGTTCTCCACCGATCCACCGTCAACCCTCCTCGTAAACTTGTAACTCTATGGCCGCTCTAGCAATGCCGAACCCGAACGACGGCCTCCCGTCCTCCATCCAGACCGAAGTCACGGTCCTTGGCGCTATGCTGCTCGACGCCGTCGCCATCACCGACGCGACCGCCAAGCTCCGCCCCGAAGACTTCGCCCTCGACTCGCACCAGCGCATCTACCGCGTCATGGTCGACCTGCTCGCGCTCGGCCACGCCGTCGACCTCATCACCGTAATGGACGCGCTCACCAAGCGCCGCGAGCTCGACGCCATCGGCGGACCTGCCTACCTCGCGTTCCTCACCGAGGGCATCCCGCGCAACCCCAACATCGAGTCCTACGTCCGCATCGTCAAGGACAAATCGCTCCTCCGCCAACTCCTCAGCATCTTCAACGAGGGCATGGCGCAGGCCGCCGACCAGACCGAAGACGCCACCAAAGTCCTCAACGACGTCGAAGTCCGCCTCGCGGAAGTTGCCGACAGCGCCATCCAGCGCGGCTTCTCCAACATCCCCGAGATCGTCGCCAGCTCCTTCGGCAGCATCGACGCCCTCTACGAGCAGGGCCGCGAGGTCACCGGCCTGGCCACGCACTACATCGAGTTCGACAAGATGACCAGCGGCCTCCAAAACTCCGAACTCATCATCATCGCCGCGCGCCCGTCCATGGGCAAGACAGCCTGGGCCATCAACATCGCTCAGAACTGCGCCGTCAAAGATGCAAAAGTAGTCGCCGTCTTCTCGCTAGAAATGAGCAAAGAATCGCTGCTCCGCCGCATGTTAGCCAGCGAGGCCATGGTCGGCAGCCGCAAGCTGCAGACCGGCTTCATCCCCCGCGAAGACAAGGGCAAGCTCATCGCCGCGCTCGACCGTCTCATGAACTCCAAGATGTTCATCGACGACACCCCCGGCATCACCCTCGCCGAGATGCGCGCCAAAGCCCGCCGCCTCCGCCAACAGGAAGGAGCCCTCGACCTCATCGTCATCGACTACCTTCAGCTCATGACCGGCTCCAGCGGCAGCTCGCAGAAAAAATTCGAGAACCGCACCCAGGAAGTCAGCAGCATCTCCCGCGGCCTCAAAGCCCTCGCCAAGGAACTCGGCGTCCCCGTGGTCGCCCTCTCGCAGCTCTCGCGTGGCAGCGAACAGCGCACCGGCGACAAGAAGCCCCTGCTCTCCGACCTCCGCGAGTCCGGCTCCATCGAGCAGGACGCCGACGTCGTCGCCTTCATCCATCGCGAGGAGTACTACGACCGCGAGAACGAAGACATCAAAGGGCAGGCCGAGATCATCATCGCCAAGCAGCGCAATGGTCCCACCGGCACCGTCAAGCTCGCCTACCTCGCCGACTTCACCCGCTTCGAAAATCTCGACATCAGCCACAGCGACTCCGGCGGCGACGCCTACTAAAATAATCCCCACTCCTGCCATCCTCCTGACACAATGCTGTCAGGAGGGTTCTCCTACGCTGCAAGGGTAGTCATTCCGCCCCACAGGAGACACACCATGAGCAAGTTTGAAAGCAATGCCGTTACCTGGTTCGAGATCCCGGCCTCCGACATCGGTCGCGCCCGCGGCTTCTACGAAAACATCCTCACCACCAAGCTGATTCCTTACGAATCTTCCTTCCTCTTTCCCATCAAGGATGGCGGCGTCGGTGGCAGCATCACAACCAGCACGCAGCAGAAACCCGTCACCGACGGCACACTCGTCTTCCTCAACGCGGACGGCCATCTGGACAACTCCGTCGAGCGCGCTCAGATCGTCGGTTCGAAGGTGATCGTACCGCGCACTGAAATCCCCGGCGGCCATGGCTTCTTTGCCGTCATCACCGACTCTGAGGGCAACCACGTTGGCCTGCACAGCCGCAACTAAACCCGCACTCCCGGAGCACGCAAGCGTATGAGGCGCGCCGACCGCCTCTTCCGCATCGTGCAACTGCTTCGCTCCGGTCGCCTGAAGACCGCTCGCGCTCTCGGCGAGCGTCTTCAGGTCTCCGAGCGAACCATCTACCGTGACATTCAGGACCTCCAACTCGCCGGCCAACCCATCGAAGGCGAAGCCGGTGTCGGTTACACCCTGCGTCGCGAGTTCGATCTCCCTCCGCTGATGTTCGCGCCCGAAGAGCTCACCGCTCTAGTCCTCGGCGCGCGCCTGGTAAAAGCCTGGGGAGGCGCCGAGAACGCGCTCGCTGCCGGCGCCGCACTCGCGCGCATCGAGGCCGTGCTCCCAGAAGAACTCGCCAAAACCCTCGACGCGATTCTCATGTACGTTCCCGGCTACCAGATGCCGCAACCGCTGCGCCGCCTGCTCGATCGCGTCCACGCCGCCTGCGCCAGTCGCCGCGCCATCGGCTTCATCTACACGCGTCTCAACGGCGAAATCTCGCAGCGCATCGTGCGCCCGCTCGCCCTCTATTGTTGGAGTGGCACCTGGACGCTCGTCGCCTGGTGCGAGCTGCGCAACGACTTCCGTGTCTTCCGTCTCGATCACGTCGACCAGTGCGAAACCCTCGATCGCACCTTCGAGCAGAAGCGCGGTCAGCGCCTCAAAGACTACCTCCGCAGGATCCACGACGAGATCGGCGCCGACCGCGCGCGTTTCATCGACACCGGAAAATCTACTCCGTTTCGCCGGCCGTCAGCGTCGGATTAATCTTCATCTCCGCGCGCTCATACGGCCGCCCCTTCGCCAGCGCAGCCTCCAGGTTTTTGTCATAGCCGTAGAGGTCGTTGAAAAAGTGCGTCGTCCCATCTTCATTCGCCATCGCCGTAAAATACCCGATCACCACCGGCAGCGGCGTATGCAGATTCACCGTGTGATTATCCAGCGTCCCAGTCATCGCCAGGTCCACCTTGTCCGCGTCCCATCCATTCTCGGCGTCCGGATCCTTTTGATCGCCATGCAGCACCCAAAGCGCCATCTGGTCCGCATGCTGCAGCCGCACGCATCCATGCGACCGGTCTCTGCGGTACAGATTGAACAACCACAGCTCCGGCGTCGAGTGCATATACACGTCATACGAGTTTGGGAACAAAAACTTTACCAGCCCCAGCGAGTTCTTCGGTCCCGGCATCTGCCGCACGTTGTAGCGCAGGTGCTCAATGTCATGCACCGTAAAGTTCGTCACCACCGTGCCATTGTTCTTGTACACCTGGTAGTCATTGGCCGCGAGATACCCCAGCCCACTCTTCTCCAGGTGCGGCACAATCTCCTTCTTGATGATCGAGGGCGGCAGATTCCAGTACGGCCGAAACACCACATACCGCATCAGCCGCACAAACACGGGCGTATCGTGCTCGCCCTTCACCTCGCCGTCCACCACCTTCATCTTGAAGGAGAGCGTGTGGTCCGGCTCATACGCGCGCAACATAAACTCCGGCAGATTCACCAGCACCCGCGGTTGCATGTAGTTATCCGGTAACCACCGCCAGCGCTCCAGCGAGTCATCCAGTTGCTGCACGCGCACACTCATCGGCACGTTCAAGCTCTCAATCGTCGCCTGTCCAAGCCGACCATCCGGCTCCAATCCATGCCGCTCCTGGTAGTGCTTCACCGCCTTCGCAACCTCAACGGTATAGCTCTTCGGAACCTTCGCCGCCGCGTTCCCCGTGTTCGTTGTCGCCGCTTCATCGGTGGGAGCCGCCGGTGCATCACCCTCAAACTGCAGCCGCGCCCACAACTGCGGCACCGCCGCATACCATCCGCCGACACCCACCGGCTTGGTGCCGCTGGGCAACGCCGGCAGCGGCGGCCACGGCGCAGCATTCTGCTCCATCGCCAGCATCTGATACCTCGCCAGCGCCTGCTCCGTGTGCTTATAGATCGGGTTCTGCGGCTCCACACTCTCCGCCACCGCCGGCACATCGGAAGCGTCCACCACATGATCGTTCAGCAGCGTCGCCACATCAAACGCTGCTCGCTTCTCCGGCGTATCGATATCAAAATTCAGCGCCTCTGGATTGATCCGCCCCACATGCAAATCTTCCAGATACCGCATCGCCGAGATCGTCATCGCCACGTCGAATTTCGCCACCGCATCCTGCGCCGCGGCAGAATCATCCTTCTTCGCAGCAATCTCTACCAGCTCTTTCAGCCGCGCCGCCCAGCGGCCTTCGCCGGTCGCGCCAGCGTCATAATCTTCCGGATTCAACCCCTTCTTCGCTGCGTCCTGAAAAAGCTGGATCAGCGCCATCGCGGCATTCGTCGGCTTGCCATCGCGCGTCCATGCCAGCTCATTGTCGCGATCGCCATAGAACTTCTGCACCGCGGGACGATCATCCGCATAGTTCTCCCAGCGCATCCCCGGCAGCGTTGGCGATCCCTCCAGCCGCTGCACATTGCCCGCATAGTCCGTTGTATTCGGAGGCGACGTCGCCTTGCGATGCCGTCCCTTGCATCCGTTCAGCCCCAGCAGCGCAAAGCCGCACACCACGGCGGCCAGTGGATAGCGAACAGCGGATACGCGAAACTTCATAATGCGACGCGGCCTCAAAGGTTTGTATCTAGAGCCTATACGTACTCAGCCCTGAGGATGTTAACTCTCGCTCTAACCCTTGCAAGCCGCCAGAAAAACTCATTCACCCTTAGATGCACCCAGCCGCCCCATCGCCGTCCGCGCAGGGACTCAGCCCGCCATCACCCCGGCCATCGACACCCAGCACAGCACGGCCTGCGTCACCACCACCCCGATCGTCAACAGCAGAAACAGCTTCCGCTCTTTGCTCGTCCCCGGGGTCCCCGACGAGCGCATTTGCTCGTTGGGGTAGTCCAGCGCATCCGCAAACACTCCGCCAATAAAGGTAAACAGAAACGGTAGCGCCCATATCCACGGCGCGCTCCGCACCTGCGTCGTATACAGAGGAAACAGCAGCAACGTCATCAGCAGCGGCGCCGTATTGCCAAAGTAGCGGCTCCGCTTGCTGCGCACATACACCACCAGCGACACGAACGTTGCCACCAGAATTCCCGCATTCGCCTGCGTCGTCACAAACCGCCGCACCGCATCGAAATCAAACCAGCTCCGCGCGCTGCCCCCCGTGAACACATACAGGAACGCTGTGATCTTGAAGCTGAAGCTGGCAAACACAATCACCATCGCACCCAGCGCCGCGTACACCATAATCTGCGCCACATACGCTCGCCGCCGCTCCGCCACATAGAAGAAAAACACCAGCCCCGCAAAAAAACCAACAATCCCCGCCAGCACATGCGCCGTCGCCGTCAGCCCCAGGGATACCGTCAGCAGAAGTATCCGCGGCTTCCACTTCGACCGCGGCCCCTGCAGCGCATGCGCCACGCCCATCGCCGTATAGATCAACCCATACAGCCCCCACATGGCCAGAATCTCGTTGTTCGGATGCGTTGCATATTTAATGATCGCCGGACAGAAGATATACAGCGCCAACGCCAGCGCTCCACCCTCCGGCCCAAATAATCGCTTCGCAACCCACCACAGCCCGCCGCCCAGCCAGATCGCAAACAGCACAAACGGCACCCGCAGCAGATACCGCACAAATCCCAGCTCGTGCCGCGCCTCCCACGTCGTTCCGTTCAAGCTGCCATTGGCGTATAGCCGATCCGCGGGCTTACGAAAGTGGTCCGCCGTAAGCAGTACCGCGCGCTGCACCGTCAGCGGAAACCCGGCCAGCCGATACGCAAACGTCCCATCGCCATTCAAATTTCCGCAGGTCGTAAAGTACCCCTGCAGCACCGACGGGCTCTCCCACATCTCCCGCCCGCAGTGCGCATACCGGTAGTCATTGGCATCCAGCGGCTCATGGCCGATCGTCCACAAACACTCGCCGAAGAGCACCAGCAGCAGCAACGCCGCGACGCGCTGCGCCCGCCCAATATAAAACCCACGCAATCTCATTCTCAGCCAGTGTATCGAAGGCAGCCTTGCCTCTGCCTCGGCGCGCTAAGCCGAACCCCTCTCGGCTCTCACATTCCCCATCGTCTCAAAGAACCGCACCACCGCCTCCAGGTCCCTCTGCGGCAGCGTCGCCATCAGCCTCCGCGTCTCGCTCTCCACCTCGTCATAGTGCTCGGCCATCTGCTCCAGCCGCTCCGGAACCAGCACCACCAGCAGGCTTCGCCGGTCTTTCGGATTCGCCTCGCGCCGCACATACCCCGCCTTCTCCAACCGGTCCAGCGCCACGGTCACGCCCCCGCTGCTCAACCCCGTCCACTTCGCCAGGTTGCTCGGTGTCAGCGGCCCATAGAGCTGCAGCATGTGCACCATCTGCATGTCCGTCAACCCCATCCCCACCTTCTCCGCCGTCTGCGTATTAAAAAAGATCGACGCTGCAATAAACTTCCGCATCTCCAGCACGATCCTGTCCGCAACCGTCACCGGAGCCGGCACCGTCCCCGCCGCCTTCTTCGCCGTCTTCACCCCCGCAGACTTCTTTCCGCGAGATTTTCCCTTCAACTCTCTTGACATTCGGCCTCATGTGACTTACTTTCCATGTATCTTAGTAAATAAGAAATATGGAGGACAAGCAAATGGCTGCAACACTCAAAGCTTACAAGGGAATGGGTATGGAGGGCAGCATCGCCCGCTGGTACGACCGCACCACCCGCAAGGACATGCCCGAGATCCGCGAGCTCGCCGCCCGCATCGCCGCCCTCGTCCCCGCCGCCGGCCAGGTGCTCGAGAT
>JBAULP010000057.1:0-8773 GCA_049578265.1 Acidobacteriaceae bacterium
GGTCGAAGGGGCCGTAGTCGGCTGCACGGAGAGCTGGCGGCTGGCGTTGAGGAAGGCAAGGCCGAAGGCGAAGGCGAGGGAGGCCATCGCCCAGGCGGAGTTGCGCTGCCAGAGCGGGCGCGAGGGAGTGGAAACGGGAATGGGCAGGGTGGCGGAGCGGCGTTCGCTCCAGGCGCTGGAGACGGAGTCGAAGGAGTCGATGGGCGAGAGGAGGGCCGCTACGCGCTCGGCGCAGAGGGCGCAGGCGGCGAGGTGAGCGGCGGCCGCCGGGGCGACGTCGCCGATGAGTTGGTCGTCGATCTGGTCGTCGGTGAGGTGGGGCGCGGCAATCTGGTTGACGGCAGAAGTGGTGCAGAGGTCCGGATAAGCGTTCATGAGGGGTCTCCGGCAGGATAAGTTTTCTGGGTCGTCGCGGTACGGCTCGAGGAGCGGCGGCGGGGTGGGGGGTTGCGTGATTCTTCCGGTGTGGCTGCCTGAGCGGCGCTCACCTGGGAGCGAACGGATTTTAAGGCGCGGTGGAGGTGGGTCTTGACGGTGTTGACGGGAATCTTGGTCATGGCTGCGATCTCGGAGAGCTCGAGCTCTTCGGCAAATCGCATGAGGAAGACGGTGCGTTGATTGGGAGAGAGCTTTTGGAGGGCGGCGTAGACTTGCCCGGCTTTTTCTTTGGCGAGAAGTCGAGACTCGGGAGAGCGCTCGTTGCTGGGGAGAAAGTTGGCGGCGTCGGTGACGTCGATGGCAGTGGCGCGGGCCTGGCGCCAGAAGCGGAATTTCTGGAGGCGCTGGTGATCGCGGATGAGGTTGACGGCGATGCTGGTGAGCCAGGTGCTGATGGCGCAGTCACCGCGGAAGCGGGCACGGGCGTTGTAGGCCTTGAGGAAGCAATCCTGGGTGATGGATTCGGCGAGGTCGGCGTCTCCGACGGAGAAGGCCACAAAGCGGAGGAGGCGCGGGCGGTAGGTCCGGACGAGCGCGTCCATATCCTCGAGCTCCGAGGCGACGTGCTCGGCGGTTGGGACGTTCGCGATGGATGCATCCAGAGCTAACTGCATATCTTTGGAGACGTGCGTACCCCCCTTTCAGGTTACATACTGGATGAGGGAATTCGGGTCAAAGTTTCAAGATTGGGCGTGAACGGAGGGGGAAGGACGCTAACTATCTGCCTTGTCTGCGGAATCGGCGGCAGATTCGGCAGCGGCTGCGGCGGCCTCGGCTGAATCGGAGGCGGCTGCTGCGTCGGCGGAGGCCTGGGCAACCACGGCGGCGGAGGCGGCTTCATGGTAGGCGAAGGTGGCGGCGATGGCGGCGACTTGAGCGGCTTCGGCGGCATCCTGCTGGATAACGTATTCGTCCATGATGACGGCGATGAGGGCGGCGGTGGGGATGGCGACGAGGGCGCCAACGACGCCTGCGAGGTCTGAGCCGATGAGCAGCGCGACGATGACCGAGAGGCCCATGAGGTCGACGCGGCTGCGCATGATGCGGGGGGTGAGGAAGGCATTCTCGATCTGGACGTAGATGGCGTAGAAGATGAGGACGCCGGCCATCTTGGTCCAGGAGTCGGTGGCAGCGACACCGGCTGCGAGGACGATGGTAATGATGCCGCCGGCGATGGGGATGATGTTGAACAAGCCCATCAGCACGCCGAGCAGGACGAAGTAGTGCACATGCAGGGCACCAAAGACGATGGTGCTGCAGACCCCGAGAATCAGCATGAGAGCGAGTTGGCCGATGAGCCAGCTACTCATGCGGACTTCACCGACGACCAGGGTTTTGGCCAGGCGATCGCGGGAATCGGGTGGGACGAAGGACAGCAGGTAGTAATAGACCAAGTCGCCTTCGAGCATGAAGTAGATGCAGAGGACGAGAGCGGTGAGGATATCGAAGAAGCGGGAAAGCCAGAGGGGAGCGCTGGCGAAGAGGTATTGGGCGGTGGAGGCGAGGACAGTTTGGCTCTTTTGAGCGATGGAATCGACGCCGAATTTATCTGCCATGGGGAGATGCTTGAGGCGGGCGACGAGGACGGGGATGCGGGCAGGGAGGTCACTGGCGAAGTGTTGGATGTCGTGCAGAACCGGCGGCAGGGCAATGAAAAGGAAGATGGTGAGGGCAGCGAAGACGGAGAGAACAAGCGCCACGATCGCGATGGGGCGCGAGGGCGACCATCGACGGATCCGGAAGCGCATGATGTTCTCTACGATGGGAGAGAGGACGACGGCGAAGAGGGCGCTGACGTAGATGAGCTCCAACACCATGCGCAGGTGCCAGGCGAGAGCGAGGGCGAGCGCGATGGCGAAGGTGAAGAGGATGTAGCCGCGGACGGTTGAGATCTTCCGGGACCGATCTTCTGCGACGTTCGATTGGTAGGGCTGTAGCGCCACAGACACGCTCCTTCGCGGTGTTGCAGGGATGCTCTCACTTGGATGCTACAGGGCGCAAATCGGCTGGCTGCTGCTAGTTAGCGAGTGTGGGGCGCTTTGGGCGGCGGGACGAGCTTGATCTGGAAGATGGTGGGCCACTGCTTGCCGGTGACGAAGAGGCGGTCGTGCTGGGGATCATAGGCGATGCCGTTGAGGACGGCTTCGGGGTCGAGGTGGTAGACGTCGGGAAGAAGGCCGGTGAGGTCGATCCAGGCGATGACGTGGCCGTCGCGCGGGGAGATGCGGGCGATGTGGTTGGTGTGCCAGACGTTGGCGTAGATCTCGCCGTGGATGTACTCGAGCTCGTTGAGGTTGGTGACGGGAGAGCCCTGGTCGGTGACGGTGATGTTGCGGACTTCGTGAAAATTTTTGGGGTCGCGGAAGCGGATGATGGCGGTGCCGTCGTCGGTGATGATGTGGGTGGCGTCGCGGGTCATGCCCCAGCCTTCGCCGTTATAGGTGAAGGTGGCGAGCTTGCGGAGGGTGGCGCGGTCGTAGACCCAGCCGACGTGGGATTGCCAGGTCCACTCGTAGAGGTTGGGGCCGAAGTCGACGATGCCTTCGCCGAAGTACTGCGGGGGGATGTCGAAGTGCTTGATGGGCTGGCCGGTGGCGGGGTCGTCGACCAGGAGCTGAGACTGGCCTTTGAGGCCGGTGCCTTCGTAGAAGAGGCCGTCGAGATAGAAAAAGCCTTCGGTGTAGGAGGAGGTGGAGTGGGGGAAGGTGGCGACTACTTTGTAACCGTAGACGGGGGTGGGATGGGTTTGCGCTGCGGTGCGGTGGGTGGTCGCGAGGAAAGAGGTGAGGGCGATGGAGGCGAAGAGCAGAACGCGGCGCATGTATGGTCAGGATACCGCAGCGGGAAGGCCTGGGATGTCGAGGCGAGAGGTCGTGGTTGGTGGGGAGCATCACCCATCCTTTGCCAAAGGCGCAAAGGATGGGCCACCCGTCTTGTTCTCTGCTGCTTGCTTCTTACCCGTTATCCTTCCGGCTTACTCCTTACCGCTTACTCCTTGCTCTGAAGGGCGGTGAGGATGGCGTCGGTGGTTTCGGCGAGGGTAAGGTCGGCGGTGTCGACGGTGTGGGCGGCGATGCGCTGGTAGTGGGGCTGGCGGAGGTGGAAGCGGCGCTCGGCGGTGGTGAGGTCGGCGAGGTTGGGGCGGGCGGTTGCGGTGGGGTCGGCGGCCTGGCGGGTGCAGCGGGCGACGAGGGTGTCGAAGGAGGCGGAGAGGTAGACGACGGCGGTGTGCGGGGTCTGCTCGAGGAGGAGGCGATTGCCGAGCTCTTCGGGAGCTCCGCCGCCGAGGGCGATGACGACGTTGCGCTGGCCGAGGAGGGAGGCGAGGGCGGCGGACTCGAGGTGGCGGAAGTGGGCTTCGCCGTGGTTGGCGAAGATCTCGGGGACGGTCTGGTGATGGCGGGCTTCGATCTCGTGGTCGAGGTCGAGGAAGCGCCAGCCGAGGCGGTCGGCGAGGAGCGTGCCGGTGGAGGTTTTGCCGGAGCCCATGAAGCCGGTGAGAACGATGCGGTGGACCCCGTTCGGGATTGCGCGTCCGGCGAGGGTTTGGTCGTCGGCTGGTTTGGGGCGTTTGGGCATTGGTTCGGTTGGGATGTCTAGCGTTGCTGTACTCATTGTCGTCTCCGGAGGGCTTTGGGAGGAAGCGGGTTGTTGTGAGGGGCAAAAGAAAAACCGCAGGGCTAAAAAAGAAAAACCGCAGACCTTGTGGGCTGCGGCTCGGTGGATGGCTTGGTTTCTCTTAGCTAGAGAAGCGCACAACGCCGCCGGGCCGCTGGTGGATACCAGTAGCAATAGCTAAATCGGCCGGTGGTGGGGCGCAGGTTCATCGGGATTGAGGATAGCGCGGAGATGAAGCTGTGGCAAGGGGCGGTTTTGGTTTGGGCGATGATCGGAGTAGGAGGGTGTACCCCCCCACCCCCCTCCCCTCCCATACTTCTGTATCCAAGGTACTGAAAAGTTGGTGGTTAGGGGCGGACTTTGGGAAGTCTTACCGGCTAAATTCCGGGGCAGACGCTGGGGCTGAGGCGGTTCCTGACAACTCAGAACGTGGTGCGTCTTGCAGTCCCTAGTTTAATTGTAGCGATTGGGCGGGGTGATTGTGCCAGAGTTTGGAAATATAAATCGCCTGTGTTTACAGGGGGTTTGGTGGTTTCAGGGGGTTTGGGAGGCTTGACAGGTTTGGGGTGGGACATGGTTTTGACGCAACGTGCGCGGAGTTTAACGCCAAGTTTCGCGAAGGATGGGGCCGGGCGTGCGGGACGGGGGAGACTCGTGGTGCGGGTCGGTTTGGGAGTGGGCGTGCGGTGGGTCGGTGGGGGCCGTTGGGCTAGTAGAGGGGGACGGGTGGCCGGTTTTGGGGGTCCAGCTTGGGGTCGTAGTGGAGGTTGACGAGGTTATCCCGATAGTCGATCTGGAGGATCAGGCGGTCGAGCACGGGCGCGCCGAGGAGGCCGGAGATCTCGAAGCCTGCGTCTTTGGAGAGGCTGCTGACATCGATCGCCATCATGCTGTCCACGTGCATGCGAACGTGGGCGAAGGAGACGACAAACTGCTGGGTCTGGTAGACGTGACGTACCTCGCCTGAGACGCCGAGGATGTGATCGTCGGAGTCTCCGTGGACCTTGGTTACCTCGCGCGCGGCGGCGGGCGAGATCAACATGGAGGCGGCTCCGGTATCGATGAGAAAGAGTTTGTCGGTGGCGTTGCCGATGCTGACGGGGAGCACGAGGAAGTGGCCGTTCCGCCAGATCATGGTCCAGTTTTTCATCTCTGGAGCGATGTAGCGGTCGTGGAAGACGGGGGCCGCGTCGTCGCTCGTGTTGGAGGCTGCTTCGGGAGCTTCGCCGGGCCGCCTGGGTAGCTGGCTGAGCTCAATTTTTCTCGAGGGAAAATCGAGGGTCACAAGATATTTTTTGAAGAAGTCGGTTCCGATGAGGCCGTCGATGCCGAGCTGGTCGTTCTTCTCGAAGATGGCTACGGGACAGTGGGTGAACTCGAGGCCGCCGATACGGATGCTGTCGACGTGGGCGATGGCGCTTTGGATATCGCCCTGATCGCCGATGCCGCTGGCGGTGATCTGCTGATCATGGATGAGGCCGAGGCGGGCGGCTGCTCCGCGCGAAAGGACGATTCCGCTGGCTCCGCTATCGATTTCGAGGGTCCGCTGATGGCCGTTGAATTTGACGTTCATTCCGAAGCTCTGGCGATGATCGGGGTCGTACATGATCTCTTCCATGTGGATCTCTGCATGGTCGAAGGGTTGCGTCACCTGGCAGTCGCTGCTGCTGTAGTCCTTCTGGTGGGCGAGGCCGTCGAGGAGCTTCTGGCGATCCTTGGCGTTGAGCAGCTGGTCATCTTTGGCGACGGCTGCTTCGAGAGCCAATCGCTGCGATCGCGGCAGGGTGGTGGACCAGGCGGCGTCGACCTGGAGGTCGTGGGGCGCGAGCATGTGCGCGGTTGAGATGAGATGCGCGGCGGTGGCGTGGTTGCCGGAGAGGTTTTCGACGCGATAGGCGTTCAAGAGCGCGCGGGGGTTGCAGGGGTCGAGGGCGCGGGAGGCCAGGACGGTCTTGAGTGCGTCGTAGAGCTGACCCTGGCGGTAGAGGACTTCACCCCAGGTCTCCATGGCTGGGCCGCTGTTGGGTTGCGCATCTTTCCACTGGTTGGCGAGGCTGGCTGCGTCCTGCACCTTTCCTTGCTCGAGCAAGGTGCGGATGACGCCGGCGCGAGAGACGTCGGGGGAGGAGGTGGCGAGGTTCTGAAAGAGCTTCAGGGCGACGTCGTAGTCTTCGCGAGAGAGCGCCTTCTCCGCGTCGGAGGGAGGGTGGGTGTTGACCAGACACGTGACCCGCGTGGGGGTGGGAGTTGGGTTCGCGGGTTTTTGGGGGAGCTGTGCCTGGGCCAGCGGTCCTGTCGTTGCAAGGTGTATGCACACGAAAGCGCAGGATAGCCGCAGAGCCCAACTCGCTGGTTTCATGCAACCACGTTAAATCAGAATTGGCGGGGGAGGGATGAGTTTGTTGGTGGGCGTATCCCAGTCATGCCCCCACATGCGTGGGCATGAATTGGGCAACCGGCGACGGTTTTCTTGAAGATCACGTAAAGTTAAATAAACATGTATGTTTTTCTTTACATGCGTGTGTTACTGTACATGAGTGCTTTATTATGCTTGTAAAGAGGGATGGACATATGACGAACCGCGTTTCGGAACTTCGTACGGCGCAGGGATGGTCGCAGGCTCAATTGGCGGAGTATCTCTCCGTCACTCGTCAGACGGTGATTGCGATCGAGCAATCGAAGACTGATCCGGGGCTGTCGACGGCGCTGCGACTGAGCTGGCTGTTTCGCCAGCCGGTGGAGAGTATCTTCCTGGCGGATATCGATGAACAGCTGATCGCGCTGAAGGCGACGTGGGAGTACAAGACGAAGACCGCTACGGCGTTCGATGAGATGGGTGTGATGGACCGGATGGGGGAAGACGGATGGGAGATGACTGGTTTTGGATTAGCGGCGTTGCACTTCCGCCGTCCGGAGAACCCGGAGCTGCGTCGTGTGTGGGAGTACACGCGGGTGAGTGGTTTGCTGTTGAAGGCTAAGCGCGATGAGTTGGAGAAGCAGTCGTGGAGCTATCTCGGGAACTGGATGGGCGCGTTTCACTACTTCAAGCGCGAGGCTCGACTTGGAGAGACGGCGAAGATTGGCGGGCAGGGTGAGGGCCGGGGCTAAAGCCGGTTTTGCGGTGGGGTTGGATTCAGGGGGCTAAAGCCCCCTGCTAATCCGGTAGGGCAAAGGCAAAGGCAAGAGCAAGGGCAACTGCAAAGGCGCTGGGCTTAGAAGGCTCTAGTGGTCTTCTTTGGTGGGTTAGTCTTCTTCGTTGGGGTGGGGTTCGTTTTTTAGCTTGCTGGCGATGTTGGACCAGACGGAGTCGGAGGGTTCGAGGCCGCCGTTGCCGTCGCCGGTGGGGGCGAAGAGGCTCTTGGCTTGTTCGGCGATGGTTTCGAGATCGCGAACGAGGGCGGCGCAGTCGGGTTGGGTTGCGAAGAAGTTGGCGAAGCGGGGGTCGGAGCTGATGGAGCCGCCGCTGGATTCGAAGAGTTCTGGAAGGTATTCCTCAAACTCGGCTACGGTCATGTTGTCGAGGTTGGCTGTTGCGAGGTCTTTCATCTTGCAGCCTCCGACGCGGTGCCAACGGGTTCGAGGGCCTGGGGTTCGCGAAGGAGCTCGCGGAGCTTGAGGCGGGCCTTATGGAGCTGGGACTTGCTGTTGCCGGTGGAGCATTCGAGCATAGTGGCGATCTCATTGTGCTCGAAGCCTTCGACGTCGTGGAGGACGAAGACCATGCGGTAGCCGGGGGGAAGCAGGGCGACGGCGCGCTCGAGCGTGACGCGGTCGACCGAACCCGAGAGCATGGTGTCGCGGGAGCCGAAGTCGCGCTTTGGCGCGTCTTCTTCAGAGGGGTTGATGGTCTCTTCGAGAGAGACGAGTTGCAGGCCCTTCTTGCGCAGGTGCATGAGGACGAGGTTGACGGTGAGGCGGTGCAGCCAGGTGGAGAAGGCGGACTCGCCACGGAAGCTGCCGAGCTTGCGGAAGAGATGAAGGAAGGCCTCCTGGGTCATGTCTTCGGCTTCAGAGACGTTGCCGAGCATGCGGAGGCAGAGGGTATAGACGCGACGTTTGTGGAGGGCGTAGAGCTTGGCAAAGGCATCGGCGTCGCCGTTTTTGGCGCGTTCGATGGCTTCAGCTTCGCCGGCGATTGGAGCGTTCCGCTTAAAGAAGCCGGGGTTCGGTTTCGTCTGCATTCTGGGTAGGCCTTGAAGATCCATAGATGAAATTTGTCCGCTCTTGGCTCTTATCTTGCTGCGCGGCGTGCTGGACTCTATGTGTAACGCTGCGCGGGAGATAAAGGTTTCAAGAGCTTGGAGTGAGGAAAAGGGCAGAGGGTTGTCCGGTGTTGAAAAGGCAGGGGATAGGGGATAGAGGATAGAGGATAGGGGAGAAAGGCAAAGGCAAAGGCAACAGCACGGGCAAAGGCAAAGGCAACAGCAAAGGCAAGGGCAATAGATCAGTCGTTGCGCCCTTCGGGCTTCACTCCGGCCTTCGGCAGAGCGGTGTTTGATTTGGGAGGCGCAAATGAGACCCGAGGCTGAAGCCTCGGGGTACCGAGAAGCAAGGGCAACGGCAACGGCAACGGTAAAGGCAAAGGCAAGGGCAAGGGCAAGGGCAAGGGCAAGGGCAAGAACGGGTGAAATGCAGGTTCCTCGCTTGGGCTCGGAATGACAATTTCCTTCGGAAATTGTCGAAGAAGGGCAACGGCAACGGCGGAGCAAGGGCGGGG
>JBAULP010000058.1:0-8913 GCA_049578265.1 Acidobacteriaceae bacterium
GCGAGCGCGAGGTCGGGCTTGCCGCTGGCCTTGATGCCTGCGCGCACGGCGGACCAGCGAAATCCAAGGGGAAGGGGCGACGAAATCGAAGACGGAATGTGGTCGTTCACACTGATCACTTTACCAAGCCCGGCGTAT
The DNA here is from genome assembly GCA_049578265.1 of Acidobacteriaceae bacterium. Taxonomy (GTDB): domain Bacteria; phylum Acidobacteriota; class Terriglobia; order Terriglobales; family Acidobacteriaceae; genus Granulicella. Next base: position 139 of record JBAULP010000058.1, read on the forward strand.
ACTCGACCGATAAGAGTGGGATGCGTGCGCGGCGAGAATCGATTCGCGCCCCCTGCGGGAGACACACAACATGAGCACCAACGGAAATGGACATTCCAACGGCAACGGCCACTACGCGGTTCCTGCGCCCCGCGCGGACTGGATCGTAAAGCGCAAGGAAGAGGCGGCGCGCACCGGCGACTGGAACATGAGCCAGATGCACTTCGCGCGCCTCGGCAAGATCACCGAGGAGATGGCGTTCGTCGCGCACAAGGAGAAGCTCGAGGCAGAGTTCGTGCGCTCCGAGATCGCCAAGGGAACGATGATTATCCCGGCCAACATCAATCACCCCGAGCTTGAGCCGATGGCGATCGGCGTGGGTTCGCTCTGCAAGATCAACGCCAACATCGGCAACTCGGCGATCTCGTCCAACGTGGACGAAGAGCTGCGCAAGCTGCATACCGCCGTCCACCATGGCGCGGATACGGTGATGGATCTGTCCACAGGCGGCGACATCCCGATGATCCGCGAGGCGATTATTCGCCACTCGCCGGTGCCCATCGGCACGGTGCCGCTGTATGAGGCGCTGGCCCGCGTTCGGCGCGTCGAAGACCTCAACATCGACGTCTACCTTGAGGTCATCGAGGAGCAGGCACAGCAGGGTGTCGACTACTTCACCATCCACGCCGGCGTGCTCATCCAGTATGTGCCGTTGGTGTCCAAGCGCATCACGGGCATCGTCTCTCGCGGCGGCGCGATTCTTGCGCAGTGGATGACCGCGCACCACAAACAGAACTTCCTTTACGAGAACTTCGACCGCATCACCAAGCTGATGGCGAAGTATGACGTCAGCTACTCGCTCGGCGACGGCTTGCGTCCTGGCTCAGTAGCGGACGCAAGTGATGAGGCGCAGTTTGCCGAGCTAAAGACGCTCGGCGAGCTCACCCGCCAGGCCTGGAAGGATGATGTCCAGGTGATGATCGAAGGCCCCGGGCACGTGCCCATGGATAAGATCAAGGAGCAGGTCGACAAGGAGGTCGAGCTTTGCGACGGCGCGCCGTTCTACGTGCTCGGCCCGCTGGTCACCGACATCGCTCCTGGCTACGACCACATCACCTCGGCGATTGGCGCGGCCATGATTGGCTGGCATGGCGCGGCGATGCTCTGCTACGTCACCCCCAAGGAGCACCTCGGCCTGCCCAACGAGAAGGACGTCAAGGACGGCATCATCGCGTACAAGATTGCCGCTCATGCCGCCGACATCGCGCGGCATCGCCCCGGCGCCCGCGACCGCGACGACGCCATCTCGCACGCGCGCTACACCTTCGACTGGGACAAGCAGTTTGCTTTGTCTTTGGATCCCGAAACCGCTCGCAGCATGCACGATGAGACCCTGCCCGACGACTATTACAAGGAGTCGGCCTTCTGCTCCATGTGCGGACCGAAGTTCTGCTCGATGAACTGGTCGAGCAAGGTCGACAAGTTCAACGAAGAGGTGCACGGCCTCAAGAAGCCGGACCTTACGCAGATCGTCACCGAGCAGATGGCGCTGCGCAGCTAGCACTCTGCAACGACACAAAAGGGTGAGGCCGCGGCCTCACCCTTTTGCTTTGCCGTGTATTCAAATCCAACTCATCCGTGGTCGTAATGGAATAACAGCTCCTGCTCGCTGGCCACCGGAACCCCATTGCGCTTGGCCGGCTGGAACGTCCACTGCTGGATAGTTGCCATCACGGTCTGATCCACGCCGTGCCCCAGACCACGCGTCAGCACAGACTTCGCGATCCTCCCGTCCTTGTCGATCACCACGTCGATGATCACGTCGCCGCTGGTGCCTGAGGGAAGCTGCGACAGATCAGGCTCCGGCGTGGGATGTTGCAGCACTAACGCAATCGTAATGTCGGCGTCGCCCAGGGCATCCGTGCCCGACGCTGCATCTGCGTGCGCCGGCGCAGGAGTTACGGCAGCCGAGACCACGGGAGGCGCAGGCACCGGGCTGGGCAGCTTCGAAGCAGGAACGGGCTTCTTTGGCGGGGCCTTCTCAGCCTGAAGCTGCGTCGCCGGCGCGCTGAAGCCAGGCGCGTAGGTCAGCGAGAGGATGTGCCCACTCGCATCGCCGGGCCGTTCCGCCGGAGTCAACTGGGGAGCGCGCGTGAAGAGGAACGCCCCCAGCACGCAAGCATGCAGCGCAGCGGAGGCGCCCACCCACCGTCGCATCGACCTCCCGCCTGGCGAGTCCTCCGGCCTACGAACCGCGTCCTGTTGAGCGCCGTCCATTCCGCTCCTCCTGGATCTCCATCAGGATCTCCGTCAGCTTCTCCGTCAGCTTCTGCATTCGCCTATAAGACGCTTCTGGGCCCTCGTTGGTAGCTACTTTCCTGCGTTCTCCAGGACCTCGGCCGCATGATTGAGCGCCGTTGTCAGCGCGTTCAACTGCCCTTGCGTGCGCGCGTTGTCGTTCGCGTCGATACCCTCGTTCACTCCTGGAATCACAACCGCCGCATAGCCCGTATACTCGCCCGGCGCATAGATCGTGTGCTTGAACCAAGGACGCTTCGGCAAGCCCTCCTGGTTCAGCAGTGCCTCCTCCGCGCCACGCAGCGCGAGGTTCAACTTCGCCTCGTCGACGCCCGCGGGTGCGGCAGCTTGCAGCTTGTAGACGCTCTCGCCGGCCGCCGCAAAGCGCTCCGCCGCAGCGCTCGCCTGGCTGAAGTCTACATCCATCTTCGCTGCGGTCGCGCGCTTTTGCGCCTCGGCAACGTAGCCCACAACCTCTTTGCCGTAGACGCGATAGTCATACGGCAGCACCTCGGCATCGGCCATGTGCAGTAGCTCGAGTCCGAAGACGCGCGCCTGCTGCTGCTCATAGACAAACGTCGGGTCCGCAAACTTCGTGAACCAGGTGTAATCATCAAATGTCGAGTGATACACGCCATACGGCCCCTCAGAACCGATGTCGGTAGACGGCACGCCGAGGTGCTGAATGAACGGCGTGTAGTCTGAGCCCGAGCCCAGGTCGCCGATCGTCACGCCTGTTCTCGTCAGCCGAATCTCTGCGCTGTCCGACCGCTCGCGAATGTGCGGATTAGCCTGCTGCGTCGCCTCCCACTGCTCATACACGGTACCGCCCTTGGGGCTCGGCACCTCGCGCGTCACCTCGCGCACAAACTCCTTCAGCGACGGCACAGCGGATGCATCGAAGTTCGGTCCCGCCACGCCCACATCCGTGTTGAAGTACGCCACCGCATGCCCCAGCTCCTTGGCATGCATCTCAGCCCACTCGGTCGAGCCCATCAGGCCCTCTTCCTCCGCGTCCCACGAGCAGATCACGATGCGCCGCTTCGGCTTCCATCCTTGCTTCATCAACTCGCCCAGCCCATGCACAGCTTCGAGCATCGCCGCGGTTCCGCTGTTGGGGTCCACCGCGCCATACACCCATCCGTCGCGATGATTTCCCGCGACGACCCAATCGTCCTTCTGGTCCGCGTCGCTTCCGTCGATCGTCCCGACCACATCCCAGATGGTGCGCAGCTTGAAGTCCATCACGAGGTTCATGTGCACTTTCACCGCGCCCGTTCCGCCCAGGTGATAGGTGAAGGGAAGTCCGCCCTGCCACTCGCGCGGCGACTCCGGCCCATCAAGCGCCTGGAGAATCGGCGCCGCGTCATAGTACGAGAGCGGGTTCGACGGAATTGACGGCTGGTTCATCTTCGCCGGATCGGTGATCCGCTCCGACTCCGGCAGATCCGGCGTCGAAGCGATACCCGGCGTCTCCGGATCGCCCGGATAGAGCGGCAGAAACTGCACGCTGCCCCGCTGCACGCCCGTTGCGGGACGATACGGCCCGCGCGGATACATATCGCCCTTCACGTAGCCATCGTCCGCAGGGTCAGAGTAGATCAGCACGCCCAACGCGCCGCGCTGCTGCGCGATATAAACCTTCACTCCGCGAAAGTTGTGCCCGTAGCGCACGAGCACGATCTTGCCTTTGACGCTAATCCCCAACGACGCAAGCTTGTTGAAGTCCTCCAGCGTGCCGTAGTTCGCGTAGACCACATCGGCGGTCACATTTCCCGACGGCGATGAGCCATTGAACGCCGGCAGAATCCGCGGGTCATCCTGGAACGGATCGCCGCCGTAAGCCTTGGGATCAACGTGCTCCGGAGTCGGCCCGGACATGAGCTTCTTCCCGATGGCCCCGTCTTTCCCATACGAGTAGGCCTCAATCTCAATCTTCACCGGTTTGTTCAGCAGCACGCGGAAGGGCTGGATGGTCGTGTGCAGACCCGCCGCGCGAAACTTCTCGGCGACATACAGCGCGGTCGTGTGGTCTTCCGGAGAGCTTGCCCAGTGTGGCGCGATCGTCAGCGTTTTCAGCTCTTCGCCTGCCAGCTTCGCGCTGGGCACGCCCATGAACTCGTGGTCCCACTTGGCTTGTTGCGAGAAGTCCGCGAATCCGAAGACGTGGCTGGCCGGAGCCTGCGCGCGTGACACGCCACAAAGGACAACAACAGTGGCAAACAAGCAAAGGGCCCGGGCTGCAGATCGACGCATGAGGACAGTCTCCTGAAAATGAATACGAACGGCTGTATCAATTTGTTAGGAGTGTACGCGAAGATCGCAGCCCGGGCCCCAAAAAACCGGAACCGTGCGCGAGGAATCTAGACCGGCTGCGTGCAGAACTTGCAGCGCGTCGCCGCCACGGGAATGTCTCCCAGGCACTGAGGGCACGCCTTGGTGGTGGGCGGCTCAGCGGCGGGCGGGTTGAACTTCTTCAGCAGATACTGCGTGGGCAGCACCAGGAAGAAGTAGACGACGAAGGCGAGTATCAGAAAATTTACGATGGCGGTGACGAAGTTGCCGTACATAATCTTGCCGCCGTTCACATAGGCGACGAGATAACCGAAATCGGGTTTGCCAATGATGGCGCCAAGCAGCGGCTTGATGATGTTTTCCGTAAGCGCTGTCACGATGGCCGTGAAGGCTGCGCCGATGATCACGGCGACCGCCAAATCCATTACGTTGCCGCGCAGGATAAAATCGCGAAATCCTTTAAACATGGATCCTCCAGTTGATTGAAAACGTTGGACTTGAATGCGAGCTGAGTATACTGCAAGTCGTTGTTCGGGAGGTGAAAGATCTCGAACAAAATCTTTGTGCAACGTATTCTGGAGTCATGTCTTCGCCCTCCATTCGCGTACATCTGCTTGCCTTCGGCTCTTTGAAGCAGGTCGTTCCAGCAGGCGGCGATTGGCGCGAAGTACCCGCCGGCCAGTCGGTTGCGGACCTTCTCGCGGCTCTCTGTCGCGAAGGCCTCACAGAGGCCGCCGCGCTGCAAACCGCGGCCATCGCTGTCAACCAACACTACATCGCACGCACTCACATTCTTCGCGATGGGGACGAGGTCGCCATCCTCCCGCCCGTCAGTGGCGGCCTTAACGCAGACGCGCCTTCAACGATCGCACTCGTCCGCGAGCCTATCGATACCACCTCGGTCGTGCAAGGCCTCAAGTCCGGTGCCGATGGTGCGGTCTGCATTTTCGATGGCATTGTTCGCGACAACACGCGCGGCCGCCAGACGCTGCACCTCGACTACGAAGCCTACGAGGAGATGGCTCTCAAGCAGATGCACCTGCTGCGCTCCCAGGCCATCGACCACTTCGGCGTGCGCGAGGTTGCGATCGTGCATCGCCTCGGCCGCCTTACCGTCGGCGAGACCAGCGTCTTCATCGCCGTGGCCTCCGCGCACCGCGGCGCCGCATTTGATGCCTGCCGCTGGGTCATCGATACGCTCAAAAAAACCGTCCCCATCTGGAAGCGCGAGCAGTTCGTCGACGGCGCTGCCTGGGCCGACGGCGAGCCATTCCCCGAGGACGTTGCGAACCCCCGCGGTTGATTTAGGCGCGCTGTCCAACGATTGCCGCCGCATGCCCCTGAGACTTCTCCGCGCCGTGGACCGTACAATCGATATATGACGACGAAGAAGCGTCACAAAGGACCGCCCTCCGGCGAGACCGGACAAGAAGCGCTGTACCTCAAATCCCTCAGCGACCGCCAGGTTCCTGTGGCCATCAAGCTGCGCGATGGCGAGGTCGTCAGCGGCTGGATCGAATACTTCGATGACATGATGCTGCGCCTTACGCGAGAGGGAAGGCCGAATCTGTTTATCTATAAAGCGCAGATTCGCACCATCACCGAGGGCGGTGTCTCCGGCCTGCGGCGCCCCACCGCGCGGGATGAGAGTGCGAGCGCCTGAATGAATGAGCTCGTCACTACTGCCGAATCCATTGCGCGAGAAGCCGGCGCCCTGCTGCGCGACTTCTACCACCGCGGCGTGCGCACCGAGTACAAAGGCGATGTCGATCTCGTCACCGAAGCGGATCGCGCCAGCGAAGCGCTTATCGGTCAGCGTCTCCGCGCTGCGTTTCCGGACCACGGCATCTATGGCGAAGAGGGAACGCGCGAAGGCCTGCAGAGCGAATTCCGCTGGTACGTGGACCCGCTCGACGGCACCACCAACTTTGCGCACGGCTTTCCTGTCTTCTGTGTCGTCCTAGGCTGCGAGCAGCGTCATCCTGGCCTCGCGCCCACCGAAGATGGCGAGATGGTCGCCGGCGTTATCTATGATCCTCTGCGCGACGAGATGTTCTCCACAGCGCGCGGCCTCGGCGCAACCCTGAACGGCGAACCCATCCACGTCTCTCGCACGCGTTCGCTGGCGGAGTCGCTGATCGCCACCGGTTTTCCCAGCAAGAAGCGCCATGAGAGCCCCAACGTGCACTTTTACCAGGAGTTCACTCTTCGGACGCATGGCGTTCGCCGCGCCGGCTCAGCGGCCATCGACCTCGCCTACGTTGCCTGCGGGCGGCTCGACGGCTACTGGGAGTTCAAGCTCAACCCCTGGGACACCTCCGCCGGCTACCTGCTGGTCGAAGAGGCTGGTGGTAAGGTCACTCACTTCGACGGCAGCAAGTTCACGCTCGATAGCGTCGAGGTTCTAGCCTCCAATGGCGTCATTCAGCCCGCCATGGAACACCTCTTCGCCGATATGTTTGCTGGTCGGGACCTGGAACCCATCCTCACTCCGGCCGAGTTCGCAGCACGCCGGGCGGCGGGCACGCTTTAGCCCGATCGGACATACCGGGCGATTACCGTAAATTTATTGGCGATCACAGGCTGTTGAAGCCTTTGTTGCTAAAATGGGTAAAATACTCGTGAAGTTTTGAGTCAAAGCAGCATCAAGGAGAAATTGAGATGGCGTATGTAATCGCGGAACCATGTATTGGCACGAAGGATCGGGCGTGTGTGGACGCTTGTCCGGTAGATTGTATTCACCCCAAGGCTGACGAGGCCGGTGCCGACACCGACGATCAGCTCTTCATCGATCCAGTCGAGTGCATCGACTGCGGCGCTTGCGTTCCCGTCTGCCCGGTCTCCGCGATCTTCGGCAGCGACGACCTGCCAGAAAAGTGGGAGAGCTTCCGCGAAAAGAACTCCTCTCACTTCGGCCGTTAATCTAAATCTCTCCCGCTTCTGCTTCAACGCAACAGCGCGCAGCCAAAGCTGCGCGCTCTGCTTTTAAACCGCGCGCGGTGCTCTCAAGCTCAGCCTCGGCCGCCAACCTTCGCGTACCCTGATCTTCGGAACCTTCCCATGAAGACCCTGTCGCAACCCATCGACGCAGCCGAGATCCGCGCCCGCATACTCACTCTCACCCCCACCGACGCCGCGCAGTGGGGCATCATGAACGTCGGCCAGATGATCTGCCACGGCCGCGGGGCCCTCCTCTACGCCATGTCCGACACGCCGGTCGAGTTCATACCCGCAGCCCTGCCTCCCCACGCGCTCAAGCACGTCGCGCTCAAGCTGCCGGTGCCCTGGAGCCGCTCCTTCCCCGCCATCCCGGAGCTAAGGCTCGGCTCTCCCGCTCTGATCACCTCCACCTTCGACCACGACCGCGATGGCCTGCTGACCACTCTAGACAGCTTCTGCGCCCTCACCAACCACACCCGCGACCACCCCTACTTCCACGAGATGCAACACGAGGACTGGATGCGCTGGGGCTACCTCCACACCGACCACCACCTGCGCCAATTCAGCCGCTAAGCCCCTCATCTCTAATCCCTCATCCCTAACCCCTGATCCCTGCTCCTATGCCTGAAGGCCGCCAAATCCCGCACCAGGGCGAGGCCATCGTCCTCCGCACCTGGCCCTTCCACGAGGCCGACCTCCTCGTCTCGCTCTTCACCCGCGACCAGGGCCGCATCAAGGGCATCGCGCGCCACGCCATGAAGAGCCGCAAGCGTTTCGGCGGCGCGCTCGAGCCCGCAACCCACGTCCGCGCGCACTACACCGAGCGTCCCCGCCAGGACCTCGTCCGCCTCGACCAGTTCGAGATCCTCTGGTCCCCGCTCACCGCGCCAGTCGATTACCTCCGCGCCGCCGGCCTCGAGCTCGTCGTCGAAGTCCTCGAAGAGGCCATGCCCGACCAGGCCACCGACGACAATATCTTCCGCCTCGCCATCACCACGCTGACGGCGATCCAATCCGGCAACGTGCATCTCCCCATCACCTACTTCTGCCTCTGGATGAACCGCCTGATGGGCTGGATGCCCGCGCTCGACCACTGCACCGTCTGCGGCCTGGATCTGCGGGGCGAAACAGTCTACTGGTCCCCGACCGCCGACGGCGTCACCTGCCACGACGACCGCCGCGCTGCCTTCTCCGGTAGCCAAGCCAGCTCCCGCGCCCTCACCGCCGCCTCCGTCTCTGAAAGCCACCGCATCGCCCGCACGC
>JBAULP010000059.1:0-32694 GCA_049578265.1 Acidobacteriaceae bacterium
GGCTACGCCCGCGCCACCGGCCGCGTCGGCGTCTGCATGGCCACCTCCGGCCCCGGCGCCACCAACCTTGTCACCGGCCTCGCCACCGCCATGCTCGACAGCATCCCCATCGTCGCCATCACCGGCCAGGTCTCCTCCAAGGTCCTCGGCTCCGACGCCTTCCAGGAGATCGACATCACCGGCATCACCCTGCCCATCACCAAGCACAACTTCCTCGTCACCCGCGCCGAAGACATCGCCCCCACCGTCCGCGAGGCCTTCCAGATCGCCCGCTCCGGCCGCCCCGGCCCCGTGCTCGTCGACATCACCAAGGACGCGCAGCAAGCCTCCGCCCTCTTCGACTACGACGCCGCCAAGCCTCGCGCCTATCGCCCCCACCCCATGCTCCGCGCCGAGTCCTCCTCCATCCGCGAAGCTGTCTCTCTCATCCAGCAATCCAAGCGCCCCGTCATCCTCGCCGGCCACGGCATCGTCGAATCCGGCGCGGAAGCCGAAGTCCTCGCCTTCGCCGAAGCCCATCAAATCCCCATCGCCAGCACTCTCCTCGGCCTCGGCTGCATCCCCGCCGCGCACCCACTCTCCCTCGGCATGATGGGCATGCACGGCGAGTCCTGGGTCAACAACGCCATCCAGCAAGCCGACCTCCTCCTCGCCTTCGGCATGCGCTTCGACGACCGCGTCACCGGCAACCTCACCAAGTACTCCCCCAACTCCAAGAAGATCCACGTAGAGATCGACCCCTCCGAAATCAACAAAAACGTGAAGGCAGACGTAGCCCTCATCGGCGACCTCAAAGAAGTCCTCCGCCTCCTCCTACCCCTTTTGAACTCCACCAATCCGGGTGCCCCATCTTCGCCTCAGCGCGGCGTCAGCCGCGATGAGGATAAGGTGGGTTTGCAGAACGCCCGCACCACCTCCGACTGGCTCCGTACCATCAACGCCAGCAAAGGCTCCGCCGCCGTCCGCGACATCATCAACCTCCCCGACAACGGCCACCTCTACGCCGCGCACGTCATCAACGACATCTGGCACGAGGCCGCCGCCGCCGGCCGTCTCGAACAAACCATCATCGTCACCGACGTAGGCCAGCACCAGATGTGGGAGGCCCAATACTTCAAGCACGAAGCCGCCCGCTCGCTCATCACCAGCGGAGGCCTCGGCACCATGGGCTTCGCACTGCCAGCAGCCATCGGCGCAAAAGCCGCCTGCCCCGACAAGGACGTCTGGGTCATCGCCGGCGACGGCGGCTTCCAGATGACCGCCGCCGAACTCTCCACCATCGTCCAGGAAGACCTCGCCATCAACATCGCCGTCATCAACAACGGCTTCCTCGGCATGGTCCGCCAATGGCAGGAGACCTTCTACGACAAGAACTATTCCGCCTCGCCCATCCTCAGCCCGGACTTCGTCCTGCTCGCCGCAGCCCACGGTATCGCCGGAGCCCACGTCAGCAAACGCTCCGACGTAACCCCCACCGTCACCAAAGCCCGCACCAGCAACAAGCCCTACCTCATCAACTTCCAGGTAGAAAAAGAAGACGGCGTCTACCCCATGATCGCCCCCGGCGCCGCCCTCCACGAAATGGTCCGCCGCCCCCAACGCGACCCCCTCCTAGAAACCCCGGAGGACGAGTAATCATCAAGTCACAATGTTCACTAAGAAAGGAGCAGGACACATGACGGAACAAAAGATCCAGTGGACGATCTCGTACGTCCTGCATCTTATTCTGGCTTGTGTCGGCATGCTCCTCTGCATGATCCTCTTCGCTAAGCTTCCCGCGCGACTGGACCCACTAAGAGGCCCATACTTCTGGGGCCCGATCGCTTTCGGCACGCTCGCTGGAATCTTCGTCGGCAGAAAGGCTCAATGGTCTGTGCTCGCGATCTTATGGGTTCTTCCGGCTCTTCTCCTCGCATATGAGGTGCACATTTGGTCGACATACAGATATTCCAATGAGAATCTGCGCCAAACCCTCCTCGACAACTTTGTCCGAAACAGCTGCGGAGCTTCCGAGTGTATGGAGGAAGGCCTTGTGGTCTCGCCCCTCATCAGCACATTCTGTTACAGCCTCGCAGGATCGCTCACGAAGTCATTTTCAAAGAATAGCGACACTCTAAAGACACCAGCATCGCTCATCTCATGACCGCCGCGACTATCCAACTCGTCTCCCCTCGCCTCATCCTCCGCCCCTGGCAGGACCGCGACCGCGCGCCCTTCGCAACAATGAACGCCGACCCCGGCGTCATGCGCTACTTCCCCGCCCTCATGACGCAGGAAGAAAGCGACGCAGCAGCCGACCGCTACAACCAGCAGCTCGACCGCGACGGCTTCACCATGTTCGCCGCAGAAGACCGCGCCACCGGCAACCTCATCGGCATCCTGGGCGCCCAGACCATGCGCTACGAGATCCCCAACGTCCCGCAACCCGCAGTAGAAATCGGCTGGCGACTAGCATCGCACGCACAAGGCCGCGGCCTCGCCACCGAAGGCGCACAAGCCGTCCTCGACCACCTCCGCAACCACACCACCCTCACCGAAGTCATCGCCATCACCACCCCCGACAACGAGCCCTCGCAAAACGTGATGCGCAAGCTAGGCATGACCCCGCGCCCCGAACTAACCTTCGCCCACCCACTCATCGCCCCCGACTCACCACGCCGTCAGCACGTGCTCTACACCCTGGAGCTCACCCGATGACCACCAACACCCTCACTAAACTTCTACTCGCTTCCATCGCGCTAACCTTCGCCATCGGCTGCAAATCTACCCCCGCACCCAAACCCACCACCACCGCCTCCGCCCAATACCCCGCGCGCCCCACCACACCCCCACCACCCGTCACCCTCTACCACCAATACAACGACAACTTCACCCTCGTCACCACTCCCACCGCCACCGACGCGCAGATCGAAGCCATCATCTGGCAACTCCGCACCGCGGCCCACACCCACACCTTCGACAAGATCGGCATCCCACAAAAACTCGTCGACGCTCGCGCCCCCATGGCCTGGTTCCACATCTACCGCGGCCCTAAATGCGCCGACGAAAAATACACTGACGGCAAACTCCCCTGCGGCGGCTCCTACCACGCTGCCGGCGACTACACCTTCGGCGGCGGAGCCAACAACCAATGGGACGACGGCGCCCTCCTCCACGGCGACGACCACGAAACCGAACTCTGGAACCCCAACGCCCCCTACACAAGCCCTTCGACCAACTGAGAACTGACAACCGAGAACTGACAACTGAGAACTGAGAACGGACAACCCACATGCTCCACACCTTCGTAGCCCTAGTCCAAGACAAACCCGGCGTCCTCACACGCGTCGCCAGCCTCTTCCGCCGTCTCAACATCAACATCGTCTCACTCACCGTCGGAGAATCCGAGCGCGCCGACACCTCGCGCATGACCATCGTCTGCGACGCCCACGAGAACGCCGCGCACCGCATCCGCGCCTCGCTCTATAAGCTCGAAACCACCGTCGAAGTCGACGAGGTCAACCGCACCGACGCCGTCGTCCGCGAACTCTGCCTCATCAAAGTCGCCGCCGGCCCCAACGAACCCCACGGCCTCCACTCGCGCTCGCAGATCTTCGAGCTCGCGCAGGTCTTCCGCGCCCGCGTCGTCGACCTCGCCCCCGAGTCCATCATGCTCGAGATGACCGGCTCCGCCAGCAAGATCGAAGGCCTCCTCCAGGTCCTTCGCGAAAGCAGCTACACCATCCTCGAAGTCTCCCGCACCGGCCGCATGGCCATGCGCCGCGGCCACCACACCAGCCGAGTCCTCAAGGCCCTCGGCACCCACAACAAACTCAACCCCTCCGACTTCCCCACCCACGACCCAGACCACGCCCACCCCGACAACGACGACGACATCCTCCCCACCGAGTTTGACGACTAACCAACTCGCCTCCAGCCGAACATAGGAAGCCAAATCTTCCTTAGACTAGAAGCAGTCAACTGAGAACGGACAACCGAGAACCGACAACCGAAAGGCACCTTCCACCATGGCAAAGACCTACCACGACCAAGACGCAGACCTCTCTCTCATCCAGGCGAAAAAAGTCGCCATCATCGGCTACGGCTCGCAAGGCCACGCCCACGCTCTCAATCTTAAGGACTCCGGCGTCGACGTCCGCGTAGGCCTCCGCCCCGGCTCCCCCAACGCCAAGAAAGCCGAACTCTCCGGCCTCCACGTTGACACCGTAGCCAACGTCTCCAAGTGGGCCGACGTCATCATGAACCTCGTCCCCGACCAGACCGCCGCCAAGGTCTATCACGAAGAGATCGCGCCCAACATGAAGCCCAACGTCACGCTCATGTTTGCGCATGGCTTCAACATCCGCTTCCGCACCATCACCCCGCCCGCCACCGTAGACGTCTCGCTCGTCGCACCCAAGGCCCCCGGCCATCGCGTCCGCGAGGTCTTCACCGAAGGCGGCGGCGTCCCCGCGCTCGTAGCCGTTGAGCAGGATGCCAGCGGCAACGCTCTCGCACTCGCTCTCTCCTACGCCAAGGGTATCGGTAGCACCCGCGCCGGCGTCCTCCAAACCACCTTCACCGAAGAGACCGAGACCGACCTCTTCGGCGAGCAGGCCGTCCTCTGCGGCGGCACCGCAGCCCTCGTCAAGGCAGGCTTCGAAACCCTCACCGAGGCCGGCTACCAACCCGAGCTCGCCTACTTCGAAGTCCTCCACGAGCTCAAACTCATCGTCGATCTCATGTACCGTGGCGGCCTCGAATACATGCGCCACTCCATCTCCGACACCGCCGAGTGGGGCGACTACGTCTCCGGCCCCCGCATCGTCACCCCCGAAGTCAAGAAGGCCATGAAGGAAGTCCTCACCGACATCCAGACCGGTGCCTTCGCCGAGCGCTTCATCGCCGACCAGAACAGCGGCCGCAAAGAGTTCGAAGCCTTCCGCGCCGCAGACCGCAACCACCCCATCGAAAAGGTAGGAGCCGAGCTCCGCAAGGGCATGCCCTTCCTAGACCCCGTCAAAGTAGAAAACGGCGCCGTAGTCAAAGCCTAACCAACCGTCACAATAACCAACTATCTCCCAGGGTGACCCATCGTTTCACGCAACTGTGAAACGATGGGTCACCTTCACACTTGCTGCCGCCTCTGCTGTTGCCGTTGTCCTTGCTGTTGCTCTTGCTGTTGCTCTTGATGTTGCTCTTGCTCTTGCTCTTGCTCTTGCTCTTGCTCTTGCTCTTGCTCTTGCTCTTGCTCTTGCTCTTGCTCTTGCTCTTGCTCTTGCTCTTGCTTGTTTTGCGCCGTCATCCTGAACGAAGTGAAGGACCCCCGCATTTCCCGCCACAGGTCTCCAGGAAAGTTCATGCCCGAATACGCCTACGTCTACATCCTGAGCAACAGCTTCCGCAAGCTCTACATCGGCATCACCACCAACCTCGAACTCCGCGTCTGGCAACACAAACACAAGACACACCCCAAAAGCCACACGGCAAGATACAGCATCGACCAGCTAGTCTACTTCGAGCGTTTCACCAGCCTCCCCGCCGCAATCAAGCGAGAGAAAGTTCTAAAAGGCTGGCTAAGGATGCGAAAGCTGGAGCTGATCATCACAACCAACCCACTCTGGATTGACCTAAGCGAGGACTGGGGTCAACCCATCGTTCACCACGATTTGGATATAGAGAACAATCTGACGAGACCGCAACAATAACTTCGCGACCCGCTTACGTCCGATCTCCACCCAACCCGCTGCTCCCCAACCCCTCCCCAGCGCATCACATCGTCATCGCCCCAAGGAGCACCCCATGCCGCAAGCCCTCCGCATCAACGCCTTTGGTCTCGACAACCTCGCCCTCGAACCCCTCATCCTCCCCACCACCCTCGCCCCCAACGAAGTCCGCGTCGAGCTCCACGCCGCCAGCCTCAACTACCGCGACCTCATGACCGTCCTCGGCACCTACAACCCGAAGATGGCCCTCCCCCGCATCCCCGGCTCCGACGCCGCCGGCATCGTGACCGCCATCGGCTCCGCCGTGACCCTCTTCAAACCCGGCGACCGCGTCACCAGCCTCTTCTTCCAGGACTGGCTCTCCGGCCCCATCCAGGCCTCCACCGGCAAGTCCGCCCTCGGCGGCCCCATCAACGGCGTCTTCGCCACCGACCACATCTTCCCCGAGACCGGCCTCATCCACGCCCCCGCCGGTTACACCCACGCCGAAGCCGCCACCCTCCCCTGCTCCGCCGTCACCGCCTGGGACGCCCTCGTAGAAAAGGGTCACCTCTGCGCCGGCCAAACCGTCCTCGTCCTCGGCACCGGCGGCGTCTCGCTCTTCGCCCTCCAGATCGCCAAGGCCCACGGAGCACGCGTCATCATCACCAGCTCCTCCGACGAAAAACTAGCCCACGCCCGCACCCTCGGCGCCGACGAAACCATCAACTACCGCACCCACCCCGAGTGGGATCGCGAGGTCTTCAAGCTCACAAACAATCGCGGCGTAGACCACATCGTAGAAGTGGGCGGAGCCGGCACCCTACCGCTCTCCTTCAAAGCCATCACCCCCGGCGGCTACATCTACGTCATCGGCGTCCTGGCCGGCAAAGGCGCGCTCATCGACCCCACGCCCATCCTCGCCAAGGCCATCCACGTCGAAGGAGTCTACGTCGGCAGCCGCGCCATGTACGCCCGCCTCATCGCCGCCATCGAAGCCAACCACATCCACCCCACCATCGACCGCACCTTCCCCATCACTCAGGCCCGCGAAGCCCTAACGCACATGCAGTCCGGCGGTCACTTCGGCAAAATCGTCCTAACCCTCCGCGACTAACCCCGACCGACGCCGACCGCAACTCATTCCTCTCCGGAAGCAGACGGTTCGGCGTCGCTCAGCGGCTTAAAGTAGAGCCAGCGCAGCAGCAAATAGCCCACCAGAAAGAGCATAAGAGAGCCCACTAGGTAGGGCAGCGCGTCTCTCCACAGCAACCCTCCCGGGATGGAGCCCGGAGGAATTCCGTCCGCCCGCCGAAACTCGCTGCGCGCAATCCAGTTCGTGAGCGGAGCCGAGAAGATACTCACGAAATCAAGGATGGCCCAGGCAAAGATCCCTCCCAAAGCCAGCGCTCCCACAAAGCTCTCCACTAAACTGCGCTTCACGCGACTAAGCACGGCTGCTCCTCCTCATTGCATGCAAGCGTCTGCTCAGACCAGCGATGGGGCCCGCGTGATACATCCAGCGTGCGAGCATCCACGCCGACGCCGCAGCCATCACACACGTAATCAAGGGTCCAAGCATCCCAATCAACTCAAGGCGATCTCCGATACTCGGCGCGAGCAAATAAGACGGAACACCGCGAATCGCCGCGACCGTAAAGATGAACATGGCTCCGTGGAACAAAGCCGGCATCAGAACCTGGGCTCCCGCACCAACCGACCAAAACAGCAACACGGCAATGGCGACATCAGAGATGTACGCATCGGCCAGCACTATGCGAAGTGAAGTCTTTGATGACATATCCAGTTCGTGGAATTGTCGCAGGTTTTCATCCATGCCACAAAGGGCGCGCCGCCACCTAGTTCGCAGACGGCAACTCCATGCGGTCAATCACAAACACATCCGTCATCGCCTTCGTCGGCTTCAACTTCAACCCAAGCTCCTCCTTAATCGCCGTAAATAAATCAGGAGGAGCCGAAGCCTCACCCCCACTCACCGGCGCGTTCAAGGGAGTCCACCGCAGCACCAGGTCATAGCGCCCCACGATCCCCGTCTCATCCACCGCAGGCCGATCCAGCACAAACCGCTGCAGGAACTTCGCCAAGTCCGCCATCGTAGCGTTGCCAACCTCCAGCTCCCCGCTCGGGTCATACCCCACCACCGGAATGCCGGCCGCATTCCCCGCGCTCCTCTTCAGCGTCGGCGGATCACTCGCCTTCACCAGCGCATACACCGGCAGCATCTTCTGCTCGGAGTGCATCCTCACATGGAACCGCTCCATCAGCAGCACGCGCATCATCGCCTTGAACTGGTCCGACGTCGGCCGCTTCTCCGTGTCTGGATCAGCCACCACATCAAACTTCATCGTCCGCATCCAACCCGCCCCACCCATCACCTGGTCGGGATGCACGTCGTACGCATACTTGAACAGATCGACGAACGTAGTACCCAGCGTGACAAATCGATTCCCCTGAATCTGCGTTTGCGTCGGCGAACCCACCGCGCTCGGCTTAATCGTTGCAACCGCAAATGTCTGAGGCACAACCGAAGGCTGCTGCGCATGCAAACCTCCCCATGCAAACGCACACCACAAAAGCAGAATCGCGTTACGCATCTCCCACCTCAACCGCAGCATACCACTCAGCCCCAAACGTCCTCTTCATCGCATCGTCTCTCCCGCGTAGCACAAAGCAAAGGGCACGCCCCTTTACGGAGCGTGCCCTTTACTCTCACCGTCCGCGCAGGACTAATACAGAATCTTCAGCCCAAACTGAATGATCCTCGGCTCAAACGTGCTCGTAGCCTGCCCGCCACCGGTGGGCACGCCGCCCACGATGTCGCTCAGCGGCGCAACCGCGCCCACGCCCAGCGTCTGCGTCGTGGTCCCCACCGTTCCGCTGATGGTTCCCGGCAAATATAGGTTCGTATGATTGAACAGGTTGTAGAACTCCGTGCGGAACTGCACCCTCAACCCGTGCACCGGCGTAATGAACTCCTTGTTCAGCGCCAGGTCGGTCTCGTAGAACGCTGGCGTGCGTCCGGGGTTACGCGAAGCATCTCCAAACGGACTCAGCAGATTTCCCGCCGCATCCTTCGTCGGCGGAAGTACAAACGCCTTCAGGTTCACGTAGTTCACATAGCCCGTGTTCGCCGCGCGCGATCCTCGTCCCTGCGTTACCGGCTGCCCTGGCACTTTGTCCGGACGATACTCATTTGCCCCCCGGTACGTCGCCGGAATCTGCGGACTCACCGCATTCGTCGAGCTCGGCGAGTACGTAATGTTGAACGGTGTCCCGGCCTGTGCCGTGTTGATCACGCTCACCTGCCAACCTCCGATCAGCGCTTCCATCACGCCCTTGCTGTCAGTCGCAAACCGCTTACCCTTTCCGAACGGTAGCTCGTACACCAGGCTCGTAATGTTCACCACCGGCAGGTTATAGTCCGACTGTGCATAATCGGCCTTGATGTTGTTCCCATCCTGCGGCGAAGGCGTATTGCCCTCAAGCGACGCGCTCGCGTTATCCAGCGAGTGCTCCCACGTAAACGAGTTCAGCAGCGTCAACCCATCCACCACCCGCTGCTCATACTTCACCTGCAGTGAATTGAAGTTGGAATAAAACTCATTCAGCGCCTCGGTGATATCGCTCGGCCAATTTGCATACGGCCGCGCAAACCCCAACGACGGATTCTTCTGGTTCGCATTAAGAAATCCCTGCAGCTTCAAGCCGTGGTTGCCCACATACGCAACGTCGAGCAACGCATTCTTCCCCAACTGCCGCTGCACACTCAGGAAGTAGCTCTCCACATAGCTGTCTTTCGTGTTCTTCGGCACATAGGTAATATTGTCAGTCGCAGGATTGAACGCAGTCACCAGCGCGCTCGGATACCCTTGGTCCGACGTCGCAAAGCAGCTCGGCGTCGTCGCTCCCTCCGCTATAATCTCCGCCGGCAGCGGATTGCAATGGTTCGTCGTTGTTGGCGTAGGCTGCGTCACCGAAGCAAACTGCGCCTGCGGTGCATTGATCGCCAGAATATCGCCCGAGCCCGCGCGTGTGTAGTGCGAGTAGCTCGTGCCAAATCCTCCACGCACCACCGTCTTCGGATCCACCGCGAAGGCAAATCCCAGCCGCGGCGCAAAATCTGTCAAGTCCGGATTGATCAGCGTATGCCCATACACTCCGCTCCCCGAGTACGGCGTGATCCCATTACCCGCCGTCGCTCCCGGAGTAATCGTCAGCACCGTCTGCGAGCCCGGATCGAAGTTCGATACATTGTTCTTCCAATCCGAGTACGGCGATCCGTACTCCCAGCGCAGCCCAAGATTCAACGTCAGCCTCGAGTTCACTCTCCAGTCGTCCTGCGCATACACGTTGTCCATCGTCTGCCGCAGGTGCGCCACAAAGTAATTCGCCAGCGAGTAGTTGTTCGTGTTGCCAAATAAGAAGTCTGCCCAGTAGTTATCGCTCACCGCCGTCAGACTCGTGCAGTCCGCGTCCGTCGGAGTGCTCACCCCGTTCACCTTCGTGCTCGGGCACACGCTCGAACCCGCCGCGTAGCTGAATGATCCGTACAGCGGATTGTTATCATTCACCGCCATCCAGATGTGCTCATACTCATAACCAAACTTCAGCGAGTGATTGCCCTTGATCCACGTAAAGTTCACCTTCGGATCAAGCAGCGCCGGATCCTGCCACTGCGGATTCGTGCTCTGCCGCCCAAAACCCGTGAACCCCGTAATCCCCACCGAAGGCAATCCACCCGAGATCCCCGGCAAATTCGGCAGCCCCGGAATGTTGAATGCGTTGTCGCCAATCGACTGCGTAAACTTGCCCGCCTTCGTACGCGACAACCCAACGCGCGCATCCAGCACCTTGTTCACGCCAAACAGATGCGTGTGCCCCAGCGCCACCTGCTGGTCCAGCACATAGATGTTGCCATTCGTCTGCCCATCCAGCGGCAGCGGAATCGCCGGGAAGTTCTTTCCATCTTCCTTACGATCACTCACCCGCAGGAACCAGCTGCTGTTCGCATTCTGCTGATAGTCCAGTCGCAAATCACCCTTGTCCGCGTTGTCTGTAAACGGCACCGGCTTCGCATAATCGTTCGTATCCAGGCCCGTCGTCGCCAATCCAACCTGCGGCAGCACCGCATCCAGATTCGCGAAGTAACTCACGATCTGTGCCGAAAGCGAATTGATCGCGTTCGCCGGAATGCCTCCGCCCACCACCGCGTTCGGTCCCGCACCTGGCTGATACACCACACCCGTAATCGGGTTCTGCACCGGAACCACCAGCTTGCCCGCCAGCTCATCCTGCGTCGGCAGGGTCAACACGCTCAGCGGCTTCAGCACTTGCCGAAACCCTTCATAATCCACAAAGAAAAACAGTTTGTTCCGCAGGATCGGCCCACCGACGTTGAACCCATACTGATTCCGATTGAACGTCGGCTTCTGAAACGGTACCGACGTCCCCGTGTTGCTCACCGAGGTCGGCTTGAAATATCCCGCGGAGTTCAAATCCGTGTTGCGCAAAAACTCATACAGCGTCGCATGAAAATTATTTGTTCCACTCGCCGACGCCACGTTGACCGTCGCTCCCGAGCTCCGCCCGTACTCCGCGCTCTCGTTATTCGTCACCACCGAAAACTGCGCCACCGAGTCCGGAGGAATCGCAATAATCTGGTTATCAAAACCCTGGTTGCTCTCGCCGTACGCATTGTTGTCCATGCCGTCCAGCAGAAAATTGTTAAACATACTGCGCTCGCCGTTCACGTTGAACGACCCCGCGCGCAGCAGCGAATTCACCGAGCTCGTCAGCGCCGCCGTCGGTGCCTGCCGTGACCCCGGAATCAGTGCCAGCAAGTCCGAATAGTTCCTGCTCACCAACGGAAACGCCTCGCTCTGATATTGGGTCACCGTCTGGTCTCTCTGGCTGGTCTCCGTCTCCACCTGCAGCGCCACGCCGGTCACCTCCACCGACGTCGTCGCCCCGCCCACCTTCAGCGTCAGATCAATCTTCTGCCGCCCGCCCACCAGTACCGAAATATCATTCGCCTGCGCACCCGCAAATCCGGGCGCGCTCGCCTTAATCGTGTACACGCCCACACGCAACGACGGCGCGTCATAATCTCCCACTCCATTCGTCTTCGTGCTCGACGTAATCGCCGTAGCATTATTCGTAATCGTCACCACCGCATTCGGTATCGGAGCCCCCGTGCTGTCGCGAATCGTTCCCACCACGCTTCCATTCTCATACTGCCCAAACGCAGTCACGCTCCCAAGAAGACACAGCACCACAAGCACCAACGAGCTGACAATTAACTTCGAGTTTTTTCGCATGATTTTGACCATAGGCAGTCTATATGAATAAACGTTCAACAGACGATGAATGATCCACGCAGACCCTTCAGTATCCACAGATATTTTTCGCAGCTCGCGCCACGCTCAACATCCTCGCCCCACCCAAAATCTTTACCCCGGCTGTTAACCAACGCCCTTGTCCGCCGTTGTACCCAGTGAGCACCACAAACTCACGGCTTGCATAAGGAGCAACATGAATCCCGGAGTCTTTTTCGCCTTCACGATCTGCTTTATCGTCTGGGTCGTCTTCTCGTCTATCCGTCGCTACCTCATCGCCAAGACCAAGGCTGGCCTCCAGGAAAAAATTCTCCAACGCATCGACTCCTCCGAAGCCCTCACCTCGCTCGCCGCCAACGAATCCGGTCGCCGCTTCCTCGAGTCCATCACCGTCGAGGAGAACAAAACCTCCTCACCCGCCGGCCGCATCCTCTTCGGCATCCAGGCCGGCCTCGTCCTCCTCTGCTTCGGCATCGCCATGGTCATCCTCTATCACCACATCAACACCTACGGCAGCCCAGGCCTTATCATCATAGGCACAGGAGCTATCGGTCTTGGACTCGGTTTTCTCACTGCCGCGGCTGCCAGCCTCTTCGTCTCCCGCAAGCTTGGGCTCATCAGCCGTGAACCGCGCGACTGATCCCGGCATCCGCGCCATGCCCAGCTCGCTTGAACACCCTGCCGCCTCTCCGGCCGTCCTCAGCGAGCTCGCCTTTCAGCGCCTCTACGACGCCAACGCCACCCCCATCCACAGCTATCTCCTCGCCGTCTCCTCCCGCCGTGACGTCGCCGACGACCTTCTCCAGGAGACCTTCTGTCGTCTCCTCCTCCACTCCAAATCCGTCGCTCATCTCGACGCCTCAGAGCTCCGCCGCTATCTCTTCCGCATCGCGACCAACCTACTCCGCGACCGCTGGCGCTCCGGCGACGCCACTCCCTTCGCCGACCCTCCCGAGCCCGCCACCCACCCCGCTCGCGACACCTCCCTTAACAACTCACTCGACATCCGCTCCATGCTTCATCACCTCAACCGCCGCGAGCGCGAGCTACTTTGGCTCGCCTACGTTGAAGGCATGGACCACGCCGAAATCTCCTCTGCCACAGGACTCAACCGGCTCAGCGTGCGAACGCTCCTCTTCCGCGCGCGCAAGAAGGCAAAACAATTCCTCACCCCTGGGAGAGCTTCTCTATGATCCCCAACGATCAGCCCGTGAACACAAGTTCCGACGACCAGCTCCGCCAGGCCTTCCGCGACTACGCCACCAGCATCGCCGACGAACACACCCCACCCCCCGCCGCGGCCATCCTCTTTCGCGCCGAGCGCCGTCGCCGTCGTCAGGCTGTCGAGCGCGCCGAGCGCCCCTTGCTCATTATGCAAACCCTCAGCATCCTTTTCGGCATCTGCACCGCCGTTTGGCTGCTCTACCGCTTCGCCCCGGTCCGCGAGCTGTCCACTCTCAACGCCACGTATATCGGGCTCGCAATCGCATGCACTTTCTTTGTACTCGCCGGCTGCTGGGCCATGCTGCACGCCAGCCGCCGTCCGTCTGCCTAGCCACTCCACCAACACCTCACAACGTTGACACACCCGGTCCACTTCGGACGGAAATAACGGCCCGCTTCATCACAGAAGAACCCGCCAGCTCGTCCTGCATCTGCTCCACGAAATCCACCTTGCAAAATACAAAGGCGCACGGGCTACGTGACGAGTTGCCAGTGCGCCGTCGCCGCGGCTCTAGTACTTCATATCATTCAGATCTTCGATCATCCCCGGCCCGGTCGGCTTCCATCCCAACTCTCTCCGCGTGATCGCACTCGACGCCGGAAGATCGAGCGCCGCAAACATCGACAGGAACCCGAAATGCGGTCCCGCCTCCTCTTGGCTGATCGATTTCACTGGCATCTTCAATCCACGGCCTAGCGCCTCAGCCATCTCCTTGCAAGCCACGCCCTCTTCGTCGACGGCGTGATACTTCGCGCCCGACACATTATTCTCCAGCGCCAGCCGATACAGCCGCGCCACATCGAGCACATGTGCCGCCGGCCACCGATTTGCCCCGTCGCCCACATACGCCGACACGCCCCGCTGCCGCGCAATCGCCACCAGGTACGTCACCAGACCCTGCTTCACCGGATCATGCACCTGCGGCAGCCGGATCACGATCGGCCTCACACCCTTCGCCGCCTGCGCCAAACCCACCTGCTCCGATACGCGAGGCATCGGCGAATTCGGATCCGCATCGTCCGTCTCCGTCGCGATCTTCCCAGGCGCCAGCAGCCCAATGCCACCCGTCACAATCAGCGGATGATTCGTCCCCGCCATCGCATCTCCCATCGCCTCAATCGCAGCCTTATCAATATCGCCGCTCTTCTTAAAATCCTCGAACGAAGAAAAGTTGTGCACGAACGCGCAGTGGATCACCCCATCGGCCTTCGCCGCTCCGCTCTTCAAACTCTCCAGATCTTCCAGCTCTCCGCGATGCACCTCCGCGCCTGCAACCTTCAGCCGCTCCGCTCCCTCATCCGAGCGCGCGAGCCCGATCACAGTGTGTCCCGCTCCAATCAGCTCCGGCACGATCGCCGACCCAATAAATCCCGTAGCTCCTGTCAGAAAAAGTCGCATCTCAAAAATCTCCTTCGCTCTCGCGAAAATCTTCATCCACGGACGCGCTCTTCGCATCCGTTCCTACTAGATGGCCCTCCCTCCGCAGACGATCTACACTGAAAGTCCGAATGATCGGCTCAATCGTCCCGATCATCCGCTAACCACCATGGACCCACTCTCCGAAGTCCTCTCTCTCCTCAAGCCCCAAAGCTACGTCTCCGGCGGCTTCCACGTCGACCGCGACATCGCCATTCAGTTCCCCAAACACTCCGGCATCAAATGCTACGCCGTCCTCGCCGGCAACTGCTGGCTAGTCGTCGACACTATTCCCGACCCCATCGCCCTCACCGCTGGCGACTGCTTCCTTCTCCCTCGCGGCCTTCCCTTCCGCCTCACTACCGACCTCGCCCTCACACCCACTCCCTTCGACATCGTCAAAGCCACGCACTCCAACTCCGAGCGCGCGCCCGACCCGTCCACCGGCCGCTTCATCGCCGGCGGCCACTTCCTCCTCACCGGTCCCCACGCCGATATGCTCCTCCAATCCCTCCCACCCATCGTCCACATCCGCAACGAGAGCGACAAAGCCGCCATGCGCTGGTCTCTCGAACGCATGCGCGACGAACTCCGCACCCCACAACCCGGCGGCTCTCTCATCGCGCAACAGCTCGCGTACATGATGCTCATCCAGGCCCTCCGCCTTCATCTCGCCGACACCACCTCTGCGCGCACCGGCTGGCTCTCCGCACTCGCCGACCCCAGCATGTGCGCCGCCATCTCCGCCATGCACGAAGCCCCAGGCCATCCCTGGACCCTGCAATCCCTCGCCTCGCGCATCGGCATGTCGCGCTCTGTCTTCGCTCTTCGCTTCAAGCAAATCGTAGGCGCCACACCGCTCGAATACCTCACCCGCTGGCGCATGCTCCTCGCCGCCGACCGCCTCCAGCAAGCCACCGACTCCATCTCCACCATCGCCCGCTCCCTCGGCTACGAATCCGAAAGCGCCTTCAGCAAAGCCTTCCGCCGCCAGATGGGCTGCTCTCCCCGCCAATATGCCAAGCCCACCAACCACACGCCCTAAGGCTAGCCACACCCTGACTCGCACGCATCCCTCTACATTTCCCGCTACAATCCAAAAAACCGTCGGCGAGGAGGACGTTCGTGAGCAAACGCAATGCGTGCACACTTGCATCTCTTCTCTCCCTCGCGTTCTCCGCATACGCTCCCATTGCATCCGCAATCATTCGCCCTCCTCAGCAGCTCGCCACCGACGCCGCCCAATCCAAACCATCCGTAGCTCGCTCAGAGCCCCTCGATCAAGCCGTCGACGCCGAGGGCCTCATCCGCCTTCGCGTAGTCGCCACCGACACCTCCGGCAACCCCGTCACCGGCCTTCCGCGCTCCGCCTTCACCATCCTCGACGACGGCCATCCACAAAACACGATCGCATTTCGCGAATCCAATGCGCTCTCCGACGATCCCGACGCCGGCGCTACGATCCTTCTCATCATCGACACACTCGACGTCCCCTATCAGCTCGCCTATCTCGAACGTCAGCAAGCCATCAACTTCCTTCGCTCCAACTCCGGGCGCCTCACCCACCCGACTGTCCTCTACCTCCTCGACGATAAAGGCTGCTTCCTCGCCGCAAAGTCCACAAGAGATGGAAACGCCCTCGCCGAAGCCCTCGCCTTCGCCAGCCAATCGGACGCGTCCGTCTCATCGCCGCGCGTCAAAATGCCCTTGATCGAAAAATCAATTCTCAAAACACCATTGCTAGCCCAGCTCCGCGCGCTTGCCGCCATCTCCACTCCGGAAGATCGTCTATCCGGCAAAAAGCTGATCCTCTGGATCCGCGCTCAGCCGGCCAAGCGGGCGCCTCTCGCCGAAAACCCCGGCTCCTCTGAGCGCACAAACCTCTTCGGCGACATCTACTGCTTCTCAACTCTGTTACGCCAGGCCGGCATCTCACTCTCTCTCTTCACCGTCCAGTCTGCCTTCCAGGCCGCGCATCCTCTTCCGCCCGATGAAGCTTGGCAATCGCACCTCGCTGGCGTCCCCTCCGCGAAAGATGCAACTTGGTCAGCCCTCGATCTGAACGTCCTCGCCGTCCAGAGCGGCGGCTCAGTAAATCCCACGTCTCAAGACATCCTCCAGCAACTCAATGACACCATTCATCAGCAGGCAAGCATCTACTACCAACTCACTTTCGATCCACCTCTCGCCGCGCACACCGACGACTATCACTCACTCCGCGTAACCGTCAGCGAACCAGGCGTCACCGCCACCACAGTCACTGGCTACTACGATCAACCCTTTTACGACGACGCTACCGATCCTTCCGCCCGCCCCGTAACCGTCGCCCAGTTGGAGCAGCTCATCCAGGCCGCGCACGGAGGAGTCAACGCAGCGCGCCAGCTTCCCAATCTTTTGCTCACCCAGCGGCTAAGCATCGCAGACGTTAACTCGCTCTCCGCGCAGCTCCACTCCAAATCAGCCCGCACCACGCTCCACATGATCGCCGACGAATCAAAGTTTCTCGACCCACCTCCCTCCGTAGCCCTTCCAGATCCCCCTCCCGACCTATCAACGCAGCAACGCATTCTCACCTCCGCCGTCGCTTACCTCGACAACGTAATTCCCAAGCTCCCCGACTTCTTCGCCACACGAAACGCCACCTACTACACCGAGACCGCCGCCTATCACGAACTCGACACCTCCTTCGATCCGGTGCCCCTTCACGCAGCGCAGCAATCGCAATCAACCGTGCTCTATAGCAATGATCGCGAAGTCATCGACGCCGCAAAACATCCGCAGGCGACCGCTCCCGTCTCGCAGATGCGTACCTCCGGCATCTTCGGTCCCATCCTGAAACAACTGCGCGCCGTCCTCTCCATGCCGGCGATTTCGCTTGGAGTCGCTGGCAGCCCTCCGCATCGGGTCGCCTCGCAGTGTTCCACTACACCATCGCAACGAAGCCCTCCGTCAACCTCACCGGCTGCTGCATTCCCGATGGAGGCGGCGTGACAACCATCGCCGCGCCCATCCGTTGGGAGATGGAGATTGATCCCACCACCGGCGCCATTCTGCGCGCTCAGGTCCACTCCGTCCTCCAGAGCTTCGTCCCCACCGAGCGCTCCGACATGATGGTGACCTATGGCCCCGTCGCAATGGGCGGAAAGACCTACATCCTCCCACTGCACAGCGTAAACATCTGGAGAGCCCGCAGCGTCGTCGATCTCCACGAGTGGAACCTCAGCTTCCGCACCTGGGGCCCTTACCAGACGCAGATGAACGTCTTCACCTTCAGCAACTACCGCCTCTTCCACGGCAGCGAACACATCCTATGGGACGCCCCCAACTCCCTCACTCCGCACTAGCCTCGCCCCTCGCATCTCCATCAGCCCACGCACCGCCGCGCAGAGCACCCCTCTTGCCTTCCCCGCAACAATCCCTCATCCTATCCACCATGCCCCCCACCTCCCGCCGCGTCACCCACTACCTCGTCGCCTACTCCGCCATCGTCACCCTCGCCTTCATCCTCACCGTCTACTTCGGCCTCGTCCGCCCCGTCCGCGCCACCTCCCGCGTCGCCGACTTCGACCGCATCCGCGTCCACCGCATCGACATCGTCGAGCCCGACGGCACCGAGCGCCTCATCCTCTCCGACCGCACCGACTACCCCGGCAGCTTCTTCCATAACCACGAGGTCGCCCGCCCCGACCGCCGCGACTCCGCCGGCCTCCTCATGATGAACGACGAAGGCACCGAAGACGGCGGCTTCATCTGGGGCGGCCTCTCGCAGGACGGCAAGCCCATGAGCTTCACCCACCTCTCCTTCGACCAGTTCGAGCAGGACCAGACCCTCACCCTCGAGTCCTCTCTCGTAGACGGCCAGAAGTTCACCGGCATCCACATGAACGACGTCCCCGACTACCCCATCACGCCGCAAATGATGGACGCCTTCACCCGCGTCAAATCCATGCCCCACGGCTCAGCTCGCGCCGCCGCCTTCACCGCCCTCCTCAAGCAATATCCGCAGGGCCATCCCCGCCTCGCCCTCGACCGCGACCCCAACAACTCCGTAGGCCTAACCCTCGACGACCCCAACGGCCACCCCCGCCTCAGGCTCGTCGTCTCCCCCACCGGCGATCCCTCCATCCAGTTTCTAAATCCCCAAGGCCAAATCCTCCGCACCCTGAGCCCCACCCCCTAGCCGCCCACCGTCTCCACCCGCACCGTGAAGCTACGGCGCAGTTCAAACGAAGAGGCGCTTGCTATGGTCCAATGCTCCATGCGCCGTTTTTGGATCCTGCTATTCGTCCTCACGCTGCCCGCCGCCGCGCAAACTCCCGCCTCACCAGAGAAGGGGCCGGCCTTCGACGTCGTGAGTATTCACCCGCATGCACCGGGCACTCCCGGGAAACTGGGCTTCTATGGCTACGCTGGCGGACTTGTCCAGCTTGGGTATGCGGGTCTGACGATGCTCGTCTACTACGCGCTCGATGTTGATACCCCCTACGTCTCAGGTGCCCCCACTTGGTCCACCACGGCGGTGTACGACATCACGGCGACGCCTCCCGACAGTTCACCGAGCCGCAAGCTGAACATGGAAGGTTTCACCGCCACGCCGACCCCCGAACAGCGCGCGATGATCCTGAATATGCTCGTGCAACGTTTCGGTTTCCGCTATCACGCCGAGAGGAGCGACAGGCCGGTCTACTTTCTGCAGCGCGGTAAAGGTGCACTGAAGCTCGAGCCCGCGAAGCATCCGGAGCGTGCCGCCGACCCGCGCTGCAACGTTCTCAACCCGTCAGGAGAGAGCTTCGGAGAACAGATCACGATGGCCGTTCTTGCGCAGGGCCTTGCCACTCCCATGGGACGTACAGTGGTGGACCGGACTGGATTGACAGGAACGTACGACTTCAACCTTGGTCCGATTGACCCAGAAAACAAAGATAGTTCGGAAGGCGGAATTTTGATCACCAGGGCATTAGGTCTGAGACTCGTAGCCGGACGAGCTCCCATCCGCACCATCGTGATCGACGCAGCTCACCCACCCACGCCCAACTAGGCTTAAATACACTCCCTCTACTCTTCCGGAAGCAATCGCACGATTCATGATCGCGAAACACGCACAGCACCCCGGGATTTTTCGATACACCCGACACCCCCTCTCAACGAGTCTTCTCGCTCTGCACTCACAACTCCCCGGAACTTCGCCGCGCAAGCAACGTACTATCCCTCATGCGCCTCACTGCAACTCTTGTCTTCCTGCTGGCCACAACAACCGCGCACGCGCAGCAGCTTACCGCCGCCGACATCATGTCCCGCGTAGCCGCCAACCAGGACCGCTCCAACGCCGAGCGCACCCACTACCTCTACGTCCAGCACGCCCACACTCTCTCCCGCAAAGGCCGCACCATCCGCTGCGAAGAGCTCACCGACTTCCGCATCATCCCCACCGCCAAGGGCTCCGACCAGCAACTCCTCACCCTCGACGGCCACCTCGTCTACAAGAGCAAGCTCCTCCATTACACCCAGCGCAACGCCCACCCCACCACCAACAAAGACGATGACAACCTCCACGTCGACGTCGTCCCCAAAGACGACGACCCCCTGGATCTCGACATCGTCGAAAGCATCCGCCACGACCTCGTCGCCAACCAATCCAAAGACGGCATCGGCGCCGGCCTCTTCCCCCTCACCTCCAAAATCCAGGCCGACTATTTCTACAGCCTCTCCGGCCGCGCTCCCATGGACGGTCGCGACTGCTACCACATCACCTTCCGCCCCCGCGACAAGGACGACTACGGCTGGAAGGGCGACGCCTACATCGACACCACCGCCTTCGAGCCCGTCCTGGTCCACACCACCATGGCCCGCAACATCCCCTTCGCCGTCCGAACCCTGCTCGGCACCAGCCTCCCCGGCCTCGGCTTCACCGTAACCTACGCCCCCCAGCCCTCCGACACACCCACCGCCGTCTGGTTCCCCGTCACCTTCGGCACCGAGTTCAAACTCCACGTCCTCTTCTTCTTCAACCGCACCCTTGTCCTCGACGTCCGCAACCGCGACTTCCAGCAGACCCACGTCCACTCCACCATCCACGAC
Organism: Acidobacteriaceae bacterium; assembly: GCA_049578265.1. Lineage (GTDB taxonomy): Bacteria > Acidobacteriota > Terriglobia > Terriglobales > Acidobacteriaceae > Granulicella. The sequence continues at coordinate 20,760 of JBAULP010000059.1, forward strand.
GCCGGCACCACCCCTCTCTCCACCCCCTGATCTCACCCCACCCCAAACGAGAAACGGCCCCCCGAAGGGAGCCGCCTTTCACATCAAATTCACACCGCATCCACAGCTAGTTGGACACGATCTCCACACCACGCCAAAACGCCACATGGTGTTTTACAGTCTTCGCAGCAGACTTCGGGTTCGGGTAATACCATGCCGCATCCGGGTTTTCCTGGCCATCAACCAGCACCGTGTAGTACCGAGCCATCCCCTTCCAGGGGCAGTTCGAACTCGTTGAGCTGGGCCGCAGAAATGCCCTGTTTACAGTCTCTTCCGGGAAGTAAATGTTCCCCTCAATGGTCTCTACCTTGTCGCTTTCAGCAATTGTCTGTCCGTTCCAAATCGCTTTCGCCATAAGTCGCCCTTCCAATCATTTCAGTCAGTTACAGCGACCGGACGCCCTCGCATATGCGAAGCACAAGAATCGTCTCAGCCGCAGTTGGAGCCGCGTGCTGGGACAGTTATATCACAAACCTACTGGAAATGGGAAGTCCCCGTTTGAGTTCCTCCAGAACTCCATATCTCCTACCGCCGCTCGCGTTCCCTACGCCACCGCCTCCACCACTGCGCGCGTCTTCTCCGGATCCGGCCGCTGCCGCTCCACCGCCTCTTCCTTCACCTTCGGTGGCCCTATCTTCTTCTCAAAGCTGCAGTTCGGCACCTCCGAAGCCTCTTCCGGCGCCCCCTTCCGAGCCCGCTTCTTCGGCAGCGCTTCGCGGTTGTTCGGACAGATCAGGAACGTCCCCTCCGCATTCGCATACTCCACCAAATAAGCCGAATCACACTTCGGACAAGTCTCATTCACCAGCTTTTGATTGCTCGTAAAGTCGCACTTCGGATACCGCGTGCACCCGTAGAACGTGTCGCCGCGCTTGTTCTTCCGCACAGCAACCTCCCCGCCGCACTTAGGACAGGGCACCTCCAACAGCTCCTGCTTCACATACTTGCACTTTGGGTAACCCGAGCAGGCAATGAACTCCCCATACTGCCCATCCCTCTGCAGCAGTGGCTTGCCGCACTTCGGGCAAGGCTCCTCCAACACCACCGGAGGCTTCGACTGCACCTTCTGCGTCAGCTTCCGAATGGTCTTGCAAGGCGGATCTTCGTTATACCCCGGGCAAGCCATAAACGGCCCCCACGGCCCATTCCGCAGCACCATCGTTCGCCCACAGTTGTCACAGAACTCCTCTTCCTGCTCCGCGTCCTGCGCATCAGCCGAGTTCAAATCCGGCTTAGCAGCAAAGTTCTCCTTCGTAAAGTCGCAGCTATCCGGCTCCACGACCAGCTTGTTCCCCTGCCCAGCCGCAGCCTGCAGCGACTCAATCAGCTCCGCCTTGCTCGCCACCTTCCTGCTCGACTCGATCACATCCTCATTCATCGCCTTCACATACATCGGAAAGCTGAACGTATCGAGCACCTTCTTCACCGCCGCCTTGGGGTCTTTCTTCAGCGGCCCCTGCGCCACGGTGATCGGCTTCGCCTTGGTAAAGTTCGAGCACGAATAGAAGCTCCCAAACTTACCCCACTTCAAAATCAGCGGCGCCCCACACTTCTCGCACACCTCGTCGGAAGGCTTCTCCCACGCTTTGATGTCCTCCATCTCGGTCTCGGCGACCTTCAGCTCTTCCTCAAAGTGCGTATAGAACCCATTCAGCAGGTCCGTCCACTTCTCGTGCCCCTCTTCCACCGCATCCAGCTCGCTCTCCAACTGCGCCGTGTATCCCGTCTCAAAAATGTACGGGAAGTTCTTCACCAGCAGCTCGGTCACGACCATCCCAATCTCAGTCGGAACCAGCTTCTGCGCCAGCTTCTTCACATACTCGCGCTCCTGGATCGTATTAATAATCGACGCGTACGTAGAAGGCCGCCCAATTCCTTTCTCCTCCAGCGTCTTCACCAAACTCGCCTCATTGAACCGAGGCGGCGGCTGCGTAAACTTCTGCTGCGGATCAAGCTTGTTGCAAACCAACCCCTGCCCATCCTTTAACTCAGGCAGTCTCCGGTCAGCCGACCCCTCTTCCGAAGTCGCATCCTTAGCGCCCTCACCCTCTTCCTCAGCGCTCTGCGAAGCCTGCTTCTTCTCAGCCTTGGCCTCCGCAGCCGCGCGAGCAGCCTTAGCCTTCTTCGCCTCTTCCTCAAACCGCAGCCAGCCGTCGAACTTCAAAATGCTTCCCGTCGTCCGGAAGTCATACGTAGCCTCAGCCTTGGCCTCAATCTCAACAGTAGTCTGGTCGAACACCGCAGCCGTCATCTGGCTCGTCACCGCGCGCTCCCAGATCAGCCGGTACAGCCGATACTGCTCATCAGACAAATATCTCCGCACCTCATCCGGCACAAACGCCACATTCGTCGGACGAATCGCCTCATGCGCCTCCTGCGCATCCTTCTTGCTCTTATAAACGTTCGCCTTCTCCGGCACATACTTCTCGCCGAACTTCTTCCCCACCCACTCGCGAATCTCCTTCACCGCATCCGCGCTCATGTTGGTCGAATCAGTTCGCATGTACGTGATCAAACCCACCGTACCTTCGCTGCCCAGCTCGATGCCCTCATACAAACGCTGCGCCACACCCATCGTGCGCCGCACATTAAATCCCAACCGACCCGCCGCCTGCTGCTGCAACTGGCTGGTCGTAAACGGAGCCCGCGGATTCTGCCGCCGCTCCTTCTTCTCAATCGACTTCACCTTCCACGCAGCACGCTCCAACTGCTCCATCACCTCATCGACAGCGCCCTTATCCGGCAGCGCATTCGACAGAAAAACTTCCTTCCCATCCGCATCCGTCCCGTTCGCCACACGAATCGGCAGCCCCTGCACGCCCACCATGCGCGCCGTAAACTCCTGCCCATTCTTCTGCGGAGAAAGCACCGCATCTATATTCCAGTACTCCACCGCCTGGAACGCATTGATCTCGCGCTCCCGTTCCACAATCAGCCGCAGCGCCACCGTCTGCACGCGTCCCGCACTCAACCCGCGCTTCACCTTGTCCCAAAGCAAGGGAGATATCTGATATCCCACCAGCCGGTCCAGCACACGCCGCGTCTGCTGCGCATCCACAAGATTCTCATCCACGTCGCGCGTATGTTCGAACGCCGCCTTCACCGCCTTCTTCGTAATCTCGTTGAAGGTCACGCGCCGCAGCTTCTTCTTATCCCGAATCGCAGGCAGCAGTTGAAACTTCAAATGCGCAGCAATCGCCTCGCCTTCGCGATCAGGATCGGCAGCCAGAAACACGCTGTCCGACTTCGCAGCCAGCTTTTTCAGCCTGTCCACCACCTTCTCTTTTCCCGGAGACACAATCAGCGTCGGCTCAAACGTCCGATGCTTCAACTCCACCCCAATATCGTTCTTTGGCAGGTCCATGATGTGCCCAATCGAGGCCTCCACCACGTAGTCACTGCCCAAATATTTCCCGATCGTCTTCGCCTTCGCCGGCGACTCCACGATCACTAGATTCTTTGCCATGCAACACACCCATTCAAAGACGTCCGGTCAAAACCGCGTCTCTGCTTCCAACTCCTATGCAACCTATCATGCTTTGCCAAGGTCAAGTCAAACCCAAACCGAAACCCATCGGCTTACGATCGAACTTGCTCGTCTTGTTGGACGCAACAATTTCTTCTTCAGAGCCATCCCTTGCTTAACTTAAAGGAGACAACTCACCGCGACCGAGAGGCCGCTCTTTTTAAAAGCTGCGTACATAATTTTTTCCTGGCATCTGCTTCACTCTACCGCTTAGTTCCAATTCGAACAACGCCGTAAAGATCTCACCCGAGACCATCTTCAACTCCAGCCGCTCAATCAGCTCATCCAGTTGCAGCGCCTCATCCTGCCTTAACTCCTGCAATACAAGACGTTCATGTTCGCTCATCGGGGCGGTATTCGCCGGCTCGTTGAATAGAGATGCGCTTCCCCCTCCAGACGATTCATTCCCATCCACCTGCGCCTGCATCTCGTCCTCCAACTGCAGCCGCACCTGCGACGGCAGATCCTCCCAGATGTCCTCCCACGTCGCCGTCAACTTCGCTCCCTGCTTGATCAACGTGTTCGGTCCCCACGCATTTTTGTTCGTCGCATTTCCCGGCACGGCATACACGTCGCGCCCCTGCTCCAGCGCGCATCGAGCCGTAATCCTCGTACCCGAATACTCACCACCCTCCACCACCAGCACTCCAATGCTCATCCCGCTCAACGTCCGATTCCGTATCGGAAAATTCTGCGGCGCCGGAAACGTCCCCAGCGGAAACTCACTCACAATCGCCCCACCCTGCGCCACAATCTGCTCCGCCAGCTTTTTATTCTCCTTCGGATAAATCACATCGATCCCCGTCCCCCAAACCGCAACCGTAGCTCCACCCGCCTCCAGCGCACCTTTATGCGCACACGTGTCCACCCCGCGCGCCATCCCGCTCATCACCACCATCCCCCTCTGCGCCAGGTCGCGACTCAACATCTCCGCCATCCCCGCACCATACGGCGTCGGCTGCCGCGTTCCCACCACCGCAATCCCTGGCCGATTCAGCAGCCGAGTATCGCCTCTCACCCACAACACCGCCGGCGGATCATAAATCTCCAGCAGCCCCGCCGGATAAGCCTCATCCTCCGGCGTCAACAGCGTCGCATGCTGCTCCACCACGCGCATCCACTCTTCCATCGCCGCCTTGCGCGCGCGACCATCAAAGCAGAACTGCGCGGCCTCCGCCGGCATCCCCAGCCCTTCAAGCTCCGTAAGCGAAGCTCGAAATAACCGCTCCGCCGCTCCCAGCCTCTTCACCGCCCGCGCACATCGCGTCGGCCCCATCCCCGGCGTCAGCACCAACGCCAACCACGCCAGCCGAGCCTCATCGCTGGAACTCACCAGCAGCGCCGGCCGCGCCTTCGCCTCACTTCCAATCTCATGGATCATCACGCGTACCTCTCAGCTGCGTCGTGATGGCATCGTATAACATCCACGCAAAAATCTCTGTGTCTCCGCCCTTCTTCTAAAATCAATCTGTGCCCCTACGCGTCTCCACCATCGCTTTCCTGAACCCCGCCCCACTCCTCTACAACTTCGAACACGAGCCCACCGCCAGCTCCCTCCGCGCCCACTACGACGTCCACTACACCCAACCCTCCATCTGCGCCGCAGAGCTCAACTCCGGCGCCGCCGACCTCGGCCTCATCCCCATAGCCTCCCTCACCCCCTCCCTCGCCATCGTTCCCGGCTGCACCATCGCCTCCCGCGACGAAGTCCGCAGCATCCTTCTCCTCATCAAAAATCCCCACCGCCTCTCCACCACCGAAGCCCTCCAGCAGGTCCGCACCGTAGCCGCCGACACCGCCAGCCGCAGCTCCGTCGCCTACACCCGCATCCTCTTCGAGCACTTCCACCACACCCACCCCACCTACCTCAATCTCCCCGCCGACCCAGCCGCCATGTTAGCCTCCGCCGACGCCGCCCTCCTCATCGGCGACCCCGCCCTGCTCGCCCGCGAACGCAGATCGGAAATTGAAGCGCACCGCGCGACCATCGAAGCCTCCTCCACCACACCACTTCTCTGGCTAGACCTCGCCCATCTCTGGCGCGAACTCACCGGCCTCCCCTGGGTAGCCGCCGTCTGGGCCCTCCGCCCCGAATCCCTATCCCCCGCGCACATCACCGCACAACAACTCATCGCCGACCTAACCAACAGCCGCGACGCCGGCCTCTCCCACACCGAAGACCTCGTCCGCGAGTGGTCCCCCCGCCTCGGTCTCTCCCCCACCACCGTTCGCACCTACCTAACCCGCAACATCCACTACACGCTAGACCCCGACTGCCTCCAGGCCATCACCCTCTTCCGCACCTTAGCCGCCACCATCAACGCCCTCCCACCCCTCCCCACCCTCAACCTCCTCTAAGCGACCGTCCGATGAAGTCTCCGCTTTGAAAAGCGCAAGGGATGGCAACGACCACGCCGATGATGATGCAGCGGCAGCGATGATCCCGGGTGGGACGCTTCAGAGCTTGTCCTGAGCGCAGCGGAACGGACGCCATAAATCCATCCCTCTAGTGCGTCGCGGATCGCCACAACATCCTCAAGTCAACCACCAACCCTCGAAGGGGCACGGCTTCAGCCGTGCCGTAAAAGCCCACGATTGAAGGGGGCTTCAGCCCCTGAGAGAAAGTCCCGCGCCGCCGCAACGGAAGCTCGCAACCGGTCTCATCCCAACCGGACAACAACCGCTGCCCCACCGAGCCCTCATCCCTTAACTCTCGCCGTCCGCGCAGGCGACCAAGTCCATCCCTCGATCCCACAAAGCGGATCCCGCGGCGCCGGCAAGCGCGCGAACGTCTCGCGCTCCTCCGCCATCACCATCGTGCTCACCAGCGCATCGAACGCATCCTCCCCCGCCATCGCCTTCTGCATCACCCCGCGCGACACCGCCGCATACGCCGCATCCTCACCGCGCTTCTTCTTCAAATAAATCCTCCGAGCCTCGGCGTTCGCCTTCCTAACCGGACCCGTATTCAACCGCGTATACATCTCCACGACAAGCGGACGAGGCGAAGCCCCCACAAGCATCGGCCGATCAAACGGCCACACGCGAAACCCCGCCTCCCGCAGCCGCAGCAACACCGCAAACCCCCGCAGCGACGCCGTCCCCACACTCCCCGCCCCTCCCACCTGGAACACACTCTTCGGCGTAATCCCCCGCACCCGAGCCTGTCGCTCCGCCTCCGGAATTAACGCCGCAATCTTGCAATCAATATCGGTAGCCCGCAGCATCCGATGCAGATTCTCCCCAGAAAACTCCGCTGGCCTCTTATGTGGCCTCCCCCAAAACCGACGATCCTCCGCCCCCCGCATCAACCACCGCTCCGCCAACCCCTCCTCCACCACGCGCTTCCAGAACGCGGGCCCACTGGAAACCCCAAGCTCCTCGCGCACAAACCAAGCCGGGTAGCCAAAGCAAAAGTCAAACCCCACCACCATCCGCGGAGTCTCCCGCGCCAACTCCACCAGCCACTCCGCAATCTCCACCCGAGTCCGCCCCGCCTCCAACCCCACACTCACCTTCCCGCCCGCACCCCGACTCCAAACCCCAGCCCAAATATGCCGCCTCTGCCCCGCAGCATCCACCCTCCCCGACCAATCAATCCCCACCACCCGCTCCACGCCACTCACCACCGCACCTCCTATCGCCCCGACCGCTTACAGGTCGCTACCGACATTCCGGATACCCTGAAATCAGTCTCGTGCCGTCTAAAATCAGGTACCCCGAGGCTTCAGCCTCGGGTCTCATAGCCCACAAAGAAGGAAAGGGGCTTCAGCCCCGGGCTTGCTCTTGTCGTTGCCTGTCTTTCGTCGTCATCCTGACCCTGAGCTTGGCGAAGGGGAAGGACCCCCGCATTCCTCCATCGAGCCACCAACTATTCCTCTTCCACATCCACCTCCTCCACCTCCGCGCCCCACCCCCTCAACACCTTCCAAATCGTCCGAGTAGAAAACCCCGCGCCCACCAACCTCCGCATCACGCGCGCGACCTCCTTATCCCCCTCCGGCTTCTTCATCCTCTTCCGCGCCACATACTCCTTGGCCAGCGCCACCTCATCCACCTCGTCATACGCCGCGCTCAGCGTCGTCTGCGTCAGCTCCTGCGCAATCCCCTTCTGCATCAACCCCTGCTGCACCCTCCGCCGCCCATACTTCTCATTCTCCTTCCGCAGCCGAGTGTAATCCGCAGCAAACCGCTCATCACTCAGATACCCCAGGTCCTTCAACTTCAGCATCACCGCCTCGACGGCCACCACCCCATCCTCACCCACCTCCGCCCTCTCCACCAACTTCCGCCTTAGCTCCCGCTCGCTCTTCATCTTCGAGCTAAGCGACCGCACCGCAAACTCCAACAGCCCCGCCAAATCCAGCGGAGCCCTAACCTTAGGCCCCCGAACCGTCTTGGTCTTCTTCGCAAACTCCATACTTACCTCTCCCCACCCCTGGACCCTGGACCCTGGGCCCTGGACCCTCGTTCTTCCCCACCCCTGGACCCTGGACCCTGGACCCTGGACCCTCGTTCTTCCACGCCCCCTGGACCCTGGACCCTGGACCCTGGACCCTCGCCCTTCCCCACCCATCGATCGCACCACTCGCTCACCGTCTTATTCCAAAGCTCCGAGTTCTGCGGCTTCTGCACAAAGTGGCTCTCATCCGGGTAATACAACATCTCCGACGGCACACCCAACACCTGCAGCGCGGTAAACAACTGGTACCCCTGGCTAACATCCAGCCGGTAATCCCTCTGCGAGTGCACCACCAACGTAGGCGTCTTAGCATTCTTGATAAACATCATCGGCGACCACCGCACAAACGGATCATCCTTCGTAGGCGCACCCGTATACGAAACAACCTGCCCATCCGGCGCAAACCTCCCAAACGACTCCCCCGAATTCGAAGTCACCTGCCGCGCCGGCGCACTCCCGTCCAGCGGCACCACCCAAAGATGATTCACCTTCGTATTCTTCTCCAGCGACACATCCGTCACCGAAAACAAGACCCACTTCCCACTAGCCGACACCTGCGGATCACTCACCCGCTTCATCGCCATCAAATCCTTAAACGTCATCGGCCTCCTGGCCCCTGAAGTCTGTGCCGAACCCTGCGTCCCCACACCCTGCGCCACCCCCAAACCCAATCCCACCACCGGCGCAACCAACCCACAAACCACCACCAAACTCAAAGGGATTCTCATCGCGCCAGTGTACGCTGAACCCACGCTCCCAACCTCCACCACCTCCCACTGTCATCCTGAGCGGAGCAAAGGGTCCCCACATCTGCGGCCCCTTCGCCTTTATCCCCGTCCTATTGCACTCCAAGGCCAACCACGACCCTGGTACCCCGAGGCTTCAGCCTCGGGTCTCATAGGCCGCCGGGGCAAGAGGGCTTTAGCCCCCGGGTTTGCTTTGGCTGTTGCCCCCGCCATCTATCCTGTAAACGCACACCCCATGCTCCCAAAGCTCCTCATCCTCGCAGCCCTCCTCACCGCCGCCACCGCCCACGCGCAAACCGGCTTCGGCCCCATCAACCCCACACCCCCCACCACCCCCATCCCGCAACTCCTCCATCACATGGCCGAGCAGGAGGCCGCCTTCGCCGCCGCGCGCGACCACTACACCTTCACCCAGGACGTCACCATCCAAACCCTCGCCCCCGCCACCAACCTCCCCGACGGCACCTACCACCAAATCTCCTCCATCACCTTCGACGACGCCGGCCGCCGCGTCGAGCGCGTCACCTTCGCCCCCGCCAGCACCCTCCAGCGCGTCTCCCTCACCGCCGCCGACCTCGCCGACATCGCCCACCGCCTCCCCTTCATCCTCACCCTCCCCGAGCTCCCCGCCTACACCCTCACCTACCTCGGCCGCCAGCAGGTCGACCAGCTCCCCACCTACGTCTTCGACTGCACCCCCCGCCAGCTCCTCAAAGACCAACGCTACTTCCAGGGCCGCGTCTGGCTCTCCCAAACCGACGACCAGATCGTCTTAATCCACGGCCAGGCCGTCCCGCAAGACACCCGCCCCAACCACGAAAACCTCAGCCCACCCTTCACCACCTACTACCAACCCATCGACGGCAAATACTGGTTCCCCGTCTACACCCGAGGCCTCGGCACCCTCCACTTCCCCGCCCACGCCGACACCCTCTCCCAAACCGTAACCATCCGCACCACCGTCCGCTACACCAACTACAAACGATTTCAAGCCACCATGACCCTCCACTACGGCAACGCAGTCCAGACCCCCACACCACCCCAAAAATAAAACCCTCAAGAACCACACCTTGCCTTATGGCTTGTCATCCTTCGCGAAGCGGAGGATCTGCTGTTGCTCTTGATTTTTTTTTGGTTGTCATCCCGCAGGGATCTGCTGCTGCATTTGCTGTTGCTTTTGCATTCCTTTCCACGCGCCAACAATCGCCCAAGGCCAACCGCAACTCGGTACCCCGAGGCTTCAGCCTCGGGTCTCATAGGACACCCAAGGAAAGGGCTTGAGCCCTGAGGTATGCCCTTGCTCCTGCCTCTTATCCATCAAGCGCATAGCTCCGCACACCCTCCCCAAAAAATAAATCCTCAAAAACAGCCCAAAAACCACATGTCAACCCCCCAAACCCCTCAACCCCAGCATTCCAAACCACATCCGCGTGGCACACTTACCCCCAAGCATCCGCTAAACTTTAACTAGCCCCATATCCAAGCCAGCCAGACGACGCACCTGACCGCCAAGCACCGCGCACACCATCCCAGGGCCCACCGACCACCTGAAGGGCCTCACTTCTAGTCAGGCCGTAGAAGGCTGCGTCGAAGACGCTTCCGCTCTGCCGCGGGACCGGGCCCCGGACAAGCGTTCCTTGCTTGTCTGGGTGGTAGATCGGAGTGAAGCCGAAGGCGGAACGACCAAATTGCCCTTTTCGACCTCGCCATGCAAACCAACCCCCTCAAAACCGCCCATAACCCATTTAGAATGTCATGCTTACCCGTAACCAGTGCAAAATCAGCCACATACAGCCAAAAATCCCCACCGGACCCAGAAACGCACCTCTAACCCGAAGGTTTGCAACACCTTGCCCCTAAACCCCTGATAAAAGGTATGCTTACGCGAAAATAGCCCACAATCAGTTGATAAGAAACGGCTTACACTAACCAGTGGAGTACCAATATCTTACCCGTAACCGACTCCTTTTCATCCACTTACAGCAAATGACGCCAGGGGGGGAGGGGGGGTACCCCCCAAAAGAGAAAGCAGAGCATAAGCTATAGCATCCAATCAGAAAACGTCCGCCCGCACGGAGCAGCCCGTTGAAGCGCCCCACCAAGAGTTCACCGGCCACCAAACCGAGAGCCAAGCCACGGACCAAACCGTCGCCGTCCCCGAACCCTCCCAGGGAGGACGCGCAAGCCTACGCGGGCCTTGACCTCTTCCGCCCCATCACCGCCGACTGGTTCCGCTCCGCCTTCCCCAGCACCACCGCACCGCAGCGCGAAGGCTGGCCCGCCATCGCTCGCGGCGACTCAACCCTCATCCTCGCCCCCACCGGAACCGGCAAGACCCTCACCGCCTTCCTCTGGTGCCTGGATAGGCTGCTCTTCCGCCCCGGCCCCACAACGCCCGGTACGAAGGTCCTGTACATCTCCCCCCTCAAGGCCCTGGCCGTAGACGTAGAGCGCAACCTCCAGGCCCCGCTGGAGGGCATCACAGCCCTCGCCGCCCAGCGCCAAACCCCCACCCACCCCCCGAGTATCGCTATTCGCACAGGCGACACAAAACCCAATGAACGCGCGCGTTTCAAACGAAATCCCGCCGAAATCCTCATCAGCACGCCCGAATCACTCTACCTTCTTCTCACTTCAAGCTCCGCAGAAGCCCTTCGTTCCATCGAGACCGTCATCATCGACGAGATCCACGCACTCGTTCCCACCAAGCGCGGTGCTCACCTCATGCTCTCGCTCGAACGTCTCCAAACCCTCTGCAATCGCCCACTCCAGCGCATCGGCCTAAGCGCCACGCAACGCCCATTGGAAGAAGTAGCCCGGTTCTTAGGCGGAGCAACAACCTCGACAACACCCTCAACAGCACCAGACATCGACATCGCAGAGCCACTGGACGAAACCGTCGCACAACCCGCGGCAATCCTCCCAACCTTCCGCCCCGTAACCATCATCAACGCCGGAGCGCGCAAGCGCCTCGACCTCAGCGTCCAGACTTCCATCGAAGACCTCGCAACACTCGGCCCGCTCAATCCACCCAGCGACTCCGACGCGCAAACTCCGCGCCAAACCAGCATCTGGCACTCCATTCAACCGCGCCTCGTAGAGATCATCCGCAGTCGCACCTCAACCCTCATCTTCGTCAACAACCGTCGCAGCGCCGAGCGC
>JBAULP010000060.1:0-20662 GCA_049578265.1 Acidobacteriaceae bacterium
GGAAGGCGGCTACGGCGTGGGTGCGGGTGTCGGCTACCAGGACTGGGACGCAGTCGGCGGTGAGGATGCCGAGGAGGAGGTTGGGGTCGCGGGTGTAGAGGGCGTCGCCGCGGAGGAGGGCTTTGCCTTCGGGCGTGGTGAGGGGGGTGGTGGCGTCGACGCGCTGGATGATGCCGGTGTGGCACTGGCGGATGGTGATGAGGTTGGGGAGGGCGGAGCTGCGGGATTTCGAGACGGCGGCTACGAGGCGGCGGCGGGCGGCGGCGATTTCCTGGGGGTCGGCTTCGGGGGTGTAGCCGAGGTTTTGTTCGGAAGGGCCGCCGGTGGCGTAGGCGGTGGAGAGGCCTCCCTGGCGGGTGCTGAAGGCGGCGCGCAGCCAGGGGTAGCGGCTCCAGGCGGGGATGGTGACCAGGCCTGGGGAGGGGTTTCGGGTGGATTTTGGCGGGATGGGAGGGGTTGGTGCTGTGGTGCGGGTGGTGGAAATCTTTTGATTGCGGGCTGAAATGGGACCGCGGCGAGCGGATTTGGGGATGGTGGGAGCGGCGGTTGGGTTGAATGGCGATTTGGGAGGGCGGCCCATACAGGGATTGTACAAAGGTGGCGGATGGGTGCCTGGAGGGCTCGTGGGTTGGGGGTAAGTGCTTTGGATTGAGGGTTAAAGATTTCGGGCCCGCTTTCTGGCGGGCCCTTGAGAGGCTTTGGGGAGGGGAGTAACTGAGGAATTCTAGGGGGTCGCCCGAAAAAAGGGCAAAAAGGATAGGAACTTACTTCAGGTAGGACAGATTGAATAGCCTCTCAGTTACTAAGTCAGACGCACGAGGGTGCATATTGGTTGCATTCTTTTGGCGTGGACGGGTACCTGCGGCACAAACAGGGCGTGGGGTGCAACCTTCAGCGCTTGTACGCGTCCAATGGCGCAGCATGTGAGAAGCAGAGGGATGGCGCCCAGGGATTCGTCCGCTGGGAGCGGTGGTCAAGAGATGCCGGAAGCCGTTTCGGGCCTGAGAGTTGCGCGGGGCCGAAATTCTGGAGTTTCAACCAGATAATCACAGCCAATCTATTGCATTTGAGGGAGATCGGTGTATATCATACCGCGACTGCAGCATGATTAACTCAACTCATATCGCCTCGCATCTGCTCCGCTCGCGTATCGGCAAGCTATGTGTGGCCATTATTGGTACGTCTCCGAACGAGATGATCGAGAAGGCCACGGAAGTATTGAAAGAGTCCACCTTTCTGGAGTTTCGGCTGGATTATCTGGCCAAACCGGTGGCTGCCCTGCCAGCGCTAAAGCAGTTTCTGGCGGCGAATGGCGCGGCCACGGTGATTGCTACGTGCAGGCTGAAGGACCATGGCGGGAAGTTCGATGGATCGAAGGCGACGGCGCTGGATGTGCTGATGAAGGCTGCGGCGGCGGGATTCCATTTGGTGGACATCGAGCTGGAGTCGGTGGAGAAGCTGCCGAAGAGTACGGTGAGCCAGTTGCGCGAGGCGGGGGCGGCGGTGATACTCAGCCACCACGACTTCCATGCGACGAAGGATTTGGATGCGACGTATAAGCGGATGCAGCCGTATGCTCCGGACTTTTACAAGATTGTGCCGACGGCGCGATCGCTCTCGGATAATTTGACGCTGATGAAGTTTCTGGAGCGCGTGGAGGATGAGTCGAACTCCAGCGTGGTGGGAATTTGCATGGGCGAGCCGGGGATTATCTCGCGCGTGCTGGGGCTGAGGGCTGGGTCGGCATTTACGTTTGCGGCGGCGAGCCAGGGCGAGGAGACGGCGCCGGGACAGATTGCGGCGCGGACCTTGATTGAGACGTATCGCGTGGACCAGGTGGACGCGGCGACGAAGATCTATGGCGTGGCGGGGAATCCGGTGCGGAGCTCGATGAGCCCGCTGATGATGAATACGGCGTTTCGGCGCGAGACGGTGAATGCGGTGTACCTGGGGCTGCAGACGTCGAAGGCCGAAGACCTTTTCAAGCTGGCGCGCGAGGTTCCGATACAGGGGCTGAGCATCACGATGCCGTTGAAGCAGGACGTGATGCCGATGCTGGAACGGACGGATCCGCTTTCGGCGAAGATTGGCGCGGTGAATACGATTTTGCGCGCACAGGATGGGAAGTTCTACGGCTTCAATACGGACGTGGCTGGGATTATTTCGCCGCTGGAGCGACGGATGTCGCTGCGGGGCGCGAAGGTGCTGGTGCTGGGTGCCGGCGGTGCTGCACGGGCTGCGGTGTTTGGGTGCGTGGATAAGGGTGCGGAGGTTTTCATTATGAACCGCACGCCGGAGACGGCGCAGAAGCTTGCGAAGCAATCGGGCGCGAAGGCGATTAAGCGCGATGCGGTTGCGAAGACCGCGTTCGATGTGATCATCAACGCTACGCCGGTGGGGATGGCAGGGACGGGTAAGCCGGCTACGGGCGGAGCGAAGAGTGCTCCGGCTTCGCCGCTGGAGGCTGGCGAGATTAACGCGCGGTATGTGTTTGACCTGGTCTACAACCCGATTGAGACGCCGCTGCTGCGGTTGGCGCGGTCGAAGGGCATTGCCGTGATTACGGGCGTGGAGATGTTTGTGCAGCAGGGGGCGCGGCAGTTCGAGATTTGGACGGGCAAGCCGGCGCCGGAGGAAGAGATGCTGCGGGTTGTGGTGCACTCGTTGCGGCAGGCTAGCGAAGGTGCGGCGGAGACGCCGGGAGCCAGCGCGCCCGCGGCGAAGGTTGAAGCCACGCACGTTGCGGTCGCGAAGGAGAAGCCTGCAGTTGCGGTGAAGGCCGTCGCGGTGAAGGCGGTTGCCGTGAAGACTGTCAGCGTGAAGTCGAAGCCTGCGGCCGTGGTTGCGAAAGCAAAGCCAGTGGCGAAGGCTCCGGTGCGGAAGGCTGCGCCTGCGAAGCCGGCGCGGCGGAAGCCTCCGGTGAAGGCGGCGGTGAAAGCCAAGGTGAAGGCGAAGTCGCGGTAGGGTTGCCGGCGAACCAAAGCATACTGAGGGCTAAAGCCCGGACAATTTTAGGGCCTATGAGACCCGAGGCTGAAGCCTCGGGCTACCCATTCCTATGCTTGCTTGGACGGTTCTGCTGTTGCGTCGAACTCGCGGGCGATCCATTGCTTCAGGGCGGCCATGCTGACTTCGCGGCGTAAGAAGGATTGGACCAGGTCGCGGGCGGGTTTGCTGCCGCCGGGTTCTAAGATCTCGCGGCGGTAGCGGAGGGCGGTGGGGCCTTCGATGAGATTTTGGGGATCGAATTGGGCGAAGAACTCCAGCGCCATTACCTTGTCGTAGAGGTAGGTGTAGTAGTTGGAGGTGTAGCCGACGAGGTGGGTGAAGGCGGCGTACATGCGGTTGCCGTCGACGAACTCGTAGCTGGAGAAGCGGTCGTAGCCGGCGCGGAGGAGGGTGTCGAGTTCGAGGTCGGCGGAGCGCTTGTCGTGGGTTTCGAGGGAGTAGGTGGCGTACATGACCTGGGTGAGCGTGTTGAGGGCGCGGCCGTGAGCGCTGGCTCGGACCATGCGGGCGAAGACGTCGTAGGGGATGGGCTCGCCCGTCTGATAGTGTCGGGCGAAGGTGCGGACGAGTTCGGGGTCTTCGAAGAACTCTTCGAGCATCTGGGAAGGGACTTCGACGAAGTCGCCTTCGGTGGAGATCCCGGATTGGCCGGCCCAGCGCTGGCGGCCGCCGAGGACCTCGTGCATGAGGTGGCCAAACTCGTGGAAGCAGGTGACGACGTCGGAGTACTGCATGAGGCCGGGGTCGGTGGCGGTGGGTTCAGGGAAGTTGCAGACCAGCGAGGCTTCGGGGAGTTGGTGGTTGAGGACGCCGCTGACGAGGGAGCACTCGCTGAACCACTTGCTCTTGCCTTCGCGGGGATGCATGTCGAGATAGATGCGGCCGATGGGTTGGTTGTGCGTGGGCGAGGCGGGGTCGTTGTCGAGGACGTCGAAGGCTTTGATCGCTGGGGCCCAGACGTTGGCGTCGGTGGCGCGGACGAAGTGTACGCCGAAGAGTTTGCCGGCGGTGGTGAGGATGCCGGCTTCGACTTGCTCGTAGGGGAAGTAGGGACGGACGGATTGGGAGTCGAAGTCGAAGCGGGCGCGGCGGTATTGCTCTTCCCAGAAGCGGGCGTCGCTGAGAGTGAGCGGGAGGGCGTTGGGATCGCGCTCGCGGACGAAGGCTTGTAGCTCGGTGAACTCGTGTTTGGCGGTTTCGCGGGCGGCGGACTCGACTTCGTTGAGGAAGGTGCGCATGCTGGCGGCGGAGCCCATCATCTGATCGACGGTGGCGAGGTCTGCCCAGGAGCGGAAGCCGAGGAGCGTGGCCATCTCTTCGCGCGCGGTGAGGAGGTCGAGGAGGACCTGCTTGTTGGCGGGGTAGGCGCGGTCGTTGTAGGCGAGGTACGTGCGACGGCGGAGGTTGGGGCTGATGGCGTAGGTCATGACGGGGGCCATCTCGGGTGGGTCGGTGGTGAGTACTACGGGGGCGGCGGCGGAGAGTTTGCCGTTGGATTCGGTGATGCCGTGACGGGTGAGGTAGTCGGAGGGGAGGCCGAGGAGGTCGTCGGGATTGTCGACGGGGATCTTGCGGACGTCGTCCTGCACGGTGCGGGCGAAGGACATGGCGAGTTGGGTCATGCGGTCGGCGAGGGCGCGGATGCGGTCGCGGGTGGGTTCGTCTTTGTCGACGCCGGAGAGGCGATAGCCGAGGAGAGCGCGGTCGATGTAGTACTGCGTGGCGGGGTCGGAGGTTGAGGCGTCGATGGCAGCCAGGGCCTGGTAGACGTCGCGATTGAGGCTTAGGGCTACGCTCTCGGCGCCGATGACTTGCGAGAGTTGCTGGGCGGCGTCGCGGACGTCGGCGAGGGGATGGACCATGAACATGACGCCGCTTTGACTGCCGGCCATGCGGAGATGCCAGCAGGCGCGGTCGTAGGGGACGAGCGTGTTCTCGACAGTGCGGGGGCCAGTGGCGGCGACGAGTTGCACGATGGAGGCGCGGGCGGCGGAGAGGTGATGCTCGACCCAGGCGTTGGCTTCGTCGGCGGTGGTGAGGCCGGACCAGATGTGGAGTTCGTCGTGGATGGCTGGCGCGGATTGCGTGGTGATGTCTGTTGCTGACGGCATGGATGGAATCTCCCGAAGGCTTTGAAGCAGGTGTCGTGCGTGCCCTTTACTACTTTACGTGAGGCGGCGAGTTGGATGAGAGGAGTGGTGATGCGGTGGGTGAAGGGGGTTGGAATTGAAGGGCTTTCGATGATGGGAAGAAATGTTTTGACAGTCGTACGAGCGGGAGGATAGGCTGGTGACGGGTACTCTTACCCATTGAGGTAAATCTCATGAAGCGTACTATGTTGGCCATCCTCGCGATCTCACCTTTGATGATGCAAGCCCAGGTGAAGTCGTCTGCTCAGCCCGGATCTACGCCCACCCTCGTATCCAAGAACGCCCAACCTGCTGCGTTTGCCGGTATTAAGTCTTCGGACGGCGCTGCAGCCCCAACTGTAGTTCGGGTCTCCAGCGTCACGTTGCCGGTGCTTGTGCATTCGGTGGACGTGGACCGCGACCACATTCTGAATACCGTTGCCGCGGAAGACCGCGTGGTGACGATTGGAATGACGGTGGATGCATCGGGTACCCCTACGGATTTGAAGGTGATCCAGCCGTCCGACAGGTTTACGGACGAGGCGATTCTTTCGGCCGTGAAGCAGTATCGCTACAAGCCTGCGACGCTGAACGGAAGCGCCGTGCCGATGGGTGTGAAGTTGAACGTAAAGTTTCAGTAGACAGCGGGCTCCAATAGAACGCGGGCCATGAAGTGGATGCAGGGCGAAGGCTACGGTCTTCGCCCTGTGCCGTTTGTGGCGAGAGAGTTGGGCGATGTTGGGGCAGAGTTTTGGCGCTGGAGGACTGGAGTCTCTTACAATGAGGGTGCTATGCGCTATCTAATCGCGATCCTTGCACTCGCCGGTATCTTCGACTCTTGCCTCGCTTTGAGGATTCACTACCAGAACCCGGCGGAGGCGCCACCGTGCGCGGTGACGGAGAAGTTTGACTGTGGCGCGGTGAACCATGGGCGCTATGCGATGTTTCCGCCGATTGGTTTCGACGAGACGCCGAACTCGGGGAAGATCCATATTCCTGTGGCCGTGATTGGGATTATTGGCTATGCGCTGATTGCGGGGCTGGCGCTGAGCAAGCAGTACTGGCTGTTGCTGCAGGCATCGGAGATTGGATTTTTCTGCGCGGCGTTTCTGTCGTTTCTGGAGGCGTATGTCATCGAGAAGTGGTGCATTTATTGCCTGTACTCGATGTGCATTATCACGGCGATCCTGGTGCTGACGATTGCGAAGCTGGTGGCGGATTATCTGAAGCGACGACGATTGGGTGCGGCTGTCGCGCCCTGATGAGGCTACAATCTCGGGATGTGGCCGAAGGCGATTGCACAACTGATTGAGCTTGCTCCGCATGTGACGCGGCTGGTGCCGGTGGCGGAGCGGTATCTGCGTTCACAGGGTGAGGGCAAAGAGACGTCGCAGCAGGCGATGGAACAGATGGCTTCGGGCCTGCGCGGGGAGTTGCAGACGATTGCGGCTGCGCAGGCGGGGATGGATCAACGGCTGAGCGAGCAGAGTGAGACGCTGGCGAAGATTGCCGCGGAGGTGCGCGCGGCGCGGCTGGCTAGCGAGGCGGTTGAGGCTCGTCTGTCGCGGATTGAGGCGCAGATTTCGCGGCTGTGGATTGTTGGTGTGATCGGCGCGGTGTTGATGGTGATTGCGACGGCGGGCGTGGTGTTGATCGCGGTCCGTATGCATTAGGTTTGTACGGTTTGCTTTTCCGGTTTTGAACGATATGCCCCAGCCGAAACGCTCGTCCCGATTCCCTTCCCTTGCTCGCTTGATGCGCATGCGGCGCGATGCGATTGCGACGCATCCGCGGCGATACATGATGACGCTGCTGGCGCTGCTGTTGATTCTGGTGGCGGCGGACGCGGTGGTGGCGTGGCCTTATTTGCTGGCGCGGCTGCAGGCGATTGCGGTGCTGGACCAGGTGGGCGGTGAGCCGGTGCCGGCGATGTTGCGAAAGACGGTTTCCGATCCGGTGGCGACGACGGACATGACGCTGCCGCTGGCGAGTGGGGCGATCAAGGCGCGGATGTATACGCCGGTTAATCATCCGGATGCGCCGGCGTTTGTGATTGTGCATGGGGTGCACTACCTGGGGATGAACGAGCCGCGGCTGGAGGCGTTTGCTGAGGCGATGGCTTCGTGCGGGCTGCGGGTGCTGACGCCGGAGCTGCCGGACATCAAGGACTACCACGTTGGGCCGAACTCGATTGCAACGATTGGCGACACGGCGGTTTGGATGGAGCAGCACAATGGAGGGCGGCCGGTGGGGGTGATGGGGCTTAGCTTCTCGGGGAGCCTGGCGCTGCTGGCGGCAGCGGAGCCGGAGTATCGGCCGGCGATTAAGTTTGTGGTGACGGTTGGGGCTGAGGATTCGATGGCGCGGGTGGCGAAGTACTACCTGACGGGCAAGGATCGGCGACCGGATGGGACGACAGAGGTGTTGGCTCCGCATGAGTACGGGGCGCTGGTGTTGGAGTATGAGAACTTGCAGGACTTTGTTCCGGCGGGTGATCTGGAGGCGGTGCGGTTGGTGTTGCGGGATCATTTGTATGAGGACCCGGCGGCGGAGCGCGCGGCGATGACGAGGCTGACGCCGGAGCAGAGCGCCGAGGCGAAGCAGTTGATGGAGACGACGTCGCCGATTACGCGGCAGATGATTGCGGAGAGCGATGCGAAGCATGTGGCGGCGATGGCGAGCGTGAGTCCGGAGGGGCATCTCGGGAGTTTGCGGACGCCGGTGTATCTGCTGCATGGCGAGGCCGACAATATTATTCCCGCGGCCGAGACGGAGTGGCTGGACGCTGAGATTCCGAAGGGTGAGGTGAAGGCGATGCTGATCTCGCCGGTGATCTCGCATATCGACCTGAATGACAAGGGGCCAACGTTTGCGGACCGGTGGCGGCTGGTGAAGTTCTTCGCGAGCTTCCTGCATGCGGCGGAGACGCGGTAGGGCCGATAGAATAGATGCGATGAGCGATTTGATTTCTCTTGAAGACATACAGGCGGCGCAGACGCGGATTGCTACGACTGCGGTGCGGACGCCGATGGTGCGGCTGAATCGGGCGCGGCTGCGGATGGCGGGATTTGGCGAGCTGGCGAATAATGCGCCAGAGATTTATTTGAAGGATGAGTCGGCGCAACCGATTGGGAGTTTTAAATTGCGTGGGGCTTACAACAAGATTGCGCAGCTCTCGGCTGAAGAGCTGAGGCTTGGGGTGATTACGTACTCTTCGGGAAACCATGCGCAGGGTGTGGCGTTTGCGGCGCGGGCGCTGGGCGCGAAGGCGGTTGTGGTGATGCCGGGGAACGCTCCGCAGATTAAGCGCGACGCGACGGTGGCGCTGGGCGCGGAGATTGTGATGGTGGGAACGGCGAGCAGCGAGCGGCGCGAGAAGGCTGAGGAGCTGGCTGCGCTGCATGGGTATACGGTGGTGCCACCGTATGATGATCCCGCGATTATTGCGGGGCAGGCTACTTGCGGTGTGGAGATTCTGGAGCAGTTGCCGGGAGTGGAGCTGGTGCTTTCGCCGGTGTCGGGTGGGGGATTGTTGTCGGGCGTGGCTACGGGGATCAAGCTGGCGGCGAAGGCTTCGGGCGTGGAGGCGCCGAAGGTTTGGGGATGCGAGCCGGAGCTGGCTGCGGATGCTACGGAATCATTTCGGAAGAGGTCATTAGTCGAGTGGCCGGCAGAGAAGACGACACGGACGATATGCGATGGGCTGCGAACGCAGTCGCTGGGGGTGAGGAATTTTGAGCATATTTTGAAGTTTGTGGATGGGATGGTGACGGTGAGCGAGGAGGAGATTCGCACGGCGATTCGCGTGATGTTGAAGACGACGAAGATTGTTGCGGAGAGTTCGGGCGCGGTGACGCTGGCGGCGGCGCTGTTCCACGCGGAGGAGTTGCCGGGGGCGCGGAAGGTAGTGGCGATTGTGTCGGGCGGGAATTTGGATCCGGCGCTGCGGGCGGAGTTGGAATCGGAAGAGGCCGTTACGGTTTGACGATGTGGGCGGGGTAGAATCGAAGCTTATGCCTTCCTTGCTGAAAGTGTTGATCCTGGCCGTGGTTCAAGGCCTCGCAGAATTGTTGCCGGTGTCGAGCTCCGCGCATGTAGTGGTCGCGGAGAAGTTGATGGGGATGGACCCGTCGTCGCCCGAGATGACGCTGGTGCTGGTGATGCTGCATACGGGGACGATGTTCTCGGTGATTGTGTACTTCTGGTCGCAGTGGAGGCAGGCTTACTTTACGACGGCGCACGCGATGAACCGGTTCCTGGTGCGGGCCGCGTGGGCGACCGTGCTGACGGGTGTGGTGGGCTATCCGATCATTGAGATCATCGAGCATACGGCGTTCAAGGGGCATAGCAAGGGCGAGATTGAGATGCTGTTCTCTCGGTTGGATCTGGTGGCGCCGGCATTGATTGCGGCTGGGATTTTGATTTTGATCGCGGGGCTGCGGGAGCGGTCGGTGGTGGATCCGAAGAAGACGGCGCGGCCGGAGTATGAGCGGTCGATTGTGCTGGCGGGAGATAATGTTACGTTCTCGCAGGCGGGGTGGATGGGAGCGGTGCAGGGACTTTGCCTTCCCTTCCGCGGATTCTCGCGGTCGGGCGCCACGATTTCTACGGGGTTGCTGACGGGCGCGAGTCGGATGCGTGCGGAACGATTCAGCTTCGCGCTGGCGGTGATTCTTACGCCGTTGGCGATTGCGCGCGAGGCGTGGCGGCTGGAGAAGGCGAGCCATGCGGCGGCCGCGATGGGACAGCCGTTGGATCTTCATGCTGGTGTTTTGGCTGCGCTGTTGGGAATGCTGTTCTCATTCTTTGCAGGGCTGGCGGCGTTGAAGTGGTTGAGCTCGTGGTTGGAGCATGGGCGGTGGTATCTGTTTGGGATTTATTGCCTGGTGGCTGGATGCGCGGTGTTCTACCTGCATCATCTGGGGTATTGAGCGAGAGTGGGCGTGGAATTATTTGCCTAAGCGGAGCTGGTTGCTCTCGGGCCTGGTGTAGCGCCATGCCCACCAGATGAGTGGCAGTTGCAAGGGGAGACGAAGCCAGAGTATCCAAGGTGGGATGGTTGGATAGCGGCCGGGGTGTTGGGCCATCCAAAGATTGGCGGGCAGCACGGCGATGAGAAGAAGGACGATTCCCCAGGCTGCGGCGCGGCGCGTGGGAGGGATGAGGACGCCGATGCCGCCGGCGATCTCCGCGGCTCCGCTGATGAGGACGAGTTCGCGGTGGGCGGGGAGATAGTCGGGCATGATGTTTGCGTAGGTGCGGGTGAGCGCGAAGTGGCACGCGCCGGCGGTGATGTAGAGCACTCCCATGACGAGACGGCGGATGCGCATGATGTGACCTCTGGATGAGGGTACTGCACGACGGGGGTTGCGAGCAGAAACGAGATGGGCTCCCGATGTTTCGGGAGCCCACGGTCGTTGATTCGGTGGTGCGCTACTTCGAGGCTAGAGCGTCGCGCTGACTCTTCACGTAATCGTGCGAGGTGAGGACGTGCGCCTGCTGCTCGGCGAGGAGCTCGCGGAGTGGGAGGGGAAGATTGTGCTGGAGGGCCTTCTGGTAGGAATCGACGGCCTCGTCTTCGCCGCTCTCCGCGGTTTCGAGGAGGCTGTGATCGCCGGCGCCTAGCTTGGCTTTGAGGTCTCCCCAACTGCGGTGGAGGGCTCCGGAGACGGTTCCGGACTCCTTGACGTCGGCCATGCCGGCGCGGTGAAGTTCGTTCTCGAGCTCGGCGCGATAGTTTGCGCGCTTGAGGCTTTCGGCGAGGAAATAACGCTTGAGCGTGAAGTCCTTCATATGTTCGCCGATGTCGGCGAAGCCCTTTTGACTGTCTTCGAGGGTATTGACGAGATCGAGGAGAACGGATTCCATATCCTGGTTCTTTTCCGATCCTTCCAAAGTATTCGACATAAGATCCCTTCCTGGCCGGGGGCCATGTGGTGCTGGGTGGAGTCTGCCGACTGAGTGCGATTCTCCTTCGTCGGCAGCGAGCGGAAGAAATCGCGAAAACCCCGCTCCCCCACCCTGTATTGCTTCGATGCGGGGCCGCGCATACGACGCTCAGCCCCGCCACTGAAGTAGATGCAGGAAGAGGTTGGCGGCGTTGACCCGGGGAGGCGAAATCGTCTTACGGGGAGGGTTGCATGGGGCAGCAAACTTTGTGGAATGGGAGGACGGAATTGGGACGTCACCAGTGTGGTTCCACCCTTCCCGGCTGCGCACCGCACCGCGTGGCGTGGAACAATAGATTTGCTCTGGTGGTTCGGTGATTCGCAGCAACGCGCCCGCGCGGCAATGGCCGGCGGGCGAAGGGCTCGACCGCGTCCACACACCCCTTATGAAGCCCCAGAGAATGATGTACTCGCCAACACGGAGCCGCAAGCTGAACGAGATGCTGGGCTTGATTGTGTTGGTTGCCGCCGGACTCGTTTTGCTTGCGCTGGTGAGTTATTCGCCGTCGGACCCGTCGTTTAATACGGTGGGCGGAGGAGCGGGCACGCGCCTGGCGCATAACTGGACGGGGATGGTGGGGGCGTATGTGGCGGACCTGCTGCTGCAGACGGTGGGAATCGCGATCTTCTTTGTTCCGCTGGCGATGATTCGGATTGGGATCTCGTGGATGAGGTCGCGGCGAGTGGGGTCGACGAAGGCGAAGGTTGGGGGGATTGCGCTGTGGCTGGTGTTTGCGCCGGCGATGATTGCGCTGCTGCCAGGACATTTTCTGTGGCGGGGAGCGCTGCCAATCTCGGGAGTTGAGGGCACGGTTCTGGCGAGTGGGCTGGTTCACTTCGTGAACTACCCGGGAGCGCTGATTGTGTGTGGGCTGATGGTCGCGCTCTCGCTGTATTTGACGACGACCTTTCTGCTGGCGACTGCGGGCAGTTGGTTTGCCTCTCACTTTGGATTTATACGCAGCATTACCGATCGGTATGCGGCTTGGAAGATCAAGCGGCAGAGCGGTAAGGAAGAGGAATTTGACGAGGCGTTTGCGTCGAAGCGCGAGCTTGCTGCGGCCAAGGCTCGGAAAGAGGAGGCCGATGAGGATGAGAGCGCGGCGAAGAGTGGATCGTTGCTCTCGAGCTTCTTTGGCTGGTTTGGAAGATGGCGGCATCGGCGTAATGAAGAGGACGCCGCAGAGGTGGAAGGATTGGGGCTGAGCGAAGCGCCGGCTTCTGTGTGGCAGACGATGCCGCGCACGCTGGTGGATGCTGCTCCGGTGACGGGATTGCATGTGGCCGCTGCGGCGGCGGCTCCGTATGCGGAACAACTGGCTGCGGCTGCCGCTCCTTTGCGTGGCGCGGAGGCGGGGTTGCCATTTGATGGCGCGGCGACGACTGCGAGTGGCGCGGGCCAGGATGATGGTTGGCTGGATGCGCCGGAACGCCGGACGCCGGCTCCGATCCTGTCGATGCCGAGGGCTTCGCATGTGGCGATGCCGGAGATGCCGCCGGCGAGGATTCCTGCGGTGAAGTTGGTGCAGGCGGCCGAGTTGCCGCCGATGCCTTCGCCAACGCAGGATATTGCGGCGCAGAATATTGCGTTTGGGAAGCGGGCCGATGCGGATTTGATGGCGGTGGCAATTACGCCGAAGTCGGTGCGCGGATATAAGCTGCCGCCGAGTTCGCTGCTTTACAAGAATGAAGAGCACGCGCAGGTTCGGGAAAATGAGCTGCGCGAAGAGGCTCGCGTGCTGGTGGAGAAGTGCGGCGAATTTGGCGTGGATGGAAGCGTGGAGCAGATCAATCCGGGGCCGGTGGTGACGACGTTTGAGTTCAGGCCGGATGCGGGCGTGAAGTACTCGCGCGTGACGGGGCTGGCGGATGATCTTTGCCTGGCGATGGCTGCGGAGTCGATATTGATTGAGCGCATGCCGGGTAAGTCGACCGTGGGGATCCAGGTGCCGAACCATGAGCGCGAGACGATCTGGCTGCGTGATGTGGTGGAGTGCCAGAACTTTGCGCAGAGCAAGAGCAAGCTAGCGATCGCGCTGGGTAAGGACATTAGCGGACGGATTGTGATTGGCGATCTGGCGAGCATGCCGCATGTGCTGATTGCGGGATCGACGGGCTCGGGTAAGTCGGTGGCGATTAACGCGATGATTATGAGCGTGCTGTTCAAGTCGACGCCTGAGCAGGTGAGGATGATTCTCGTCGATCCGAAGCGGGTGGAGCTTGGGATGTATGAAGGGATTCCGCACTTGTTTACGCCGATTATTACGGAGGCGAAGCTGGCGGCGAATGCGCTGCGCAATGCGGTGCGCGAGATGGAGCGGCGGCTGAAGTTGCTGGCGGCGAATCATGTGCGGAATATCGAGCAGTTCAACAAGCTGTTTGAGAATGGCAGCGAGTATCTGTTTGAGGATGTGAACCAGGAGCCGCTGCCGTACATCATGATCATCATTGATGAGCTGGCTGATTTGATGATGCTCGATCGGGCCAACGTGGAAGAGGCGATTACGCGGCTGGCGCAGATGGCGCGGGCTGTCGGGATTCATCTGGTGCTGGCTACGCAGCGGCCTTCGGTGGACGTGATCACTGGGTTGATCAAGGCGAATGTGCCGACGCGTATGAGCTTCCGGTTGGCGACGAAGGTGGACTCGCGGACGATCATTGACTCGAATGGCGCGGAGAGTTTGCTGGGACGCGGCGATATGCTGTTCCTGCCGCCAGGGACTTCGCGACTGCAGCGCGTGCATGCGCCGTTTGTTACGGAGAAGGAGATTGCCGCGGTTACTGAGTTCTGGAAGGCGCAGGGCGAGGCCGAGTACGTGCACGGATTCCTGGAAGGGCCGAAGGATGAGAAGAGCAGCGAGGGCGGGAGCTCGACGGATGGCGATGAAGATGATGCGCTGTTCGATGACGCGGTGCGGCTGGTGTTTGAGTTTGGAAAGGCTTCGACTTCCCTGCTGCAGCGGCGGCTGCGGATTGGTTATGGCCGCGCGGCGCACCTGATCGACATGATGGAACGCGATGGATTGGTGGGGCCTGCGGATGGATCGAAGCCTCGAGAGATTTTGAAGTCGCCGAGTTACTACTCTGAGGTGGACGCTTCGTTGCGGTAGGGCGTGAGTTGAGGCGGGGTGTTAGGCGGCGGGAGCTGGGTGAGTTTTCAGCCAACGGATGACTTCGGCTCGGACTCGCTCGTAGGTGGGCTCGCCGTTGGGGTAGAGCTTGATGGTGCCGTGGGAGCGGCCCGTGTAGTAGTTGAGGGCGAAGTCCTTGATGGATGGAAGCTTGGCGGATTCAGCGCCGATGACAATGTTGGGATTGCGCGCGAGGGCGCGGCGCGCGGCTTCTGCGGATTCCAGTGAGATGTATTCGCGGACACGACCATCGGGGCCGAAGTCTTCGAAGTTGTAGCGCGTGAGGGAGCGGCCTACGGGCTCGTAGTATTCGCGGACGATCCAGTGCTGGCCGTTGACGTTGAAGTCGTCGATGATGTCGCTCTCGCGGGTGCTGATGCCGGGGGCGCCGCGTTCGCGGGCGAAGCGGAGGAGAGCGCGTTCGCGATCGAACTCGCCCCAGCGGCCTAGTTTTGCTTCGACAATGACGAGGTTCTTGTGGGCGATCCAGAACTCTGGCTGGGCGGAGACTACGCTGCGGTATTGGAGCTCTGCGGCTTCGTATTCGTGGAGGCCTAGCTCGGCGTCGCCGATGCCTTCTTCCGCGTCGATGTTGTTGGGGTGGGATCTGGCGAAGTCGGTGAAGAGTTCTTCGGCATGTTGATATTGCTTGGCAGTGAGAGCTGCGCGCGCTGCGGCGATCTGCGGTGGCACGGTTCTTTGCGAGGTGGTCTGGGCTGCCAACGGCGCGGTGACCGCGAGACAGAGGCTTGCTGCGAGTGCGATACCGGTTGCGTAATGCATGCGAGTCTTCCTGTTGCGCTGCGTCAATTTTCTACCTACGTCTTCCTTGCCGCATGGTTCGTCTGCTCACCAGGCTTCCGAGGACTGCGATGGCTGCGAGGAGAGCGATCCAGAAGAGGTCCGGGTTGCGCTGATCGTAGGTGCGGACGATGTGGCGGCGGATGTAACCGGGATTTAGTTCTTCGGGCTCCAGGATTGCGGCGATCGGCCTTGCGGGAAGAGTGGAGAGATCTCCCAGATCATAGACGGATGTGTGGAGCGCATCGTCACCATAGCGCAAGGCGTAGGTGGCGGAGGGGAAGGCATCGAAGCAGAGGGTGCGCTGGCGCATTTCTAGCTGGACGGCGCGGATGGGGAGCGGGGGCTGGACGTCGTTGTTGATATGGACCTGGATAGTTGCGGGGCTTTGGAGGTTGGAGGCGAGCACGGCGGTGAGGTTGAGTTGAGACGCGCTGATGGGTGGGCTGATGGCGTTGCGGGTGACTCGCCAGACCTGGCCGTTGATGACTTCCTGCGGGTTGCCGGGCTGAGGCGGGTCGGGCTCGGCGATGAGGGAGATGGGGCGCAGGAAGTCAGCTTTGAAGGATCGGTCGAGCGAGAGATGGAGACGCTCGATGGGGACGTGGGCGGGGACGCGGAGTTGCGCGAACGAGGATGCGGCTTGCTGGGTGATGGTAGAGGTGGCGGCGACGATGGTGTAGAGGGTTTGCGCCTCGCGGCTGGCGGGGATGGTTGCGCCTTGGAGGATGGAGGGGGCGAGGTGCGGGAGGGGTTTGCCGTCGAGGGTGGTGACGTGCAGCTTGATGTGCAGGCGGGGGAAGGTGGACTCCTGCAGGGGGATGGAGGTGGAGCGGGCTAGATGCTGCTGCGTGAGGTCGAAGAGGGTGAAGTTGCCGAGGGGTTTGGCGGGCGCGGTGGAGTTGGTGAGGCCGGAGACGTCTGCGCTGGCGAGGAAGTTTTGCGCGGCTAGTTGGAGATCGACCTGGGTGTAGGGGCGGGGCGGCATGTCGAGGTCGAAGGTGAGGTCGTTGTCGTGCTGGGTGAGGTTGATGATGGTGGCGGCCTGGGCGTCGGTGGGATTGGCCGCGCTGTAGCTGACTACGAAGGGGACTTCCTGGGGGCGGGCGTGGGGCTGGGAGCGGAAGAGGCGGAGGTCGTCGGCCGAGGCGCTGGCAGAGTGCGCGTAGACGCTGGCGTCGAGGACGGTGCAGGCGATGCCGGATGCGTGCGGTGGCAGGGTCAGGGCGCGGACGTAGCGTAGATGTTGGGGTTCCGCGATGGGGGCTGGGGCGTTGCTGATGGAGGGTACGGTGCCTGCCTGGAGCAGGAGCGCGGCGGAGAGGGTGAGGGAGAGCTTCATGCGGCGGCCTCGTGGACGGGGTCACCGTTGAATTGCTGACGACGAGCAAGCTTCCTCATGGCCTAACTTTACTAGAGCGAGGGGAAGGCAGGGGATGGGGGATAGGGGAGAAAGACATTCGGTGGGTGGAGTGCGACCGGGGGTGCTGCATGGGTGCGGGAAACATCCGTACAATTTGGATATGAGTGACACTTTGAAATTTGATGTTCTGGTGATTGGGGCCGGGCCTACGGGGTTGGCTTGTGCTATTGCTGCGCAGAAGGCGGGGCTGCGGGTGGTGTTGGTGGATAAGGGATGCCTGACGAATTCGCTGTTTCATTATCCGGCGCATATGACGTTCTTCACGACGCCGGAGCTGCTGGAGATTGGGAATATGCCGTTCTCGTCGCCGAACCAGAAGCCTACGCGGGCGGAGGCGCTGGAGTATTACCGCAAGGTGGCGGAGCACTACAGGCTGGACGTGCGGCAGTATGAGAACGTCGATAGCGTGATGGGATCGGATGGGAATTTCACCGTGCATACGACGGATAAGTTTGGGCGGAAGGCGCAGCATCGGGCGCGCAAGTTGATTGTGTCGACGGGATATTACGACTTACCGAATTATTTGGATATACCGGGTGAGACGCTGCCTAAGGTGAAGCACTATTATCACGAGCCGCATCCTTACTATGCGCAGGATGTGGTGGTGATTGGGGGGAAGAACTCGGCTGCGATTGCGGCGCTGGAGCTTTGGCGGCATGGGGCGCGGGTGACGCTGGTGCATCGGGGCGCGGAGTTGCATCGGCATATTAAGTACTGGATTAAGCCGGACATTGAGAATCGGATTAAGAGCGGCGAGATTGTGGCGCACTTCAATACGGTGGTGAGTGAGATTACCGAGGATGGCGTGACACTGCTTACGCCGGGTGGGCCGAAGGTGATTCCGAATCAGTTTGTGTTTGCGCTGACGGGGTATCATCCGGACTTTGGATTTATTGAGTCGATGGGGGTGAAGCTGGATGAGGGGAATGCGCGGTGTCCGGTGTGCGATCCGGCGACGCTGGAATCGAATGTGCCGGGGATTTATCTGGCGGGGGTGGTGGTGGCGGGCGAGCGCACGAATGAAATCTTTATTGAGAATGGGCGCTTTCACGGCGACCTGATCGCGAAGGACCTGGCGGCGAAGATCGAGCGGTGAAGGCGAGGTTGTTGGGGACTAGGTGAGGACGCGGTTGGCGAAGCCGCGCAGGCCGAGCCAGGTGAGCAGCGCGAGGAAGAGGACGAGCATGGCGAGGATGAGGGCCTCGGGCATGTGGCCGGTGGTGGGCGTGAGAGCGGCGCGGAGGCCTTCGCTGATGTAGACGATGGGGTTGACGAGGACGCCGATCTGCAGCCACTTGATGCTCTTGAGCGCGGCCCAGGGGTAGTAGACGCAGCCGAGGAAGGTGATGGGAACGATGATGACGCCGAAGATGAGGCCGATTTGTTTCGGCTGCACATAGGTGCCGATGGTGAGGCCCATGGCGCCGGCGAGAAGACTGGAAAGGATGAGCACGGCGGCGAGCAACCACCAGCTCGAGACATGGGCGGCAACGGGAGTTGACGGGATGTAGTAGGCCATGGGGAAGACCAAGCCTGCGGCAACGATGCAT
The DNA here is from genome assembly GCA_049578265.1 of Acidobacteriaceae bacterium. GTDB lineage: Bacteria > Acidobacteriota > Terriglobia > Terriglobales > Acidobacteriaceae > Granulicella. The sequence goes on from JBAULP010000060.1 coordinate 17,992, forward strand.
TGGATGGCGGAGAAGACGATCTTCTCCAGGCCCACGGCGGCGATGGGCAGGGGGCACATGACGCGGTCGTCGATTTCGCGGGTGATGCCGAACTCCTGCGCGAGTTGAAGGGCGACGGCTGCGACGCCGGAGAACATGATGGCGACGGCCATCAGGCCAGGGAGAAGGATGGTGCCGAAGCCTCCGCCACCGCTGGTGGCCATACCTGCGACGGGATCCAATTTGGAGCCGTTGACCATGTGCGGCATGACGTAGGTGAAGACGAAGAGGAAGAGCAGCGGGTTCATGGCTACGCGGATGAGGAAGGGTATGAACTCGCGGGTGAGCACGCGGAAGTCGCGCTGCAGGAGGCCGAAGAAGGCGCGGGAGTAGATGTGCAGCTTGACGTCGCCGTTGGCTGGCAGTTGGCTCATCGGCTGTTCCGGCGCGTCGATTTGTATTTGCGGGTTACTCACGGAGGTCTCTTCCGGTGAGACGGATGAAGACCGTCTCGAGGCTGGGTTCGGTGGTGGTGAGATCGCGGAGGCCGAACTCGTTGGCGGTGGTGACGACCTTGGCTAGCAGGCCGTCTTGCACGCGGGCGAGGACACGGAGGCCGCCCTCGATGACTTCGACGCGAGTGACGCCGTCGATGGTTTGCAGGCGTTGTTCGAGTAGACCGCTGTCGCGGACGCCGCGCATGCGGAGGTCGTAGATGATGTCGCCACCGACGCTGGCTTTGAGGGCCGCGGGGGTGTCTTCGATGAGGATCTTTCCGTGGTCGATGATGGCGAGGCGCTCGCAGAGAGCGTCAGCCTCTTCCATGTAGTGGGTGGTGAGGACGACGGTAATGCCTTCGGCGCGGAGGGCTCGGACGGCGTCCCACATGGCGATGCGGCTCTGCGGATCGAGGCCGGCGCTGGGTTCGTCGAGGAAGAGGACGCGGGGTTTGTGGGCGATGGCGCGAGCGATTTGCAGGCGTTGCGCGAGGCCTCCGCTTAAGGCTTGCGGATAGGCTGACGCGCGATCGCTGAGGCGAAACTGATCGAGGAGCTGCGCGGTGCGTGCGGTTGCGTCGGACTTAGCCATGCCGAAGTAGCGGCAGTGAAAGTAGATGTTTTCGGCTACGGTGCAGGAGCGGTCGAGGGTGTTGAACTGCGGAACGACGCCGATGGAGCGACGAGCGAGGGCGGGATGCGCGACGACGTCGATGCCTGCGATGTGAACCGAGCCTGCGGTGGGAATGGCGCGCGTGGTGGCGATGGAGATGGTGGTGGTTTTGCCGGCGCCGTTGGGTCCGAGCAGACCGTAGATCAAGCCGGAGGGCACGTGGAGGTCGATATCGTCGACCGCCGTGACAGGATTTTTGCCGCCGTAAACTTTGCGCAGCCCCAAAATTTCGACGATCGATTCACTCACGCGTATGCACACTCAACAGCTAGATTATAGGGACCGGATGGGGTCTTGGGTGATTGAAAGAAGAGATATTGACGGACGTTCTTCGTGGGGCGAGAGACAGGGATGTTGTGGAGAGTGATGATGCGCAAATGCTTGCGCAGATTGAAATTGGTTGCCCAAAAGGAAGATTAATCTGGGGACACCTTTTGCGATGCGTGGGGCATCCGACTTGCTGAAGTGGCAATGAAATCAATCTCCGCAGGGTTGCGGCGATCGTCCATAAGGAGAACGAAATGTCAGGTACGTGTAAGAGGATGGCAGTCGCAGCGTCCGCACTTGCTTTGGTGAGCATGGTTGCGGTAGCCCAGGTGCCGAACCCAACTACGGTTGCGCCGGGGGCGAAGAGCGGAGAGGTCGTCGCGCAAGGACCGAACGGCACGTATATCTACCATGTGAAGGTTGTGGAGCGGCAGTTGGACGCGGTGAACTACTTCAACCGCAGGGGCGCTACGCATGTGGGATTTGAAGGCACTAACCTTATGCCCGGCGCGCGCGGCGATGCGAAGGTGAATTCGGTGACGGGCAAGACGGAGATCTCCGCGCACTTTGAGGGGCTGACCCCGGCGAATGGTTTTGGGCCGGAGTATTTGACCTATGTGTTATGGGCTATCTCGACGGACGGACGCCCGCAGAATCTTGGAGAGTTGGAACTGGCGGGTAATAAGGCGAGCCTGGACGTGACGACATCGTTCCAGGCGTTTGGCTTGATTGTGACGGCGGAGCCTTATTACGCGGTGTCGCAGCCGAGCGATGTGGTGGTGTTGCAGAACGTGTTCACGGATAAGACAAATGGTGTGCTGCAACAGGTGAACGTGCACTATCAGTTGCTGCCGAGAGGGTTGTATGCGCCGACCGCAGGAGCCAAGTCGGTGATGCATCCGATTACGGATCGCGAGCACACGCCGCTGGCGTTGTTCGAGGCTTATAACGCGCAGCGCATTGCGGATTCTGTGGGCGCGGAACAGTATGCACCGGACATCATGAAAGAAGTTGCAACCGATATTGAAAACGCGCAGGGGATTCAATCGAGCAAGCATCGGGATGTGAAGATGGAGTTCACGTACGCTCGTGAGGCTACGGAGCGTGCGGAAGATGCGCGTATTGTGACGCTGCGAAAGAAGGAAGAACAGCGGCAGCAAGAGGCTCAGGACGCGAAGATGCGGGCGCAGGAGCAGGCCAGCAATGCGCAAGCTGCCGCGGACGCTGCGGCTGCGGCGCAGGCCCAGGCCGAGGC
>JBAULP010000061.1:0-27685 GCA_049578265.1 Acidobacteriaceae bacterium
GTGTGCCGGAGAGGGTGCCGGTTGAGCTTAGGGCGAGGCCGGTGGGGAGGGCGCCTTGCGAGATCGTCCAGGTGTAGGGCGTGATGCCGCCGCTGCCGGCTAGCGTGGTGGAGTAGGCGGCGCCGAAGGTCGCGCCGGGGAGCGCGCCGGCTGGGGTGGTGATGCTGGGGTTGACGGGAACGCTGAGGATGCTGCCCGCGGTGACGTTGGCGTCGGAGGTTGAGATTGCGGTGAGCGTTACGGTGAAGGCTGTGGTTACGGTGGTGGGGGCGGTGTAGGTGACGCCGGTGGCGGTGGCGTTGGTGAGCGTGCCGCAGGAGGTGGCGCTGCAGCCGATCAGGCTCCAGCTCACGCCGGCTCCGGTGGGGCCACCGGCTACGGTTGCGGTGAAGCTCGCAGCGTTGCTGGGGTCTACCGTCGCGCTGGTGGGGCCGGTGATGGTGATCCCGGTGGGATTATTTGCGGAAGCGCCGCCGCAGCCCGCGAGGCTGGCGGCGAGCGCGAGGGTTAAGGGCAGGACAAGAGCGGAGACCGCGAGGCGCGAGCAGCGGTTCATGCGGGGAGAGTTCATGAAGAGCGTGCAGAGTAGGGAGCGCAACGTCGGGGGCCCTCAGCGATGGTGGATAGAAGCAGAGCTAGTGTACTTGGAGAAGGCTGGAGAAGGAAAAAGCCCGTGGCGCAGGGCGTGCGCCACGGGCTTCGGAGTGGTTGGTATAAGGGTTAGGGCTTGACGCCGAGTTCGCTGCTGCCGGCAGCCACTGAGAGCGGCGTGACGACCGGTGCAGCGGTACCGATGATCTCAACCACCTGGCCACCGCCGGTGACATTGCCGGCGTAGTTGGTGATCCACAGATTCCCGGAGGGATCAATGGCGACGTTCAAAGGATCGATCATGACCCTGGTCAGGGTTCCCGAGGTCGCAGGGTACTGCGCCTCAGGGGCGAAGTTTGTTGGAGGCGAGATAGCGGTGTTGTTTGTGCCGTTGATCTCAACCAGCGTGCTGTAATAACCGGTCGGAACCGCGTTGACGCAATTATTGAAGGCAGTGCTGGTGGTTGCGGGGCCGCAACGATTGGTGACCCATATGTTGCCGTTCCCATCAACTGCCGCGCCGAAGGGAAAGAGCAGGTTAGCTCCAGTACTGGTGCTGGTAAGCGTGTTGTAGGTCCCGCCGGGGGCGACGAGGTAGATGGGTCCAGCGGACGCCTGGATGGGAATCCAGGCGTTCCCGCTGCCGTCGATGGCGGGGAACTCCGGTTGACCGGACGCGACGAACGAGGTGAAATCCGGGGTGCCTGTCGGGCCTACCTTTGCGATCGTGTCACCCGATTCGGTGGTGAGCCAGAGATGCCCGTCTGCGCCGATCGCACCATGAGCCACGTTGTCTCCGGACGGAATGGCACCGGGGGTGGTGGTGGTGATGGTGGCGGAATAAGTTGCTGAGCCTTCACCGCGGTTCGTAATATTCAGGTTGGTGCTGCTCCGCACCGTGAACCCCGTTCCGGTTTCTGTGTAGACGGTTCCGGTGGTCAGGCTTGGCCAGTTGGTGCCCACGCCCGTGCCGCCACTCGCCGGCCTGTCGGATAGCGATAGCGAAACTGTTTGCCCTGGTGCCACAGCGGCCGCACCTGCGGGAGATCCTGGGTTGGTAGCAGTGAAGGTATAGGTATACAGGCCCGTGCTATTTGAGTAAGCGACCGTCGCATTCGTGATGGTGAGCGTGCCCGTACCCGTGCTGGTGCTGGTGGTGGGCCCGAGGCTAAACGGTGAGCCGCTCACGAGCGTTCCCCCTGGGGCGTATTCAAACATGTCGTAGTTGGGCGAGGTCGAGCTGTTGCTGGCAAAGAAGAATGCGTCACCCGATTGATTCGTGATCATGGTGTAGGCCTTGCTGTAGCCGGAGCCATATGTGGTGGAGAAGGCGCCATTACTGCCGGCGTAGAAGATACCTGTCGTGCTATTCGCATTGCCGGTCCAGGCGTTGTTCGAGCCATCGACGGAGACATATCCAAAGATGTAGTTGGCGTTATTGGAGGCATTGGAGACGCCGAGCGGGCCCCAGCGATCTGCGCTTGGGTACGGAAGGTTCGTCTCGCTTGTGGAGGCTTGTGCGGTAATCCAGATCTGCCCGAGAGCGTCCACTGCGACGCTTTCTGCTTTTTCTACATCCGTGTTCGAGGTGCCATAGCCGCCGACCGGCGTGTAGGGGTAGTTGATGGCGATGGTGAAGTCGTTCGGGACGTTCGTTCCGAGATCAGGGGCGTAGGGGACGATGCCCGTCGCGATACCTGCAAGGGTGCTGACCCAGTTGGTAGGCGTGTGGGCGGTGCTGTAGTTGCCGGCCGGGTAACGCGCGATATCCATGGCCGCGCGGGCGATGTCGGTTGGCTTGACGCCGGCGCTGTCTCCGGTCTCCGTAGCGGTGTCGAACAGCGTGGTGCATGGGGTGGAGCTAGCACCTGTGGAGTCGACGCAGGCCGCGAGGATGTTGGCGAGCTTATTGATGGTGGCTTCAGGAACGACGCCGTTGCCGACGTTGGGCACGTACGTGACGGTGAAACCGACGATGCTGGTACCCTGCGTGCGGTAGTTGGCAACATGCCCCTCGCCTTCGTTGATGGACGAAGACTGGCCGCCGGCACCCTGGATGGAGTAAAGCTGAGCCGCCGTGTCGGCGGCGTTCGCTATACCGAGGAGACCTTGGGTGGTGTTCGAGCTGCCCACGTAGATTGCGCTGGAGGCGCCGGTGGTGCCGGCCTGGACCGTGAAGGGCTGGAAGACGTACGCGGCCGCGACGGTCGAGACTTCGTTCTCATACACGTAGCTAATGGCGCCATTTCCAGCGGTGGAGAAGTTTCCCGAAGAGGGGCAGTTGCCGAGAATGGCAAGCTGGACGATGGCCGTATTGTTTTGTGTGACCGGGCTGCCGCCCGTCGCGTTGCCGCCGTAGGAGTAGGTGTAGACCGGCTCACCGGCTACGCAGTTGTAGGCGCCGGTGAGGCTGAAGGCTCCTGAGGTGTCGGTGGTGACGTAGTTCCAGCCGGGGGGGATGTTGGGGTCGCTGGTGTTTTGGGAGATGGTGTAGCCGTTGGCGGAGGTGGCGCCGTTATTGCCCAGGATGTCCGTGGCCATGGAGCCGTAGCCTGCGGTGCCGGGCTGGAGAAGGTAGACGTGCGAGCCTACGATGGCCGCATGGCCGCCGAACACCGTGCCTTCGACGGCGGGACCCGCGACCAGGGGTTTTGGAGCGGTTGAACCGCCAGACCCGGATGAGGAGGAATGAGAAGATGTGAGCGCTGCTCCACAGCCAACCAGGGTAAAGGCTCCGAACAAGAGAGCGACAGCGAACGAGCTGGACTGGAATGAGGGCTTCATGGGGTCTCCGATGTACGCAAAGCAGGGTTTGCTGAACCTCGGCGGCCGGTATGCGCTTACCAGGTGGCGGCTGCCAGAAACAGATGTAGATGAGAAAACTATAATCTGAAAGTCCCGAATGACTGACGAAATATTTGCGTCGGGACACGAGAGATGGAGCTCGTATCTCTAATAACGAGAGCGTTAACTCTATTACCTTTGGTGAAGTACTAGAACGGTTACTGCTAACCCAAAGGTAGGGGGTAAGATACCGCTTCTTCTGGGTGTGCCTTAAGGCGCAGTGGGGACGGGCAGGAGCGGCGTGGCGGTGGGAGCCGCTAGACCGAAGAACATCGTGATGGCCTCGGGGCCACCTTCGTCGGAGACCCAGAGGTTGCCGGAACGATCGGGGATGAGGGTGTTGGGACCACCGAGGGAGGCGTCGAGTCCATAGCCGCCGATGCCGTAGACGCCGGTGGAGGGAGAGATGGCGGTGCCGGGAGCGAGGGTGTTGGAGGAGCCGGCGAGCTCTGTGATGGAGGCGCCGTAGTAGTTGGAGATCCAGACGTTCTGGGCGGCGTCGACGGCGACCATGGCGGGGTGATTGATGCCGCCGGTGGAGAGGCCGGTGAGGGCCGCGCTGGAGACGCCGGAGCCGTTGGTGGTGATCTCGGCGACGGCACCGGGAGCGCCGTAGTCGGCGACCCAGAGATCGCCGGCGGCGTCGGTGGCCATGCCGAAGGACTCGCCACAGCAGGTGACGTTGGCAAGGAGCGTTCCGGTGGAGGAGATGCGCACGACGTTGGTGGCGCCGGAGAGCCAGAAGTCGTGGGAGGGATCGACCGCGATCGCGTTGGGGAAGAGGTTCAGGCTGGAGTTGCCGAGCGGGCCGGCGAGGTAGGCGCCGGTGCTGCTGTAGATGGTGGCGGAGGAGTCGCCGCTGTTGGCGATGTAGATTGCGCCGTTGCTGTCGGCGGCGATTGCGTAGGGAACATCGAGGCTGCCGTCGGTGTAGGTGCTGGAGGTGCCGAGCGTGTTGGCGGAGGTGACGCCGTAGAACTCGGTGACGCTGCCGTTAAGGCTGCCGCCGTTGGCGTTGGTGACCCAGATGTTGTTGGAGGGGTCGACGGCGAGGCCGTAGGTCTGGGCGATGACGCCGGGGCCGTAGCCGTCGGCGACGAGTGGCGTGCCCTGCGCATTGAAGGCCGAGACGGGACTGTCCTGGTTGGCTACCCAGATGTTGTTTTGAGTGTCGATGCCCAAGGCGGTGGGCGAAGAGAGGCCGCCGCCAGTGACGGTGAGGGACATGGTCCAGTCGTTGGGCGATTGGGCGAGGGGGGCGGTGGCGAAGGGCGGGGTTGTGGGGCCATTTGCTGAAATGGCTGCGTAGACTGCGGCTACGTTTTCGCCAGGGTGATGGGTGATGTTGAGTGCGGCGGTGAAGGTGTCTGTGGGCGCGGTGCCGTTGGTGGGCGTGGCGGCGGTGAAGAGGGCTGTGCAGGTCGAGTCGTCGCCGGCAGTGCAGCTATTGAGGGCGTCGGCGAGGGCGTTGAGCTTGCCGGTCTCTACGGTGAGGTTGGTGGGGAGAGTGGCGTTGGCGCCGGTGTTGGGGTTGGCTAGAAGCGCGGCGTCGAGGAAGGCGTTGGTGAGGCCAAGCGTGTTGGTGGAGCTGGCGCCGATGTTGGCGGCGGAGCTGGCGAAGGAGCCGAGCGCCCAGGCTGCCGCGGCGGTGGTCACCTCGTTGAGGGTGAGCTGCGAGGTGGCGGCGAGGGTGCTGCAAGGGCCTACGGCTGTGACCATCGTAAGCGCGGAGTTGCTGGCGCTGGAGGTGGTGGAGGCGATGCCTCCAGTGGCGACGAGGTAGAGCTGGGCCGTGTTGGGGATGGACGCGCCGGTGCTGCTTTGGCCGCAGGTGTAGGAGCCGTTGAGTTGGAAGATGCCGATGGAGCTGGTGGTGACGGATTGCGTCAGCATGGGGATGGCGGCGGAGGCGTTGCCGGTGGCGCCAGCAGCGTAGAGCTGGATGGTCGCTCCAGAGACGGGCGCGGCGCCGGCGAGGACTTGACCGAGGAAGGTTACGGTGACGACGGAGAGCGTGATGTTTGCGGTGGCTGTGTTGCCGGCGGAGTCGGTGACCTGCACGGTGAGTGGAGCGGAGGTTTCGTCGGCGTTGGGTGTGCCGGTGATGGCGCCGGTGGAACTTAGGCTGAGGCCGACGGCGCTTAGCGCGGTGCCGGTTGCGGACCAGGTGTAGCCTGTGCCGCTGCCGCCGGTCGCGGTGAGCTGCGCGGAATAGGCTGCGCTTTCTACGCCGTTGGGGAGGGATTTGGTTGTGACGCTGAGCGGAGCGTAGAGCGTGGTGATGGTGTAGGCCGCGGTGGTGGTGAGCGCGGGGCTACCGGAGTCGGCTAACTGTACGGTGAAGCTGACCGCGCCTGCCGCGGTGGGCGTGCCGCTGAGGGTGCCGGTGGAGCTTAGAGCGAGGCCGGCGGGAAGCGTGCCGAGCGAGACGCTCCAGGTGTAGGGCGAGATGCCGCCGGTTCCGGCGAGGGTTGCGGTGTACGCCGTGTCGTAGGTTGCGCCGGGAAGCGTTGTGGTGGTGATGGCGGGGTTGACGGGAACGCTGAGCATGGTTCCGGCGGTGACGTTCGCGTCCGTGGTTGAGCTTGCGGTGAGCGTTACGGTAAAGGCCGTGGTTACGGTGGCGGGGGCGGTGTAGGTCACGCCGGTGGCGGTGGAGTTGGTGAGTGTGCCGCAGGAGGTGGCGGTGCAGCCGATCAGGCTCCAGCTCACGCCCGCTCCCGTGGGTCCGCCGGCTACGGTTGCGGTGAAGCTCGCGGAGTTGCTGGGGTCGACCGTGGCGCTCGCGGGGCCGGAGATGGTGATGCCGGTGGGACGGTTTGCGCTCCCGCCGCAGCCGGTCAGGGAAGCCGTCACGGCAAGCAACAGGCAAGCCGCGGAGAGGAGATACGCCAATCGTGCAGAATGGCGGAGCATTGACCAGGAATGGATACGCAAAGCGGGCCTCGACGAATGACGGGATATCGGGGTCATTCTACGCTATGCGTTCTGTGGGGATGTATCTCGCGTTGCGGAATCAAATGCCGGGATCGAACGGAGAAACGCCCGTAACACGATCTATGCGTTACGGGCGTCTCGGGGAGTGCAGGTTTGCGAGTCAGGTTATGGCGCCGTGCCCAGGTGCTTACCGGTGGCCGCGGTTGCGAGTGGAGTGACGACCGGCGTTGCAGCACCGAGAACTTCCACGAGCTGACTGCCGTTGTAGTTGGTGACCCAGAGGTTGCCGGAGGGATCGATGGCGATGTTGAGACAGTCGCTGAGGATGCCGCCGTAGGTGTAGTTGGTGGTCGGTGAGATGGCGGTACCACTGCTGTTCAGCTCGATGATGGAACTGGCACCCGGAGCCGCGGCGCTGCCGCCGAGGCCGGGGTTATAGCGGTTGGTGATCCAGATGTTGCCGCTGCCATCGACCGCTGCACCAAAGGACTGGTAGAAGTTGGCGCCGGTGTAGACCTGCGTCGCGGTGTTGGTTCCCGTGCCGGAGTAGTAGTTGGTCACGGTGCCGGTGGGGGAGACCTTCTCAAGACCGGCCACGGACGCTGGGCCGATCCCTGAGGAGATGGTCTGGAGGGGGATCCAGGCATCGTTGGCGGAGTCGATCGCGGGAAACTCAGGTTGCGGCTCGTAGGGCGTCCCGCCGGGGGTGGTGATCGGGAAGGTTTTATTGACCTCGGTGAACCCGGAGCCAAAGACGGCCAGGTTTGGCACGACGCGCATAATTTCGCGGCCGGTTTCGCTGGTCAGCCAGAGATCGCCGGCGCTATCGAGCGCTCCGTGACCGATGAAGTTATTCGCGACCGTGTAACCGCCATTGACTCCGCTCAAGAAGCCACCGTAGCCGTTGAAGTAGAAATAGCCTTCCTGGCTGGACGCTCCAGCGAAGAAGTACGCTCCGACGTTGCCATCGCCGGTCTGGTTGGCGATGACCGTGTACGCGGACGCGTAGTTGGTGCCGTATGTATTCGTCAGCGTACCGGCATTGTTGAACTCTTCAATGCCGGAGGTGCTGTCGGCGTTGCCGGTCCAGGCATTATTGCTGGTGTCGATCGAGACGTAGCCGTAGGCATAGCTGGCGGTGGTGGCTTTGACGACCTTGCCGACGGGCGACCAGAGGGTGATGCTATCGTCCCCCTGCGCTGTCGTCCAGATCTGACCATTGCCATCGACCGCAACACTCTCGACGTTGGTAACGTGCGAATTCAGCGACGCGGGATACGTAATCGCGATGCCGAAGTCATTGGGCGCCGAGGAGAGGTTGGGGGTGAAGGGCGCCGAACCCGCATCTTGCAGGTTGAACAGGGTGCCGGCGAAGGTGCCGCTTTGCGTGCCGGTTCCCGCTGGGAAGGCCGCGATGTTGAAGGCAGCCGAGGAGATGTCTTTGGGATTGATTCCGGGGGCATCGCCGGTGCTGGTTGCCGTCGTAAAGAGGGTGCTGCACTGGTCAGAGGTAGTGGTGGATGTGTTGGTCGAGTCGACGCAGGAGGCGAGGATGTTGGCGATCGTGTTGACCGTCGCCTGCGGAACGACGCCGTTGCCGCCGCCGACATAGCTCGTCGTCGCCAGCGCGCCGCCAGCGTTGGCGGAGGTGTCGTCGGTGATGTTGTAGAGCTGTCCGGCGTTGGTTGCAGCGTGCTCGATGCCGGCGAGGTTCGACGCGGGTGCGCCGATGGCGAACCATCCGTTGCCGAAGGCATTCAGCGCGTACGCCGCGGCGGTCGTGGAGACCTCGTCGATATAGACGAAACTCAGTGCGCCCGTGCCGGAGGAGAAGTTGCCGGTCGTCGGGCAAAGGCCGAGAACGGCGATGTTGGTGATGGCCGGGTTCGGCGTGCCGTTGGCAAGGGCGGTCGCACTCAGAGTCTTTGCAGTGGCAACTTTCGTCGTGATCTGGATGGTGAACGTCTTCGTGGTCGCCGACATGACGTTTTGCGTGGTTCCGTTGAGCGCGGTATAGCCCGTGGTGGAAAAGGCTCCGCTGGCAAAACTCACGGGCTCATTCGAGGAAAGTGCATTCGCTGCGTTGAAGATGACGGTGTAGGTGCCGGACTTATTGGTGACGGTAGAGCCCGTGATCGACACCAGGGAGGCAGCGGTATTCGCGGTTCCGCCGACAGCCGCGACGTACACCGGATTTCCTGCGACGCAGGAGTAGTCTCCAGTGACGGAGAAGGCACCGTTCGCGCCCGTGAGGACGTAGTTGCCGTAGGTAGGATCGCTACCTGCTTCGCCGGAGGTCATCTCGTTCTTTGGAGTGGAGTCGTAGCCAGCCGTGCCGGCTTGGAGGACGTAGACCTCAGCGCCGACGATGGCTGCGTGGCCGCCCATCACCTTGCCCTGAAACGAGCCAGGATGGGATTGGCTAACGGTTGACCCCGTCGATACGTCTGGAATTGCAGTGAAGCCCGAGCAGCCGGACAGGCCAAGGCTCAGGGCAGTGGAGGCTATAAGGCAAGAGAGGGAGAGATGGGAGAGATACTGTGTGCGTTGGATGGGAGGCCCCCCGTAGTGCGCAGTTAATCGAACGGGTCTTTCGGAATCCCCATAAGTATACATTAGAATATCGTAATAAGACTAAGTTATTGATTTAATGGGCCTCTAGCTCGATCTTTCCGGTCATTTTCGGTGGCCTTTTGAGCAAGAGGACGAGCGGAAGGAGGCAGAGCAGGATGTAGGTGAACATCCGGTATTGGTCCATGTAGGCGAGCAAGGAAGCCTGACGCTGGACCTGTGCATAAAGCATCGCGAGACCGGCGTAGGCGTTGTTAGCAGCCGAGCCGCTGGAGGCGACCGAGCCATGCGCCGCGGCAAAGGCGTGCGCGGCACGAGCGGCGGCGAGGTTCGACGAAGTGATGTGGGCGGCGATGTAGGCTTGGTGGGTCTGGGCGGTGCGCTCGAGGAAGGTGCTGGAGACGGCGATGCCGATGCTGCCACCTTCATTACGGACGAGAGCGTAGATGCCGGCGGCGTTGCTGCTCTGGTCGGCGGGGAGGAAGCGGAACATGATGGTGCTGAGCGGGACGGTGGTCATGCCGATGCCGAGCACCTGCACAACGCGCGGCCAGATGAGGCTGGCTTCTCCCATGTCGAGGTTGCCGAGCGAGAGCCACCAGGTGCCGAGCGCGATGGTGGCAAGGCCTACGGCGATCATGCGGCGCGCGTCGAAGCCGCGGCTGAGCGCCCAGCCTACGAGTGGCACCTCGATCATGGTGACCAGGCCGGCGGGTGAGATGGCGAGGCCCGCTGCCGTCGCGGAGTAGCCCATGAGGAGTTGCATGAACTGCGGCAGAAGGAACGTCGACGCGTAGAGGGCAGTGTAGACGCCGAGCACGATGACGCAGCAGAAGGCGAAGTTGCGCTCCTTGAGCAGGCGGAGGTTGACGACCGGGTTTTTGGTGCGGAGCTCCCAGACGACGGCGCCGACGAGCGCGAGGACAGCGATGGCGGCGGCCCAGGCGATGAAGGAGGAGCCGAGCCAGTCGAGCTCCTGGCCCTTGTCGAGGACGATTTCTAAAGACGCTAGCCCGATGCTGATGAGCGCGAGGCCGGTGCCATCGACCTGCAGCTTGATGCCGCGGAGGCGGTCGGCCTTCATCTGCAGACGCTTGAGGGTCAGGTGTTCGGGGTCGGTGAGGACCATGCGCGTGAAGAAGGCGCAGAGAATGCCGACGGGGATGTTGATGTAGAAGATCCAGCGCCAGGAGTAGTTGTCGGTGATCCAGCCGCCGAGCGTGGGGCCGAGTACGGGCGCGCACATGATTGCGACCGTGTAGACGGCCATCGCCATGCCGCGCTTGTTGCCAGGGAAGAGGTCCGCGAGGATGGCCTGCACCGAAGGTTGGAGGCCGCCGCCGGCGAGGCCTTGCAGCACGCGGAAGATCACCAGCATGCCGAGCGTCGGCGCGAGTCCGCAGAGCGCGGAAAAGACCGTGAACATTCCAACCGAGATGAGGTAGAAGTTTTTGCGGCCGATGACGGACGAGATCCAGCCGCTGATGGGGAGAATGATGGCGTTGGCGACGAGATAAGAGGTGAGCACCCAGGTGCTCTCGTCTTGCGAGGCGGAGAGCGAGCCGGCGATGTGCGGGAGGGCGACGTTGGCGATGGAGGTGTCGAGCACCTCCATGAAGGTGCCCATGGTGACGACGAGGGTGATGATCCAAGGATTAAAAACGCGGGGGTTGAAGGCGTGGGGCGCGGGAGCTTCGTGGGTGGTGAGGGGCTCGTTGGGCTCGAAGGGCGTGGCGCTGGAGGAGAGCGAGGCTTCGGCGCTATCCAGCGCGTGCTCAATGTCTTCGGGGGTGGGGTCGGTGCGTTCGAGCGCGCCGTGAGCGGTTGCGGCGCCTGTTTCCAGCTCGGGCACCTCTTCTGGCGCCTCATCGGGATTGAGGACTGACCCACCGGTCATAGAAATGACTCCTTGGTCATTAGAGGCGGCAGGTGTGATGTGGGATTCAGACAGGGGCGGGAAAAACATGCTAGCTTGATTGCGTGAGCCCCGCCGCGCACTCTCGGACGACGACACGCAAGCAACTGCTGACCGACATGCGCCGGCAGGAGATTTTGACGGCTGCGATCAAGGTGTTTGGAAAGAAAGGCTTTGCTGCGACCTGCGTGGGCGATGTGGCCGATGCAGCGAAGATGGCCAAGGGGACGGTGTATCTCTACTTTGAGTCGAAGGAAGAGATTTATGCCACCGCGGTGCGGCTGGCCATTGAGCAGTTAAACAAGGTTGCGACCGAGCGGATGGTGGGCGCGGTCGGGGTGAGCACGCGGCTGGCCGTCGCCATTTCGGTGCGGATGGAGTTCTGGCAGGAGCAGTTGAATCTCTACCGGCTGCTGCTGACGGTGGGACGTGAGCCGCAACACAAGCGCCAGACGCATGAGCTGCTGCGCTCCGGCCACGCATACTTTCTCGGGATTTTGCAGGAAGGGATGAAGGCCGGAGAGATCCCTGCGAAGGTCGATCTCGATGCGGTGGCGTGGGCGATCCTGGATATGGTGCGGGGCTGCAACGAGCGGCGGATGGATAATCTGACCGACCGCACGCCGCAGCAGGATGCCGAGTCGATTACGCAGTTCGCGCTGCAGCAGCTTGGGCTGCGTGGCTGAGCTCCAAGCTGCCGCTGCGGGTTATTTCTCCATCAACTTACTGGTGAGATAGGTGTAGGTGAGGGCCCAGGTCTGGGCTTCTTCCTTTAGGTTGGCGCCGGCGGCGTGGCCGCCTTCGATGATCTCGTCGTAGAGGAAGGGCTCGTGGAACTCCTCCATCTTGGCGGCGAACTTGCGCGCGTGCTGCGGACCTACACGGTCGTCCTTGGTGCTGGTGAAGATGAAAGGCTCGGGATACTTTACGCCGGGCTTGAGCTGGTTGTAGGGCGAGATTTTGGCGAGGAAGGCGCGCTCGGCGGGCACGGAGACGGACCCATACTCACCGACCCAGCTTGCGCCCGCGTCGATCTTCTCGTAGCGCAGCATGTCGAGCAGCGGCACCTGGATGACGATGGCGTTCCAGAGGTCGGGGTGTTGCGTCATCTCGACGCCCATGAGCAGGCCGCCGTTGGAACCGCCGATGATGCCGAGGTGGGGCGTCGAGGTGATGCGGCGTGCGATCAGGTCTTCGCCAACCGCGGCGAAGTCGTCGTAGATGCGCTGGCGGTGGGTCTTGAGGCCGGCCTCATGCCAGGCGGGGCCGAACTCGCCGCCGCCGCGAATGTTGGCGAGCACGTAGACGCCGCCATGATCGAGCCACAACTTGCCGGTGCTGGCCGAGTAGTTGGGCGTCATGGAGATCTGGAAGCCGCCGTAGGCATCGAGCAGCGTGGGGTTGTCGCCGTTGAGCTTCATGTCCTTGGGGTGAACGATGAAGTAGGGGATCTTGGTGCCGTCCTTGGAGGTCGCCTCATACTGCTGGACGACATCGTTGGAGGCGTCGAACTGCGCGGGCTCGGTCTTCTCGACAGCGAGCGTGCCGAGCGAGGCGTCTCCCATGAAGAGCGAGGGTGGGGTGAGGAAGCCCTCGATGTTGAGGAAGAAGTTGTCGCTGGCGTCGCTGGTGGAGGCGATGCCGACGGTGACGTTCTCCGGCACAGGAAGCTCGTGGTGCGTCCAACCGGTCAAGGTGGGCGAGTAGATATAGGCCTTTCCCTGCACGTTCTTGAGCGTGGTGAGGAGCAGGCGTGACTTGGTGGCGATGAAGCTCTGCAGGAACTCCTGCGAGGTGGGCGCGAAGATGATGGAGGGCTTGAGATGCGACGGGTCTTTGAGGACGTCGGCTAGCTTGAGCTCGAGGAGAGAACCCTGCTTGTAGGTCTGGAGCTGGCCGGCGGGTTTCCAGTCTTCGTTGATGTTGAGCAGGAGACGACCGTCGAGCATGCCGGAGATCTGCGACTTGCCGGGGATGGCGAGCTCTTTGGGGCCGTCGGGGGTGAGGATGTAGGTCTTGCTGGTAAAGATAGTGATGTCGCGGGCCAGAAGGGTGAGCTCATGCTGCTTCGCGTCGTGGAGGGTGTAGCCGCCGGCGCCGAGATCGGTGGGTTCTCCGCGGAAGATCTCTTTCGCGCTATCGAGCGGGGTGCCGCGCTTCCAGAGCTTCACGATGAACGGATAGCCGGAGGTGGTCATGCTGCCCGGACCCCAGTCACGCGCAACCATCAGTGTGTCCTTGTCGAGCCAGCTGACGGTCTGCTTGCCGCGTGGAAGGACGAAGCCGCTGGTGACGAACTGGCCGGATTTGAGATCGAACTCGCGCTGCGTGTCGGCGTCTTCTCCGCCGGCCGAGAGGATGATCATGCAGTAACGGTCGCCGGGATAAAGGCAGTTGTCGCCTTTGAAGACCCACTTGACGTTGTCCTGCTTGCCGAGCGCGTCGATGTCGATGACGGTCTTCCAGGTGGGGTGCGGCTTGAGGTAGTCAGCGAGCGTGGTCTTGCGGACGAGGCCGTTGACGTGATTCGCGTCCTGCCAGAAGTTATAAATTTCGTTGCCGTGCTGCGAAGGATAAGGGATGCGGTCGGGAGACTGGGTGACCTTGAGCGCCTCGGCGTAGTAGCTGGCGTAGTGCGGATCGGCCTCGATGATCTTGAGCGAGCGAGCGTCTTCTGCCTTCACCCAATCCATGGAGCGCTGGCTGTGCACGTCTTCCAGCCAGAGATATTTGTCGGGCGGTAGCGGGGGCATGGGCGTGCCGGATGCTGCTGCGGGAGCGGCCTGCTGGGCGTCGGCGTGCAGAGTAAGTGCACGGGGAGCGAGGGAAAGTACAGCGAGACACAGAGGCACAGCCAGCAGGGCCGGCGACTTCGAAACTTGCTTGCGCATCATCACACTCCGGGAGATTCGGGAACCCGACAAAGGTATGCAGATACTTTATCGCGGATGCGCGACGGCGCGGGGAGGTGTGTTGGAGTTTGTGCGTAACGGGGAAGCGGTCAGGGACGGGCGCCGGGCTTTTGCGCGGAGAGCGGTGTGACGACCGGCGTTGCGGCGCCGATGATTTCCGTGACGGAGTTGCTGCCCTTGTTGGGAACCCAGACATCGCCGGAGGCGTCGATGGCGAGGAACGACGGCGTGTTGAGAGTGCCGCCCTGGTAGCCGCTGCAGGAGGTGATGGCCGTGCCGGCGTTGTTGAACTCCGAGAGGGCATAGGGACTGGCGTTGCTGGCGACCCAGATGTTGTTGGAGCCGTCGATGGCGACCCAGGTGGGCGAAGAGAGGCCGCCGCCGTTGGTGATGGCGCCCGAGCCGCCTGTAGTGACTTCCGCGATGTAGTTCTGGCTCTCCAGCGCGACCCAGCCGTTGCCGTTGCTGTCGACGGCAACGTTCTCCGGCTCCAGCATGGATTCGCCGAGCGAGAAGGTTGCAGTACCGCTCGGATTGGAAAGGCGGCAGCCGGAGCTGTTGGCGAAGCTGTCGGCCCAGAGATAGCCCGAGGCGTCGAGCGAGATCTGCGTGACGCCGTTCATGCACGTGTTGGTGATGGAGGCGCTGAGCGTGCCGGTGCTGGAGAACTTGCGAATGATGTCCGCATTGCCGCCGCCGTCGGTGACATAAACGTTGCTGCTGCTGTCGGCGATGACGGAGGTAGGCGCGCTCAGGGTGGGTGAGGTCCACGGCGAGCCGGAGACTGCGCCCAGCGCGCTGGTGAATCGGTAGACCGCGTTGGATCCGCTCGCTGCAACGTAGGCGTTGCCGTTGGGAGCGACCGCGATGGAATCAAAACCGCTGCCGCCAGAGGCGCTGGTGGCAAGCACGGCGCCCTGCGGCGAGAGCTTGGTGACGTACCCCGAGGTGGAGTTGGTGGGAACGAAAGCATCGCCGCTGGCATCGATGGCGATGCTGCCGGGCGCACTGAGATTGGTGTACGTAATCGCGGCGGTGAAGTCTTTTGGCGCGGAGGTAAGCTCCGGAGCAAACGGAACGATTCCGGTGGGCAGCTCCCAGAGGTCGACGACGTTGGTGGCGCCGGGATTGTGCACCATGTTGAACGCGGCCGCTGCCGTGTTCACCGGCTTCGTGCCGCTGGTCGTGCCGGTGCTGGTGGCGTCGGTAAAGAGCGTGTTGCAGGCTGCGGAGGTGGTTGTGGAGGTGTTGGCTGAGTCGACGCAGGCTGCCAGGATGTTGGCGACGGTATCGAGCTCTGCCTGCGGGGCCGTTCCGTTGCCCGCGGGGGTGGCCTGGTTCGCGATCTGGCCTTCCCCGGCGGCGCTATTGCCGGCGAGCTCGTACACCCCACCCTGAATGTTGTAGAGGTTGGCCGCGTTGAGCGCAGCGTTCTGCAGTCCGATGAGGTTGCTGGACGAAGTGCCGATGTGCAGGCCGTCGGTTGCGAAACCCGACATCGCGTACGCCATCGCCGTGGTCGAGACCTCATTCATATACACAGACTGAACGGAGTTCGTGAAGTTGCCCGTGCCGGGACACAGGCCCACCATCGCCAGGTTCACAATCGCGGGATTGGTTGCGCCGAGCGCCGTCGCTGAGCCCGTCGACGTGTTCGCACCGCTGCCCGGCGCTGTGGTGGTGGAGATCTTAAAACTGGTAGCGGTGGGCGTGGCCAGAACGGTCTGCGTTGTTCCATTCAGCGTGGCCCACTCGCCTCCCAGGCTCGCGCCAGAGAACTGCACGCTCTGGCCGGTGTAGAGCATGTTTGCGGCGGTAAAGGTGTAGGTATAGACGCCGCCGGAGAGCGTATCGGAGATGCCGGTCATGCTGATCGCCGAACTCGCGCCGGGCGACCCCGCGGAGGCGTACAGATACACGGGATAGCCCACGTCGCACGTGTAGTCGCCGGTGACATTGAAGGCGCCGTTGCTGTCGGAGGTGATGTAGTACAGGCCATTAGTGAGGCTGCCGGTGGTCGTGTCCTCGGCTACCGGATAGGTGGAGCTAGTGCCGGTCGACGAAGCGGAGAGCAGGCTCTTAGCCTCGGTGGCATAGCCGTTCGCGGTGGCCTCCAGCAGAAACAGATGCGCGCCGACGATGGGCGCGTGGCCGCCATAGACGCTGCCGCGGATGCTGCCAACGCTGTTCTGCGCGGCCACATCGGGAAAGCTTCCCTGCAGACCGGAGCAGCCGGCGAGGCCGAGCGAAAGCGCGGCGAGTGCAAACATCGCGGTCCCGGTTTTGATAGCCATAACGCACTCCCTTGCGCGGTGCAAACCTGGCCAGCTCTTCGCACTTCGTGAGCTCGCGCGCGGTAAGACAATGCCGCGCGCGACGGAGAGAGGCTTGTCGCTGGGGGAGTTATCGGCAGACGAAGACGAAGTTTGAAATGGCCGCGCGAGTGTTTCCAATTGGGACAGGACAAACGAAAGGGGCCGGACGCGAACGTCCGGCCCCTCTACCAGCCGCTGTGCTACTGGCCTGCTTCGTTGTCGCGAATGAACTGCGCGGTGCGCTCATGCAGCGCCGTCCGGGCCGCCGGATTCACGTAGACCATGTGGCCGGTGGGGAAGAACTTGTAGTCGATGTTCTTCTCCAGCGACGCGGGGATGGGCAGGTGCTTCATCTCGTAGGTGGCGCCGAAGTACAGGGTGCCGAGATCGAAGTAGCCGCCCATAAGCAGGATATGCATGTGCGGGTTCACCTTCATGGTGTACGCGATGTCGCCCATCACGTTGGAGTAGGTTCCCGGCCAGCCGCCTTCGAGCGGTCCCTTGTGATTCATGTTCCAGTTAAAGTTGCCCATGCGCGCGCTTGGCTCGTAGGTCATGTTCTCGCCGAACTTCAGCGTGTCGTGCGCGTAGGTGTTCATCGCCGCTTCAATCGCCGACTCGATGGACTCGCTGAAGGGATCGTAGTCGGATTCGGAGTGCAGCGGGTTCATGCTGGGACCCTGCCAGCGCGAGTCAAGACGTCCAGTGGTCTCGTCCGAGGCGCTGAGGAGGTCCTTGGAGAACTCACCGCCGGTGAGGCGAAGGTTGGCCTTGATCCACAGCGCGGCGGGAATGCCGGTATAGCTTTCGAGTTTGCCTGCGACCTCTGCCTTCTTATTCGGGTCGAGGTCGGCGCCTTGCAGCAGCGCGCTGGCGTAATCGCCCAGAGCATACTGCTCCACCTCATGCAGCCAGGGCATCAGCTCGGCCGGTTGGTTAGGAACCTTGTGATGGAACCACGCGGTGGCGGCGAAGCTGGGCAGCGCGAGGAAGAAGCCGTTCTCCGTGCCGGGATTGCCGTCGGAGCCGTCGGCGGAATCGTCGAAGCTGAGGATCTGCGAGAGGAAGACGACGCCGTTCAGATCGACGCCATGCTCCTGCAGTTGCGCTGCGAGCACCGCGTCGCGGGTGGTGCCGTAGCTCTCGCCGAAGAGAAAGCGCGGCGAATCCCAGCGATCATACTTGGTGAGAAAGCGGCGGATGAAGCGCTGAAACGCGCCGGCGTCCTGGTCGATGCCGTAGAAGGCTTTATACGCGTCCTTGCCCATAACGCGGCTGTAGCCGGTGCCGGGTGCGTCGATGAAGACGAGGTCCGCGGTGTCGATGAGCGAGTCCTCATTGGGGATGATCTTGTAGGGACCGCCGGCCGGATGGTCGAGGTCCGGCAGCACCACGCGCACCGGGCCGAAGCTGCACATGCGCAGATACATGGTCGCGGAACCCGGGCCACCGTTGTAGATGAAGACGATGGGGCGCGTGGCGATGTTCTCGTCCTTCGCAAAATATGCCGTGTAGAACATGGTGGACGTCGCAGGCTCTTCGCCCGGCTTGAGAGGATCGGAAGTGGAGTCGGTCGGGAGGGTGGAGTCGGGAAGCATTGTTCCGTTGAGGCCGATGGTGGCGTCTTGCGCGTCGGTGGCGCCCACGCGCAGCAGACCCGCAACAGCCTTGTACGCGATGGTCTTGCCGCCAACGGTGACGGTGCCTTCGGTAGTGGAATCGGGAGGGAGAATGTGCGGCCTGGAGGGCTCGGGAAGAACCGTGGTGGTCGTAGTAGTGGACTTCTCGGCGTGCTGCTCCTGCGCGGAGGCGGAGGCGGCCAGCAGCACGATGGCTGCGGCGGCAAGATAAGGACGCGTACGGTTGAACTGAATCGACATGCGAACTCCAATGGTCAGGATTGAAGGGATAGAACTGCGGAGGGCCGAGCGGCTTTAGCAGGAAGTATACCCGCTTGGCGAGCAGTGCTACCCTTCGAAAACACGAACCAGGAGGCTGCACGATGCGCGCGAACTTCTCCCTGCCGGCGTTTGTCCTTTTCTCCACCATGATTGGAATCGCGAGCGCTCAAGCGCCCGCTCCACACGCTTACACCGTGCACGACTGGGCTGCGGCGCGCGGTGCAACGCCTTTGATGGTGTCGCCCGACGGCGCCACGATTCTCTATCGCGTGAGCTATGGCGCGGAGAGCGGCGACGGCGGCCATGAGTTCTGGTTCATCCATCCTGACGGAACGGGCGCCTCAAAACTGACACTGCCGGATGGATTTTCTCCGAGCGGATTCCTGCCCGACGGCGGCGCGCTGTATGGCTCGTGGGAGGTGAATGGCAAGCCGCAGTTTGCGGTGTTTGCGATGAACGGCGACAAGGCAGCCGATGCGCCCACAACGCTGGTGGTGCTGCCGCGCGGCGTCAATGGAATGTTGCCCTCGCCCGACGGGACGCTGTTTGCGTTGCTTGGCGACCCGCGCGCGCCGGACCCGCTCGACGCCGTGCGCACGGTGATTGAGCCCAGCCAGACGAGCCTCTACGTGGCGCACGCTGACGGCACGGGAGGCAAGTGGCTCTGCGGCGCGGAGCACAACCTCGCGGGAGGGCCCGGAGCGTTTGGCCTGCCCATCGCGTGGTCTCCGGATGGGAGCGAACTTGCGCTGCTGGCGAGCTCGCCGAAGATTGGCAACCACGATATGCACTCGACCGTGGAGCTTTGCTCCGTCGCTAGCGGCGACCTAAAGCATGTGACGACGGTGGACAATGCGGCCGCGTCGATGGTCTTCATCGGGCCTGCGGAGATTGCGTTTCTTAGCACCACGGCTCCTACGCAAACGCCAGACCATCTTTACACGGTGCCGACCAGCGGAGGAACGGCGACGGATCGGACGCCGGACCTGCAGACGACCACAACTGCGATGGCCGCGGATGCGCGTGGACATGTATTCGTAGCCATCGCGCATGGCGTGCGCAGCGAGGTGGACACCTATCGCGACGGCAAGCTGACACCCGCGTACATGTGGCCCGACGGCGGCGTGAATCTTCCCGTGTTCTCGACCTACAAAACCGCAAACGGGCAGACGGCATTCTCCGTGAGCGATCCAACGCATACACCGAATGTGGCCGTGGCGACCGGCAATGAGCTGCGCCGCATCACGCATGAGGGCGACAAGGAGATCGCCAGCATCGCGCTGGGGCCGGTGCGCGTGGTGCATTGGACGAGCAAAGGGGGCGTCGCGCTGGAGGGCATTGCAACGTTTCCTGCAGGGTATGTTGAGGGCAAAAAGTATCCCTTCCTGGTACTGCCGCATGGCGGGCCGGAGGCCAACGATGAGCTGTCGCTTGACCCGCTTGCGCGCATCATCGCGGGGCTGGGATACGTGGTGCTGCAGCCGGAGTATCGCGGATCGACGGGCTTCGGCGACGCACATCTGGCCGCCATCTACCAGCACTTTGGCGACCGCGCGTATGAGGATGTCGACTCGGCCACCGACTACGCCATCGCGCAGGGATGGGCCGATCCGCAGCGGCTTGCGATCTTTGGATGGAGCGCGGGCGGCTTCATGACCTCGTGGACCGTGACGCAGACGCATCGCTACAAGGTCGCAATCGAGGGCGCGGGGATTACTGATTGGGGATCCTTCATCTTTACCAGCGACGTTCCGCAGACGGACTACGACGCGCGCTGGCCCGAGGAGGATCCGAAAGCCTTTGAACGGTTCTCTGCCGTGGACTTTGCGAAAAACGTGACCACGCCGCTGCTGATTCTGCACGGCGCGGCAGATGTGCGCGTGCCGACGTACCAGGGGCGCGAGTTCTACGAGGTGCTCGCCGATCGCGGCAAGACCGTTCGGATGGTGACGTATCCGGGATCAGGACATTTCCCGCACCTGTGGCAGCAGCGGATCGATATCTTTAACGAGATCGATGCCTGGTTGGCGCGGTACAACCCATAATGGGAGGTACCTCCCTTTTGGGCGGTACTGCCCTGGATGAGCACTACCGCTCCATATCGGGGTATGGCCCAACGCCGCCGGCGGCGATCCACTCATCGATGTGTTCCGTGAGGACGGGAAGCGGCACGCAGCCTAGCTCCAGCACCGCATCGTGGAAGGCGCGGATGTTGAACTTCGGGCCCAGCGCCGCTTCGGCCTTGTGGCGCGCCTTCATAATCGCCATCTCGCCGAGATAGTAGCTGAGCGCCTGGCCGGGCCAGGAGATGTAGCGGTCCACCTCAGTCTCGATCTCGTGGTCAGACAGCGCAGTGTTGTCGCGCAGGTACTGCTGCGCCTGCTCGCGCGTCCAGCCCTCGGAGTGGATGCCGGTGTCGACGACCAGCCGTGCGGCGCGCCAGGCCTGGTAGCTGAGCATGCCGAACGTCTCGTACGGCGTGTGGTAGATGCCCATCTCGCTGCCAAGACGCTCGCAATACAGCGCCCAGCCCTCACCGTAGGCGGAGATGTAGGCGTTGCGAAACTTTGGCAGGTGGCGCGCTTTGACGACCTCCGCCTGGATGGGCATCTGGAAGGCGTGGCCGGGCGCAGACTCATGCAGCGTAAGCGCGGGTAGCGAATACAGTGGGCGCGCGGGCAGGTCATACGTGTTCACGAGATACACGCCCGGGCCTCCGCGCGCGGAGGTGTAGAAGGGCGCGATGTCCGCGGGCACCGGCTTGATGGCGAAGCGCTCTCGCGGCAGGTAGCCGAAGTATTGCGAGGCGACGCCGTCGAACTCCTTCGCAACCCAGGCCGAGCGCATGAGGAGTTCCTGCGGCGCCTTCGCGTAAAACTGCGGGTCGGTGCGGAGGAAGTGGAGGAACTCGGGCAGCGTGCCCTTGAAGCCACTCTGCTTCATGGTGGCGATCATCTCGGCGTGAATCTTCGCCATCTCGCTAAGGCCGATCGCGTGGATCTCCGCGGGCGTGAGCGTGAGCGTGGTGAACTCGAGGATCTTGGACTGGTAGTAGGCCTTGCCGTCCGGGAGATCTTCGGCAGCGAGCGAGATCTGCGCGTGCGGAATGTAGTCGTCGCGGAAGAAGGCGAGCAGTTCGCGATAGACAGGAATCACGCTGGTCTGGATGACCTCGGCGGTTTGCGCGCGAAGCTTCGCCTGCTCGTCGGCGGGGATGGTCGAGGGCATCTTTTCGAGGGGCCTGTAATAGACGGTGGCCTGCGGTGTCTTGGCGTCGGCTACCGGCACAAGCGATTCATCGCGGCCGGTGAGCGTGACCTTCGGCGGCGTGAATCCGCGGGCAAGGCCGGCGCGCATGTTGGCCATGTTCTCGCGGAAGTAGCGTGGGAGATCTTTGAGCTGCGAGATGTAGTTGACGTAGTCCTGCTGGGTGCGAAAGGTCTCGCGGCCGGTGGACTCTTCGTCGGACCAGAAGGTGGAGTCGGAGTTGACGGGGCGCTCGTACTCGCTGAACTTCTGCTGATTGAGGAGGGTGATGATCTGCGCGCGGAAGACCTGGTAGTTCACGCGCTCGTCCGGCGAGAGCTGCGCGGGATGGAGAGCGTCGACCTGGCGAAGGACGCCCTGCCAGTGCACCAGGTCGGCCTGCTGGGTTGCGGCGTCGACGCTGGGAAGTTCGGCAGTGATGCGGTGCGGATGGTCTTCGTCGCCGGCGCCGCGCTGCGCTTTGCGCCAGGCGTCTTCCGCGTTGTAGATCTCGCGGAGCTGCAGGTCTTCCGCCGTTGGCTTGGCGACGTTGGATGGGGCTGGAGGACAGGCAGGCTGCTGCGCGCACCATGCAGACGGGGCCGCAAGCGCGAGGGCGAGGAGAGCGAACCGTGCATTTCTCATGTAGACCTTTGTACGCGAGTCCTGCGCGGACGGCGAGCAGTTTCATACGGCTGGGGTCCTGTGCGGATGGCGAGAGTGGGGTTCAGGACAGGGCTAGAGCCATTCTTGTCCCGCCTGAAGTTGTCTCCGGGACCGCCGCACGTCGAGCGTGCCGCCGCGCGAAACCCTCGCCGTCCGCGCAGGACTCGGTTATTCTCATCCCTGCAGCGGCTATGCGCTTGATTCGGCGCGTCTATGCAGCGCACCGGTTCGGCGCATCTTAAGAAGTGAAGGAGTGTTTGTCCATGCGTGTTGGCCTGATGACCCGAGAGTATCCGCCTTATGTCTACGGCGGCGCCGGAGTGCACGTCGAATATCTGTCGCGGGAGTTGGCGAAGCGCATCGAGGTGGAGGTGCATGCGTGGGGCGAAACTCCGGAGACTGGCAGTGCCGGAGAGGCACAGGTGCCGCGGGACGCGAATCTGCAGGTGGACTTCGAGCAGCCCTGGGGCGCGATCTCCAATGGCACGGATGCGAAGTTCAAAGGCGCGCTCGAGGCGCTGTCGCTGAATCTTTTACAGAATCTTCATTTGGACAAGCTCGACGTGATTCACACCCACACCTGGTACGTGGCGATGGCCGGGTTTCTGGCGAAGAAACTGTATGGGATTCCGTTCGTGTTGACGACGCACTCGCTGGAGCCGCTGCGCGCGTGGAAGGCCGAGCAGTTGGGCACGGGATACTTGCTGAGCTCGTGGATGGAGCGCACGGCGATCCTCGATGCAGATGCGATTGTGGCCGTGTCCAATGGGACTAAGGCGGACATCCTGAAGGCGTACCCCGATGTGGATGCGAGCCGGATTCATGTGATCTACAACGGCATCGACCTCGATCAGTACCAGTACACGCCGGACATCTCCGCGCTGGAGAAGTACGGTGTTGATCCAACGAAACCCTACGTGCTGTTCGTTGGGCGCATCACGCGGCAAAAGGGCGTAACGCATTTAGTCGACGCGATTCAGCATCTGCCCGCCGGGACGCAGGTGGTGCTGTGCGCGGGTGCTCCGGACACGCCGGAGATTGCCGCGGAGATGCGCGCCAAGGTGGAGAAGGTTCGCAGGTACACGCCGGGCAGCCAGCCCGCAGCGGTCGAAAATTTCACTCCGGAGGGCGGTCACTCGATTGCCACCGGAGACCCCACCGGCACGGGCCACAACCTTGTCTGGATTGAACAGATGGTGACGCGCGAGGAGGCGATCCAGCTCTACTCGCACTGCGCGGTGTTCTGTTGCCCGTCGGTGTATGAGCCGTTCGGCATCATCAACCTGGAGGCGATGGCGTGCCGCGCGCCGGTGGTGGCGAGCGCGACGGGAGGCATCCTGGAGGTGGTCGTCGACGGCGAAACCGGGCACCTGGTGCCGTTTGAGGCGCACCCCGAAACGTTGTTCCCGACCAACCCGGAGAAGTTCGCCAGAGATCTCGCGGCGCGCATCGTCGAACTGCTGCGCGACCCCGAGAAGGCGCGAAAAATGGGTGTGGCCGGGCGCGCGC
Organism: Acidobacteriaceae bacterium; assembly: GCA_049578265.1. Lineage (GTDB taxonomy): Bacteria > Acidobacteriota > Terriglobia > Terriglobales > Acidobacteriaceae > Granulicella. The sequence continues at coordinate 23,408 of JBAULP010000061.1, forward strand.
GCGTGGAGGAGTACTTCGCGTGGTCGGCCATTGCGGCGCAGACGATCAAGTTGTACGAGAGCCTCATCGGCAAGCGGGCATAGGACCTGCGCGCTTACGTGTGCGGGTGGACCACGGTCGAGAGATCGAGCGACACGATGTACACGATGATGGCTGCGGCGATGAAGAGCACGCCGACCCAGAACTTCCAGTCCTTGTGCGCGCGCTTCCAATAGGGCGGTTGCTGTTCGTGGGAGAGGTGTGGGCCGGTTTCGGCATGCTGGTGGTCGGGGTGCTTTCCTTCGGGCATCGTTTGTCTATCCTTCTTGCTTTCAACGCGCGTACGCAGGGCGTGTTCGTCGTGGACGAAATCGCACCTGCAGCCCGATGAGCGGCATCCAAAGAGGTATGGATGCGTTGGCAGCTATAAATGGCTGTCTTAGTTATCTATAATTGGATGTAGCGATACCTCGGTGCAGGATGCACCCGCGATTGTTCTCGCATAGGAGCCACCATGGCGAATCTTCTGGATCAGCTTAAGTCGTTTACCACTGTCGTTGCCGACTCTGGCGACATCAACTCCATCAAGCAGTTCAAGCCGACCGACTCGACGACGAATCCTTCGCTGATTGCGGCGGCGGCTCAGATGCCGGAATATCAGTCGATCGTTGATGGCGTGCTGCAGGATGCGCGCGAGAAGGCGGGCGATGGAGCCTCCGATCAGGACGTTGCTGCTGCCGCGTTCAAGACGCTGGCCGTGGCGTTCGGGCGGAAGATCCTCGAGATCGTTCCCGGCCGCGTTTCGACCGAGGTGGACGCTCGCTTGAGCTACGACACCGAAAAGACCATGGCGCAGGCGCGCGACATCATCAAGCAATATAACGATGCCGGAATCTCGAACAAGCGCGTGCTGATCAAGATCGCTTCCACCTGGGAGGGTATTAAGGCTGCGGAGCAGTTGGAGACCGAAGGCATCCACTGCAACTTGACGCTGCTGTTCGGCCTGCACCAGGCGATCGCGTGCGCGGAGGCGAAGGTTACTTTGATCTCGCCGTTCGTTGGCCGCATCCTCGACTGGTACAAGAAGGACACGGGCAAGGATTATAGCGGCGCCGATGATCCGGGCGTGCAGTCGGTGACCGAGATCTACAACTACTACAAGAAGTTTGGCTATACGACAGTTGTGATGGGCGCGAGCTTCCGCAACACTGGCGAGATTATCGAGCTGGCAGGCTGCGACCTTCTGACAATCGCTCCGAAGTTGCTTGAAGAGTTGCAGTCGACCGAAGGCACGCTCGAGCGCAAGCTGGATCCGGCCAAGAGCGCGGGCATGTCGATCGAGAAGATCAAGATGGATAAGGCGACCTTCGACAAGATGCATGCGGAGAATCGTATGGCCCACGACAAGCTGAAGGAAGGCATCGAGGGCTTCTCGAAGGCGCTCGAAGACCTGGAGAAGCTGCTGGCGAAGCGCCTTAGCGAGATGCCGAAGGAGCAGACGGTTCAGTAGACGTGGGCAGGTAAGGAGCAGAGAGTAAGGAGTAAGGAGTAGAAAAAGCAGAGCGACGCTGTTGCTCGATGCTTACTACTCCTTACTCCTTTTTGCCGCTTAGCGGCGGCGCAGGCCCAGCAGGCTGAGGAAGAAGCTGGCGAAGCAGATCTCCGTGCCGAGCATGAGGCAGAGCATGGCGGGGAGCGTGCGGCGCATCATCTGCACTGGTGGCAGCGGGCCGTAGCCTGCGTGCGACCACGACACCACCGACGATACCGCGATTCCAATGCCGGCGAGCACCAGCAGCACTCCGACGATCAAGCCAGTCTCCAGCGTGACGTAGCGGAACCAGCGCTCGAAATCTTGATCCTGCGGCAGCAGGCCTTCGGAGATGGCGAAGACTTTCGCGGCGATGCCGAAGAAGACTAACTGGAAGCCGAGCAGCACGGCCGCGGACATATACGCGAGCGTGTCCACGCCGAGATTCATGTGACCCAGCGGGCGCTCCGCCGGCAGCAGCCAGGCCATCAGTCCGAGGCCGACGATCATGAGCGCGAGCCCTGGATAAAGAAACAGCCAGCGCGGCGAGTACATGAGCAGGAAGCGCAGATGACGCCAGCCATCGCGCCAGGTCTTGAGGTGCGGCGGGCGGCTGCGGCCGTCCTTCTTCAGCGTCGTCGGCACCTCGGTCATCTTCTGGCCGAGCAGGCTGGACTTCACGACCATCTCGCTGGCGAACTCCATGCCGGTGGTGCGCAGCGCGAGGCGCTCGTAGGCGTCCTTGCTGAAGGCGCGGATGCCGCAGTGGAAGTCGCCGATGGGCGCGCGGAAGAGCACGCGGCCCAGCATGCTGAGCACCGGGTTGCCGAGATAGCGATGCAGCGGCGGCATCGCCTTGGGACCAATACCTCCGCGAAAGCGATTGCCCATGACGAGGTCTGAGCCGTTACGCAGCTCAGCCAGGAAGCGCGGAATGTGCGCGAACTCGTAGCTGTCGTCCGCGTCGGCCATCAGCACGTACTTGCCGCGCGCGGCCTGAATGCCGGCGTTGAGCGCTGCTCCGTAGCCGCGCACCGGCACAGGCACCACGCACGCGCCGTGAGCGAGTGCGATCTCCTGCGAGCCGTCCGTAGAGCCGTTGTCGGCGACGACGACCTCGCCTGCAATGTTGTTTTCCGCCAGTGCGGCGCGCGCTTTATCGACGCACACGGCAAGAGTCTCCGCCTCGTTCAGGCAGGGCATCACGACCGTCAGTTCGATCGGCGCGTTCAATGTCTCAGCGTCCATAGTTTCAGTGTCCGTGACGGGGGGCTGCACGTTTTCTTCTCCGATCATACTCATGGTTTCGCAGCTCCACTCATGTCCCACGGCAGCGTAGCGGGTGCGGTGGGCGCGGGTGCGGGAATGTTCAGCGGCAGGGCGTAGAGGTCGGAATCTCCGAGCCGGATCCAGCCAGCCGAGGCGGGAGTGCGGCCGGTCATCTCGCCGGGATCGAAGGCCGCGACCAGGACCTTGGCTCCCTGCGCCTTCAGCACGTCCTCCACCTGCTGGCGGTTGGGCAGGCCTTCAAACTCTTCGAGCAGATGCTCGGGATCGGGGTTGTATACCTCCGTGAGCACGCGCACGTCCGCGAGGCGCATCCAGTACGGGTCGTTGAGGCAGGCGATCGTGCCCATGCAGGCGATCTCGTCACCCGAGCCGACGCCGAGCGCGTTGAGCGCCTTGGCTGCGCCATAGATGTTGGGTGAGTACCACGCCGCGGGAAGGCTCTCGCCGGATTCGTGGCGGCGCTCGTCCAGCGCCACGCGAAGACTCTCGCCCAGCGCCAGGAACGCAAGCACCGCGATCATCGCGGTGGCGCACCGACGCGGCCACGGATTGTCATCGCCGCTCTCGGAGAGCTGCGAGGCGTGGAGCGCCGCGAAGATCGGCAGCACGATCACCAGGTACGCGAGCGTGACGTAGCGCTCTTCAATGTTGACCAGCCCGTAGATGCCCCACATGAGGATCCCGAGCGCGACCGGCGGCAGCCAGAAGACGCTGTGCCGCCAGTTCTGCAAGCTGGTGCGCGAACCCATGAAGCCAAAACGCGCGCCACAGGCCAGCAGTAGCGCAAGCAGAACCCACGCCTCCGGATGATTGAAGAGATAGCGCACGCTGAGAACGACGTTGCGCGCGTCGCGCTTCAACAGCCGCTTGGCGCTGAAGACGGGCGTAATGCGCTCGTGGAAGTAGGTAGTGTCGAACCAGTCGGGATAGGTGCCCCACGGCTCCGCGCGGTAACTATAAATGCCAGGGTGCGCGAGCAACTGCTTCTCCGGGTGAATGAGGTTCACCTTGGCGGAACCAAAGTCGCTGGTCATCCACGGCTCGATGTGCATCTTCACCGTTCCGCTCACGTACCATGCGTAGTTGAGCGCGCCGGAGTCGCCAAAGTCGAAGCGATGTTTCTGCTTGGACAGCGCCGCGATGTACGGCCCGGCAACCGCTGCGAAGACGATGAAGGCCAGCGCTCCGGCCGTGATCACACGTGCCGGCTTGCGCCGCTGCACCCACGACTGGAAGATCATCATCACAGCGATGGTGAGGAACGCGACGACAAACGCGAACGACTTCGTAAGATACGCGAGGCCGAGCAGAAGGCCCATCAGCGGCGGGTAGAGCAGACTCTCGCTGACGAAGCTCTGCAGCATCATCGCGAAGGCCGCGAGCATGAGCGCCTGCAGCAGCGCGTCGGGGCGGACGGCCGCCATCGACAGCTCGCGCTGCGAAGCGATGACGACCAGCGCCACGCCCAGCAGCCGCAG
>JBAULP010000062.1:0-82974 GCA_049578265.1 Acidobacteriaceae bacterium
CTGACCTGCGGGGCGCTCGCCACCGGCAGCTGCGCCAGCGGTCTGAGGCTGACCTTCGGTGGTCTCGACCTCGTCGCCTGCCTCGTCTTCGCCGTCGACATCGTCGTCATCGTCGAAGTCGTCTCCGCCTTCAACGACGATGGTCTCTTCGTGCTTGGGTGCTGGAGGCGCGGCCGAACGCTCGGGACGGGCTCCACGATCGCCGCGGTCACGATCGCGATCGCGATCACGGCCACCACGCTCGCTGCGTTCGCCACGGTCGGAACGCTCGCCACGGTCGGAACGCTCGCCTCCACCGGACTGCTCGGCGACGGGCGGAAGGCCTAGCTTCTCGCGCTGTTCGCGCAGGACAGCCTTGCGAGAGAGCTTGATGCGATTGCCCTCGATGGAGAGAACCTTGACCAGGACCTGATCGCCCTCGCGAAGCTCATCCTTCACTTCCTTGACGCGGTGCTCTGCGATCTCGGAGACGTGGAGGAGGCCGTCGGTGCCGGGGAAGATTTCGACGAAGGCGCCGAACTCTGCCAGACGGACGACCTTGCCGAGGTAGGTTTTGCCGACTTCGGGGACCGCCGTGATGTCGGAGATCATCTGGATGGCCTTGGCGAGGCCCTCGGCGTCGGAGGAGGCTACGTTGACGCGGCCGGTGTCGTCGACATCGATCTTGACGCCGGTGGCATCGACGATGCCGCGGATGACCTTGCCGCCAGGTCCGATGAGGTCGCGGATCTTGTCGGTGGGGATCTGGATGGTGTGGATGCGAGGAGCGAAGGCGCTCTTCTCTTCGGCGGCCTTGGAGATGACGGCGTCCATGGTGTCGAGGAGGAAGAGACGGCCGCGGCGCGCCTGCTCCATGGCCTCACGCATGATCTGGGCGGTGATGCCCATGATCTTGATGTCCATCTGCAGGGCGGTGATGCCGTTGCGGGTTCCGGCTACCTTGAAGTCCATGTCGCCGTAGTGATCTTCGGCTCCGGCGATGTCGGTGAGGATGGCGTACTTGTCGCCTTCCTTCACGAGACCCATGGCAACACCGGCGACCGAACCCTTGAGGGGGATGCCGGCCTGCATGAGCGACAAGGAGGCGCCACAGACGGTAGCCATGGAGCTGGAGCCGTTGGACTCGAGGATGTCGGAGACGACGCGGAGGGTGTAGGGCGACTCGTCTTCACCGGGGAGGACGGCTTCGATGGCGCGCCAGGCGAGGGCGCCGTGGCCGATCTCGCGACGGCCGACGCCAGTCATACGCCCAACCTCACCAACAGAGAACGGCGGGAAGTTATAGTGCAACATGAACTTCCGCTTCTGCTCGCCTTCGTAGCTTTCCATGCGCTGCGCATCGTCGGTGGTGCCGAGCGTGGCGCTAACCAGGGCCTGGGTTTCGCCACGGGTGAAGAGGGCCGAACCGTGCACGCGGGGCAGAACGCCGGTCTCGATGGTGACCTTGCGAATCTCGTCGAAGGCGCGGTGGTCGGGACGGATGCGGTCGTTGAGAACCTGCTCGCGGAAGATGGTCTCGCGCAGACCCTCGAAGTACTTGGAGAGCTTCTTGCCGGCGCCGGGATCGTCGGCGGGAAGCTCCTTCTTGAGCTCGTCCTTGATCTCCTTAACCTTGGCGTAGCTCTCGAACTTGGGGTTCTTTTTGGTGTCGAGGGCATCCGCGAGGCGGTCGCCGACCTTGGCCTTGAGGGCTGCGGCGTAGGCTGTGTCGTTCTCGAGCTCGGGGACGGCGCGCTTGGTCTTGCCGGAGAGAGAGACGAGGTGCTCGATGCCGGCAACGATCTTCTTGATCTCGACGTGCGCGAACTCGATGGCGCCGACGACGACCTCTTCCGAGATCTCCTTGGAGCCGGACTCGACCATCACGATGCCGTCCCTGGTGCCGACGACCATGATGTTGAGCTTGCTGACGAGGCGCTCGGAGTAGGTGGGGTTCACGACGAACTGCTCGTCAATGTAGCCGATGCGGACTGCGCCGACGGGGCCGTGGAAGGGGATGTCCGATAGGGCGAGAGCGCAGCTTGCGCCGTTGATACCCAGGACGTCGGGATCATTTTCCTTGTCGGCGGAGTAGACGAAGGCGACCACCTGGGTCTCGTTGCGGAAGGCTTCAGGGAAGAGCGGGCGGATGGGGCGATCGATCTGGCGGGAGGTCAGGATCTCCTTCTCGGAGGGACGGCCTTCGCGCTTGATGAAGCCGCCGGGGATGCGGCCGCCGGCGTAGGTGAACTCGCGGTACTCGACGGTGAGGGGGAAAAAGTCGATGCCCTCTTTGGGGTCGGGGGAGGCCACGGCTGTGGCGAGAACGGCGTTGTCGCCGCTGGTGGTGAAGGCGGCGCCGGAGGCCTGCTTGGCGATGCGTCCTGTCTCGAATTTGATGTGCTTGCCACCGGCAAGCTCAATGGTTACTTCCTGCTTCATAAACGTTCCTCTTTTTCTATGTTGTCTCTAAGCTCGTGGTCGCCTGGCGCCGGGTATTCTGTGCGTGCGCTAAGACGAAAGCCCCGCCGAAGCTGCTTCGGTCGGGGCTTTGAATTTTGTAGGGGTGGGAGCAGAAGAAGGTTGAGGCCGACGCGATGAGGCGCCGCGATATGCGTCGAGTCGAACGGCGTGGACGAAAGCAACCGCAGTCACTTCCATCCCGTCGATGGCTTTGCGCAGATTCAATCTTCAACCACTCCTGGTGGGGCCGCCTCGGCACAATGAACCGCAGCAGCGCGGAATAGGCTACTTGCGGATACCCAGCTTGCCAATGACGTCGCGGTAGCGGTCGGAGTCCGTCTTCTTGAGGTAATCCAGAAGGCGGCGGCGCTTGCTCACCAGCATCAACAGACCACGGCGCGAGCCATGATCCTTCTTGTGGGTCTTGAAGTGCTCGGTCAGCTCGCCGATACGCTCGCTGAGGATCGCAATCTGCACCTCAGGACTTCCGGTGTCCGAGTCGTGCGTGCGGAATTTGGTGATAATGTCAGTTTTCTTCGCTGTTGCCAACACGGCGGGTCTTACTCCTGATTCTCTATGCTCTAGTCCACTTCTCGTAGTGTCCACTTAAAAGATACCATGCGAAGGCCCTGAATTTGCCTTCGCATGGCTCGAATTCTCCTGTTGACTGCTCGATTTCTGTTGCCGGTACTCTCGTGGTTTTACCGGCCGATGTGCTCTTTAAGGAACGCCAACGAGCGCTCGGCAGCCTGTTCGGCGGCCTCGGGTACGAAGCTGGAGCGGGCTTCGTTGGCAAACGCATGGCCTGCACCCTCGTAGAGAAAGATTTCTACGTCGGGATGGGCGGTGCGGACGGCATCGATTTGGTCTTTGCCGATGTGGTCGTCGGCCTCGCCGAAGTGGAGTTCCACAGGACAGGATGGCTGCTCGGCAGCGAATTTTCCAATGCCGCCCGCGTAGTAACCGATGGCGCATTTCAGGTTCATATTGAGGGACTCGGCGCGGGTGGCGCTGAGCCAGGTGAGCAGGCCCCCGTAGCAGAAGCCGATAACGGCTACATCGTTGCCGGTGCCCTGGACGTGGTTGTAGGCGGCGGCGACGTCGAGAAGCTGGATCTCTGGGTTGAGCTTGCTGTAGAGGTCGAAGGCCTTCTTCATATCGTCGCCGGTGTAACCGAGCTCGAGGCCCTTTTCGAACCGGTCGAAGAGCGCAGGGGCGATGGCCAGGTAGCCTTCGCTGGCGTAATGGTCCGCTACGGAGCGGATCGACGCATTGACACCGAAGATCTCCTGAATCACGATCAGGGCGCCGAGCGGCTTCCCTTCAGGCTTCGCCACGTAGGCAGATAACTCGTGGCCGTCGGCCGCCTTCAACTGTACCCATTCATTCATGCTTGCTTCCTCCGATGTCTCAGATGCTGGACCGAGCAGGAACGGCGCAGTCTTCCACGCGGATCCCCTGGTGTCTCAGATAGAGTACTTCTGGATTGAAACAGATGCATGAACGATCAGGGAGATTCCACTCAGCTCAGGGCCGCGCCGCTTCATACCTCGGCATCCTTGCGGGAATCTCTGACGAGGTGCTGGATCATGGCTTCGGCGAGGTCTTCGGCGGAGACGTGGTACCGGCCCTCGGCGATGGCCTTGCGGATGCGGGCGATCTTCTCCATGCGTGCAGAGTCAGCGTCCGGGTTAGAACCGGCAGCGACGGAGCCGCGAAGCATGTGACCGGTCTGCGGCCGGAGACGACACCTGCCGCGGGGATATGCCAGATTGTCGAAGCAAATGGTGATTGCCGGTACATGGCCGTCATCTCTCACGATGAGAATGTCCTCATGGTCTATATCGGCCAGTGAGGGAGAATTGTTAAGCCCATCTAAGAACTTTTCTAAAGATATTTTCTCGGTTAGCAGTCGCTGGGGGTTGCCGGCATCCGGCGGGGTCTCCTGGTTGACTTGGGAAGCTTCTTCAAGCCTTGCAGGCTGGAACGCAGACGCAGGACCGCGGCGGAGTGAATCTGCGAGACCCGCGACTCCACGACACCCAGGGTCAAGCCGATCTCCTTCATCGTCAGCTCCTCGTAATAGTAGAGCGTCAGGACCATGCGTTCTTTTTCTGGGAGCTCCTCGATGGCGTCAATCAGGCGCTGGCGCATCTCGCCTTTGAGGCAGCGGAAGAGTGGATCATCTTCAGGAGAGCCGGCGATGTAGGCGAGCTGGTCTTCGCCGGAGTCTTCGGTGTGCTCGAGGTTGAGGCTGCCAATCTCGAGACCTTTTAATTGCCCGAGGAGAAGTTGGTAGTCGTTAAGATCAAGCTTCAGTTCGCGCGCGATCTCGGGCTCGGTAGGGGTGCGCCGGAAGCTGCGGGTGAGGGCCTGGATGGCGTCCTGCACGGCGCGGCCCTTGCGGCGAAGCTCGCGGGGGCTCCAGTCCAGCATGCGAAGAGAGTCCAGGATAGCGCCGCGAATGCGGAATTGCGCGTAACTCTTAAATTGCACCTGCTTGGTGTGATCGAACTTGTTGAACGCGTCGATGAGGCCGACAACACCCGCCGAGATGAGGTCGTCGAGCTCTACGTGTTGCGGAAGGCGCTCGTGAATTCTGTGCGCGATATAACGCACCGAGGGAAGATGCTCGAGCAGCAGTCGGTCGCGCTCGGGGCCTTCCAGTGAGATGGTTGCCGGCCGCCTGGGCTTGGCTGCCACCGTTGGTTCGGTTGTGCGTCGGTGCGCCTGGCCATCGTTTAATAAGATTGGGCGACCGATCGTCCAAAGGGCTGGCGCAGGTGCAGGGCAGGACTGAAGCGCGTGCTGGTTGTTCCGGTTCATGATGTTGGTCCTCGCTGTGGTTGCTTTCACCGCATCCTTGTGGGCTGTCGGCACAATGGGTATGGGCACGAACGAAGCCAAACTTTGGTGTACTTTTCTGAGGAGTTTCTAAGGTTGAAACCGACTCCAAAACAAAAAATGGCCCTCCGATGGAGGGCCTGTCTGGAAGATCGGTAACGACACTTATTCTCTGGGCCTGCGACGCAAGCGAAGGTCATGGACACGGATGACCGGCGATTCCTCGGCGAGAATGGTGGCGCGCTCCAAGACGTGGGCGAGCTCGCGCACATTACCCGGCCAGTCGTGCGATTGCAGCGTCTCGAGCGCCTCGGTGGAGAGCGTCTTGCGGGGAGACGTCTTACCCAGTTGGACGAGGAAGTGCTCGCTCAAGTCGGCAATGTCCGCCAGACGCTCGCGCAGCGGCGGAATATCGATAGGAAATACAGCCAACCGGTGGTAGAGGTCGAGGCGGAAGGTTCCCTCCGTCGCGCGCCGTTCCAGAGGTTGATGGGTCGCGGCGATCACACGTACGTCAACGCGGACCATCTCGTTCTCACCCACACGCTGCAGTTCCCCGCTCTCCAGGAAGCGCAGCATCTTAGCTTGCAGTGCCAGAGGCATCTCTCCGATTTCGTCGAGGAAGAGTGTACCGCCATGCGCTGCCTCGATACGACCGGTGCGCGATTGCACGGCGCCGGTAAATGCTCCGCGAGAGTGGCCGAATAGCTCAGCCTCCAGTAGCGCCTCAGGAATGGCCGCGCAGTTCAGCACCACGAAGGGTTTCGCCGAACGAGCACTCAAGCGATGCAGCGCACGCGCAACTACCTCCTTTCCTGTGCCCGTCTCTCCCTCGATCAGCACCGTCGCACTGCGAGCCGCAACCAGCCGGATCGAGTGCGCCAGATCGAGCATGTTGGGAGACTGCCCAATGAGCTCCTCGATGGCGACGGCAGCATGGTTTGCCGTGGCGGAAATGCCGGTGGAGGAAGACGATCCGGAGACCGCGGGGCAGGGACTGCTGCCCTGACGCAAGCGTGCCTGCTGAACATGGTCGAGCCCTTCTGGCGAACGGGCGGAGACCGTGGGCTCAGCGTTTCGCGCCGGGGGCACAGCGGGCGAAATCATGCTATCGCGAGAGGCCGAGCCTACGGCTTCGCGGAGCGCATGCAGCAGTTCGTTGCGGCGAGGGCTCCGCACCGTGGCCGCCGCAGGGTCACCGTCGATTCGGAGCAGGTCAATCTCCGGGTACATCGCCCCAATCTGTTCCGCCAACTCTCTCACCTCAAGATCAGGCAGCCAGTGATCGAGCAGCAGCGCCTGAGGCGTCCCAGCTTCGAGCTGTGCGATCGCCTCCGCGCCTCCTCGCGCTTCGCGAACGTTCCAGCGCATGCCGCTCAGGCTGCTGCGCAGGCGCTGGCGAAGGGATGCGTCCGCACTTGCTAGTACCACCGTCCGGTCGAGATCAATATTCGCTGTCGCCATCATCGTCTCCTGTCGTGCTTTCAACCTTGATTTAACTGTTTGCCTGTCCTGGCACTGCAATGCGTTCGAACGCCGGCTGTTCGGCGGCAAGCTCCAGCCGAAGCAGCCGCTCCCGCATGCGCGCAACGACTTCAAAGAGCCGCCGGGTCTGCTGCAGGCTGTCCTCGATCGCTACCTCCAGCGGCTCTTCGTGCCCGGCAAAACGGGTCATCTCCAGGCGGCACTGCAGGGCGGTAAGAGGCTGGCAGAGGTCATGGAGCTCTGCGCGGCTTTCCTCGAAATCGATAGGACTGCGCCCGTTGTTCATCACTGCTCCTAGGCTCCGAAGGCCAGCACAACGCCGGGACGAGACGCAGGCTGCGCGGCAGGTAGAGCGGGGCCCGCCGCTTCTGAACGCGGCACGGCCCGCTTGTCGCGCATGCGGTAACCAAGTCCGCGTACGGTCTCGATCGGCGATGTCCAGCGGTCCGCGTCAGGATGAGCTGCGGTAAGTTTCTTGCGCAAATATGTGATGTAGACGTCGACCACGTTGGTACCTGCCTCGGTGCTGGAGTGCCACACCTCATCCAGAAGCTCTGCGCGGGAGCAGCAGACGCCACGCCGCAACATGAGGAACTCAAGCAGCGCAAACTCTTTGACGGTCAGCTCGACGCGGACACCTTCGTACGAGACGGACCGCTCCATGCGATTCACCGCCACGCCGCCGAAGCGCAACATGGGATCAGCAAAGCGGTCACGGCGGCGCAACAGGGCGCGACAACGCGCCATGAGTTCGTGGAAGCTGAAAGGCTTGAGCACGAAATCATCCGCCCCCAGGTCGAGGCAACGGACGCGCTCCTGCACATCGCCGCGACCGGTGAGCACAAGGACCAGCGAACCCGGAAGATCACGGCGCAACTGGCCTAGCACCTCAGTCCCGTCCCGCTGCGGCAGCCCGAGATCGAGCACAATGAGATCGGGAACCTGCTGCTCAGCGACCTGTAGAGCGGTCTGGCCGTCCCCGACACGATCGACTTCGTGACCTTCCAGCATAAGACCCTTCTGCAGAAAGACCGCCAGGGCGGGATCGTCTTCCACTACCAGAACTCGCATCGTCTTTACCTCTTGGAATAAATCCGCAGAAGAAGAGCCTCGTTGAAGCCTTTGCTCTCCGACCGCGCATCACCAGCTTCCATCGTCTGTCCGCTCTGCACAACGAATACCTACAGCGATCTCATAAATTGTTCTCCCAATCCGGGACGAATTCGCCTTGTTCCGTTTTGGATCTTGGAAGAACCTCATCGCAAACCTGGCATCGGCCGATACAAATGCGGATTTCAGCAATGGCAACGCGCTCGTATGTAGCGGGCGACGCAGAGAGGACGAACGCCTGCACAATTCGCTTCTCACTGATTCAAGATTCCTTAACGGATGCCGATAACTCCAGAGTCGCGGCATAAGAGGTCCTGGAATCGATGGAGTTTGACGAAGAGATACGGGAGTTTCTGATCGAGAGCAACGAGAATCTCAATGCTCTGGATCAGCAGATTGTGGAACTGGAGAAAAACCCGAACGACGAGGCGCTTGTCGCTGGCGTGTTCCGGACCATCCACACGATCAAGGGGACGTCAGGATTTTTCGGCTTCAATATCCTTGGCTCGGTAACTCACGTTGCTGAGAGCATTCTGGGGCAGGTCCGAGAGAAGACCCGGCCTCTCACTCCGGCACTGGTGTCGCTCATCCTCGAAACCGTGGACGCGGTTAAGCAGATATTGCTGGCCATAGAGTCCACGAATGAAGAGGGAGAAGACGGCTATCAGGCGTTGCGGGATCGCCTCGACGAGGCGTACCAGGATTGCGGAACAGGCGAACCCGAGTCTGCGCGTGACGCTGCTGCGGAAATTTCATCTTTCAACGCACATGACGACGAACTTCCGAAGGAACGTCTTTTTGACGACCACTCTGCGTCTCGTCCCGTATCGGACGGGACGGCGGCGAGTTGCGCGAGGTCGGAGACCCGCGGAGGAGGCTCTTTGGAGAGCGTTGCATCGACCCACATTTCCGGATCGACAGAGTTGGCGGTGCAGGAGGGTGGCGATAGATCCACGGCGGCACGGCTTGAGGATGGGACGGCTGGGTCTACGATTCGTGTGGACGTCACGCTGCTGGACAAGTTAATGAACCTGGTGGGGGAGCTTGTATTGGCGCGCAACCAGATCTTGCAGGGTGTCCAGCCCTCGAGCGCTACCAACGCGACTGCTCAAAGACTTAATCTGATCACCAGCGAGCTGCAGGAAGGGGTAATGCTGACGAGGATGCAGCCGATTGGTGTGGTGTGGAACAAGTTGCCTCGCGTGGTGCGGGACCTTTCGGTGGAGATGGGAAAAAAGATTGAGATCCAGATGGAGGGAGCTTCCACGGAACTCGACAAGACGATCATCGAGGCGATTAAGGACCCCTTAACGCACATCGTGCGGAACGCCTGTGATCACGGGATCGAGTCACCCGAAATACGGGTAGCCAAAGGAAAGAGCGCTCAAGGAAAGATCCTTCTGCGTGCGTTTCACGAAGGCGGGCACGTAAACATTGAGGTGTCGGACGACGGTGCGGGCATCGACCCGCAGAAGGTCAAGAGTAAGGCAGTGCAAAAGGGGTTGATTCGCGCAGAGCAGGCATCGACGATGTCCGAATGGGACGCATTGCGCCTCATCTTTCTGCCAGGCTTTTCAACTGCTGAGCGAGTCACCAGCATCTCGGGACGCGGTGTTGGAATGGACGTGGTTAAGACAAATATTGAAAAGATCAGCGGGACGGTGGATATCTCCAATCGCAGCGGTGTGGGCACAACGCTGAAGATCAAGATTCCGCTGACGCTCGCGATCATCCCCGGCCTGATCGTAAGTGTGTGCAGCAGCGGAGCGGTAACGGGCCACGCGGGCCATGTCTATCGCTTTGTGATTCCGCAGGCAAACCTGGTGGAGCTTGTGCGGCTTGAGGGCGAGAGAGCGCAGAAGCAGATTGAACACATTCACGGAGCAGAGGTCTACCGTCGTAGAGGCAAGCTGCTACCACTGGTGTATTTGAGCGAAATACTCGGCATTAAAGGCGCTCGCGACCACCGCAAATACAGCGCCGGCCAAGAAACAGAGAGTGACGATACGGTCATCAATATTGTGGTCGTGCAGGCGGAAGAGACGGCCTTTGGCCTGGTGGTGGATGAGGTCAACGATACGCAGGAGATCGTGGTCAAAGCACTGGGCAAGCAGCTTAAGTCTCTTAACTCTTATCTCGGCGCGACCATCATGGGCGACGGAAAGATTGCACTCATCCTCGACGTGACGGGGCTGGCGCATCTGGCCAACGTATCGGCGCACAAACAGCAAAGCGCACCCGGTGACAGTCGCCTGATCGATGGAAAACATCATGGGACACAAACACTGTTGCTCTTCCGGTCCGGGGGCTTCTCACGGCTCGTGCTTCCCCTGTCTCTGGTGGCACGGCTGGAGGAGATCCCGTTTTCGCGCACCGAAGAAGCAGGTGGCAGACGTGTCCTTCACTATCGCGACTCGATCATGCCGGTAGTCTCTCTGGGCAGCCTGCTCGATGCCGAGGCCGAGGACGGGTTGGCAGCGAGACAGACACTGCAGGTCATCGTATTCCAGGAACATGGACGATATGTCGGGATCGTGGTGGACGAGATTCTCGATATCGTCCGCGAGTCGGTTGCGATCAAGAGCCCCGGAGCTACGTATGGGTTGCTTGGGTCTGGTGTCGTCGGCGGCAAAGTAACCGACTTTCTTGACCTCGAGGTCCTTCTAAAGCGAGCGCTCGGACTGGATCCAGACGAGACGAGCCATTGCCGTCCTCTCCGTATCCTGCTGGTCCATTCCTCAAGGATTACGCGAGGCGCCATGCGGAGTTACCTCGAGATGCGCGGGCATCACGTCTCGGAGGCATCAGGTGTAGCAGACGCGCTGCAACGGGTCCGCGCCGAAACGATCGAAGTCGTGCTGACGGCACTGGAGCTTTCGCACGAGACAGGGAGCCTGCTTCTCGATGCAATCCGGGCGGATCGCGAGCTGGACGCAATCGCCATTGCAGCGCTCTGTGAGAGCGGGCAGACTCCGGAGGTAGCGTCGACTGCCGACCGGCACTTCGACACAGTACTGGTGCGCGAAGATCGTGCTGCCATTCTTCGCTACCTGGAGATGGTGGACGTACGTTCACTTCTTAGGGGTGTCCCAGAGATGAACGCACTGGTTTCTTCATGAATACCGTGCACCACAGATGCGAACTGCACAGATCCGTCACAGATTAATGCAAGAGATTGTACTGAGAAAGCAGAGAGACGATGAGCACAACAATCATCAGGCCAACCGGGATTGAACGAATGTTCGGACAGGACGACATTATCGTCAGCAAGACCGATCCTAAAGGGAAGCTGACATACGTCAACCACGTGTTTCTTGAAGTCTCCGGCTACGTCGAGCATGAACTCCTCGGAAAACCTCACAACATCATCCGCCACCCGGAGATGCCGAGAAGCATCTTCAAACTTCTTTGGGAGACGATCGAAGATAAGCGGGAGATCTTCGCGTACGTCGTGAACATGGCAAAGAACGGCGATCACTACTGGGTGCTGGCGCACGTAACCCCTACGTTCGATGCGCGACACAACGTTATAGGTTTCCATTCGAATCGCCGCTGTCCAAAGCCGGCTGCCGTCCGGACGATCGAGCGGATATATCGCCAAATGCTGGAAGAGGAGCGTAAACACAGCTCTCCAAAGGAGGCGATGGCGGTTTCGACTGCGTTGCTCCAGTCGATTCTCCAGGAGAAGAAATTGAGCTATGAGCAGTTTGTCTTCGGAATCTGAGTTCAACCCTTTGTCCAAACGATAGCCGCGACACCTACGAAACAGTATAAGTACCACACAACGAGATGGAACGCATTAAAGGAGTGACACCGTGAGCACCTTGGCTCCAGAGATGATGGAAGGTTCTGCCACACGCAAGGACCTGACCGCTAAAGAATTAGCGGCCGAGTGTGAACTCTATATGGAATGGATTGAGCGCTCGGCGGGGGTTTGCGAAGTTGCCGCGCGTGGCAACCTTGAGGTTCGACTGCTGGGATGCGAGAACGGCGGCGCCATTGAACGCCTGGTTCGCTCCATTAACTATCTGCTGGATGTCACCGATGCCTTCGTGCGTGAGTCAGGGGCGGCGCTCGCTGCGGCGGCCGATCAGCGCTTCTATCGGAAGATTATCCTCCAAGGTTTACTCGGACCCTTTCGCCTTGCTTCCGAAACCATCAATGAAGCTACGGAACGGATGGAGGTGCAGACGATGGCGCTGGCCGAGAGCGAGGTGGAACGCGCAGCACTCGCCGAGAGCGTTGATCTGGTCGCGACCTCCGTCCAGGATTCAGCTAAAAGCGTTCAGGCGACAGCAAAGGGTCTCAAACAATCAGCTGCCAGCACAGCGGCACAGGCAGCAACCGTTGCGGCTGCTGCTGAAGAGACATCGGCCATTGTGCAGACTGTCGCTGCCGCGACTGAGGAGCTATCGGTGACGGCGGCGGAGATCGAGCGTCACATGAGAGAGATGGCGCGCATCGCGAACGATGCAGTCGATGGCGCCAACAAGACGACTGTCACTGTACAGGGGCTTGCGGCCGCGCAGAACAAGATCGGCGTGGTGGTGAAAACCATCTCCCAGGTCGCCTCCCAAACCAACCTGCTGGCGCTGAATGCGACCATCGAGTCGGCCCGTGCAGGAGAGGCGGGGAAAGGGTTCGCGGTCGTTGCTTCGGAGGTGAAGTCGCTCTCAAGGCAGACAGCCGTGGCGACCGAGAGCATTGAAAACGAGATTGAGTCGATTCATACCGCAGCGTCTGCTTCAGCAAGTGCCATCGACGAGATCAGTAAGACAATTCGCAGCCTGGACGATGTGTCAAAGACCG
The DNA here is from genome assembly GCA_049578265.1 of Acidobacteriaceae bacterium. Classification (GTDB taxonomy): domain Bacteria; phylum Acidobacteriota; class Terriglobia; order Terriglobales; family Acidobacteriaceae; genus Granulicella. Next base: position 12,691 of record JBAULP010000062.1, read on the forward strand.
TGATGATCGCTGTGGATGAGCAGAGGTCTGCCACACGCGAGATCAGCCAGAGTATTCAGCAGGCCGCCGCCGCAACGACCGACGTTACGAAGAGCATTATCGGCGTAAACGACGCTGCGCAGAACACCAGTACCGCCATCGATGATCTTCAGTCGGCTGCAGATGATCTTACCCAAAACTCCGATTCGCTAAAGCGATCGATGCAACAACTGCTCAACAGACAAAATCGTAGCGAGGGCCGCGGACGTTAGGCGGAGGAAGACGTGCAATGACACCGAAAGACATTCCAGACAAGATCACTTCGAACCGCACACACACTGGCCAGTTTGCAACGTTTCGCGTTGCGGATATGTTCATGGGCATTGAACTCTGCCGAGTGCAGGAGCTGATGCGTTATCAGGAGATGGCGCCGGTTCCGCTCGCTCCCTCTACGGTAGAGGGTCTGATTAACCTCCGCGGCCAGATCGTAACCGCTCTCGACATGCGGCGACTTTTCTCGTTACCGCCGATGGACGCGGCGGACCGATTGCGGATGAATATCGTCATTCGATCGGAAGGTGGCGCAGTGAGTCTACTAGTCGACGAGATCTGCGATGTGCTGGACGTACCGCAAGAGACCTGGACGCAGCTGCCGGAGAATCTTCCCGCCGCTCAACGAACCTTTCTGCAAGGGGTATACCAGCTTGAATCCACCCTTCTGATGATCGTTGACACAGAACGCGTTCTTTCGATCGGTTCAGATTAGCTCTGCCAATCATTGAGGTCATCGATTCTCTACGATCGATCGAATTTGAAGAGTAAAACCCCAGAAGGAAGGCACGTACATGGAACACACCATCGAAAGAGCGCAGACAGCACCGGAGCAGCTTCTACGCCAAAGCAGACGCAGGGCTCGCCAAGGAGCGAACTCCCCTAAAAAGCTTACGACTCGCCCGCAGGATGCGGGACTACCGGTAGATCAGCCGCCGATCAGCCGTGAGGCTGTTCTCGAGTTGTTGGCGCGTGATGCGGCCAGCGACCATTCCCTTGCGATCATCGAATTCCAGACCAACGGGAAGATCCTTTCTGCGAACAAAAACTTCCTGGACCTGGTGGAATACACGATGGACGAAATTCGCGGACGTCACCACAACATGTTCGTCGATCCTGGCCATCAATATTCTGCTGAGAGCGCGGAGTTCTATACTGCGCTCGATTCCGGCCAGTTTCAGTCGCGGAAGTCCAAGAGAATTATCGGGAAGGGTGGCAAGGAATTGTGGATCCATGCTGACTACAACCCGATCCCCGGCGTGGACGGTCGCACGGCAAAGGTACTGGAGTTTTGTACGGATATTACCGCGCAGATGCACATCGCTTCAGAGGCCTCCAGCCATCTCGATGCGATTGCAGCCTCGCTCGCCGTTCTTGAGCTCGATACCGACGGCGCAATCCTGACGGCGAATCAGAACTTTCTCAAGATGGTCGGGTATGAACTCGATGAGGTCAAAGGTCATCCGGCCGGCATGTTCATGAGCGAGGAATTTCAACACTCAGTCGAATACTCAGAGTTGTGGGATAACCTGCGACGGGGCCAACATCAGACCGTCCGATCGAAGCGTCTCATCGGTAAAGGCGGGAAAGAGATCACAATTCATGCCGAATACAACCCCTTTCTCGACCCGGATGGAAAACCCGTCAAAGTATTGGAATTTGCGACCGATGTGACAGCCCAAGCAACGGTCCGCGAGAATCTCTTCAAAGTCGTCGCATCAATCAGCGATATGGCGGTAACGATCGCAAATTCTGCGGAAGAGCTGACAGCCGTCAGCAAGGAGTTGTCGTCAAACGCGGCGGAGACTCTTTCGCGAACAAACTCTGTATCCGAGAGCAGCCAGCGCGTTTCGACAAACGTCAACGTCGTCGCGTCAAGCTCGGAAGAGATGATGGTCTCCATTCGCGAGATATCGAAGAGTGCCACCGAGGCCGCTCACGTAGCGAAGGGCGCGGTAAGCATTGCGGAGGCTACCAACCACACCATTCAGCAGTTGGGGGTTTCCAGCTCGGAGATCGGCAAAGTAATTAAGGTAATCACCTCCATCGCGCAGCAGACCAACTTGCTGGCGTTGAACGCGACGATTGAGGCCGCACGGGCGGGCGAGGCAGGCAAGGGCTTCGCCGTGGTTGCTAATGAGGTGAAAGAGTTGGCAAAAGAGACCGCGCGCGCGACGGAGGAGATTGGACAGAAGATCGATGCGATCCAATCAGACACGGCAGCGGCGGTGAAGGCGATTGGAGAGGTCACGGGCATCATCACGCAGGTTAATGACATCTCGAACGTGATCGCCTCCGCAGTGGAGCAGCAGACCGCAACTACTGCGGAGATTAGCCGGAACGTGATGGAAGCTGCGATGGGATCGAGCGAGATCTCTTCGAGTATTGCGGATGTCGCTCGATCGGCGGAGCTGACAATGGCGGGATCCGCACAGACGCAAAGCGCTGCCCAGGCACTGAGTGAGATGGCGGCGCACCTAAGTGGCATGGCAAGCCGCAGCAAAGCGTAATGACGGCACGCAACGTTCCAGGAGTTGGATGGCAATGACACCGAAGGCGCTGGTTCTCGATGATTCCCGTGTCATGCGCGGAATTCTCACAAAGATTCTTAATGCTCGGGGCTTTGAGACCGTACAGGCCAGCAATGGGCTTGAGGCACTTGAGGTGATGGACCGCGATGGTCCCACCATCTCCATTGTGTTAGCGGATTGGAACATGCCTGTGATGAACGGACTTGAGTTCGTGAAGGCTCTGCGCACGCGGGCACGATTCGCACATGTTCCGGTGATGATGGTAACTAGTGAGACTGACACCGAACAGGTGTGTGCGGCTCTTACGGCAGGAGCGGATGAGTACATCATGAAGCCATTCACTGCTGAGATTGTGGACGCGAAGCTGCAACTTCTTCGGGCGGGCAGGCGATAACATGCAAACGTTTTCAGCGCCGCTGCCTATTCCGCCGCCCGTGTCCTTCGCTGAAGCGAAACGCATCCGGGTGCTTGTCGTGGATGACTCGGTCGTTATTCGCAGAATTCTTTCACGCCTTCTCTCGGAAGACCCCGCGATGGAGGTGGTTGGCTTTGCGGCTAACGGCTCCGGAGCGCTAGCCCAGGCTGCCCGCTTGCAGCCAGATGTAATCACCATGGATGTCGAGATGCCCGAGATGGATGGGCTTGCTGCGGTCCGCGCTCTACGCAGCCACGGCTGCACAGCCGCCATCATCATGTGCAGCACGCTTACCAGTCGCGGCGCTCGTTCAACGATCGACGCCCTCATGCAGGGAGCCGACGACTATGTCACGAAGACCTCGACGATTTCGACGACCGGGGATGCAGTCGACGAACTCCGCCAGGAACTGCTACCCAAGATCAAACAATTTGCGATAGGGCGTAAGCCTCGCAGACCATTGCAAGCACAGGGCAACCCTGCACCGACTGCGTGCGTGCCGAACTCGACCATTACACCCCATCTCATCCAATCCCCCCGCATCGTTGCAATTGGAATCTCGACGGGTGGCCCGGCAGCATTGCTCGATCTGTTGCCCAGATTTCCGCGCGAGTTTCGGCTACCGATTGTGATCGTGCAGCATATGCCGCCGGTTTTTACAAAGCAACTCGCGGAGCGGTTGAATGAAGCTTGCCAGATTGAGGTCCTGGAGGCCGGTGAGAATACGGCTCTGATGCCGGGCCGAGCCTTGCTTGCCCCCGGAGATCTGCATATGCGGTTGAACAAGACGGGCGACGCGGTGACTGTGCGACTTGATCACGGAGAACGCGAGAACTCATGCCGTCCGTCTGTGGATGTACTCTTCGAATCGGTGGCTGAAGTATATGGAGGCCATGTGATTGCGGTCGTCCTTACTGGCATGGGACAGGACGGCCTACGCGGCGCCGAACATCTGAAGCAGCGGGGTGCTCGGATCATCGCGCAAAACCGCGAGACGAGTGTTGTTTGGGGGATGCCAGGAGCCATCGTGAAGGCTGGATTGGCCGACAGCGTCGTGCCGTTAGAAGGTGTTGCTTCCGCCATCATGGAGAGGGTCGCTATCCGATGATGCACGCCGACGCGATCACTGCTCAAGTTCGATTGATGAATACGCTGGCGGCTGCTCGCAACTGCCGCCATGTTCCGCATCCGGCTATGCCCCTGTCGCCGGAGAACTACAGATTTTTGCAGGAGGAGATTCGTCAAGGGTCAGGCATCGTGCTCGACGAGGACAAGCTGTACCTTTTTGAGTCGCGGCTGGCGCCGTTGCTTCGGCGCACCGATCTAGCGACGCTCGATCAACTGTGCCAACGCATGAGGGCGCGGACCGACCCAAATCTATCGCAGATGGTGCTCGAGGCCCTGACCACCAATGAGACCTTCTTCTTCCGCGATATGGCGCCCTTTGAGGCTCTGCGGGCTCGTATCTTTCCTGAGATTCTCGAGAAGCTATTGCCCCACCAGAAACTTCGCGTCTGGTCAGCGGCCGCGTCCTCAGGGCAGGAAGCATACAGCATGGCGATGCTGTTTCACGAACTGAAGCTGCAGCAACGCTGTGGCGAAATTCTCGGGACGGATATATCGGAACAGGTCCTGGCCTACGCGAGAGAGGCAAAATATGTGCAGTTTGAAGTGAACCGAGGACTGCCCGCAATTTACCTCGTCAAGTATTTTCAACGAGAGGAACTGGACTGGCGGTTGAAGCAGGAGATCCGTGACGCTGTTCGCTTCAAGCGGTTTGACCTGCGACAGTCGGCTGCGTCGCTTGGGAAGTTTCACATTATTCTTTGCCGCAATGTACTTATCTACTTCGACTCCGATACGAAGCAAAAGATCCTGAAGGAGCTTTACAACGCACTGGAACCAGGAGGATTTCTTTTGCTTGGTAGCGCAGAGTCTATCCCCAGACCCCACCACGCATGGGATCGCATCTCCGACCATACCGCGACGATTTACAGAAAGAAATAGCGTTCCGCTACGTATCACCAGTCGGACAAGGGCCACATGCAAGAATGCCCGCAGCCAATCATTGGTGCGGGCATCTGTACGAAACGGGTACCTAGACGGGCGCCAATAACGAGAACATACCACCCGTGTATCCGTCGATCGTCACATCGAAGTGACTGGTGTAGCAAGGATCGCGGAGTGTGTTACGGGCATCCAAAGGAAGCAGGCTGGAGTCCGAGTGGAGACTTTTGAAGACCGCGCGATGCTCGAGCGACACAATCCGAGAAGCGATATTCATCACCTCGCGCAACGCGTCGTTGAGTGCTTCGTCTACCGACGCATCCTCCATACGCTCCTTGATGGCCTCCGCAGAGAGGCCGATCAGCGCTCCGGCGAAGGATGCGAGAAGCAAAGCATCCGCTTGGATCACACGGATGCTCTCCATCGGTTTGACAACATACACGCAATAGATCTGTTGGTCGCTGCTGGGAGAGGCGTCCAGCCGCTGAGAAAAATTAACACGTCGTCCAATGAGATCAGTGAACAACCCTGCCATTGCCTTTGCGGAAGGTTCTGCCATGACGTCAGTTCCCTCCCAGGATGGGATCGAGTGCTGCCTGAACATCGTCCGGGCTGAAGGGTTTAACGATGATGAAACTAGCGCCGCTGTTGATCGCCATGTCCTTGAGCTTGGTCGAAGCCTCAGAGGTCACAAAGCCGAACGGAGTCTCATCTCGCGTATCCCTAAGCTTGCGGAGGAACTCGATGCCGGACATCTCCGGCATATTCCAATCCGAAAGGATCAGCTTTGGCTTCTCGGCTTTCACCTTCTCCAGAGCCTCCAAACCATTTTGCGCTTCGCACACACTGAGGTTTCGATAACCCGCCTGACGGATCGCGCGATGCACGAGGAGCCGCATAGTTTTGCTGTCATCGACCAGGAGCAGATCCATTCCAGTTGTTCCCTTCTTGCAAGAAATGCAGGACGCGTTCGAAGAATGGCGCACTGCTCTTTGAATCTATCGGCCAGTTGCGGCAATTTCTTCAACTGATACCTGGCGCAACGCAGAGAGAGGTGCATGCTTCTCCTCTACTAAAAGAATTCTCCCGAATTGCCGATAGTATCCTCAGCGACTCGCATAGCGCGGGCGCTTCTCTCCCGCTTTCCACGCAGCGATGATCGAGAGGGACCCAGAAACCAGGGCGTACGACTGGAAAACGGCGAACGGATAGAACGGATTTTCAGAGGGGCCGGGATGAAAGGAAGTCGCACAGTGGGCTTGGATACGGGCGCGTTTCTCGGCGTGCTGATCGCGATCTTCGGCCTCAGTGCCGGCTCGTTGCTGGAGGGTGGCCACCTGACCCAACTCTTGCAGCCCACCGCTGCCCTCATTGTCTTGGGAGGCACTTTGGGGGCGGTCATGGTCCAGTTCCCTTTTTCAATCGTACGGCGGGCATTTGCCGCACTCAGGGGTGTTTTTTTGAGCGGAGACTCCGAACCCGACCGGATCGTTCAGCATCTTCTGCGTTATGCGTATAAAGCCCGTAAAGAAGGCTTACTCTCACTCGAGGCAGAGGTTATGAAGATCGAGGATCACTTTCTTAGAGAGAGCCTCATGCTGGCCATCGACGGCGTGAGTGCGCCTGAGTTGCGCAAGATGATGGAGCTGCAACTGGAGTACGAAGGGGAAAAGGATGAACGCATTCCGAAGGTCTTCGATGCTGCTGGAGGATTTGCACCCACGTTTGGCATCCTTGGCGCGGTGCTCGGCCTGATTCAGGTGATGCAGCACCTGCAGAGCATCCACGATGTGGGCAAAGGCATTGCCGTCGCATTTGTTGCGACGATCTACGGAGTGGGTGCGGCAAATCTGTTCTTTCTCCCCTGGGCCGGGAAGCTGCGTATACGGTTGCGCGAACGGCAGGTGGTGGAAGAGATGATGTTGGAGGCAGTTCTATCCATCGTTGAAGGGGTCAATCCACGAGCTCTCGAATCACGCCTCAGCCATTTAGGCGGAGTGCCGAGGTCACAACGCCTTGAAAAAGTAGTCGCTCTGTGAGAAGGCGACGGCACGCGGAAGAACCAGGGAACCGCGATCGCTGGATGGTTTCCTATGCCGACTTTATTACGGTTCTGTTTGCGTTCTTCGTTGTTTTGTTCGCCTCTCTAAGCCAGGATGGCCGGTCGATCATCAAGTTATCGCAATCGATTCATGCCGGGTTCAGCAACCTGCAACCCTTTCCGAATGGTGAGGATCCGACAGTGCTATCGCACGGCACAACAGGGAGCGATGGGGGCTCCGAGCAACTCGGGTTCGAAGATCATGTGGAATCCGGGGAACAGACAGCGAACACGAGTGGGATTGACATTGAAGCGTTGCGTCGCGAGTTGGAGATGGCCATCGGCGGAGAGATTCGAGATGGGAAGATCACGCTACGAACGACACCGGAGGGCTTCGTGATCAGCCTCAAAGAGGCAGGATTCTTTCAGTCAGGGGATGCAGACCTTCGCCCCGGCGCCGCGGCAAAGATTGAACGCATTGCGAATGTGCTGGCTCAACACGGCTTCTCGCTCCGGATTGAAGGTCACTGCGACGATCAACCGATACACAACAGTGAATTCCAGTCGAACTGGCAACTCTCCACCGCGCGTGCCATGGCCGTCTTGATGCTTCTCATCAATGAATCGCGTCTGGATCCGAGCAAGCTATCGCTCGCGGGCTATGGCCCCTATCGTCCGGTGGCCAGCAACGGAACTCCCCAGGGGCGACGGCTCAATCGGCGCGTTGACCTGGTCGTTATCTTTCGGGAAACGGGCGAGAGGTCTCCGGACTAGGGCCCAGCCTTAGCCCATTAAGCGGGCCTTGCGGGATTGACCAGGCACACGATTCCGGATCGACTAGAAGCCGAGACCTGCATTGCCGATAGAGAACTAGCACAGGACTCAACCTGTTCACGGGCCATTTGCAGCAGATCGATGCAGCAAATACCTACCGGGACTAGAGAAATATGATTTCGATTATTGGAATTGTCGTCGTCTTAGGAGCAATCTTAGCCGGCTTTCTGATAGAGAAGGGGCCGCTGGCAGTTCTCATTCAGCCATCTGAGTTCATCATCATTGGCGGGGCCGCGCTGGGAACGTTGATTGCGGCCAACCAGATGCACGTTCTCAAGAGTATCTTCTCAAGCCTGGTACAGGTGATTGGTGGCTCTAAGTTTTCCAAGCAGCGCTATCTCGATTCCTTGCGGATGATGTTTCAGCTCTTCAATAAAGCGCGCAAGGAAGGGATGGTTGGCATCGAGAACGATGTCGAAGAGCCGGCCAAGAGTCCCATTTTCTCGAAGTATCCGGCGTTTCTGAAGGACCATCACGCACAATGTTTTGTATGTGACACGATGCGCATGGCCATTACCGGAGGCGCTTCGCCGTTTGATGTCGACAGAATGATGGAACTAGACCTGGAAGTGCATCACGCTGGAGCAACGGACCCCGCGACCGCTCTCTCGACGATGGCGGATGCTCTGCCGGGAATAGGAATCGTGGCGGCTGTGCTTGGAATTGTCATTGCGATGAGCTCTCTCGGTGGACCACCGGAAGAGATTGGCAAGAAGGTTGCGGCGGCACTGGTAGGCACGTTTCTCGGTATTCTCATGTGCTATGGAGTAGTGGGGCCCATCGCGGCCAGCATGTCAAAACTTGTGGATGACGAGAATGCGTACTACCACGTACTGCGCGTCGTCATGCTGTCCTTCATTAAGGGCATGTCGCCAATTCTTGCCATCGAGATGGCGAGGCGCGCCATTCCGGAGCACGTACGCCCCAGCTTTCAAGAGGTAGAGAAAGCGTGCCGTCGGAAGGACGAACCAACGCCAGTGGCCGCAGCAGCCTAAAGCATCGAGGAAGAGGCAACACCGTGGCAGAGACTCCCGAACCGATCATCATCATCAACAAGAAAGGCGGCCATGGAGGACATCATGGTGGCGCCTGGAAGGTTGCGTATGCTGATTTCGTCACAGGGATGATGGCTCTCTTTATCGTCTTATGGCTGATGAATGCGAGCAAGCCAATCCAAACGGCGGTGGGTGGCTACTTCAAAGATCCGCACGGTACAACCAAGATGACTGGCGTTGGGAAAGGTCCCGCCACCCCATCACCGTCGGTACCAAAGCCAGAGGGCAAACAGGATATGGAGAAGCTGAAGGAGCAGATCCTGAAGTCGATCCAGAAGATTGACCCGTTGAACAAATTAAAAAACCAGATCGAGATTACGATTACGCCGGAAGGTCTACGTATCGAACTGATGGAGTCGGCAAAGGGGACGTTCTTCGAGCTCGGTAGCGCGGCACCCACTCCAGCACTCAAGGAGATACTGCAGGTGCTCTCTCCAGAGTTGGGCAAGCTGCCCAACAAATTATCCATTGAAGGCCACACCGACGCGACACCCTATTCGGGAATCAAGTCGTATGACAACTGGGATCTTTCGTGTGATCGCGCCAATGCAGCGCGGCGGATGATGCAAGGCGAAGGGCTGGGAGCGAGCCAGGTGTCGCAGGTGCGAGGGTTCGCGGACCAGCGCTTACGTCTGCCCAAACAGCCGAACGATCCGTCGAACCGCCGGATTTCGCTAATCGTCCAATACCTAGTCGCGGCGAAAGGCGCGGTGCCGCTACCTGCTGGACTTAAGCTCTCGAATACAGTCAAATCGCCAGATTAGCGATATCTGTGCGTGTGAAGAGCGTGACGTGGCGGCGGGAGCACAAACATGGAGCGATTTGAATTCACCGTCGAGGATTCGATGAGATCAGCGACGGCTGATCGCACTTCATCATCGTCGACGAGAAACTCCAGGCCGGAATGCGTTTTAGAAGCATGCGCTACTCGTACGTTGAGTTCAATCGCGCGAGCTTGGTGATAGATCGTCAGCATGCCCTGTGCGCCAACCGCGAGTGAAGCTGCCAGTTCAACCTTTGCACCCGCGATGCTCATATCGATACATCGGCACGGAAGCGTTTCGTTTGCCGCCTCGAAGCGGCCGGATAGATCCACCTGAACTCGGGGGTACCGATATAAAAATCGATGCATAGCAGATTAATCCTCGCGCTGCGATGGAGTGATCATACCCTTGTCTGTCGCCCCGTCAAGGCAATTTCCAGAATGAAACGACAACTGATCTCGATCAGGACATTCGTTCCTCTTTCAGTCGTCGAGAGCGGCAGGTGTTGATGAGGGTTGTCTCATATTGACGCATTCTCTTCCGCAGCCGTGGATCAGAAATAGCCGCATAATTTGAAGTTCATGAGGATTTGATGAGGCCCTGCGTGGTGGAAGAACGTTTGAGCGGGCGGACCCAATTATCTGGCATTTTTCACCGCGATCGAGACTGGCCGATCACTTGCATCAATCGTTGTATCAAGGATGAGCTAACCGTGATATCTGCTCCACAGGTCTTCGACGATACGAAACAAGCACTCCTGCGAGAAGGCCTCACCCATCATCGCGAGGGACGACTGGATGAAGCAAGACAACTGTACTACCGACTGCTCGCGAGCGAGCCGGGTCATGCGGACTGTCTGCACCTGCTTGGAATGACTTTTTTTCAAGCGGGCAACGCGGATGAGGCCATTGGACTGATTCGCAGTGCGATCGCGTTCCATCCTTTGGGCGCTTCATACCATGCCAACCTTGGAAATATTCTGCAATCGCTCGAAAAGGACGCGGAAGCAGAGGCTTGTTACCGCGCTTCCCTGTCGATCCGGCCTAACCAGGCAGAGGTTTGGATGAACCTGGGTCATGTGCTGAAGAAGAGGGGACGACCTGAAGCGTCGCTCCATTGTTACGAGCAGGCTTTGAGGATTGATCCTCAGATGAATGAAGCGAAGGCGGGAATGGGCACCTCGCTGCTCCTTCAAGGTAAATTTCTGCGTGGATGGAAGCTCTCCGAATCGCGCTGGCAAACACGCGACTGGAGCGACCGCCCTCGAATCGAGTCCTCTCCGCGCTGGCACGGAGAAAATCTCGGATCCAACCGCGTCCTGATCTGGGGTGAACAAGGGGTCGGAGACGAAATCATGTTTGCCGGGCTGGTACCGGATATTCTCGCGACAGGAACTCGCTGCGTACTCGCTTGCGAGCCTCGCCTTGGGCCACTGTTCGCGCGCTCCTTTCCGGGGGCGGAGGTCGTATCGCTCCACAACCCAGGACAGTCTCTCGAGTCAGATATCGCAGCCCAAATACCGAGCGGAAGTCTTCCAGGTTTATTTCGGAAGACAGCCGCTGACTTCGGCCACACGACGTCGCCCTACCTCACTTCTAATCTTGCCGTGCGAGATCATTTTCGCAACAAGTATAAGGATGGTCGCCCCCTGGTGGGCGTCGCATGGCATACGAAGAACCAGGCGTCCGGTCGTGCGCGCAGCATTAAACTGGCGTCCCTGGCGCCGCTGTTTGCGAATCACGACGTTCGCTGGATCAGCTTGCAATATGGAAACCACGAGGCGCTGCAGGCGGAAGTTGCTGCGTCGGCAGACCCAGTCTTTCTCGACGACGATGTAGATCAACTGCAGGATATGGATCTCTTTGCGGCTCAGGTTGCTGCGATGGATCTGGTCGTGACTATTGATAATTCAACAGCGCATCTGGCTGCCGCGCTGGGCGTTCCCACCTGGGTGATGTTGCCCTACGCGCCTGATTGGCGCTGGCTCCTGAAGCGTCAGGATAGCCCTTGGTATCCCACATTGCGTCTCTTTCGAGCAGAAGAGCCCGGCAAGTGGACGCCCGTGGTGGAGCGTGTATGCTCGGAACTCCGCGCAACATTTCCTCTCATTTGAAGCCATGCTGCGGGCTCGCCCACCGGAGCGTTGAAGGCGAACGATTCGGCGTGGACTCTCTTTAGCGAAGTGTAGTAGCCGGCACAAAAGATAGTCGCTCTGGCTAGAATCCTCAAAAACATGTGCCGATAGATTGCTCGTAACAAACGACCACCTGCTCCAAGTAACGATTCTGAACCTTTACGAAATGCAACAGGTTCGGTGCAGGCGGAAATCGATATAAGGAGCAACAACCATGATTAGCGTACTCAATGACGTATCCTCTTTGATCGCGGAGAATGCCCTCTCCTCGACGCAGACCAGTCTGCAGAACTCACTCCAGCAGCTCTCAACGGGCATGCGTATCAACAGCGGATCGGACGATCCGGCCGGCCTTTCGATCGCCAACGGTTTGGGAGCCAACATCGCGGCACTTACACAGTCCAGTCAGAATGCTTCCAACGGCGTTGGCCTGCTGCAGACCGCCGACGGCGCGCTCTCGCAGGTAACCACGCTGCTCAACCAGGCTGTCTCGATTGCTACCGAAGCGGCCAATGGCGGCCTCACGACCGCTCAGGCGACGGCGGCCAACACGGAGTTCACGTCAATCCTTTCGGAGATCACGAACATTGGCTCGACCACCAACTTCAATGGAAACAGCGTCTTCAGCAGCACTGCCCAAACGGTCTTCACCAGTGACGGAACCACAAGCGGCAGCACTCCCACCTCGACGGTCACCGGCCTACTCTCGGCGGCATCGCTGGGCTTGGGTGGTGGACAATCCTCCACCTTCGCAAGTACCGCTCTCAGTGACAGCACGGCCCTTACCGCTAACGACTCCGTTAACATCACCACGGCCAATGGAAGTACGTTTGGATTCACACCTGTCGCCGGGAGCACGGTTGGAGACCTGATCAATGCGTTCAACGCATCGGGCTACGGGACCGCGTCGCTAAGCGGCACGGGTGCACTCGTCATCTCGGGACTTCCCTCCGGCGACACCATATCGCAAGGGAGCGGCACGGTGCTCGGCGCCGCCGGCTCTCTCACCACGGGGTCGAGCCTTAACCTCAATTCGACGACAGGAGCCCAGACAGCATTAACGGCCCTCACCGCCGCGATCAGCACGGTGGCTGGAACCCGCGGCAGTATCGGCGCTTCAGTGAACCAGTTGACCGCGGACGAAGGCGTTGAGAACACCGAGGTGCAGAACCTGACCAGCGCTCAGAACAGCGTTCAGAACGCTGACATCGGAACCACGGTCGCGAATATGACGCAGTATAACGTGCTGGAACAGACTGGAATGGCTGCTCTCTCGCAGGCCCAGACCACCCAGCAGAACGTGCTGAAGCTGGTACAGAACCTGTAAGCTCTGCTGCTGATCCATGTCCACCACCCGACAGCGGTGGTTCCTGACCGGAACCACCGCTGTTATTCCGAGGGCTGAACAAACCCGCTCGTTTCGCCGATAGATGGTTGTGGGCTTGCACATGCCGTCCGTCAAGCCTCTCGAGGGATCACCACTCACCACGTTGATGGATAGGTAAAGCATATGAGCACAACCTCTCTTTTGAGTTCTCTGCTGGGCTCGAGCAACTCCTCGTCGAGCATAGATATTAGCTCCATCCTCGAGGCTGCTACCGGGGCCTCCACGCCGGGAATCGACGTGACCTCTGCAGTGAGCGCCGCCGTCACCGCGGCCGAGTCGCCGGAAGACACCTGGGAGTCACAGGAGTCCACGTTGCAAAGTCAATCCAGCGCGTTGGACACGATTCAGTCGGACACGGCTACTGTAGAAACTGCCCTCCAGGCGCTCAGCAGCCTGACCGGTGCGCTATCTGCAAATACAGTTACCTCTTCCAACTCCAGCGTGCTCACAGGCACCGCGACGACGGGCAGTGCGACCGGCACCAGCGTCATCGAGATCAACAGCCTTGCGAGCACAGCATCCTACGCCTCCTCGGCGGTGGCCAGCTCAACCACAGCGCTCTCCTCCGGAAGCATCACGATTACGGGGAGCAGCGGCAGCGCGACGACCTTCTCCACCGGCAGCGGCACGACTGGCGACACGCTGAGCGATTTGGAGACCGCCATCAACAGCGCAGGGTTGGGAGTGACTGCGAGCATCATCACTGACGCCTCCGGATCGATGTTGGAGCTCGACAGTAATACCTCAGGCAGTGCCGGAACCTTTACGGTGAGCTCCGCCGGCAGCGCGCCTAGCTTCACGCAGGGAGACGCCGGCAGCAATGCGTCGCTTACCGTGAACGGAATCACGATATCCAGCGCGACCAATACCGTTACCGGAGCCGTGCCGGGGCTCACACTTAACCTGATGAGCGCAAGCCCAGGAACGCAGGTGACCCTTACAACTGCGCCCGATACGTCGTCGGCGTCGACAGCGATCAACCAGTTTGTGACCGACTACAACACGCTGATGGGTGCGGTGAATGCTCAATATTCCGACTCTTCAGGATCAGGACAGGGGGTGCTGGCGAGCGATCCTACTCTCAGCATCCTGCAGACCGACTTGCTGCAATCGGTGGACTACGCTGCCTCGCCGGCCTCAGGCAGCAGCACAACAACGATGCCCAACCTTTCGTCGCTGGGCATCAGCGTGAACGACGATGGAACGTTGAGTGTCGACAGCACAGCGCTGAATAGTGCGCTGCAGAACAACTTCAGCGACGTTCAAAACTTCTTTCAAGGTTCAGCATCGAACGGATTCGCCAACTCACTGAACGCGCAACTGACCAGCTTCACCAACACATCCAATGGCGCCTTCACGGTGGACCTTCAAAGCATGAGCACCGAGTACAGCGGGTTGGAGACCGACATCACCAACTTCCAGAATAATGTGATCACGCCATTGCAGACACAGCTGCAAAGCGAGTACAGCTCGGCTGAAGAAGAGCTGCAGGAACTGCCCACCGAGCTGAAACAGATCGATGAGGAGCTAGGCGAGAATAACTCCTCGTCGAGCTAGCCGGAGAGAATCATGACCTCAGTTGAACGTATTTATCGCAAGAGTGCGGCAGTGGGCGCCAGCGGATTTACTCTGCTGATCGTGCTCTACGATACGCTGGCCGGGGATCTGCAAAGAGCTGCAGCGGCCGAACGCCGCAATGACATTGGAGCCCGCTGCAATGAGGTCAACCACGCGCTCCTCGTGGTCGGCTATCTTCAGGATGCCGTGGAGCGTTCCGACGGAGGGGAACTATCGCAGAGACTGCTCAGACTCTACTCTTCCCTTCGCAGAGCGATCATGGAAGCGCAAAAGAGTCGGTCTGCCGAGCTTCTCGAGCAACAGATGGCGATCGTCCTGCACGTCCGGGAAACATGGCAATCAATGGAGCGGCCCGGCGCCCGCGAGGCAGAACACATTGCAGACCAGGTCACACGTGTTGCCTATGCTCCTCTGCCGGCAGAGTACGTCTCGGGAAGCTCGAGCTGGTCTGCGTAGGGCGGGCAATGGCGTACGTTCCGCTTCAATCCAGAAGCGAAACAAAATGCTCCGTGGAATAGGTGGAGGAGTTCGACCCTCTCGTCAATCGACCCTCTCGGATTAGCTAGGGGGCTCAAGGTAGCTGAGCAGCGTAGTCGGAAGTACCTTCGCGGTGGCTGCGAGTGCAGCGCTGTTATCCGTCTCCGCCTGGCTCAGATTTGTCGCCGCAGTAGCTTCATCGACCCCAACGAGGTTGTTCGCCTGGGTCGCGAGGCTGACAGTATCCTGCTGTAAGAAGGTCTCTTGCGAGTTGAGCTGGCTCTCTGCATTGCTGTAAAAAGCCTGCTGCTGTCCCATATAGCTGATGGCCGAGCTCACGCTGTCGGTAGCGCTTGCGATCGAAGAGATGTCCCCGCTCTGTAGCGCCGTCACCAGTGTACTCAACGCGCCAATCACATTGTTACTGGAGTTGGAAAATATCTCGCTACCCGGAAGATTCACCTGTACGTTCAGGCTGTCACCTACGGCAACCGAGGTGGTATCGCTGTTTCCGTTGTAGTCGTATCCTGTCGCACCGCTTGCATCGGCGGTATACGGCGTGGTGGTTCCCGTTCCGGAGAACAGGTAATTGCCAGCCACCGAGGTGTTTGCCGCAGAAACCACCATTGCCAGGATGCCCTGTACTTGCGTCACCAACGCCTGCAGGTTCGCTGTCGTGTTGGTGCTGTTGGCTCCCTCAGTTCCCACCGAAACAGCTTGAGTGAGGGACGTTACGACATTACTCAGCACCGAACTGGCAGTCTCGACCGTGGAGAGTACCGTGCTTACGTTTTGGGTATATTGATCGGCGTCTCCAGTCTCCAACGTGTTCTGGACCATCTCGGCGGACGCGGTCGGGTTGTCGGACGGAACACTCACGCTGAGCCCGGTCGCTACCTGCTGCAGCGCTGTATTCAACGTCGCCTGGCTTTGCTGCAGGTCCGCCAGAACATTCGGGGTAAGATTTGGATTCACTTGCATATCGTTTTACTCGGTCTCGTTGATCTATCGGCTGTAATAAGAATGTAACCACCGACTAGTAGCTCTGCGCGGATCCCATGTCTAAGGCCACAGTGTTCAGCGCCTGAACGGTGCTTACGATGCGTGCGCCTGCTTCGTAGGCGGTCTGAAAGCGAATCAGGTTCGCTGTCTCGGTGTCGATATTCACACCCGACTCCGATCCGAGCTGATCGTTCAATTGCAATAGGCTACTGCCGATCGCCGTTGCCTGAGTGCTCGCGTTGGAAGCCGCCGTCCCTACATGGAATACAAGACTCGCGTATGCATCAGCGGGTGTTTGCCCCGCGGTAACGGTGAACTCTCCAAGGGCACTGTCGTTGGTCGAAACCTGTAAGGTGTCTCCCGCTGTTGTTGTAGAGATCACCGCTTGGCCGCTCCCATTGATGGTAAGGCCCGTGCCCGCGCTCAATGTTCCGGCGGACACCGCGTTCGCGATGGCGCTTTGAAGGTCTCCCAACGTTGACGATGCGCCAGCAGTGAAGGTGAAGGTTTGTCCCGTCAACGCATCCGAGATCGTCGTAACCGAACCGCTGGCTAACGAGCTCGTCAGTGAAAGCGGAGCGCTCGCGGAACCGTTGGTCGAGGTGGCTGAGTTTGAAGGGAGCGGATTGCTGAGAGCTGCCGCTAAGTTTGCCACATTGCTGCTCCCGCTGGTGCTGGTGATCGCGAGCTGAGAGGCCGAGGTTAGAGCAACGCTCATCCCGGCTGCAGCGTTGGTCGCCGGTGCCGTGAAGAAGTCCTGTCCCACATCTCCATTCGAGTCCACACCCTGCGTTTGGGCAGCGTTGATACTGCTGCTAAGTTGCGTCGCCAGCGAGTTCAGTTGCGATAGCATCCCCGGAATCACCTGATCGCGCATCTGGATAGCCCCTCCCAACTGCCCCCCTTGGATCGTCGACGTGATGTTATTGCCGTTCGAATCCAGCACCTGCTGAAATCCATCGCTGCCTGTAGCGGTTTGAAGGCTGTAACTATGATCGCCCATCACCAGCGGAGTTCCGTTGCCCGTGGTGATCGTCTCCCCGTCGCTGGTCTGGGTAACCGAGATGCCCGTCACCCCTGCCAGCTGCTGCACCGCCTCATTCAGTTGGTCCACCTCGGTGGCGTCGCTCTGCCCGGCCTGGCTTAACTGTGATATCTGCCCATTCAACTGCGCGATTTGCTGACTAAGCGTATTGACCTGCGCCACGGAAGAAGGAACAAGTCCGTCGGCGGAGCCTTGCGCGCTTCTCAATCCACCGGCAGTGGTGTTGAACGCCTGCGCAAGATTTTGGCCGGCGGATAGCACGCTTTGCTGCGTTGCGGTGCTCGTCGGACTCGCGGACAACGCCGCCAGGCTGCTCGAAAATGCCGTGAGAGCACTCGCAATGTCTGTGCCGGTGCTCGCGAAATACGTCTGAATCTGTTGCAAACTGGCAGACTCAGTGTTGGCGCTGCTCTGTGCCGAGGTCTGTTGCTGTATCTGTAGATTGAGTAGCTCGTCCTGCACGCTCTGAATTCCATCTAGGCTGACTCCGCCTCCGGTCACTTCATTGCCAGACTGGCTGATCGGATCTTCACTCAGTTGCGCTGTCTCTTCGGTATAACCTGCTGTATTCGCATTGGCGATATTGTTGCTCGTCGTGTCAATCGCAGCTTGCGCCGCGTCAAGCGCTCCCACCCCGAGATACAGCGTTGTATTGAGTCCGCCCATGGCTTACATCTGGCCGGACCAGGTCTGATGTCTCCGCCTGGCGCCAGAAGCCTCCTGAAAGTTGCCCCTACGTGAGTCAAACAGTGAGAGCGTTAGCTGGCAGGAGTGACTGGCATGCCGTAACACCGCCGCATAGATCTGGCACGATTGCTGCAACGACTGACGCGCCTGATCGAACTCTCGTCTTAGAACCTCACTCCCAACTGGCCTGCATGCGATGCTCGCGGAATCAAAGCCCGCTGCTCTGCTTTTTAGAATTAAGCTCAACTGCCACGCAAGAGACTCCTGCTGACAGATACTCTCCTCAAATTCCGCCAATCGGTTCCGCGATATCGCAACGACTGCCTTGTCAATCTCTCCGGCGAGGGAGCGCAGAAGATCCAAGTGCTCCCGGTCTTGAGTCGTTCGACCTTTGCTATCTGTCTTCACCCTGCTCACTTCCTGCCGGCTCGCGACACCACCCGCCAATTTCGCAACCGGCTATGCTGCTTCCCCCGCCATCGATGCCGCGATGCTCGCCGGATCGACCTGATACTGCCCGTTGCCGATCGCCTGACGAAGACTGTCGATTTTATCCTGCCGAACCTCTGGCGAACCCAGCGCCGTGCTTACAAGTGACGCTACCGCTGTCGATCCGGAACTCAGACTCGTTCGGTCATCCCCCGAAACGCCTTCCGAATTCGTCGCTCGTCCACTTCCCTGCGCACTCACCTGCTGCGGGTTCAGATCGCTTGCGATCTGGCTTGCCGACGAGTTGTATAGATCAATCCTCATATTCCCTCCTAGACTGGTCCCTCTAACTATCGGCAACTGCCGCAAAGAAGTTTAGGGCCGTCGTCCTTTTCATGAAGAACCTCTCCGGTCTATTCACGACCAGTCTCCTTCACGGCAGCGGGACCCGCCGTCTGTGCCTTGTCGGCAGCGGCGTGCATCGCCTTGGCGACCATCTTCCCGATTCCGATGCCTCCGGAAGCTGCCAGGGCGTTGGACAGGGTTTGGACGCCGAGGCTCATCATCTGCTCTCCGCCAGCATCTCCATCCGAATCACCGCCTGGCACCGTCGCAAACGACTGTTCGGCCTCCTTGAGCCAGGTACCTACAAGAATCGATTCGAATTGCTGCGCGCCTTTGTCGATCTTTGCGTCATCGCTTCTGGTCGTAGCCGCCGAGGCGGTCTGCTGTATCAACTGCTGTTCCTTCATGTCCAAGAGGCTCGTCGAAGATCCCATCAATCCCAATCCTGTAGTCGTTCCCATCTATTGCACCTCGAGATCTGCCTGCATTCCGCCCTCTGCTTTGATGGCCTGCAGAATCGCCACCACGTCATGCGCTGAGGTGCCGATGGCATGCAGTCCGTTTACCAGCTCATCCACGTTTGCGCCCTCTTCCAGGCGCATCGACTGCGCTGGCCCATCGTTCACATTTATCGCCGTCTGCGGTACCAGGAACGCCCCTGGACTTTGCTGGCCCGGCGCTGAGCCCAGCGGCTGCACGGGCGTGTAAGAGGTCACTACCTGAATGGAGAGGTTTCCATGAATGACAGACACAGGGGAAAGTTTGACATCTCCACCCATCACGATCGTTCCCGTCCGTTCATTGATCACAATCTTTGCCGGCGTGTGGGCCTTGATTTGCAGATCTTGCACCTGCGCGATCAGTACAGGAACGGACGGTGCCGACGCTTCGGCAACATTGATATCCACTCGTCCACTGTCCAGGGCTGTCGCCACGGGCTTGTTAAACTCCATATTGACCGCGTGTGCAATTTCAGTGGCCGTTGCAAAATCAGGATTTCTTAACAGCAGCGAGACGGTTTTGAAGCTGTCAATATCCACCGACGTGTCGCGCTCAACAATGCCCCCGCCCGGAATCATTCCCACGTTCGTCGGGTTCATCTGCTTGCCATTCGTACCGCTACCAGCGAGATATCCGCCCATGATCAGCGGACCTTGCGCCTCGACATAGACTTTGCTATCGGGACCACGAAGCGAGCTCATCAACAACACTCCGCCTTCAAGGCTATGCGCGTCGCCAATCGAGCTTACGGTTACATCGAGCCGCTCCCCTGGCCTGGAGAATGGGGGTAACGTCGCCGTGATGAAGACCGCTGCGATGTTTTTCACCATCACACTGCCGGCGACGCTGGGAGGGATCAGCACACCCATCTTCTGCATCGCATTGGCAAGAGTCTGCACCGTAAAGATCGTCTGCTGCGAGTCGCCCGTTCCATGCAGTCCCACGACCAGCCCGTACCCAACCAACGGATTGTCGCGAATGCCGGCAATCGTTGTGATATCGCGAACCAGTACCTGCCGTGTGAATCCGGTTGACTGAGCGTTCATGAGGCCGGGAAAAGCGACTGCAAGAAGAACACCAATCGCTACCAGTTGAAGGCTATCGGCCTTGCGAATGTGCCGCACTACCATCGAGACTAGAACCCAAAGAGCCATAGGATTGCCTTTGTAATGGGGTTGAGCGGGCGTGTACTGTCCGAGATGATGCCTTTGCCCTTCATCTCTATCTCAAGGTTGCTCAACTGCGTTGAGGCGATGATGTTGTTCGATCCGATGTCTGCCGGGCGCACCACTCCGCGAACGGTCACGTCCTCATGCTGATTGTTCATGAAGATCTCGCGGTGAGCCTCCACCACAAGATTGCCGCTCGGTAGTACGTCGATCACTTGACCGGTCAACGTAGTCTGAAACGTCGTATTGGAATCGGTCGCGCCCGCACCCTTCAAGGCAGTCGAAGAGTTTGCATTAAAGAGTGGATTCAGACCCGTGGTATTCACGGCGCCCGCCAGTCCGGTGATGCCAGAAGCAGTCTGGAAGGTGCGCTGATAGCTCGAGTCACCACTTTGGGCGGCTGTTGTCTGCACTCCAACCATGATGACAATCGTGTCGTTTAATTTATGCGCCTTGTAGTCTGTTGAAAGATCTCCTAATGAATTGCTCGGAGACCAGAGGCTCCCCACCGTCGTGTTGCTCGTTGCGCTTACATCCTGCTCCTGGAGACGGGCGATGTATTCTCTACGCAACTGTTGAGAATTGCCCTTGTTCTTTTTCCCCGCCAGCGCCGGCGTGGAGATCACTACCATAAGGAGCACACCAATCAGCACATGGTGCCATACCTTGATCTTCATTGGCTTTCGGTTCACAGCGTGCCTCGCAAGTACCCATCACTACCCACCTTGGCGAGATAAGGATGCCGCTCGCTGTCGACTACCCGGATTGTCTGTCCAACAGACCCGCTTTCCAGACACGTCACCGAGAGTTGGATATGAATCTGAGGGCCTTCCAGCAGCAGTAAAGCAGAGGCTCCGGCACGTACCACTATTTGTTCTTTCGCCTGCACCCTCAGCTCCGGCCTCGAAGAGAACAACCCCACTACCAGCCGCGGCGCACGAGCTTGCGGCGTTCGAGCAAGGCTAATCGAGACGTAGAACGGAAGGCACTCCCCGGGAAGAACACAGCTTAGCCGCACCCTCAAGCGATCCGTTCCCCATGGCTCAATCGACTCAACCTTCAGAGTTGGGGGGCCACTCCGTGCGACAACATCACTGAGCAGCATCACCTGCTGGCGAGTCACTGGTAAGCCTGCGGCTGCGATTGCGCTTGCGACCTCCGCAGGAGTAATCTGCTCAGCTTTAGGTGAGGCGAATACTTGCAGTGTCATCGCCGCTAGCAGCCATGGAATCATTACGACCGTGAATCTCATCATGACGCTCCTGCGAGTTACTGGGCTAACTGATTAAGCTGTTGCAACATCTCGTCCGCAGCTTTGACCACCCGCGAATTCGACTCGTAGGACCGCTGAGCGAGGATCATGTTTACAAACTCGTCGACGATACTCACATTCGACTGCTCCAGCATCCCTTGCTGAATCGTTCCAAGCCCAGAAGAGCCCCCCGGTGTTCCAACGATCGGCTCGCCCGACGCCGTCGTGGGCAGATAAATGTTGTTGCCAACGCTGTTGAGCCCGCCGGGATTCGTGAAGCTGGCCAACTGAATGACACCTACTTGAGCAGCCTGCGTCTGCCCCGGCAACGTGGCGCTCACGGTCCCATCACTGCCCACCGTGACGTTGGTTGCATTGGCTGGAATGGTGATTGCCGGCTGCAGTTCATCGCCGTTCGCGGTGACAAGGCTCCCCTCGGCGTTGGTTTGGAAGGAGCCGGCTCTCGTGTAGCCGATCTGATTGTTCGGCAGTAAAACCTGGAAGAACCCAGTGCCCTGGATCGCGAAGTCCAGCGGGTTGCCGGTGCTGGTCAAGTCACCCTGTGTCTGGGTGATCTCTGTGCTGCCCGGTAGCGTTCCGAGACCAATCTGCAGACCTGCAGCAACGGTCGTCTGCTGCGTCGCCGCGGCTCCAGGCATCACTTCGGTCTGATACAAAAGGTCGGAAAACTGTACCCGGCGCGCTTGAAATCCAGACGTGCTCGAGTTAGCCAGATTGTTAGCAATGTTGTCGAGATTAATCTCTTGCGCCGTCATGCCAGTGGCCGCAGTGTAGAGAGCGTGAAACATGGTGAATCTCCTTTATCCCACCTTGGGTAAATCTTCGGTTGCTGTCTTATCGATCTCAGAGTTAAACATGGACAACGCGCGCTGCATCATCTCATCGGAACGCTGCGCTGTAATGAGGTCCACCATGCCGGAGACAGGGTTCACGTTGGAGCTGTCGAGAGCGCCCTGCTGCACCGTCGAATCGGCCGCAGCCACGGCCGTCTTCGGAGGTGCCGTATAGTAAGTTCCCCCCATGCTGGTAAGGTTCGTGCCCGCGGGAAATTCGACCAACTGGAGTTTTCCAGTCACCGCTCCGTTTGAGGAGATCGTTCCATCTGCACTGATGGACACAGGACCGGGCAGCATCGTCAGCGGGCCTTTTTGCCCCAGGACCGGATCGCCTTGAGCAGTGACCAATTGGCTCTTGCCGTTCACCTGGAAGGCGCCGTCTCTCGTGTACATTGGTCCGTTCGCCGTCTGGACGACAAAGAAGCCAGAGCCCTGCACCGCCAGATCCAGATCGTTCCCTGTCTTCTGCAAGGCACCTTGGCTCATGTCCAGCTTCGTTCCGCCCAGCACGCCATAGTTGTTGATGGCGCGGTTGAGCGGCGATGCCATTGCATTACCACTCGCATTAAGGACGGAGCTGAAGACGTTCTGCTCGGCCAGATACCCCGTCGTGCTGGAGTTCGCAAGGTTGTTTGCGATCGTATCTAATGCTTGCGTACGAGCAATCAGCGCTGTGCTCAGTGCATAGTAACCACTATCCATAACTGCCTCTCGGCAATAGGTAATGCATGAAGCGTGCCAACCGGATAGGCAAATTCGTCCCGATCACCCCGCAATCGCGACAGAAATCAACGTGTGGGTGAGGAACCCATGAGAAACGGGCCGCAGGATCGCAGAAAGGACGCCAAGCATCCCTCTTGTCTCATGCAATCCTCATGTTTAGGTGGCAACGCGGGCGCAGATGATCGCGTGCTATACGGCCTGCGGCAGCAGCGGACGAATCTCTGACTTTGACACCCACGCCTCCGAAACGGAGCCTGACGGGAAATGGGCAGCCCTGATCAACTCTGTCCATGGACCCTCACCGCATGAGGTTCGCTCCCGAACGAACTCCTGGAAGCATGCTGGCAGGCGCCACTCTTCTGCAAGTCTCAACTCGCCGAAAGCGGCAATCGTCCTTCGTTGGCTGCCGTATTTCCAGCCAAGCGCGGACGGCAATTCCTCAATCGCGTGGAGCAGGCCGACCAAATACGCCTGCTCCGGGTGCATCCCATTTGTCTGTTCCGCAATGCTTCGCGCCTTGCACCCAATCTCCCTGGAGTGCGTCCATAGATGCAGCGCACCCACCGAGATTCTCTCCTGGGAGCACGATGCAAACAGCGCCGCCCTGCAAGCATCGAGCCCCATCTCACATATCCGGTCCGCGATGCGAAAGACCTCGCCGTGAGCGCCCGCATCTCCATCTGCCGAGGCACGCAATATACGTAACGTAGCACCTAGATCGCTCAAAATCAGCTGACTCAGCGACTCTAAGTCGACTCGGAATTCGTCCAACTCCAGATCAGCCAACAGGAGAGTCTGTGGCAGCACCGGAATTTCAACTTGTCGGGCTGACGACGAAACGAGCCAGGGTCGTACCGACCTTGAAGCGTTACATCCTTCTTTGTTCGAAGCTTGAAAGGCACGCATCACTGTGATTTCACCTGTGCAGTGATCGGCAACTCACACCCAGGATTTCAGCCGAATGCGAAAACTTCTTCAACAGAATCCGGCAAAATGTCGCGTTCCGGCACCACTGCCGTTTGTCTGTAGCGAAAGAGAACGTTCACCGCACGACGCTGCCCTGAGAGCCTCATCCATACAAACTCCCCGCATCGGGAAAAGCTCGTCTCCCGCGCCTTCACTTCCAGTGCGAGGTCCCCGACTCGATTGGCGATCGCGGCTACGGTCCGCGTGTCGTCCACCAATTCATCTCTGCACTCGGATACGGTGCGAAGTTGTTCAATCCGGCGCTGGTACTCACTGGGCGTGATAAAACATGATTCCGCCCTGCAACCAGTAGCATGCTCAATCGCATGCAGAAGGCCATGCTCTACGCGATACACAAAACCGATCAGCACGCGTTTCGTGCTGATGGAATAATGCAATGGAATCGCCGAGAATCTGCGCATCAGACAGACGGGCAAGTCGGTTTCCACCGGAGCCGGGCTACGTTCTTTTCCCATCACCGGATACCCCCATTGCGTTGCCCTGGCTGAGGTCACCTGTGACTCGTCGACCATCCCCAAACGAACCAGAGTTGTCTCCAGATCTTCTCCGGCGCGCGTGCTTTTAGAGGACGCGCAGCGCAATTGATCCTGAGTGATCCAGCCCTTCCCAAGGAGAACACTGCCGATCGAAATCCTCGGCTGGTGCGGCATCTCGATACTGTGTTCAGCAGCCAGTGCGGAAAGACGATGACGCGTCGCCTTCACCAGGCAGTCCACGGTGCAATACCACGTCTGCCCCATCCGGATGCCGACGCGATCCTGCGGAATACTGCGCATAAACAACCGTTGGTTGCAGGATTTCAGCCCACAGGTCCAGTGGAGGCTCTTCCAGCCCCGGTCGACCCCGCCAAATAATGATTCAACAAGTCTCATCAATTTCCAACTCTCATTTGTCTAGCCTCCCAAGTGCGATGCGATGGGTTCCGGAATCTCAGTAACCCGCAGTCCATAGTTGCCATCAACGATCACCGCTTCTCCACGTGCAATTACCTTGCCATCCAGTAGCAGTTCGACAGGATCATCCACATCTCGGTCTAACTCAATCACCGAACCACTGGCCAGGTCCAGAACCTCTCGCAGCGGAAGCTGGCACTGACCGAACCGCAGGGAAACATTCAATTCAACATCCATCACCAACTGCAGATTCGTAGGATCGACACCCGACTTCCTTCCGCGGCCCGTCCCTTTGCTGGAAGCCGCACTCGTCATCGCTTCCAGAAGCTCCTTGCTGAAGTCCAACGAGCACGTGATAAGGCTTCCATCGTCGCTCGTGGCCTCCAGCGACACGGCCGGCTCTTCGTGCGCCTGCCTCTCCATCTGCTCCACCGAAAAGGTGATCGACCCAAATTGCGGTACCAGCGTCGCACCCAGTTCTTCCATTGCCGAAGACAGCAGATCCTTCAACGCATCCCTGTACCTGGCCTCTAACACGGAGGGCGGCTCTCTCAACAGCTTTGCGCCGAGAGCCGCAACCGCGTCTGAGTCCATCATGAGGTTGCACTCGCCACGCAATCCGCCTTGTGCGGAAATCCGAAATACGACCTCCGTTTCTAACTTTGGCGCGGGTTTTGATGTCTCCACCAGATGAAACTTCCACGGCAACTCCAATCGCTGCGTGAACGATGCGGAGAGCGATTGTGCCAGCGCGCCCCCGAAGACTTGTACTGCCTGCAAAGTATTGAATGTTTCCATGCCCTTACTCCTTACCCCAATCTGCGAGCCGCATGGGATGCCCCAGTTGCGCCGCCTTCTTCGACCCATTTCGTACGGGAGTTGCCTGGAAGATATCCAGATCTCCAACCGTCAACATTCCGGGTGTCCTGACCGGAGTTCGAAGCTTCAGAAGACAACCCGGTTGCAAAGCGATAAGGTCTCGTACCGCAACCCTCATCCGCGGAAAGCCCGCCGCAAGCACCACGTCGCAATCCTGCACGCGCTCGCGAATGCTGCGAATCGGAAAATATCTTAGTCCACCTTTGCGCTGAGGCTGCTCAAGCTTGATCTGTTTGAGAAGCGCATTGAGAAAGGACGTAGGAAATACCAGTTGAAATGAACCATGCACGCCCGCAATCTCTACCTGGAACTTGACCAGCGTGACCTTCTCATTCGCAGGGCAATATTGATGAAGCAACGACGACTTAATACGTCGATTGCTGACCAGAGCCATATTCGGCATGTGCCACGAGAACTCAGCCTGCCTTGCAATCAACGAAGTCACATCGTGCATGATCTCCTCTTCAATCTCGGAGAGCTCGCGCGGGTTATTCTCCGTGCCGCCGCTGCCGCCCAGCAGGACCTCGATCATCGGGAACATGAGGTCGACATCACATTCAACGACTACCGCACCGGGCATCGTGCTCAGCGAAAATGGAACGATATAGCTCAGTGGCGGGATCGACGCGATATGATCCTTCAGCGGGATCTGGTCGAGCGACTGGAGCTTTACCTCCATTGCCGTACCAAGATAGACATCCAGAGCGCTCGCGAGTTGGCGAGCAAAGCCCTCATGGATTGCAGTCAACGAACGAGCATTTTCATTCGAGAGGCGTCCAGCCGAACGGAAGTTGCACGCTTGAACGGAACGTGCCCGATCACCTGTCGGCTTCGACGGCACACCCTTTGCCGAACTGCCGGCGCCCTTGGCGTTAAGCATGCTCATGCGTCGGCCTCCCTGGCGTGCTTGGCGGTATCGGCCGTTCGCGCAGATGCGCAAGCGAGACTCTCAGCTTTTTCATGATGGCCTGCCGTATCTGCGACACACGCGAGAGTGCAACGCCGACAACCTCGGCGATCTCCTTCATCGTTAGCTCCTCCTTGTAATACAACGAAAGAATCAGTTGCTCCCTCTCGCTTAGCTTCGAGATCGCCTCCGCCAGGTGCTCTTTGAGCTCACCCTGCAGGCAAAGGTCAAACGGGTCCGGATCGTCAAGATTCGGCGCGGACTCAATGATGTCCATCACGTCCGCTCGATCATTGGACATCACCGTCTGCTGACCTACGAGGTGCAGCCCATCGATCTGAGCCATAATCTTGCGCAGATGCTCCGGCTCCAACTGCATCTCCTCGGCGATCTCCGCCTCTACAGGATGCCTGCCCAACTTCCCCTCGAGCCGCGTTGTGGCCTCCTGCACCTCGCGGCCGCGGCGGCGAATTGACCGCGAACCCCAGTCCGACTCCCGCAAGCTATCCAGGATTGCGCCGCGAATCCGGAACTTGGCGAAGCCGCTGAAGCTTGGGTTCTTTGCGCTGTCATAGTTGCGACTCGCTTCAAGCAAACCAATTACTCCGGCATTCACCAGGTCTTCCAACTCCACATGCTGCGGCAGTCGCTCGCGCAAACGCGAGGCAATGTAATATACCTGCGACAGCTCCTGCATCACGAGCGTATTGCGCTCATCTACATCCACTGCACCTGCACCTGTCATGTAAGCCGCTTCTGCTGTCATTGCGTTACCTGCCTGAACGTTTAAACGTCATATTTCCTGATTTCTTTATCGAACCGACCCCAAAGATTGCACCTGCGTCATCGGTGGAATCTCAGAAGGCGAGATCACAACGATCTTGGGCAGGAAAGGCTCCAGCAGCCGCTTAAGATAAAAGCGCCCCGGAGACGAGCACAAGATCACCGGCGGTGCCGCGGCCACCTGGTCACCAAACATCGTGCGCAGACCGGCTGTCACCCGGCTTGCCACCGACACCTGCATGGCTCCGCCCGCCGCCGGCTGTGCTGGTTGAGAGGTTGTTCGAGCGCACTCCTCCTCAATCGACCGGTCAAGTGTGATGACCTTGAGCTGGCCCTTCTCATCCAACAAGGGTCGAATTAATGCACGCCCGAGCGAATGGCGTGCGGCCTCCACCAACGCAATCGGATTCTTGTTCACCATTGCTGCCTCAACCAGCGCTTCGAGGATCGTGCCCAGATCGCGAATCGAGACCTGTTCACGCAGCAGTTGCTGCAGTACCTTCTGAATCTCGCCCAGACTCATCAGCTTCGGCATTAACTCTTCAATGAGCCTCGGGTGCGAGTCCGCCAAACGATCCACAAGCCGTTTCGTCTCATGTCGTGACAGCAGGTCCTGCGCGTTCTGCTTAATCACCTCCGACAGATGCGCCGCCAGCACCGACGTGTGATCCACGACCGCATATCCCGCTGCAATCGCATGCGCCTGCATATCGGGTGTGATCCACCTCGCCGGTGAATCAAATGCTGGCTCGCGCGTCTCCTGCCCGGCAAGATCGCCCGGCTTCGGATTAGAGTTCACAGCCAGCAGTCGATCGCGTCGCATCTCCCACCGCGCAATCTCCACGCCTCGCAGGTAGATCACATACTCCTTCTCCTTGAGTGAAAGGTTGTCGGTGATATGAATCGAAGGCACGAGAAATCCAAGCTGCTGCGCCAGGTTCTTACGCAACGATTTCACGCGCGTGAGCAGTTGGCCTCCCTGTTTCGCATCAACCAGCGGAACCAGACCGACACCGACCTCGAGCATCAGGTCATCGAGTTTCAACACCGCATCCATCGGATCGACGGTCGGAGCTCCCGCAGTCCCGGTCTTCGCCGCAGCCGTCTTTGCCGCCTGCGATTCCTTCTCGCTCACCGGCTTCATCTTCCAAGCCGCAAACATCGTGATGCCGCCAAGTGCAAGGAACGAGAACTTCGGCATTCCTGGAATCAACGCCAACCCCAGCAGCACGCCGCTTACGATCCACAGCGGTCGCGAGGTCTTGAACATCTGTTTGCCGATGTCCTCGCCGAGCGAAAGATCCGACCCCGCCCTCGTGACCACAATGCCACCCGCGACCGACACGAGCAGGGATGGAATGATCGACACAAGACCGTTGCCCACCGTGAGAATCGTGTACGTCTTCAGTGCTTGTTGGAACGGAATGCCCTGCTGAAACACCCCGATGAGAAATCCGGCTACGATGTTGATCGCGAGCACCAGGATCGTCGCTAGCGAATCGCGCTGGCTGAACCTCGCCGCACCGTCCATCGATCCGCAGAATTCCGCCTCGCGTGCTACCTGCTCGCGCCGCTGCCGAGCCTGATCCGCGGTGATCAATCCGGTATTCAGATCGGAATCAATCGCCATCTGTTTGCCCGGCATCGCGTCCAACGTAAACCGCGCCGTCACCTCCGCGGTACGTACCGCGCCGTGGCTCACCACCAGATACTGGATGGCAATCAACGCTAAAAAGATCACAAACCCAACAATGTAATTTCCACCCACGACAAACTGCCCAAAGGCCTCGATCACCTGCCCCGCAGCCGTCGAACCCTCATTCCCATGCAGAAGAATGCGCCGCGTGCACGCCAGGTCGAGCGACAGTCGCATCAGCGTGAGCAACAGGATGAGACTCGGAAACACCGAAAACTGAACCGGCCGCAGAATCTGAATCGCCGTTAATAAGACCAACACTGAAACCGTAATACTGAACGTCAGCAGCAGATCGAGGACAAAGCTCGGTAACGGCACGAGCATCACAAACACCAGTGCCACTGCTCCGGTCGGAATAAACCAATCCGACGACGCCCGCAACATCTCCATCAGTCCACGCTTCTTCGCTACCAACGATTCACCTCACCAGCAGAATTGGCCTGGGATCTCCGCTGCGCATCCCGGCGTTTCACTTCTTCCTGCGCCTTGTAGACCACCACAAGGATCTCGGCTACGGCGTGATACAGCGCCGCGGGAATTGCATCGCCAACCTCGGTGCCCTTGTAAAGCGCCTGCGCCAGCGGACGGTTCTCCATCACCGGAATGCCGCGGTCCTGCGCAATCTCCCTGATCTTTAACGCCAGCAAATCCAGCCCCTTGGCCACCACCAGGGGCGCGGCCATATCGAGCTCATACTTCAGCGCAACCGCGTAGTGCGTTGGGTTCGTGATCACTACCGTGGCTGTCTCTGCAGCTTTGATCATCTGGCGGCGCCGGTTCTGCCGCTGTAACCGACGAATGCGCGCCTTGTTCGCAGGGTTCCCCTCGGACTCTTTCATCTCCTCGCGAATCTCCTGCTTGCTCATCTTCAGATCGCCTTCGCTCTTCTTCCACAACAGGAAGTAGTCCACGCCAGACCACAGCAGAAGGATCAAGCCCGACTTCCAGCAGATCTCGTAGATCAGCCCACCCACCAGTCGCGCGAACACCCGTGCGTCCACATAGGAGCTCGCCACAATCTCCATCCAGTGGCTCTCAATGCAGACATAGCCCATCCACGCGATAGCTACAAACGGAAGCAACGACTTCAGGATGCTGCTCACCGAATTCAGCGAAAACATCTGGCTGAGACGGCTTGCCGGACTCAGACGCTCGAACTTTGGGGTCAGGGCTTCGGGAGCAAAGATGAAGCCGCCTTGCGCCAGGCCAACCCCCAACGCCACAACCAGCGCAGCCAGTTGGAAGGGATACACCCATCTCACTGCCTGAACGCTCGTCCAGAAAAGCAGAGGGCCGTTTGGCTCGATCGGGTCTGTCGTCGCCGACGCGAGCACACTGCGGAAGAAGTCGGTCCACTGCGCCATTCCCTGTCGCGCCACCAGGACCATGACGCCTGCAACGGCGAACATGGCGAGCGCGCCAGTCAGTTCACGCGACCGCGTAATCTGCCCCTGCTCTCTCGCCTTGAGCCGATGCCGCGGTGTCGCTTGTTCTGTTTTGCTGGAGTCAGCCATCGTGCATCACCGCGCCAGATGAAGAATCGCCACGCCATTCTCCATCGTGTTTTCAAATAATTTATGGAAGAGATCCGGCCAATACCGCAGCGTCGCGATCAAAATGAGCACACCCAGCAGACTCTTCACCGCTGGCCCCAGCAGCATCAGCGGCAACTGCGCCGATGCCTTTCCAAGCAGACCTAGCAGAATGTCCGCCACCAACGTAGCCGCAAGCACGGGCGCGGCGATCTGCACGCCGAGACCGAACACCCGGCCCACTGTGGTCACCACCGCAAACGTAAAATACCCACTCAGATGGCCTGCGCTTGGCGGAACAGAGAGGAAGCTATCGCCGATCGCACGCAGCAGCCAGTAATGCACATCCATCCCCAGGAACAGCAGCATCACGATCGACTGGTAGAAAACCGCGACCACCGTCGTATCCACCTGGGTCTGCGGATCGAGAAGGTTTACCAACGAGTAGCCCATCTGCATCCCAACAATCTGTCCCGCCAACTGCGTCGCGTCGAAGATCAGATTGGTAGCAATCCCCATGCCCGCTCCAATCAGAAACTCGCGAAAGGCCATCAACGGCCATGCGGCCAGATCGTACGCACCAAGGTTTCTCCCAACGACAGGAAACAGCAAAAACGTCAACGCTACGACCAGCCCGGCCTTCACACGCGGAGGAATCACAACGCTTCCAAAGAACGGCGCGAACAACATGAGCCCCGAGAGCCGCACTGCGATCGTCAATCCGCCGCTGATGATGCTCATCAATGAAATGGGCATCATTGCAGATACCTGCTGAAGTCGGAAAACAACATGAGCGTGTAGTGCGCCAGATTGCGCCACATCCAGGGCATCATGAAGAACAATGCCGCACCGGTCACCAGCAGCCTCGACACCGTCGATACCGTGCTGTCCTGCAGCGACGTCAACACCTGCAGAACGTTCACCAGCAGGCTGATCGCAATCGCGACCACCAGGATCGGCCCCACCAGGATGAGGACCTCCTGCAACATCATTCGTCCGAGCAATACTGCTTGATCGACGTCCATAGCGTTAGGTGAAGCTCCTCATCAGCGAACCAATCAGCAGATGCCATCCATCCACCATCAAAAACAGCAGTAGCTTGAGCGGTGTCGAGATCACCACCGGCGGCAACTGCAACATGCCCACGGAAGTCGTGATCGACGCCACCACCATATCCACGACCAGGAACGGAAGAAATAGAACCGTCCCAATCTCAAAACCCGCTTTGAGCTCCGACAAGATATAAGCCGGCAGCAATACGCGCATAGAGACGTCATCGATCGACGCAGGCCGCGGCTCCTTCGCCAGACCGATGAACAGCGCAATATCCTTCTCGCGCACATAGTGCTGCATAAACGTGTGCATCGGAAGTTCAGCCCGCGACAGTGCCTCGATCGGCGTTATCTCGCCCGCCTGCATCGGTACCACAGAGGTCTGGTAGATCTGGTCTGCTACCGGCTGCATCAGGAAGAAAGTCAGAATGACGGATAGCCCAATCAGCGTCTGGTTCGATGGCGTTGTCTGCAACCCTAACGCCTGGCGCAGAAAATGAAAGACGATCAGCAACCGCGCGAACGGCGTCATGCAAATCAGGATCGACGGAATAAGCGTCAGCACCGTCAGAGTCACGATGATGGACCACGGCACGGATCGTCCCAGCGTCCCTGGAATCTGCAGTGCTCCATCCGCACCCAAAGGTGCTTGCTCTGCAGAGTTTGCGAGGCCGTCCGGCTCCATTCCCACGGGACGAATATCCTGCACCGATGGCGCATTCATGCCCGGATCACTCTGCGCCTGTGCAACCTCGACGTTCATTGGGCCTCTCGTCGCTGCCGGCTGCTCCAACCCATACATGCGCGGAGCCGTCATCAGGCAGCAACCGGCGACCAGGATCGCCCACCGCAAGATCGCGTTGCGGCTCATCGCGCACCTCCACCGCACTGCAGTCCCGCTTCCCTTGCACTTCCCCTCTCGCTTCCAAGTTGCGCCAGCAGCGACATGCCCGCGGCGCCGCCGCCGATCAGAAACTCCTGTCCTTCCACCGAGACGATCGCCACCAGGCGCTTCTCGCCCAGCGAGATCGACTCGGCAATCCGCAGACGCCTCGTCGTGCAGCGGTTGTATCTTCCCTGCAACCAGGACAACGCATTCACCAACCTGTTCATCATGCCTCCCGGCCGTACCGCTTCTGCCGGCCATAACGTCGGCTGATTTCCCATCGACCGAACCTGCTCTAACGGCCGCACGGGAGAGATCACCCGCTCCGGCACATGTTCAAGCGCCACCGCGCAGGAGGTCTCTCCTGCCCATCGGTGCCGGCACCTGCACAGCGGGTTGGGATCGCTCATCATCGACGTGTTGTAACTCTCTTCGCTCATGCCTGGTCCGTAATCCGCACGGCAAGCCGGTCGCCGATCACTTCGAACTCGGTCCACCCGACCAGCAAATGGTTAACCCGCAACGGAACGTCACTGGTCTGATGACACGCGGTCTCAACGATCGATCCTTCAGTCAACCGAAGCAGGTCGCCGATCGTAAACTGCACCACCGGCACGTCCACGCTCAGCGTGCAAGGCAACCATGGCATCCGGTCGAGCCGATCGGCTTCGCTCTGATCCGGCAGCAGCGCCACCGGCCTTAGCTCTGGATTCTGGACAGATGCACTCATCGGACCCTCGTCTCGCTTGCTTTCGCCACCCCTCAAGCTCGCCCGCCCTTAAGCGAGACCGTGAGAGAGGAGTAGCACCCTCATAAAAAGCAATCGAAGGGCCGGAGTCGCAGGTGCGGGTTTCACCTGGTCACGCTGGCTGCGCACTCGCCTATATGCCTCTATTCACAACGACTTCCGTTCCAAACCCCTTCCCAAATGCGAGCGCACAACGATGAGATCGCCATGAGAAAGGCGTGTGGACGAGGAGCCACCGCCGGAGGATGACGGCCTCCGGCGGGCGCTTCTCATCGAACATTAATAATGACGGGCTCCTTCTCGCTAGGACACCATCTGGATCGTCGACTGATCCACTTGGTCCAGTGTGGTCAGCACCTTCGCATTTGCGTCATAGCTTTGCTGCGCGACGATCATGTTGGCGAACTGCGTGGAGAGGTCCACATTCGAGGCCTCCACCGAACCGCCGGTGATCGTGCCCAGGCCGCCAAGCCCTGCATCCCCAATGACGGCTGCACCCGACGCGCTGGTCGCCTGCTCCGTGCCATCAGCGCCCTGGTTCAGCCCCTGCGGGTTTTCGAAGTTGGCCACTGCAACCTGTCCCAGCGCCAGATTCTGTCCGTTACTGTACTGACCTTGCACGGTTCCGTCGGAGAGCACCGTGTAGCCCGTCAGTGTTCCCCCGCCAAACCCGTTCTGGGTAGTCGTGGTCGTCGCGCTCGCAGAGTTCTCCTGGGTGATCGTCGGAGTTCCGGTCGACCCATCCAGGTTCCACGTCAAATTCATATTCGCCGCACCATCAGACAATCCCGTAATCGCAAGTCCTGTCACCGATCCACTTGGCGAAGTGAGCTGTCCAGAAGAATCGAACGTCAGCGTGCCTGTTCCTACCGTCGTGGGCGTAGAAGACCCGGTCGCCGATCCCGGCAGCGTGATCGAATAATCCCAGGTATTGGAGCCCATATTGGTGTATTGGACGGTCAGCGTCTGGGTCGTGCCGAGCGAATCGTACAAGGTCACAGGCGTGTCATAAGCTGTTCCAACCGCGGAAGCAGAGTCCAGGTTCGCATCTACACCAAAGCTGGTGGTCGCCACCGCCGGCACGGTGTTCGACTGATCGACATCGATGGGCACCAGCGCCCCCGTCCCGGTCACCACTCCGTTTGACGCCGGGTAGCCCATCACCAGCGCGCCTCCAGCCGTCGTCAGTTGTCCCGCACTGTTGACCGAGAAATCGCCATCGCGCGTATAACTCGGAACTCCGTTGTTGCTCACAACGAAGTACCCATTGCCCTGC
This sequence comes from Acidobacteriaceae bacterium, assembly GCA_049578265.1. GTDB lineage: Bacteria > Acidobacteriota > Terriglobia > Terriglobales > Acidobacteriaceae > Granulicella. The sequence goes on from JBAULP010000062.1 coordinate 47,593, forward strand.
AGCGCCATGTTCGATGCGATGCCCGTGGAACTTACCGCGCCATCGGTGAACTCCGAAGAGGTGCCTTCCACCGTCACGCCGGACCCGATCTGGATCGGGTCACCGTTGCCAGAGGTTGATTGCATCTGCGCGAAGACATCCCCAAAGCTCATCGTCTGCGTCTTGTAGCCGTCAGTGTTCAGGTTCGCCAGGTTATTGCCAATCACATCCAGATCGGATGAACTGGCCTGCAAGCCGGAAAGCGGAATCGAAAAGGATGCCATGTTACCTACCTCCTAGAGTGGTAATGTTTGAAGTTTGTGCTGAAGGGGTCATGCTGCCGTACAAGTTCATAAGTGCTGCCGCGTTCGCACTGCTAGCGTTGATGGACTGCATTTGAGCCAGCGCCGATGCAGCCGCGAGAGTGGGGTTGGTTTGCGCATCGCTGGACGCAGACGTAGCTCCGGTACCGCCCGCCGCGGTCGTCGCGTCTGCAGTCGCTGCGCCCGTCGTGGCACTCGAAGTTGGCGCCATACTGGTTAGCGTTTGGTTGATCGAGATGAGTTGATCCAGTTGGTTCAACGAGACCAACTGCCCCACCATTGTTGTGGGATCAACTGGTTGCGTCGGATCCTGGTTCTGCAACTCAGTCACCAGCAAGTTGAGAAACGTATCTTGAAGGCTTGTTGCCGAATCTCCCGTCGGTGTCGTGGAGGTAGTGCTGGTAGACGCATTTGCCGTAGCGGTCGCCGCATTGGCGTTGGCCGATTGCTCTGGTGCCGTAATCGATGGGCTGAAACCTTGTATATTCATCAGTCCTTCCTTTCCTGTCTTCCCTTATCTCTTCTTGCCCAATTCATTCCTGCTAAACCCTGACATCCAAGCCGCGCCCCTCGATGGAGGCCACGATCGCCCCCATGCTTCCGCCACTCTCCGTAAGCGCGATCGGTTCCGCTGACGTCCCGCGCGCGGAACGCCGCTGAGAATTCGTCTCACCTTGCGAAGAACCTCCGTTGTCTCCGGAAAAAGGCGCGGTCTGCTGATTCACCTGGATCGACGCGCGCAAGCCGTACTCCTCACTCAACTTGGTCTGCACATCTAAAACATGATTCGTGATCGCTTGGCTCAATCCATTGTGATCGAGCGATATCTGCGCAACCATCTGCTGTTGCGAGATCGCAGTGCGAATCGAGATGTCGCCGAACTCCTCCGAGTGCATGCCCACATGCATCTCTGTTTCGCCCATCGTCTGCATCAACTTCGCCGTGTTGATGCCCGACCCCCTAACCTCTTCATCCCCTGCCATGTGAGCGGACGCAGCCAGCTCCTGCGCCTTTGCAGCGTGTGGCGCACTGGCAGCTCCGCCTGCAGCACGAGGCGTATCCTGCACCTCATGTGCCGCTCCATGCATCGCGCCCGAAGCGGCGACCGAGGATGCATTCAAGGTCGTTGTCGTCGCCGGCGCATCGCCGCTCTTCGGCGCCGTCATTACGGGTTTGGATCCATCGATTTGTGGACTCGGTTGAACTTGCGCGCCGCCCGCTGGCGAATGCGACGCCGCATCCGCCGTTCCCGTCGCCGCATTCTTGGGATTGTCCGCGACCCCTGCAGTCTTCATGACTCCGGTAGTATCCATCGAAGAGCTAGCGGCCACGCTCGTCACCGATCCTGAAGAGATCACATCCTGAGTCCCGCTCACTTCACCGGCCGCTGATAAATCGAAACCCACTGGGAGTGACTCATTCGGAAGCTGAACCGAGTTGCTGATTCCCTTGTCGAGATCCACATTAGGAGCCGGCGAAACGTTCCCACTCGCCTGGGGATTAGTCGGAGCCAGCGTTTTCGACGCCTCAGGTTCTTTCTCCGTCACGCCGCTTCCATGCTTCGGCTGGTCCGTGGCAGCGTCACTCGACGAGCCGCGAGCCGATTCGTCCCAACGGAACACACCTACGACCACGCTCTTCATCTCGCCTGGAACTACGACGCTCAACGGAGCTCCCTGCGCCACTTGCGCTTGAGGCTTCGTGCGTGCCTGCTTCTCCGCTGGTCGCATGCCACCGCTAACTACTACCTGTTTCGATCCAGATGTCGGCGAGGTTGTTGGATCACTTGCTGAGGGGATCGTAGAAACCTGAGCATAGCCAACCGTCACATGCATGACGGGCTGCGCAACGTGAGACGCAGCGGCCATCGCCATACCAAACTGTCCAGAGCAAGTGGTTGAGGACGTCGCCACAGCGGTCGTCTGAACCGTCGTCGCGGTCGCTGTGCTAACACTCACTTTCCCAGGATCGCTTGAATCACTCTTCTCGCCGTCGAGTGTCGTTGGCTCAGCAGGCATCTCTCCACTTCGCTCGGCGACATTGTGTTCGCCAACCTCACGCGTCGCAGTCTTTTCATCACCTCCTGCAGCTTCCCTCTCGCGATCCTCCGGTCTGCGCTCTGGCAAACCTTTAGCCGACGCGCTCGCCAGCACAGACTGAAAGCTTTGGCTTCCACGAGGGATGGGCGACGTTGTAGCCGTCGTTGCACTCGTCCCAATCGCTGCTGCAGAAATTCGCACGCTATGACGAATGCAAACCACGCGCCACTCTCAGCACAGAAGGACACATCGCAAAGCAGTCTGATTCTAAAGAGCTTGGAAGGTTCTGTTACAGGTGCTCGGTGCCGCACGATCCCACCACGCGGCAAACCTTACCGGTTCACTAGGCAATGGGTGCCCATCGGCACCGACTCCCTACCAACCACGCTGCACAAATCATCCACCCACGTCCCACCATCGAGCCACGCCCACCCCGTCAACCTGGCCATCTCAGACGCGCGGCCGCCGCATGATGAACAGATCATCCTGCTTCTTCTGCTCATCGCGCTCCCGCTCCCGCTCGTAGATCTTCTTTTGCTTTTCGCACATGTCGCTCAGCATCTCACGATCGCGTTGGGCGAGCTGGTAGATCGTCCTTTGAGCGTCGCGTTGCTGCTCCGCGGCGTGCAAGTCTGTCAGCGTCAAGGTCAACGCCTGCTCGGCCAACTGCTCGTCCCACAATAAAGAATGCAGTTCGCCTCCGGAGATGCGTTGCCGCAGCGATTGCTCGCGGCGCCCACGCGCACCGGCAATAGCCACGCGCGTCGCATCCGCCTTCTGTTCCAGACGCGCGAACTTCAATTGAATCGCCTGGAGCGCTCTCTCTTCGCGCTTCTCGACGCTCTCCCGAACCCGCAGCACCGATGCCAGCGCAAACCGAAACGCCATGAATCACGCTCCTTCACTGCATTCGACCAGGAACCTCGTTAGGCCTGCAACGCCAACAACTGTGTAACCACCTCGCGATGGCCACACAACTCCTCTGCCCCTTGCTGCAAGAATGCGTTCAACGCAGGAAGATTCTGTACAGCGCTATCCAGGGCCGGATCCGCGCCCTTCTGGTACGCTCCAATCCGAATCAAATCCTCCGACCGCGCGTACGCAGCCATCGATCGCCGCAACGCATTCGCCTGGGCAAGATGCTCCTTCGACACGACTCTCGGCATCAACCGACTCAAGCTATCCAGTATCGAGATCGGCGGGTAGTGATTCCGCATCGCAATCGCCCTGTCCAACACCACATGCCCGTCCAGCAGCGAACGCACCGTGTCCACCACCGGATCCTGCTGATCATCACCTTCCATCAGCACCGTATAAAACGCGGTAATACTTCCCTGCGCAAAATTGCCTGCCCGCTCCACCAGTCCCGCCAGTTTATTCAGGACCGAGGGCGTGTATCCCTTAGCCGTCGGCGGCTCACCCGCAGCCAGGCCAATCTCTCGCTGTGCCATCGCAAATCTCGTCAGCGAATCGGTCACCAACAACACATGCTTCCCCAGGCTTGCAAAATATTCCGCCACCGCAGTCGCGGCCAACGCTGCGCGCAGTCGCAGCAACGGCGATTGATCTGACGTCGACACCACCACCACCGCCCGCCTCAAGCCATCTTCGCCCAACACCTCCAGAAACTCTCCCACTTCACGGCCACGCTCTCCCACCAGCGCCAGCACCGTCATATCAGCGGCAGTGCCGCGCGCCATCATCCCAATCAGCGTGCTCTTCCCCACTCCGCTCCCACCGAAGATGCCGATGCGTTGCCCTCGCCCACAGGTCAGAAATCCATCAATCGCGCGGATGCCGCACCCCAGGGGCTCTCGGATGGCAACCCTTTCGAGCGGCAGCGGCGCTGACCCGTCGATCTTCACCGATTTGGCCGCGCGAAACTCCCCTCGGCCATCCAACGGGTTGCCCGCGGGATCAATCACTCGGCCTAGCAACTCCGGCCCTACGCGCAGCGAAGGTCGCGCTCCCCAAACCGCCAGTTCATCTCCCAGCCGCACGCCCTGCGGATTGTCCACCGCCATAGAAAGCACGGTCGACCCACGAAAGCCGATGATCTCCCCTGCATAACTTTGGCCGCCGGCAGTCTCAATCTCGCAGGACTCTCCCACAAAACCAAACGGCCCCTGCGACTCAATCAGGTTCCCCACCACCTGGCTCAGACGCCCCTTCCAGCGCAGCGTCGATCCCGACTCCAATTGATGCCGATACGGCTCCAGAACTCCGTGGTTCATGCCTTTCCAGGCCTCAACGCCATCAGGTCAAAGAAACCCTGCTCCACTTCCTTGAGTTGCGTGTCCAATCCAAAGTTCGCCACCCCGAGCTCCGTCTCAACAATGCAGTCGTGATCCGTCAGCGCCGCATCCTCGACAACCTCCACCTTCACATCTTGATTCTCCTCCGAAAAATACTTCTTCCATCGCGACGCCTGCCCCCGCCCGACCCGCACCGTGACGCTCGAACCCTCCCGCATCTTCTCCACAGCCATTCGCACCAGAGTCGCCACCAGCATAGGATCCACCTGCGCCTCGCGATGCAGAATCTTCGCAGCGATTGCCAGCGCTAACTGCACAATCTCCGTCTCCGCGCGCGCAAAGTACTGATCCCGCTGCGCGGAAAATGCACTCGTCGCTGCCGCGATCGACGTGCATTCGCAGGCCAGCTTGCGCTCATACTCCCCGCGCAGTTGCTGTTCCATCTGGCGCACGGCGTCGCCTCTCTCCTGCGCAATCCGCCGCGCAAACTCATCCTGCGAAAGCTCCACCTCCGCCCGCTGTCCACCAACTCTGGCGCCATCCGCCTCGACATAGGCGTAACCGTCCGCCGACACTCCAGACTGCGGGTTCGCCATATCGTGGTACACCAGCGTTCGGACGGGGACCGAAGCCACATTGTCGAATCCCACGCAGTTAGGCGACATACTCATCCTCTCCCTCGCTCTTCAACACGATCTTGCCCTCGGACTCCAGCTTTCGCGCAATCGCAATGATCTCGGCCTGTGACTTTGCAACGTCCTTGCTCCGCACCGGGCCCATCGCTTCTGAATCTTCCTTCATCATCTCTACCGCACGGGTAGACATCGTTCTATAGAAGTGGTTTCGCAAGTCCTCACCGGCTCCCTTCAACGCGATCATCAGCACCTTCTTATCCACCGCATTCATCAGCTCACGAAGTTCCTGTTCCGCGACTTCGAGGAAGTCATCGAAGGTGAACATTAGATCGCGGATATTCATTACCAATTGCGGTTCCTCCTTCTCGATCTTCTCGAGAATCTCGCGCGCAATCAGCGGATCGAGCCGATTCATCAACTCGGCCACCTCGCGGAAGCCGAAGTCTGTTCGCTTGCTCTGGTCGCCTACCGACCGCAGTCTGCGGTTCAACACCGTGGATACTTTGGTTGCCACGTCGGGAGAGAACTGCCCCATGTTCGCCAGCCGCCGCACGCAATCTGCGCGCACTCCTGGCTCCAGCTTCATCAGCAGCGCAGAAGCCTGCTTTGCATCGAGATGACCGAGAATCAGAGCCTTGGTCTGCGAATGTTCCCCCACCAGAAAGCGCGCTAACTGTTGCGGGTCCGCGCGCTTCAACGACTCCATGCGCATCGAGTTCGCCTCATCAGAACGCACCAGCCGCTGGATCATCGCCTTCGCCCCGTTCTCTCCGAAGGCCTTATTGAGCAGACGAGTCGCCACATCATGCCCACCGACTGCAAGAAAATCCTGCGCGACCATCAGTTGCTGAAACTCTTCCAACACGTCCAAGGCCGTCGCGAACGGCACCGACGTCAATGCCGCAACCTCCTCGGTGACGCGCTGCAGGTCTTCCTCGCCCAGGTTCTGGAGAATGGTTGCCGCCGCATCTTCCCCTAACACCGACAGCAGAATGGCCGCCTTGCGTGTGCCATTCAGCGGAGTCGTCTCGACGATACTCATGACGCCTCCTCGCGGAGCCACGCTTCCACCGCGCGCGCCGTGTTGGTCGGCTTCTGCTTAATCAGATCAATCGTCTCTTCCTTCAACTGGCCTGCTCGGCGCGTACCCTCCGCGCTCTCTGTCGCCGCCAGCGCTAGTTGCTCGGAGTGCATCGGTCTCTCCAGCGAATGCTGCTCACCCGGAAGCGCCAGCCTCTGCGCCAGAACCTGCTTCTGAATCGGCCGCAACACAAATAAATACGCCATCAGAAAGAGCATCAGCAGCGATGCCGGCCGGATCAGACTCGAATAATCCGAGACTGCCTTCTGTACCTTTTCCGCCATCCCTGGCGGAGCTATCGGCCCCTCATCCGTATCCGCGGCAAAGGCCATATCCTGCACAGTCAAGGTGTCACCTCGTTTCGCATCAAACCCGATCACTGCCTGCGCGAGTTGTTGAATCTGGCTAAGTTCCGCCTGCGAGCGGGCATGGTGTGTGAATGTCACCTTTCCGCCGTGCACCGTCTTAACCACCTCATCATCGACCAGAATCGCCGCACTAATCCGCTCCAGTTGTCCCGCCGGCGTCACCCGGTGCTCCACCACCCGGTTCACTCCGTAACGAGCGTTTTCGGTAGTCGACAACTGCATCGCGTTCTGCGGCGTTCCAATCTGCGTGCCGGTCTGCGAGGTCCCCTGCTGCAATGTTCCAGCCTTTTGAGTTCCGCCTTTTTGCTTCGCAGCCTGCTGTGCTGTCGCCGAAGCTGCCTGGACTGGCTTCGCCGACGGCACATTGCTCGTAACCCCTGGAACGCCTCCCGTCGCCATGCCGCCGCCCGCCTGGTCCTGCGACTTCTGGTCGCTCAACAGCGCGCTCACCGTTGGATCATACTTCTCATCGCTCTCTTCGCTCGATCCCTGGTCATAGTCCACATTCACGCTCGCCCGTATCGCGCCCACACCCACCACCGGCTCCAGCGTGCTGACCAATTGCTGGGTCAAACTTGCCTCCAACCCCTCGCCCTGCATCGCCCCATCGTGCGGCAGATTAAGTGACTTGTCTGAATCTGCATCGATGATGCAAACGTCCTCAGGTTTCAGCCCGTCCACCGCCCCCGAAACGAGTCGCGCAATCGCCAGCACCGCATCTTTCGATAGGTTGTCGCCGTTCAACTTCAGAATCACCGAGGCCTTTCCATTCCTTTGCTGATCGTCATAGATGGAATCGGTCGGCATCACCAGGTGCACACGCGCGCTCTTCACGTCGCTAAGCGTCGCAATCGTTCGCTCCAGCTCCCCTTCCAGCGCACGCTGGTAGGTCACCTTCTCATCAAACTCCGTCTCCCCCCAGGACATCTTGTCGAACAACTCAAATCCCATTCGACCGCTATGCGGCATTCCCTGCGAGGCAGCCTGCATGCGCGCCACGTCCAATTTGTCGGCCGGCACGCTGATGGTCTTGCCATCCGCGCTTGTCTGATGCGGAATGCCCTGCGCATCTAACTGCGCCGAAATCGTCTGCGCATCCGCTGCTTCCAGCCCCGTGTACAGAGGTTTATAGTCCGGACTTCCCAGCATTCCCGCAAAGATTGTCAACAGCAGCGCCGTCGCCGCAACTCCTGCCACCAGCAGCATCTTCTGTTGCTTGTTCCTGCTCGTCCAGAACTGCTGCGCCTGGTTCGTGATGTCACTCAATCCTGCCATTGCCCCTCAACCTGAAACATCATCTTCTCGATCTTTAGAACTGCATCTTCTCGATGTCCTGATATGCGTTCACAATCTTGTTTCGCACCTGCATCATCAACTGGAACGAGACATCCGCCTTCTCAACCGCGACCATTACGCTGCTCACGTCGGTGCTGCCGCCCTGCAGTAGATTATTAATCTGCGCACCTGCGCTGTTATTCAGCGTGTCGACGTTCTGCACCGCGCCCTTCAATACATCGCCAAAGTTCAGGCCACCGCTAGCCTCGCCGCTATCCAGCGACGACGCATCGGGAAAACTCAGGTTGCTACTTCCGGTCAGGCTTACTGGGTTCATTGTGGCTCTCCACCCTACGTGGTCTTCAAGATGTCGATCGATTCCTGGATCATCTGTTTCGCCGCACTCACGGCCGATGCATTCAATTGATACGAACGAACCGCGCCCATCAGGTCCACCATCTCGCTCGCTGGATTAATCGCCGGATACGCAACGTATCCCTGTGCGTTCGCATCCGGACTTCCGGGATCGTAGTGCATCACCGGCGGTGTCGGATCATCGGCCACCTGCGAGATCTGCACCTCACCCGCCGGCGTCTGACCCATCCTTCCCATCCCCGCAAACATCATCCCGAACGGCGACGCATTGCGCGTTTTGAACACGACCTCTTTGCGCACATACGGTCCGCCCTGATCGGTGTGCGTCGTCTCCGCATTGGCCAGGTTCGCCGACGTGACCTCGGCCCGCAACCTCTCTGCCGACAATGCCGATCCGCTGATTCCCAACATGTCAAACAGGCTCATTGTTAACTCCCTTCCTTAATCGCTGTCATCACCATCGACAAGTCCGACTTCACCAGGTTCACGCCCATCTGAAACTGTAGCTGTGTCTGCGCCATCAGCATGCTCTCGCGGTCGATGTTGACATTGTTCCCGTCCGGCCGCTCCGGCAAGCCGTTGGTCTCGAACGACGCCTGCTCCAGCAGCGGACCGCTTCCCGATCCCTCGGCGTCCATCACCTGGCGAATCGCAGCATGAAAGTTCAAATCCTTCGTGTGATACCCAGGCGTGTCGATGTTCGCCATGTTCGACGCAATCATCTGCTGCCGATCGGTAAGCACCTTCAGATATCCCTGCAACATATCGATGGAAGAAAAGACAGGCATCTATGCAGTCCTCCTTGGCGGCAGGCCATACTCACGAATCCGGTTCCGCAACGTGCGCAGGCTGATGCCCAGCATCTCTGCCGCATGCGTGCGATTGCCATCGGTCAGCGCCAGCGTATTCTCCACATGCAGCCGTTCCAACTGCCGGATCGGCGTTCCTGCCAGCACCGCAGGCGACTGCACCGGCGAAAGACTCGCCGACCGCGCCGCCATCGCGAACTCCCGATCGAAGCATCCACCATCGATCTCCGGCCCATCGCTCAGCGTCACCACGCGGCGCATGAAGTTCGCCAGCTCGCGCACATTGCCCGGCCACGAGTGCGACTCCATCCGTTCCATAAACTCCGGCCGCAACACCGGCGTCCGCGCCGAGCTTTCCTTCGCGTACCGCTCTGCAAAAGACTGCGCCAACGCCGCAATATCTTCCTTCCGCTCACGCAGCGGAGGCAGTGAAAGCGGAATCACATTCAGCCGGTAATACAAATCCCCGCGAAACTTCCCCTGCTCCACCATCGCGCCCAGCGAAACATTCGTCGTCGCAATCACGCGAATGTCCACATGCACCGACCTCGCCTCTCCCAGCCGTTCGATCTCGCGCTCCTGCAACGCGCGCAGCAGCTTTGGCTGAAGATGCAGTGGCATCTCGCCAATCTCATCCAGCAGAATCGTTCCACCATTCGCCAGCTCAAACTTGCCGGCTTTGGCCGCGACCGCGCCGGTGAATGCGCCGCGCCCATGCCCGAACAACTCGCTCTCCAGCAGCGCCTCCGGCACCGCTGCGCAGTTCACCGCAACAAATGGCTTGCCATTGCGGTCGCTGGAGTTGTGGATGAACCGCGCCAGCAGCTCCTTGCCCGTCCCACTCTCTGCCTCGATCAAAACATCCGCGCTCGTGCTTGCCGCCGCGCGCGCTCTCTGCAGCGCTCGCTGCAATTGCGGCGACCGACCGATGATCCCGCCCGACACTGCAATCTCACCACTCGGAATCGCCTTCGCCTGGTGCATCACCCGCGCCGCCGTCGCCTGCAGTTGATCAAACGAGATCGGCTTGGTCAGATAGTCGAGCGCTCCATCGCGCATCGCGCTCACCGCATCCGGCACCGACCCATACGCCGTCAACAGAATCACTGCCGTTCCCGGTGACAGTTGCCTTGTCGACCGCATCACCTCCATGCCCGTCCCATCCGGCATGCGAATATCCGTCACCACCAGGTCGAACTCTCGGCCCTCCAACTGCCGCACCGCCTCGCGCACCGACGACGCTGTCTCCACGCTCCAACCATGGCGCAGAAAGTTCGCCCGCAACGCGGTCCGAATGCCCGGCTCATCATCCACCACCATCACTGAGGACGCGCCATCTCTCGTCATATCGTCATCATCCAGTCGACTCATATCGTTGGAAACTCCAGTTGAAACGTGCTTCCGCAACCCAACTCACTGCCAACGCAGATCTCGCCGCCATGCGCCGTCATCAAGCGCTTGCACACTGCTAACCCCAGCCCTGGCGTATCGCCCTGCACGCTGAACCCTGCATCGAAAACCTTCTCCATCTGCTCGGCCGACATGCCGCAACCCGTATCCGCAACCACCACGCGCGCTCGTCCCGCTCCGTGCCCCACGGTCCTGCGCACCGTCACGTCCACGCTTCCACCCGCAGGCGTATGCCGGATCGCGTTGCACACCAGGTTGAGCAGGATCTGTCGCAGCTGGTTCTCGTTGCCCTGCACTCTCAATTCCTCATCGGCTATCACCCGAAGCGCGACCCCCGCCTGCTCCGCGATCGGCCGCACAAACTCCACGCCGCACCGCACGCACTCAGACAGCTCCACCGGCACCAGCAACGCGCCGCCCCCACCATGTACGCTCAGCACATTGTTCACCGTCGCCGACAGCAGCCGAATTCCAGCGCGCAGATTCGACACCCACTCCGCCGCGTGCTCCGGATCATCTGCCACTAACCCTGCAAACAACTCCATGCTCGCTAATGGATTTCTAATCTCATGCGCCAGTACCGCGGACACCTCGGCCAGCGCCGTAGCATTACGCGCCGCCTCGCGCTCCTGCTCAGCTTCCTTCACCGCAGTAATGTCGCGAAAGATCCAGATGCGCTCCAGCCCCGCCCTCTGCGAGCCCGCCCGTTGCACCCCCGCCGAACCACGCGAACCCATCCCCTCAAGCCTGCGATTGCTGATCGCGAGCCACCGGTGCCCACCCTCTGCCGTCAGGCAAATCTCCTGCGCCGCTTCGCCCTCGCAGGGAACCGTCAGCGCCTCCAGCTTAATCTTGCTGCCCGCCGAAACCTCCTGCACCGTCTGCACGCGCGCATCGCCCAACTGCAACAGCCGCCGCCCCTCCGGATTAATCGTCACCACGCGCTCCGCAGTATCCAGCACCAGCACCCCGCACGGCATCGAGTCGATCATCTGCTGCAGCGCCCCGCGCATCTGATCGTTCTCCGCCAGGCTCCGCGTCAGCGCCGCATTACGCTCCGCCAGCTCCGTGCCCAGTTCCTTCACCTCGCGCTGCAGGTCCCGATACGAGCCCTCCAGCAGCGACGACGCCGAGATGAACTGCGAAAACGCATCGGCCAGCAGCTGCGGGCTGTGCAATGACTCCAGCACCGCGTCGTTTATTGGAACTCCATGAGAACCGGGCAACATTTGCCTATTCGAAATGCACGACGATGGCCAAACCTGCGTCTCCACACCAAACCTCCCGCCTACAAGCAGATATGCTCTGCCCGAATCGTTCGTTCTGCGCCGACCAGGATCGTCGCCCGCTCAATCACGTTACGGAGCTCGCGCACATTCCCCGGCCACGAGTGCCCTTCCAACACCTCCATCGCCTCATCGCTCATCATCTTCCCGGCGTGGAACTTCACCAGGAACGCAGCCACCAGGCTCTGCAGATCTCCCATCCGCTCGCGCAGCGGCGGCAACTGTATCGGAAACACCGCCAGCCTGTAATACAGATCATCGCGAAACATCTGCTTCTCAATCTGCTGCTTCAACTTCACATTCGTCGCCGCAATCACTCGCACATCCACCTTCAGGTTGTCATTGCCACCTAGCCGCTGCACCTCGCCCTGCTCCAAAAACCGCAGCAGCTTGCTCTGCAACGACAGCGGCATGTCCCCAATCTCATCCAGAAACAGCGTCCCTCCATGCGCAGCATGAATACGCCCAATCCGCGATTGCACCGCCCCCGTAAACGCCCCCTTCGTATAACCAAACAGCTCCGCCTCCAGCAGCGACTCAGGAATCGCCGAGCAGTTCACCACCACAAACGGCTGCTTCCGCCGCGCGCTGATCTGGTGAATCTCCTGCGCCACCAGGTCCTTACCCGTCCCACTCTCGCCCGTAATCAGCACGGTCGTATCGCGCGCCGCCACCATCCGCGCCAGCTCATACGCCCTCCGCATCGGCGCGGAGTCTCCCACCATCCCGCGCAAACTCTCGCACTCCCGCGCGCCTGCGCCCAGCGTCTCCCGCCGCGTTCCGCCGACAACGCTGATCCCATGGCCGCCCTCCGCGTTCACCGCGTCCATCACCCACTGCGAGCCCTGCGTCAACGCCCCATCGCCCACCATCAACTGCCCCGTGCGCGAGTTCAGCGTCACCACCTGGATGCTCGGAAAACGGCTGGTAATCATCGCCTGGAACTCCCCCGGATCAAGGTCAGGCAGCATCGGGTCCAGCAACAGCACCCCGCTCCCATCGCCCTCCCGATACAGAACCTCCAGCGCCCCGGCCCCGCTCACCGCCTCCGTCACGTTCCACCGCGACTGGCTCAACTTTCCCTGCAGACTCTCACGCACCTTCGGGTTCGAGCTGACGACAAGAACATTCATCGTTCTCTGCTCCATCTCTCCAACAAATTGTGTAACCGGCATTCCCATCCTGCTTTCCTTTCGTGAGAACTTCATGAGGGCCGACGGCGCTCAACGCCGTCGAATCCACCGCGACGCTAAGCGTCCCGAAACTCGTATCCAAATCCCCGCACCGTGTGCGTCAGCTTGCGTTCTCCCGGCCCGTCCACCTTGTCGCGCACATACTTCATATAGACATCCACCACGTTGCTCGAGGGCTGATGCGGCATCTGCCAAACCTCTTCAAACAGCGTCGCCCGCGACACCGGCCGGCCCACCTGGCGCAACATGAACTCCAGGATCGCGAACTCGCGCGGCGTCAGATCGATCCGCCGCCCATTCCGCTCCACCCTCCGCTCCTCGCGATAGAGCCTCAAATCCCCCACCTCGGACACATTCGGAATCGCTCCCACATGCCGCCGCAGCAGCGCCTGCACCCGCGCCATCAACTCCGCGAGCGAGAACGGCTTCGTCACAAAATCGTCCGCCCCGCGCTGCAACGCCAGCACCTTATCCTCCACGCTGCTCCGCGCCGTCAGCACCAGCAGCGGCAGCCGAGGCTTCTGCACTCGTACCCTCTGCAGAAAGCCCATCCCGTCCCCCTCCGGAAGATTCACATCCACAATCACCAGGTCGCACCGCCGCTCGCCGCCAAGCGCCCCGAGCGCCGTCTCCGCATCTCGCACCACCTCCACTCCAAACCCCGACGCCTCCAGCTCCAACCGAAGGAAGTTCCCCAGCGATGCATCCGCATCCACAATCAGCACCCGCCCTGAGCTCAAAGTCCGCGCCTCCACCCCATCCCCCACGTTTCTCTGCTGTTCCATCGAAATCATCCTTCGCCCTACCCTTTTTTCATCAACCTCACCGTTCTCATCCGCGGCGTACTATTACCTTCCTCCGCCCCGGCCACCTGCACAACGAAAACTCATCTCAATCTCATCGTTCTTTCTCCCAATGCGGAACAACTTCGCCGCGTCCCATTTTGGCTTCCCTCCGTTGCAACTGTGGTTCCCCAAAACTAATGCTTCCAGTTCGCCTTTTATTCGCTACAATGTGCGTATGGCTATCACCCGGCGACAAAAAGAGGTTCTAGACTTTCTCTCCAGCTTCACCGCCCGCAACGGATACTCCCCGTCCTATGAGGAGATCGCCGCGGGCCTCGGCCTCAGCTCGCTCGCCACCGTGCATAAGCACGTTACAAATCTGCAGAATAAGGGCCTGCTGCAGCGCACCCACAACCGCAGCCGCTCCATCGACGTCATCCCTCAGCGCCCCCCTCGCAAGGCCATCGAGCGCCTCCCGCTGCTCGGTCGCATCGCCGCTGGCAAGCCTGTCGAAGCCATCGAGACAGCCGAAACCATCTCTCTCAGCGACATCATCGGCGCTCGTGAGGTCTTCGCCCTCGAAGTCCAGGGCGACTCCATGCGGGACGAGCATATCGTCTCCGGTGACTACGTCCTGGTCGAGCGCACCCGCACCGCCCGCGAAGGCGAGATCGTCGTCGCCCTGGTCGACGGCTCGGACGCGACCCTTAAGCGCTTCTACCGCGAAGGCAATCTCATCCGTCTGCAGCCCTCCAACAGCGAGATGAAGCCCATCTACGCCCCCGCCGCCAACGTCAGCATCCAAGGGAAGGTCCTGGGAATGCTCCGCAAGTACGCCTGATCCGCGTAAAATCCCCCATTTTCGCCCCAAGGGAACCGGCAGCCCCAAACCTGCGTAACTTCACTCCGAAGAGCAAATCTCAGCTGCTTCGGAGGCCCCTTGAACTCGTCCCTCAGAGCGAAGTCCAAATCGCGCCGTCGGTTTTGGATCATTCTTACGGCAGTCGTCTGCGTAGTATTGGGTGGCGGCTTCGTCGCCGCAAGGTCTCTCAGCGCCGCTCCTCCGATCGACCCCACCCAGCTCAGCACCGTTCAAGTAGGCGACATCGCTCGCTCAGTCGTCGCCACCGGTAAAGTTCAGCCGATCACTGAAGTCGAGGTGAAGTCCAAGGCCAGCGGCATCGTCACCAAGCTCGACACCGACATCAACCAGACCGTCCACAAGGGTCAGGTCCTCGCCCAGCTCGATCAGGAAGAGATTCTCGACCAGGTCGCCGCGCAAAAGGCCCAGCTCGCCGCTGCCGTCTCGAGCTCCCGCTCCGCGGCCGCCGCGGTCACCTTCGACAAGGTCGCCGCCGAAGCCCCTGACCTCCCCATGTTCCAGCACTCGTACCACCGCGCTCTCGAGATGCAGCAGGACGGCGTCCTCTCCCAACAGGCCCTCGACGACGCCCATCAGAAGTATCTGGCAGCGCTCAACACTCGCGACAAATCCGTCGCACAGATCGCAGTCGACACCGCGAAACTCCACCAGACGCAAGCCCAGGTCGAGCAAGCCCAGGCCTCGCTCAATCAGCTTGAGGAGCAGCTCTCCTACACCACCGTCACCTCACCCATCGACGGCGTCGTCCTCTCCCGCGACGTCCAGGTTGGCGACGCAGTAAGCTCCATCCTCGTCCTCGGATCGACCGCCACACTCGTCATGACCCTCGGCGACACCCATCAGGTTTACGTCAAAGGCAAGGTGGACGAGTCGGACATCGCCAAGGTCTACCTCGGCCAGGCCGCGCGCATCAAGGTCCAGAGCTTCCCCAACCGCACCTTCGCCGGCCGCGTCACCAAGATCGCCCCACTCGGCGTCGAAAAGGACAACGTCACCACCTTCGAAGTACAGATCTCCATCGACAATCCAGGCGGCGAGCTTAAGGCCAACATGACCGCCAACGCCGAGATCGTCCTCGAAGAGCACAAGAACGCCCTCACCGTCCCTGAGCAGGCTGTTCTCTACGACAAGGACCGCAACGCCAGCGTCTGGGTGCCTGACCCCCACGGCAAGGACGGTCATCGCGTCGTCAGGATCAAGACCGGAATCTCCAACGGCAGCCGTATGGAAGTGCTCTCGGGCCTCAAAGCAGGAGACCAGGTGATTCTCCAACAGACCTCGTAACCGAACTCGTCAGCAAACCCCTAATTCAGATTCAGGAAGGTAAACCATGAAACTTCGTCTACTCGCAGGAGCGCTTCTCCTAACCGTGTCGACGGCAGCGTTCGCCTCGGACAACCAGTTCGAGCGCACGCTCAACGTCTCCGCCCAACCCGACCTCTACGTTTCCACCGGCTCCGGCGACATCACCATTCATCCCGGCAGCGACAACCAGATTCACATCGTCGGTCATATCCACGCGGGCTGGGCCATGTTCGGCGACGCTCAGTCGCGCATCTCGCGCATCATCGAGAATCCTCCCATCACGCAGAACGGCAACACCGTTCGCATCGGTGAGACCAACGATCATGAGCTCTTCAATAACCTCAGCATCGACTACGTCATCACCGCGCCCGTCTCCGTCGCTCTCAACCTCCACAGCGGCTCCGGCGACATCACGCTCGACCACGTAGGCCGCTATCTCTCCGCATCCAGCGGCTCGGGTGACGTTCGCGCGCATGGCGTCAATGGCCCCGCGGAGCTAGGCACAGGCTCCGGCGACATCACCCTCGACGAACTCGGCGCCGGCGACATCAAAGCCAAAACCGGCTCCGGCGATATCAAAATCCATGGCTTCAACGGCGCTATCACCGCCCGTAGTGGCTCCGGCGAGATCCAGGCCGATGGTCGCCTCAGCGGTGCGGCAAGCCTCTCTTCCGGCTCCGGCGGAATCCACCTTCATCTCACGCCAGATGCCCACTTCAACCTCGAAGCCTCCACCGGCTCCGGCGACATCCACGTCAACTTCCCCGGCGCTCCGCAGCAGACCGACAGCACGCGTCATCATCTCACTGCCTCCATCAACGGCGGCGGCGCGCCTCTCGAACTCCGCACCGGCTCCGGCGACGTAGAGGTCGACAACCACTAGTCGGCTATGACAAACACCCAAGCGGGGCGGCTACACTAGAGATCATGCTCAGTGTTCCGCCCCGCTTTCTTGTCTTTGATCTTGATGGCACGCTCATCGACTCCTCGCTCGACCTCTGCAATTCCGTGAACGCCGCGCTCACCCACGTTGGTAAACCCACCCTCCCCAATCCCCTCATCGCCAGCTACATCGGCGACGGCGCCGCCATGCTCGTCCGCCGCGCGCTCGGCGACCCCAACGACCTCGACGCTCTCCACCCCACCGACTGCGACGATCTCTTCCGCCGCGCCTTCGACTTCTTCCTCATCTACTACCGCGCCCACAAGCTCGACAACACCCGCTGTTACGCGGGCGTCCTGGAAGCCCTCACCGAAATCCGCGCGCGTCATCCCCATCTACCGATGGCGGTCCTCACCAACAAACCGGTCAACCCCTCGCGTGATATCTGCCGCGCCCTCGGCCTCGAGCCCTTCTTCTTCCAGAACTACGGCGGCAACTCGTTCGACACCAAAAAACCCGACCCAACCGGCCTGTTCACCCTCATCGCCGAAGCCTCAACCCTCACCGCAACGACCCTTACCCCGCAAGACGCCGTGATGATCGGCGACTCCGATGTAGACGCTCTCACCGCCGAACGTTGCGGCGCCCAATTCCTCGGCTGCACCTTCGGCCTGGCCCCCGCAGCCCTGGCTGCAGCCCAACCCAAACACACCGTAGACCACCCCTCCGAGTGGCCCGCCGCCCTCAACCTCTAAAGCATCTCGCTACTGATAAAGAGTTGTCATCTCGACCGAAGCAGGACGGCATCATCGTCCTGCGTAGTGGAGAGACCTGCAGCTCGGCCACCGCGCCTCGACCGCGTCTGGCAAACCGCGACCCACCTCACTTCTTCCAGGCCCCCAGCAGTCGCCGCAGCACGACCAACTCGCCCACGTGATACGCATCATGGTCTGCAATCAACAGCGCCTCGCGCAGCAGCGTCTGTCCTTCGCCCCACTTAAACGGCACAATCAAGTTCGTGTCATCGGTCGAAGCCAGCAACGACTCAAATGCCTTGCGGTCTTTCCGCACCTGCGCAATCGACTGCTCCCATGCGTCTTCGCTCGGCGGCTCCGCAGCATCCGGCCAATATGCGTCGGGCCACCTCTGCTCCTTGTAGTTGCCGTCTGTATTTCTGCTGAAGTCCAGAATGTCGCGCTGCGCGATCCGGATATGTTCCAGAATCTGCCACGCCGAATACGGCAGTCCCTCCGGCGCCACGCCACGCAACTTCGCCGGAAAGTCCTTCACCGCATCATCAAACTTCGCATGCGCCTGCCCGCCATCGAGGAGCGCCTTGAGTTCCTTCCGTAGCACTGCACCGAGTCCCAACGCCGCTGGAATTGCCATGCCCTATCAGATGCGCTCGAACTCGACCGCGTCTCTTTTTTGCAGCGGCCAAAGCCAAGCCGCGCCGCGCACGCCGCTCGAATCTCCATGCAGATTTCGCAGGATCGGCGTCTTTACCCCACCGCCGAATCCGTAGCCCTTCAACCGCTCTGCCAGCTCGCCATCATAGAGTCGCGCCATATTCGAGAGCCCGCCCCCTACTACAAACGCGTCCGGATCGAGCACATTCACCACGGTCGACAACCCGCGCGCCATGCGGTCGATCAACCTGTCCAGAGCTTCGTTCGCCTCCGCATCACCGGCCTCAGCCGCAGCCACAATCTCCGGTCCGCGCAAATTTCTGCTCGTCACCCGCGCAAAATCCCACTCCAACCCCGTACCCGAAATCCACGTCTCCAGGCACCCATGCTGCCCGCAATAGCAAAGCATTCCGGGCAACTCGCTCGCCGTAGCCCACGGCAGCGGCGTGTGTCCCCACTCTCCGCCCAGGCCGTTCGGCCCATTATGGATGCGTCCGGAGATCGACACCCCTCCCCCACACCCCGTTCCGAAGATCACGCCAAACACCACCTCAAATCCCTGCGCCGCGCCGTCCGTCGCTTCGCTGATCGCAAAGCAGTTCGCGTCATTCGCGCATCGCACCTCGCGGCTCAGCGCCAGGCAAAGATCGCGCTGCAACGGCTTCCCGTTCAACCACGTCGAGTTCGCATTCTTCACCAAACCCGTGGCTCCCACAATGGTTCCAGGAATCCCAACGCCCACCGTGCCGGTCTGCTTGGTCGCCGTCTCCAACTCGCGCACCAGGCCTGCTATGCTCGCAATGGTCCCCGCATAGTCGCCTTTCGGCGTCGCCGTTCGAATCCGCTGCAACTCGATGCCGCGCGCGTCCAGCGCGATCGCCTCAATCTTCGTGCCGCCCACATCCACGCCAATCCGCATCGCTTGTACCTTACTCCTCATTCCGCGCTGTTCGCGCTATCCTGCTACGCTCCCGGAATCCTCGTTAAGCCTAACGCGAGAGCAATCCCCGCCGCCAAGCCAAAAATCTGTCCCAACACCGCTGCCGGCCGCTCCTCATATTGCAACTCCGGCAGCAAATCCACCAGCGAAATATACAAAAAGCTTCCCGCACTTACCGGCAACAGCCATGCCACATGGTGCGACCCATGGTCACCCAGCGCCGCCACCAGTGCCCATCCAAGCAAACTCGAAAGCCCTGCTGCGATCGCCAGCGCTGCCGCCCGCCCGCGCCCAAGTCCCATATGCACCAGCAGCGCAAAGTCTCCCAGCCGATGCGGGACCGCATGCAGCCCCACCGCGAGCGCCGTCACCCATCCCACACGCGCGTCAATCGCAAACGCCGCCGCCACGCCCGTCCCATCCACAAAGCTGTGCGTAAAACACCCCAGCAGCAGCGTTGCCGGCTTCGACGCATGATGATGGTGGTGATGCCCTCGCTCATGCGCCTCCTCCGCGTCCGTCGCAGGCTCCGCGCTAACCCCCGAAAACATCTGGAACACCCGCTCGAAGCCATACAGCACGAACATAGTGAGCAACAGCACCAGCCATACCCCGCTCCCATTGCCCAGCACCTCAACCGCCTCCGGCATCAGGTGCAGCAGCCCCGTCGCCAGCAAAACTCCTACCGCCACGCTGATCACGTAAGGAAGCAACCGCCGCAGCCAGGTGTCAGACCGATGCAGCGACACCACCGGCACGGCGGCCAGCACCTGCACGCCTATCACCGCAATCAGCGACGCTACGACTCTCGTGTGCACAATCCCTCCGCTCCATCCTACCGTCCAGGGCCCATACTCTCAGCACACATCCTTGCGCTCAACGCAACGCCGGCTCACCCCGCCATGCTTCCGTCCCCCACATGCGCTCTCTGCCCCCATATCGTTCGCAGAACGTAGCAATCTCTGCCGTCACGGCCTCGTCAATCTGCGAGTCATAACACCACGCCACGCGCCTCTTTTTCTCGACCGCGCCCTCCGCCGAAACCTCTGCGAACACCGGCTCCAGCGTGCTCTGCACCGCCAGAGTCAAGGCCAACACCGCAGCCTCAATCTTCCCTTCCGCACCCTCACCCGCGGCCTCTGGCAACTCCTCATAAAACGCCAGCGGCCCTCCCCTTGGCAACAAGCTCAGCGCCACATCCCTCGCCGTTACGTGGTCTACATGTCCGTCCAGCCCCAGCGGCAACACGAACGCGCTGGCCTTGCTCTTCTCCAACGCGATGCGCATCTTCGCAACAATCTTTTCGGAAGCATCCGCCGCGCGCCCAAACACCTCGTCCGCTCGACAGTGCAGTCGTAGCGGAGCGTCCTTTAGATTCAAGTCCGTCAGCGTAAGCTTCGCCGCGCCATAACGTCTGCGCCACGCCTCGTCCTCACGCTTCCTCACCGCCGAGGCAAACGAAGCACGATCGTTCCCATGCACCGAACCCACGTCCGAGTAAGGCGCAAACTCGCTGCGCGTAAAGCAGTTCACGACCTCAACGGCGTGGCCCTTTGCGAGCCACGCCTCCACTGCAAGCCCTAACGCGAAGGCCGCATCTCCGCGGTGCGGAGATACCACGGTAATCTTCACAGTCGAGCCTCCCGCATCACTACTTCAGGTTGCTCAGTGTCGGCTGCACGTGTACCGGAATGCCGTCCAACTGCGCCTGGTACGCGATAATCCGCTTCAACGTGTCATAGGGAATGTTCGTAAGTGGCAGGATGCGACCATTCGCGACCAGCGTCGGTGCAGCATCCACGCCCGCCGTTCCGGCCAATGCAATCGAAGCCTCCACACTCGCCTTTGCCGCCGGGGTCGCAGCGCATGCATCCACGCTCTTCGGATCCGCGCCCGCCGCCGTGACCGCGGCATCGATTGCCGGCTGCAACGTCGTCGCCGTCAATCCCTTCAGCTTGCTGAACATCGTCTGGGCAAAGATGTAGAACGCTGCATCGCCCTTCGCCTTGCGCACGCACACACCCTCCTCCGCGGTGTGCAACGCATAGGGGCTGCCATCCGCAGGCAGCTCCTCAAACACGATCCGTGCCTGCGGGATGTCGCTCATCAGGTTGTTCAACGAATCCTGCGCTTCCTTGGACCGATCGTTCAAAAGGTCGGAGAAGATCACCAGCATCAATCCCTTACTCGTCGCGCCCTCCGCAGGCCCGTTCGCCTGCTCCTGCATCAGCGTCCGCCGCGCGTCAAAAGGATGCGTGCCGAAGTCCACCACGCCGCCGGCAATGGCGTGCTTTCCATCCGGCGTAACAAAGAACTCGTTGCGGCTCACCTTGCCGGGCTGGCTCTTATCCGCGGCAAACACCACCACGCGCGTCACGCCCGGTGCTGCTGTCTTCTCGATCGCCGCCACACTCCAGATCCGGTTTTCGTTGTATCCCCATGCCGCCTTCAGAAAGGTATTCACCTCAGCGGTCGTCGGCGAGCTCGCCGTAAAGTTCTTAAGATTCACCGGAGGAAACGGATCAACCGGAGCCTTTGCCGCCGGCGCCTGCGGCACGGTCGACTGTTGTGCCTGTGCCGTCGCTGGAGACATCTCCGGCGCGGCTGGCGTCTGCGCCCACGCTGCCGTTCCCGCGCCCAATGTTGCCAACACCATCGTCAATGCAACCTTCTTCACGCTCTCTACCTCGTTCATCATCCAACCCATCTTCACTGTCTCTCCGTCTCCTTGCTTCAAATCCGACCAAACGGTCATCAACTAAACTTCTCGCCGCGCGGCAATGGGAAACCGTCTCCCCATCCCAAACGACTTCCGCGAAACCTTCAGCACTGGCGCTGCCTGTTGGCGTTTGTACTCGCTCAACTCCACCAGCCGAATCACCCGGCGCACCAGTTCCAACTCCACACCCTGCGTCCTCACAATCTCCTCCGCAGAGCTGTAGTCCTCAATGTACGCCCGTAAGATCGGGTCAAGCACATCATACGGTGGCAGCGAATCCGTATCCTTCTGTCCTGGCCGCAACTCCGCTGAAGGCGCCTTCGTAAGCGTATCCTCCGGAATCACCTCGCGCTCCCGATTCACCCACCGGCTCAGCGCATATACCTCTGTCTTATACACGTCAGCGATCACCGCCAGCGCCCCCACCATATCTCCATAGAGCGTGCAATACCCACAGGCCATCTCGCTCTTGTTGCCTGTCGTCAGCACCAGCGCTCCCGTTTTATTCGACAGCGCCATCAACAGGCTCCCGCGGATCCTCGGCTGCAGATTCTCCTCCGCCAGCCCAAACCCGCCCGCCGCGCCCACCGACGCGTACACCGGCTCCAGCGCCTTCGAAAACTCATCGTAGATCGACCGAATCGGCACCGTAGAAAACGCAATCCCCAAATTTTTCGCAAGCTTCTCAGCGTCCGTCACCGACCCGCTCGACGAAAACTCGCTCGGCATGCCCACGCCCCGCACATTCTGCGCACCCAGCGCCTCCACCGCAATCGCCGCCACCAGCGCCGAATCGATCCCCCCACTCAACCCCACAATCGCCTTGCGAAACCCGCACTTCCTCAGATAGTCCCGCGTTCCCAGCACCAGCGCCTGCCAGGTCTTCTCCGTCTTCCCCGTCCTCCCCGTCTTCTCCGAGTCGTCAACCGAATCACCTGGATCACCGTTGGACAGCCCAGCAACCTTCCCGCGCCCGCCCGCCGCAGCATCCTCCGTCTCGATCAACAGCAGGTCTTCGCCGAAGCTCTTCCCCTGTGCAAACACCTCGCCAGCCGGTCCCACCACAAACGATCCGCCGTCGAAGATCAAGCTATCGTTCGCGCCCACCTGGTTCACCATCACCACCGTAGCGCCGTGCCGCTTCGCCAGCGCACCAATCATCTTCTGCCGCACCGCCAGCTTTCCGTGCCAGAACGGCGACGCCGAGATATTCAAAATCAGCCGATGCCCGCTGAGCGGCTGCGGCAGCACCGCCCACTGCCGCATCAACTCCTCCACAGGGTCCACCGGATACATCTGCCGCGGCCAGAACATCTTGTCATTCCATGCATCTTCGCAAACAGTGATCGCGACCGGCTTCCCCTTCACCACCGTCAGCGTCTGCCGTCTCGCCGGCTCAAAGTAGCGCTGCTCATCAAACACGTCATAGAACGGAAGCAGCATCTTTTGCTGTACAAACTTAATCTCGCCGTCTTCCATCAGCGCGGCCACGTTGCGCACCCGCTTCCCGCTGGCGCTCTCGCAGCGCATCGGAGACCCACACAGCACTGCCGGCCGCCCCTCGCCGCGCGTCAACTCCGCCACAGCGGCCAGCGTCGCCTCGGCCTGCACCACAAACGATTCCTTTTCCAATAAATCAGCCGGCGGATACCCACACGTCGCCAGCTCCGGAAACATCACCAGCTCTGCGCCCTCAGCCGCAGCTCGTTCTACGAAGTCAGTAATCTTTCCCAGGTTTCCCGAGAAGTCTCCAACCGTTGGATTAATTTGCGCCAGCGCGATCCGCACCCATACAGTCTATCGCGGAAGAACAGGGGATAGAGCGTAGACGGTAGAGCACAGAGAAGACATAAAGACTTGGTTCCACCAACGAGCGCAGAGCAGCCGGTATCACTCGGCGCGACCCTCTATCCCCTACACTCTACCCTCTCCACTCTGTACTTAAGACCCAGTCCCACCCAACACCACGCCCACTGTCCGCGCCAGAATCCGAAGATCCAGCATCAAGTTCCAGTTCTCGACATACGCCGTATCCAGCGAGATATAGCTGTCGAACGAGGGGTCTTGCCGAGCTTCCACCTGCCACAATCCGGTAATTCCCGGCAGCACATCCAGCCTCCGCAGGTGCGACAGATCGTAGCGCTCCACCTCGGCCGCCAACGGAGGCCGCGGTCCCACCAGGCTCATGTCGCCCATCAGCACGTTGATAAACTGCGGCAACTCATCCAGCGAGTACTTACGCAGCCAACCACCCATCCGCGTGATGCGCGGGTCGTTGCTCATCTTGAACAGAATCCCGTCACGCTCATTCTTGTGCGCGAGGTCCTGTTGCATCTTTTCGGCATTCGCCACCATCGTTCGGAACTTCAGGCACGTAAACGTGCGCCCCTTCCGCCCAATCCGAACCGCACGGTAGAAAACCGGCCCCGGCGAATCCTTCCGAATCAATAGCGCAATCAACAGCATGAACGGCCAAAGAACCAGCAGCGCCAACGACGACAGGAAAACGTCCAGCACCCGCTTAATCAGGAACGCGCCTCTTGGAAACTCTCGCTGATGCAGCGGAATCGTTGGAAACTGGCCGATAAACTCCACCGGTGCGTTCCACGCCAGACCGTCATAAAGATCGGGGACCACCCGCACTTCAATCCCATTTACACGGGCCTCGTCCACCACCGAGATCACGGTCTGTTTGTCAGCCGGCGTCGAAAAATAGATCTCATCCACAAACAGCGAACGCGCCAGGCCCACGCAATTGCGTATGTTTCCAATCACCTGCGAGTTCGCCTTCGCCGCATCCTCTTCATCCTCATCGAGTGAAACAAAGCCCATGAATCGGAAGCCCATATGAGGTAGCGCCTGCAAGTGATTCCGCAGCGCATGCGCCACGCGCCCATGACCCACAATCAATACATTCCGCGTCTCTCGCCCTTGCAGGAACCGCCGCTGCATCATCTTGCGTTCTATCGCTCGCCGCGCCATCAGGAAGCCCAGCGTAATAAGGATCGTCAGCGCCACCACCACGCGCGAGACGGTGTACTCCTTCATCACATACAGCGTTCCGCACAGCATCAGTCCAGAGGTCAGCACCGTCTGTACCGTAATTCGCTGTTCATTCAGGCCGCTTCGTACGTCCGGCGAGCGGTAAAGCCCGAACAACTTCGCAAACACCACCAGGTAGAGGCTGAATACCAGTAGATACGCAGTCGAGGTCAGCGGAGCCGCCGCCTCCAGATGCCGCAGCACCACATGGCTGGTCGGTTTCACCACGGGATCCAGTCGGATGCGGAAGGCGATAAAGCCAGCCAGCAGCGCGCTCATGAAGTCCAGCATCGCCCACACCGTAATGGTGAAGGAGGGTCGCGAGAACAGACGACCGCGCTCCTGCAACCGTGCATGATGGCGTCGTTGGCTTGAAATTGCCGCCTGCTTCAGATGATCGAGGGTCGCCATAGTCCTGACTGTCGGTCCCGGGTTGCCTGTTGTGCCATGACGTTCACGGCGGAAGTTATTGTTTGATTACTAGTTTACCTCTATATCAACTCTCTTCATCGGCGCATTACTGGTTGCGATTACTGTAAAGGATCGCCAACGGCGAAAATGGGTACTTAAGGCGCTATACCGGCACCACCAGTTCATCCATGGAGAAAAATTCGTGCAGAATCGGGTCTCTGCTCGCGCGCATCTCTTCGGTCGTACCAAAGAAGCGCACCTGACCCTCGTGCAGAAACACCAATCGATCCGCCAGCTTCTCGGCGAACCTCATATCGTGCGTGACAACAATACTCGTGAGATGCATCTGCATTTTTAGGCGTTGGATCAGGTTCCCAAGTAAGTGCCCCATTAATGGATCCACCATCGTCGTCGGCTCGTCATACAAAATCGCCGAAGGCTGCGCCGCCAGCGCCCGCGCAATCGCCACCGAGCGCTTCATCCCCGTCGATAACTCCGACGGCAGTTGATTGTCCATCCCCGCCACCCCCACCATCTCCAGCAAACCCTTTACCACCTGCAGAATCTGGTCCTCCTGCATGTCGTGCCGCTCCCTCAGCGGAAACGCTACATTCTCCCCCACGGTAATCGAGTCAAACAGTGCTCCATTCTGGAACACCATCGTCACCTTCCGCCGAACCTCCTGCATCTCCTTCTCGGCGAATCCACAAATGTTCTGCCCCGCCACCAGCACTGTCCCGCTATCCGGCCTCAGAAACCCCATCAAAATCTGCAGCGACACCGACTTCCCCACCCCGCTTCGCCCCAAAATGCACAGCGTCTCGCCTGGCTTCACAAAAAAGCTCACATCCTTCAGCACTACCAGGTCACCAAACGACTTGTTCACATGCTCAAAGGCAATGAACGGCGCAACCTCTTCAGGAGCCGCTGCGTCCCCTGCCGCGCCCACCTCAACCGTGGGCTCTTCCGCTGCAATCGCTGCCTCCGCCTCGACGTTCGCCTGCGCCGCCTCGGCAATGAATTCCTGCACCACAGGCGCCACATCCGCCGACACGTCCTCAATCAGCGGCTTATCGATCTGCTCGTCGCCGGTCTCAGTCACGGCTTCCGCAGCCGAATCAGGAATCTTCTGGGGATCATCCATCGCAGTTCTTCTTATGATGCACACTTTTCCCCGAAACTTTCGCACAGATCACCCGCCGCACCTCCGCCGGTTCCTACCCCGCGTTTCCGCCCTCACCCAGCGCCCACCGTTCCGCCGCCGCCAGCTCCTCCGGGGTATTCACATTCGCAAACCACCGCTCACTTCCAGGAACGGAATCCCCATAAAGCTCGTCCATATCAAACACCCAACGAAACCCTTCGCTCGCCCGCTCCAGAAGCATTCCGAGCCTTCGCTCCCCACCGTTCAACGCCTCGGAAAACCTCTCCACGCACCCCCGCTGCAACATACAAAACGCGGGTTGATCCCTGTCGAAATACAAATTGCTCGCGGATAACCCATTCATGCCCAGCGTCATCTCCACCCATCGCCGAAGCAACTCCTCCGGAACCAGCGGCACATCCACCGGCACAAACATCACCCACTCCTCCCGAGCGGCTTTCAACCCAGCCTCAATCCCCGCCGCCGGCCCCACATCCACCCGCTCCTCTCGCACCACCGGCGCAAACTCCCCCAGGTCCGCCCGATTCCCAGCAATCCCCACCTCCGCGCAGAACCCCCGCAGCTTCTCCAAGGCAATCTCCACCATCGGCCGCCCGCAAAACCGCAGCAGCGCCTTATCCACCCCCATCCGCGAGCTCTTCCCGCCCGCCAGCACAAACCCATGCACCGGCAGCTTGTTTGGAGGCTCGTCCCCCATCAGCTCCCAGCCCCCACCTTATCCAGAAACCGCACAATCGACTCAATTCCCCGATGAAAGTTCGCCAGATGAAACTTCTCGTTCGGCGCATGCAGATTATCGTCTGGCAGCCCAAACCCCATCATTACCGTAGGAATCCCCAGCTCCCGCACAAAATCCCCCACAATCGGAATCGAGCCGCCCCCGCGCACAAACACCGTAGCCTTCCCAAACACCTCATCCATCGCCGCCGTCGCCGCATGCACATACTGATTATCGGTACTGACCACAATCGGTTCACCCGAGTGAATCATGGTTACCTTTAGCTGAATCCCCTTGGGGCAGATTTCTTCCACAAATTTCTTGTACTTGGCGAATATCGCATCCGGCTTCATCCCCGGAACCAGCCGGAAGCTGATCTTCGCCGTAGCCTTGGCCGGAATCACCGTCTTCGCGCCCACCCCCGTAAACCCACCCGGCATCCCATGCACGTCCATCGTCGGCCGAGACCACGTCCTCTCCAGCACGCTGAACATCGCCTCTCCAGTTAGCTCCGTCGACCCCACCTCCTTCTTCCGGTACTCCTCCTCATCAAACGGCAACGACCGCCACGCCTCCAACTCAGCCTTCGTAGGCTCCTCAATCCCGTCGTAAAACCCCGGAATCGCAATGTGCCCATCCTCGCGCTTCAACTGCGCAATCACCTGCGCCAGCGCCACAAACGGATTCGGCGCCGCACCCCCATACATCCCCGAGTGCAGATCCGTTGCCGCGCCCCGCGCCTCCAGCTCCGTATAGATCATTCCGCGCAGCCCCACGCACAACGTCGGAAGCTCCGGCGCAAACATCTCCGTATCCGAAACCAGCGCCGCATCGGCCTTCAACTGATCCCCATGCTCTCGCACAAACGCAGCAATCCCCTCGCCCCCAACCTCTTCCTCGCCCTCCACAATCACCCGCACATTCACCGGCAGCTTCCCATCGGCCTTCATCACCGACTCCAGCGCCTTCACATGCATCCACATCTGCCCCTTATCATCCACCGCCCCCCGCGCATAAATATTTCCATCCCGCTCCGTCGGCTCAAACGGCGGCGACTTCCACTCATCCAACGGTTCCGCCGGCTGCACATCATAGTGCCCATACAGCAACACCGTCGGCTTTGGCCTTCCATCCGCTGAGGGCTCGGCCTTCAACCAATCCGCATACACCAGCGGATGCCCATCGTGCGTCGGCGTCTTCGTCTCAATCAGCCGCACATTCTCCATCCCCGCAGCCTTCAGCCCCTCCGCCACAAACTCCGCCGCCTTCCGCACATCTCCAACATGCTCCGGCGCAGTCGACACCGAGGGAATCCTCAACAAGTCCTTCAACTCTTCCACAAACCGCTGTCCCTGCTCCCGCGCATATCCAACCGCTGCTTCACTCATCAATCATCCTCATTCCTGTCGCCAGCTCTTCGCCTGTGCTCGCACAAATCCAAACCGCGTAACCTTTCCCAGCATAATCTTCGCCCCCGATTGCATCCACCCCCTCCATCCGGGCATCCATATCCTGAGCAACGAATGATAAATGATTCATTCGGATCGTCTTTCCGTGGGAAGGCGCGTCTATCTACTTACAGACTCTCGTCATCACAGGTTTCGTACAACGAACGCTGTCAGGCTCAGGAAAACTGTCCGCACAGCACAAACGCTCAAGGGAATCCATGCATCATCTTTCATCGAAATTCGGGCTTTCGCTCTCTCTCTCGCTCCTGTGTACCCTCGCGACCACGCTTCACGCCCAACAGGCCCCCACCAATTCCTCCGTCGCTCCTCCGTCTGTTCAACTCGCCGACGCCGTCAGCTCCTCCAGCTCCTCAGCATCGGACCCAGCCGCCAGCCCGGATCAGCCAGCGTCACCAGCCACCATCGACGCCCCAGTCCCGCAGCAATCGCAGTCCAACGAGCCCGCGCCGAAGCAGACCAACCGCATCCTCGGCATCCTCCCCAACTTCCGCGCCGTCAGTGCCGACGTCCACCTCCCGCCCCAGACCGTCAAACAGAAGTTCATCACCGCCAGTGAAGACTCCTTCGACTACTCCGCGATCTTCGTCCCACTCGCCATCGCGGGCTACGATCTTGAATCCAACCCAGACCCTGAATTTGGCACCGGCGGCGTAGCCTACGGTCGCTATCTCTGGCATGCCGCCGTCGATCAGACCAGCGAAAACTTCTTCGTCGAAGCCATCGTTCCTTCCATCACGCGCGAAGACAATCGCTACTACACCCTCGGCCACGGAGGCTTCCTCAAGCGCACCGGCTACGCTCTCACCCGCGTCGTCATCACCCGTTCCGACTCCGGCAAAGAAGTCTTCAACGCCAGCGAAGTCCTCGGCTCCGGCGCCTCGGCCGGCCTTTCGAATCTCTACTACCCCACCCGTGAGCGCTCCCTAGGCAACACCGGCAGCCAATGGGGTCTGGACGTAGGCATCGACGCCCTCTCCTTCGTCGTCAAAGAGTTCTGGCCCGACATCAACCACGCTCTCTTCCACGGCGCCCCGCCCTCGCAGCAGATCAGCCACTCTGTGGACAACCAGTAACTCCCTGCCCCTCACCAACTCGCCGCACCCACTCGTCAGCCCACCCACGCCGGTGGTACGCTACGTCGCATGGCGCGCTCAATTTCAATCTGTAACTTATTTCTCCCTGCCTCCCTCGTCATAGCGTTACTCACCACCGCCCCCGCCACCCGAGCCCAATCCACCACTCCCCCGCCCACCCCCGCGCAGCACAACCTCCCCACCGACCAGCCCCTCAACCCCAACCTCCCTACCGTCTTCGTCGTCGGCGACTCCACCGCCCGCAACAACACCGACCTGGGCTGGGGCGATCACTTCGCCCATCTCTTCGACACCTCCCGCATCAACGTAGCCAATCGAGCCATCGCCGGCCGCTCCTCCCGCACCTACATCACCGAAGGCCACTGGGCCCAGACCCTCGCCCAGATCAAGCCCGGCGACTTCGTCCTCTTCCAGCTAGGCCACAACGACGGCGGCGCGCTAGACGGCCCCAAACCTCGCGGCTCCATCAAAGGCATCGGCGACGAAACCCAGCAACTCCCCCAAACCGCCGGCCCCTTCGCCGGCCAGGTCGAAACCGTCCACACCTACGGCTGGTACATGCGCAAGATGATCGACGAAACCCGCGCCAAGGGAGCCTTCCCCATTCTCCTCACCCTCACCGTCCGCAATATCTGGAAGCCCTGCCCAGCGGGCACGCACAACAGCGCCGGCCAGCCAAACTGCATCGAGCGCGACATGGGCTACACGTCTTACCTCAAGCAGCTAGCCGCCGAAGAAAAGATCCCCCTCATCGACATGAGCGACATCGCAGCCGACCGCTTCGAAGCCCTGGGCGAGTCCAAAACCGCCGAGCTCTTCCCCAAAGACCACACCCACACCAGCCCTGAAGGCGCCGAGCTAAACGCCGAGTCCGTTGCCGAAGCCCTGCGCCGCGCCCACTCCCCCGTAGCCAACTACCTCAAGCCCCAAACGAAGCCCTAACTACTTCGTCTCCCCAAACGCCTTCCCAAAAAACTCCACCACTCTCTGCCGCGCATCGAACCCATGCCAGGGCTCCCCGCTAGGCGACCCATAGATCGCCCCACCCAGCGGCCCATGATCCACCCGCGGATACGTAATCAGCTCCACCGTCACGCCCATCTGCCGCAGCGCGTGATACATCTCCAACGACTGCCCCAGCGGATCGGTCGTATCATCCTGCCCCTGCAGCAGCATAAACGGCGTCTTCGCCCGCTCCACCCCACTCAGCGGACTCTGCCGCCACGCATCCGCCTCATGCAGCCACGGCTTGCCAAAGTACCACTGGTCGTACCATGACCCGTGCTCGGTCCCATACTCACTGTTCTGATCAATCACCGGAGCCGCACTCACCACCGCCTTAAACCGCGTAGTCTTCGTCTCCACAAACGCGGCCATCTCTCCGCCATAGCTATACCCAATCAGCGCCATCTTCTCCGCATCCACCGGCTGCGTCTTCAACACGTAGTCCACGCCAGCCATAATGTCGCGATAGTCCGCCCCACCTAAATCATTCTTGTTCGCAGCAGCAAACTCCGCACCCCGCCCAGTACTCCCCCGAGGATTGGTCTCCAGCACCGCCCACCCGTGCCCCAGCAGAAAGTCCGTGAACTCCTGGTAGTTGTCGGTATACGCGCCCAACGGCCCACCATGCACCTGCACCACCAGCGGAACCTTCCCCTTCGCAACCTCCGGCGGCAGATACAACATCCCCTCAATCTCCAGCCCCTCATTCTTCCAGTGAATCCGAATCGGAGCCTCGCTCTTCACACCCTTCGGCGCCAGCTCCGGAGTCTCCAACACCTTCGCCTCTCCGCCCAACGACGCGCTATACATCAACTCCGGCGCATGTCCCCCGCTGCTCCCCACAAACACCCACCCACTCTGCGCCTCATTCGTCACCGCACCCGACACCACGGCCACCGGCAGCTTCACCTCTACAGCCTTCCCATCCGCCGCATACCGCATCACGCCCGCATCCAGCGCCTGCTCCGCATCCTCCACCACCCCACCATCCAGCAGCGCAATCGGCTCCTGATGCCCCACCGTTCCCTTGAACCCATCCGTAAAATTCCGCGTCTTCTTCGTCGCCACGTCGTACGCATACAGATCCATATACCCCGGAGGCGCATCCTTCTTCGCCTGCGCCAGATACACAATCTCCGCACCATCATGCGACCACACCGCCGGCCCCACGGTCGCCGGAATCTCCTCGACCTTCACCGCCTTCATAGGCTCCGCAACCGTCACCACCCACGCACTATTCGCCGGCCCCAGCTCATCCACACCATTTGGCCCTGCTGCAACCGCCACCAGCTTCGCCGAATCCGCGCTCCACGCCGCCCCGCGCACATCCACTGGCACACTCGTCAGCGTCAGCTTCTCCGTCGCCACATCCATCAGATACATCCGCGACCCATGCATCTCGTGGTCCACCCACTCCGCATCGGCCTTCGCCTCCTTCTCCTTCTTCTCTCCCGGAGTCTGCGGGTCCTTCGCAAAGATCGCAATCCACTTCCCATCCGGCGACACCCGATAGCTAGCCACATCGATCTCCACCGGCTCAACCTTCGCAGCCTTCGCATCATCCTTCTTCGCAGCATCCGCCGCCACCGGAGGCACCGCATCCGCGCGCTTCGACTCATCCACCATCGGCGCAACCTTCAGCTCAAACGCCTTCGCCTCGCCCCCATCCATCGGCAGCCGAAACAGTTGCGTGTGCGCACCCCTCTTCGCCAGAAACAGCACAGCCTTGCCATCCGGCATCCACTGCGCCCGCTGCTCGCCGCGCTTATCCCCGCTCGGAGAATACGTAAGCTGCCGCGCCGCCCCACCCTTCACACTCACCAGCCAGATGTGCCCCTTCGCTCCATCCGCGGTAGCATCCGCAATCCGCACCAGCACCTCCGTTCCATCCGGAGAGAGCTGCGGATCGCCCATCCCCCGATAGTGCCGAAGCTGTTCATTGGTAGGAAACGCAGGCGGCTTCTCCTGACCCACCACCACCGAAGCCATCGAAACAACCAGCGCCAGGACAGCGCATACACGAACACCAGCAGCAGACATACGCAAACCAGTTGGGAGCATAGCGCTAGCCTACCCCAACCTCCGCGCAAACCCGCACCCCTCCTCAACAAAATCCTCGCGCCACTACCAACCCAAACCCTCCACCTTCGCTCCTACAAACCCCGGCGCATCGTTCATAATGGGATGTCACGCATCACGATCTCTCTCACGAAAGCTCTCCCATGCGCCCAGCCTCTCTCCGCAACGCCATCGTCCTCACCTCCGCGATCCTTCTCACCGCACTCTCCGCAAACGCCGCCCCCACTCTCCCCACCGCCGACCAGGTCATGACCCAGGCCGAGGCCTCCGCAGCCGCCCAGCACAAAAACATCCTGCTAGACTTCGGTGCCTCCTGGTGCGGCAACTGCCACCTCTTCGAGCACTTCCTCGCCGACCCCGCCATCAAGCCCATCATCGACCACTCCTTCGTCATAGCCCGCCTCGACGACGGCGAGCTCCCCAACGACACCCATCACGCCAACAGCCCCGGTGCCGTAGCTCTCCGCGCCAAACTAGGCGGCGCCAAAGCCGGCTACCCCTTCATCCTCATGCTCTCCCCCAACGGCCATCCCATCGTCACCTCCCTTCGCCCCGACCCCGCCACTCCCGGCGGCAACAACGTAGGCTACCCCGCCCTCCCCGTAGAGATCGACTGGTTCATGCACATGCTCCAACTCTCCGCCCCCACCCTCACCCCGCAGCAAACCGCTACCATCCAATCCTGGCTCAAAGCCCACGCCTCCTGACTGTCTAATCCGCAACACACAGAACCCACGCACCACCGCGGGAATCTTTAGTCCGCTGCCCACCGAAGAAAAATTCACACGCCCGTGTTCAACCTATTAGCACACTGTCTCCGATCCTGAACTCCAAAGGAGCCGCAAGTGAAACTGGCCCGCCTCTCCCCCGCTATCCTCACCCTCAGCGCGTTACTTGCCACCGGGTGCAGCCCCAATCCAACGACCACGATCAACCCTCACCCCACTCCTGCCACCTGCCTCGCCGCACCCAGCGACGGGTTCGCCTACTCCCTCACCGGCTACACCGTCTTCATGTTCACCGTGAACTCCTGCAACGGCACCTTGGTCTCCACCACGCCCATCTCGGTCCCCACCGGCTATGCTGAGCCGCAAATAAACTCCGAACAGATGGTCGCTGACCCACTCGGCCGCTTCGCCTACGTCGCCAACCTCGTCTCCAACGCCTCCGACCTCTCCACCATCTCCTCCTTCACCATTAACCCCACCACCGGCGTCCTCACTCCAACCTCGCCTGCCACCGTTCCCACTGGCTGGTTTCCCCAGGCCATCGCCATCGATCCCAAGGGCCGCTTCGTCTACACCGCCAACTCCGACGACGCCACCGTCTCCATGTTCACCATCAACCAGACCTCCGGCGTCCTCACCCCAACCTCTCCCGCCACCGTTTCCACCGCGCTCCCCAGCCAGCTCCTCTCCGACCCCAGCTTCATCACCGTCGACCCCACCGGCCAATTCGTCTACGTCACCGACTCGCTCAGCAACGGCGCCGCCGTCTTCATGTACACCATCAACCAGACCACCGGCCTCCTCACGCCGACCTCTCCCGCCACCGTTCAAACCGGCGGCCTTCCCTTCGGCGTAAAAGTCTCACCCAACGGCGCCTTCGCCTACGTAGCCGATAACCTCGCCGGCAACAGCACATCCGCCGGCGTCTGGGAGTACACGGTCAACCACACTACCGGCGTCCTCACCCCAACCACCTCCGTCGGCATCCCCGCCGGCGCCAATCCCACCGACGTCGCCATCGACCCCACCAGCAGCTTCGCCTACGTCGTCAATCGCGGCGACAACACCCTCTCCATGTACACCATCGATCCGGCCACCGCCAACCTCACGCTCAACGCAACCACCGCCAACCCCACCGGCACCATCGCCACCGCTCAGCAGCCCTTCCACGCCGACTTCGGCCCCAACGGCAAATACCTCTACGTCACCAACGAAGAAGGCCCCGTCTCCATGTACACCGTCAACAGAGATGGCACCCTCACCAGCACCGGCTTCACCGGCATAGCCACCGGCGCCCTCTCCACCGCCTTCACCATCAAACCCGCCCAATAGCAACCTCCGCCGCCTGGACCCCCAATTTCCAAACCAGCGTCCAATTCCACGCGCATTTCGTTTAACATAGAGAAGCAAGGCCCAACCCTGGCCCCTGAACCCTGGCCCCTGAGCCCCGGACCCTGAACCCTG
Organism: Acidobacteriaceae bacterium; assembly: GCA_049578265.1. Taxonomy (GTDB): domain Bacteria; phylum Acidobacteriota; class Terriglobia; order Terriglobales; family Acidobacteriaceae; genus Granulicella. Next base: position 82,720 of record JBAULP010000062.1, read on the forward strand.
ACCATGCGCCTCCGCAACCACCATCTCGCCTGCCTGCTCCTCCTGCTCTCTTCCCTGAGCGCAGCGGACGCGCGCGGCCTGCGCACCGGAGACCTCACCCTGGGCGGCCGCTACATCAGCAGCCTTCTCATCCAAATCCAAAGTGCGGCAACCGCGGCCATCCCCGAGCCCCTCACCCACCGCGCCGCCACCCACCCCGCCGAAGCCTTCGTGCTCGCACCCGCCTCCCGCGCGCTCCACGCCGCCGTCTGGACC
>JBAULP010000063.1:0-6239 GCA_049578265.1 Acidobacteriaceae bacterium
GATGGGGCCTGCGCAGGTGGGGCCGCGGATGGGGCCTGCGCGGACAGCGAACGTTTAGGGGCGGGGGACTCGGTGACGGTGCTTAAGTCCGGTGGACCAGGGCGGTGGATTAAGTGGCGGTGCTTAAGTGCGGTGGGTTAGGCGCGGCGGTGGGTGAGGTCGTGCCAGTGGAAGGCGATGTCGGGGAGGATGTAGGCGCTGACGGCGGTGACGCAGAGGATGTTGAGGACGGCGGTGTGGTCGCTCATCTGGTTGTAGGCAGGGATGAAGTCGAGGGCGCGGAGGGCGATGAAGGTGAAGGTGACCGCGTAGGAGCGGATCATCCACTGGCGGTGCTGCGCGATATGGCGGTTGCGGATGAGGAGGAAGGCCATGAGGGTGCAGAAGATCCAGGAGCCGGCTTGGAAGGCGGTGCCGACGATGAGGTCGCTGCCCCAGGAGATGGCGATGGCGAGAGGCGCGGCGATGAAGATGGCGGCGACGTAGATGCGGCCGAGAATGCGGTGGAGTTGGAGGTGGCGCCGACGGAGGCGGGAGGAGAACTGCGTGGGGCCGATGAACATGGCAGTGATGCCGGCGAGGGCGTGCGGGATGAGGAGGCGGCGGTCGTGGAGGAGCTTGAGGAGGTAGTCGTGGTTGAAGCCGGTGCGGTCGTGGAGGATGGGGAGTTCGGTGGAGAAGAGGACCGAGATGCCGATGAGGCCCATGAGGAGCCAGAGGGTGTGCTTGGAGGTCCAGCGGGTGGGGGTGGTGTTGGGGGTGAGGTTGGGTGCGGGGCGGGTGGAGGTTGAGGCCAAGGGGATCTCCGGGAGTTGAGATAGGGGCCCGATGGTGCAAGGGTATGGGGGCGGGGGGCGGTTTGTCGAGGATAGACTGGCTGGATGAACGTTGCGGGCGAGGGGCTGGAGCGGTCGCTGACACTGCGTGGGGCGGTGACGCTGAACCTGCTGGACATGATTGGGGTGGGACCGTTTTTGACGCTGCCGCTGCTGCTGGCGGCGATGGGCGGGCCGCAGGCGATGGTGGGTTGGGTGCTGGGTGCGTTGCTGGCCGCTTGCGATGGGTTGGTGTGGGCGGAGTTGGGCGCGGCGATGCCCGAGGCGGGTGGAACGTATCGGTATTTGGCGGAGATGTTTCCGGGGGGGCTGGGGCGGTGGTTGAGCTTTCTGTTTGTGTTTCAGATTTGCTTCTCGGCGCCGCTGAGCGTTGCTAGCGGGTGCATTGGGCTGGCACAGTATGCGGGGTTTCTGAAGCCGGGGTTGGTGACGGTGGGGACGGTGCATGCGCTGCGCGTGGGGGCTTATAGCTTTGGGGTGAGCGCGGGGAGGGCTACGTGGTTGGCGATTGCGGTGGTGGGGGTGGCGGTGGTGTTGTTGTATCGGCGACTGGCGCGGATGCGGGGGTTGTCTACGGGGATGCTGGTGGTGGTGCTGGGGACGATTGGGTGGGCGGTGGTGACGGGTGTGCTGCATGGGGAGTGGTCGCGGGTGGTGGCGTTTCCGGCTGGGGCCTGGAGGCTCGATCATGGATTTTTTGTGGGGCTGGGGTCGGCGATGTTGATTGCTACGTATGACTATTGGGGGTATTACAACGTTACGTTTCTGGGGGGGGAGACGGTGGATCCGGGGCGGACGATTCCGAGGGCGGTGTTGATTTCGATTGGGGTGGTGGCGGTGTTGTATTTGGGGCTGAATGCTAGTGTGTTGGCGGTGATGGGGTCGCCGGCGATACTTGCGGCGCAGGATGTGGGGGCTCGGCGGGCGCTGCTTTCGGAGATGATGCGGGTGGCGTATATCGGTTCGTTTGGGGCGGCGGGGGCGATGTGGCTGGGGCGGCTGGCGGCGGTGTTGGTGATGGTGACGGCGTTTGCGAGCGTGTTTTCGCTGCTGTTGGGTTATTCGAGGATTCCTTATGCGGCGGCTCGGGATGGGAACTTTCCGGCGGTGTTTGGGAGGCTGCATCGGACGCGGGGGTTTCCGGTGGTGTCGTTACTTGTGTTGGCAGGGGCGGCTTGCTTGTTTTGTTTTTTTTCGCTGGCGGATGTGATTGCGGCGCTGGTGGTGTTGCGGATTCTGCTGCAGTTTGGGCTGCAGCATGTGGGGGTGATGGTGTTGCGGGTGCGGCGGCCGGAGATGCGGCGGCCGTTTCGGATGTGGCTGTATCCTCTGCCGCCGCTGCTGGCGCTGGCGGGGTTTGGGTACATTGTGGTGTCGCGGCCTAACTTCCGACGGGAGTTGCTGTTGGCGGCGTTTGTGGCGGTGGTGGGGACGATTGTGTTTTTGAGCCGGCAAAGATTTCTGCGGGGAAAGGTTGAACATCTGGTGGGGGATTGAATTCGTTGTAACTATGTAGGTGGATTTGAGTCCTATAAGTGCGATGCTGGAAGAGATTCCCTCAGGGGCTGAAGCCCCTTTTCCAGAGGAGAGATTGATGGCACGGCTGAAGCCGTGCCCCTTCGAGGCGGAGGCTGAGAGTGAGTCTCCTGCAGGTGTAGTGGCGGGAGAAGCGAAACTGCGGGTCTCTCCACTGCGCATCACAAAGACAAGAGCGTGATGCTCTGGTCGAGATGACAATGTTTTGGGCGGGTCCGGTCGCGATGACAAGGTTATGGGTGGGTGCGGGCTGGAGCGTGTGGTTGTATCGGAAGGTAGAAGGTTCGAAGAGAGGTGGTTGCGATGCTATTGCTTAAGGATCGGGAGAAGGAAATTCCGTCGTCGGAGATTACGCCGCGGGCTACGTATGAGGCGTTTCAGATGAACCGCCGGACGTTGATGGCGGGGCTGGGAGCGATGGGTGTGGCGGCGGCGCTGCCGGAGAGCGCGCGGGCGGAGGAGAAGATCGCCAACCTGGTGCAGACGCAGTACACGGTGCCAGACCGCGCGACTACGCCGGAGGAGAAGGCGAAGAGCTACAACAATTTTTATGAGTTTGGTGAGGACAAGAGTGATCCGGCGAAGAATGCGCACACGCTGAAGACGTATCCGTGGAATGTGAAGGTGGAGGGTGCGGTGGCGAAGCCGCGCACGTTCCAATTTGGCGAGCTCTTTCACCTGGCGCCGATGCAGGCGCGGGTGTATCGGTTCCGTTGCGTGGAGGCCTGGTCGATGGTGATTCCGTGGGATGGGTTTCCGCTGTCGGAGCTGATCAAGGCTGTGGAGCCGACACCGAAGGCGAAGTTTGTGCAGTTCCTTTCGCTGGACGATTCGCGCGAGGAGATTCTGCCGTCGGGAATTGATTGGCCGTATACGGAAGGGCTGCGGATGGATGAGGCGATGAATCCGCTGACGCTGCTGACATTTGGAAGTTATGGAGAGACGCTGGCGAATCAGCAGGGAGCACCGGTGCGGGTGATTGTGCCGTGGAAGTATGGGTTCAAGTCGGCGAAGTCGATTGTGAAGATTAAGTTTGTGGAGCACATGCCGCCGACGACGTGGAATGAGCTGGCTCCGAATGAGTATGGGTTCTACTCGAATGTGAATCCGAATGTGGACCATCCTCGGTGGTCGCAGGCGCATGAGCGGCTGTTGAACTCGAACAGCATCTTTCCGAAGGTGGTGCCGACGTTGATGTTCAACGGGTATGGCGACCAGGTGGCGTCGATGTATGCGGGGATGGATTTGAGGAAGGACTTTTGACGGTTCTCAGTTGTCGGTTGTCAGTTCTCGGTTCTCAGTTCTCGGTTCTCGGTTGTCAGTTCTCAGTTGAAGCGGTGGGTTGCGTGTCGCGCGGTGGCCGCTTCTGGGACCGGGGATTTGTTTTGAATTAGGAAGGTTGCGAATTGCATCGCGGGCAAACGATTGATCGATGGGCAAAGTTCAGAGGTGTCCAACTGAGAACTGAGAACTGAGAACTGAGAACTGAGAACTGAGAACTAAGAACCGAAAACCGAGAACCGAAAACTTCATGTCAAAACGAACGATTGTTCTTCTGAAAATTGTGGTGCATCTGCTTTGCCTGTTGCCGTTGGCGTTTCTGCTGCGGATGTACTTCAATGGGACGCTGGCGATGCAGGCCGATCCGGTGAATTACATTACGCACTTCACTGGGAATTGGGCGCTTTGGATTTTGCTGACGGACCTGGCGATTACGCCGGTGCGGCGGTTGTACTCGGGGCTGGGATGGTTGGTGCGGTTTCGGCGGATGGTGGGGCTGTATGCGTTTTTCTATGCGACGCTGCACCTGCTGACGTATGTGCTGCTGTTCAGCGGCTACAACGTGCCGGCCGCGATGGAAGGATTGCGTGGGGGACATCTGCTGGCGCCGTTCCACCAGTTCGGGTTGATCTGGCCTACGATCCTGGATGACATCGAGAAGCGGAAGTTTATCCAGGTGGGATTTGCGGCCTGGTGCATCTTGCTATCGCTGGCGGTGACGTCTCCGCAACGGGTGCTGCGGGCGATGGGTGGGAAGAATTGGGCGCGGTTGCATCGGCTGATTTATCTGGCGGGGGCGCTGGCTTGTATTCATTATTGGTGGCTGGTGAAGACGGGCGTGCGGACTCCTTGGAAGGTGACCGCGGTGTTGTGCGTGTTGTTGCTGGCGCGGGTGGTTTATTGGGGGGTGAAGAAGGTGAAGGCGCCGGTGGTGGTTCGGTTGTAAGTTGTAGGGTTGTAAGTTGTAGGGTTGTAAGTTGTACGTTGCAGAGATTGAGGCCATTGCTCGAAGAGCAACGGCGGAAGCATACCTTGGGGCTAAAGCCCCCTTGACTTTCTATGCCTATGAGACCCGAGGCTGAAGCCTCGGGCTACCCAGAACCTTACAGCTTACAACCCTACAACTTACAACCCTACAACTTACAACTCATTCGGCTACGCCTTCGAACATGTTGGTGGATTGGGTGGCGGGTTGGGGGTTGGTGGCGGCGGCTAAGGCGTAGCGCTCCTGGTTGCCGTGCTCGTCGAAGATGGGGCGGGCTCGCTCCATGAGGGGGGTTTGGGTGGTGTGGGCTTGCATGGCTTTGCGCTTTTCGGGGAGGACGGCGCTGACGTCGAGGGTTAGGGTCCAGGGGGCGGGGATGTGGCGGAGGCGGCCTTCTACGAAGAAGTCGGCGGTGACGTAGTAAAGGCGCTGTGGCGTGTAGAGAGGGCCGAGGTCGGGGAAGCGCTTGGGCGAGCCGGACCAGTGGAAGGCGGCGGTGGCTGCGGCTGAGGCTACGGTGTGGTCGGCGTGGGTGTTGAGGCCGCCGTCCTGAGCGAAGGTGATGATGACCTGGGGGCGGAAGATGCGGATGCGGCGGACGAGTTCCGCGGCTAGCGTGGCGAGGGGTTGCTGGTCCAGCTTGCCGTCCTGGTAGTGGAGGATCTCATGGTGCTGGACGCCGAGGATGCGGCAGGAGTCGGCGAACTCCTTGCGGCGTAGGTGGCCTAGCTCTTCGGCGGAGGCGGCGGGGCCGCGGTAGGTGCCGGCAGAGCCGTCGGTGAAGCAGACGATGCTGGTTTCTACCTGGCGCTGGGCGGCGAGGAGGAGGGCGCCTCCGAAGGCGAAACATTCGTCGTCGGGATGGGCGGTGACGCAGAGAAGGCGGAGGGGCATGAGTGGTTAGTCCTGGGGGGTGGGGTCGAGGTCAGGGGTTAAAACCCCCTCTTCTTTCGGGGCTATGAGACCCGAGCCTGAAGGCTCGGGGTACCTGTTCGTGCTGGGTTCGAGTGGGTCGGGGGCTGCAGTGAGGAGCTCGTCGAGCGGGTCGGGGTCGTCGTCGAGGAAGAGGTCGCCGGAGGTCAGGGTGATGTCGAGGGCGGCGTTGGGGTCGGGGGTCGCGTTGGGGTCGGAGGCGGCTACGGGGGCGAAGGTCTTGCGGTGGAGCGGGCAGGGGCCGTGCTCGCGGAGGGCCTTGCGGTGCTCGGGCGTGGCGTAGCCCTTGTGCGAGGCCAGGCCGTACTGGGGGTGGAGTTGGTCGAGCTCGCGCATGAGGGCGTCGCGATGGACTTTGGCGATGACGGAGGCGGCGGCGATGGAGAGCGAGAGCGCGTCGCCGTAGTAGAGCTTGGTCTGGGCGCAGGAGTGGTCGATGCGGAGGGCGTCGATGAGGAGGTGGTCGGGGGCGAGGGTGAGGCGCTGGACGGCGAGGAGCATGGCGAGGCGCGAGGCCTGGTAGATGTTGAGGCGGTCGATGGTTTCGGCGTCGACTTCGGCGATGGCGAAGCAGAGAGCGACTTTGCGGATGCGGCGGTCGAGTGTTTCGCGCTGCTCGCGGGTGAGCTGCTTGCTGTCGGTGAGGCCGGCGCGGGCGAGGGGGGAGG
>JBAULP010000064.1:0-76963 GCA_049578265.1 Acidobacteriaceae bacterium
CGGCGGCGTCGGCGATGGTGGTGTCGGTGGCGTGACCGATGCCGGTGATGACGGGGATGGAGCAGGCGGCGATGGCGCGGGCTACGATCTCGGCGTCGAAGCCGTGGAGGTCTTCCCAGGAGCCGCCGCCTCGGGCTACGAGGACTACGTCGGCGTGGTTGGGGTGGGTGGAGAACCAGTGGATGCCGGCGGCTATCTCGGTGGAGCAGTTGGGGCCCTGGACGGCGGCGGGGTAGATGAGGAGGTTAACTGCAAAGTGGCGGCGGCGGCAGACTTTGATGATGTCGCGGAGGGCAGCGCCTTGCAGGCTGGTTACGACTCCGATGCAGTGAGGGAAGGGTGGGAGCGGGCGGGCGTTGTTGAAGAGGCCTTCGCGGCGGAGGCGTTCTTTGAGGGCCTGCGTGGCGGCGAGGAGGGCTCCGAGGCCGGTTTGCTGCATGGTTTCGGCGACTAGCTGGAGTTGTCCGCGGGATTCGTAGACGGAGAGCGAGCCGGAGATGCGAACGGCGTCGCCGTCTTTGGGGCGGAAGCGGAGGAGCGCGGCCTGGCGGCGGAAGAGGACGATGGAGAGTTGAGCTTCCGCGTCCTTGAGCGTGAAGTAGCAGTGGCCGCTGGCGGAGGGTCGCCAGTTGGAGATTTCGCCTTCGACGGTGACGTGGTTGTGGGTGCGCTCGACGAGGTTACGGATGTGGCGGACTAGCTGGCCTACGGAGAACACCTGCGCGGTGGGCGAGAGTTTAAGTTTTGGGGAATCAGAGGGGTCGGCGGCGAGGGAGCGGGATTGCTCGGCGAGGATGTCGGCGGGGGAGACTTCGGGTGCGGGGTCGAAGAGGGATGGGGTTGAGGAGGGGCGCGTGGGCTTGCGGGCGCGGGCGCGGCGGAGGTCGGCGAGGGTGGGGATGTCGTCGGGCATCTTGTGTTTGAGTTTACGTCTTGTGCGGGGTCCTGCGCGGGTTCTGCGCGGACGGCGGGGGGAAGGGGAAGGGCAGGAGTAAAGGCAAAGGCGAGAGCAAAGGCAAAGGCAAGAGCAAGAGCAAGAGCAAAGGCAAAGGCAAAGGCAAAAGCCAATGCGGGGGTCCTTCGCTTCGCTCAGGATGACGGCGTGAAACGAGCAAAGGCAACAGCAACAGCAGCAGCAAACGCAACCGCAACCGCAAAGGCAACTGCAACCGCAACCGCAACCGCAACTGCAACAGCAAACGCAACTGCAACCGCAAAGGCAACTGCAACCGCAAACGCAACTGCAACCGCAACGGCAACCGCAACAGCAACAGCAAACGCAACTGCAGATCCCTACGGGATGACAAACCAAAAAGGCAAAGGCAAAGGCAAAGGCAAAGGCAAAGGCAAAGGCAAAGGCAAAGGCAAAGGCGTGGGCGTGGGCGTGGAGCGGAGGAAGCTGGTTGCGGCGCTGCTCTTAGGCGGACTGGAGGAGAGAGTGGGCTTCGCTGAGGAGGAGTTCGGGGCGGCAGGGTTTGCTTAGCAAGCGCAGGGGCCGCTGGGTGCGGGTGATGTGCTGCTCTACTTTGGCTGCGTTGCTGGCGTAGGCGGTGAGCATGAGGACTTTGCAGGATGGCATCTCGAGTTGCAGAGCCTCGGCTAGCTGGAGGCCGTTGACTTCGGGCATGGAGATGTCGCAGAGCATGAGGAGGTGGTTGAAGGTGCGGGCGCGAGCGAGACCGTCGGCTGCAGAGTAGACGGCTTCGGATTCGTATCCGTTGGCCTTGAAGACAAGATTGAGAGTGTCGGCTACAAGATGGTCGTCATCGACGACGAGAACACGCTGCTTCATGAGACACCTCGGGCCCACGTTCGTTGAGGAAATCTGGTTCGTTTGGCGTGAAGGGAGAAAGATGCTGAAAGGGAAGCAACATCAACGACTGCTAAAAGGTTAGACCGGCGCTGCTGGAAAAAGCTAGAGAAAAAAGTTAATTTTCGCAGGATTTCTTGCTTGCGCCTGTGAGGCGATAGAGTCGTGTCATGCATGTACTCGCTGTCATCTTCGGGGCGATGTTTCTGGCTGGCGTGCTACTGGACGCATTCCAGACAATTATTCTGCCGCGGCGGCCGGTGGGAAGATTCCGGATTACGCGGCTGTTCTTCCTGGCGACGTGGGGGCCTTGGAAGTGGCTTGCGGGTCATTGGCCGTGGAGAAAGAGCAGAGAGCAGATGTACAGCTTCTACGGGCCGTCGGCGCTGCTGCTGCTGTTTGGGCTGTGGGCCGTGCTGCTGATGGGAGCGTATGCGCTGATCTACTTTGGGCTGCATGTGCCGTTTTATGATCCGACGCATCCGGTGATGCTGCTGGGAAGGCTGCGGAGCTGTTTGTATGTGAGCGGGACGACGCTGTTTACGCTGGGGTTGGGAGATGTGTTGCCGGCGACGCATGCGGCGCGGATGCTGATTGTGGCGGAGGCAGGGACGGGGCTGGGGTTTGTGGCGCTGGTGATTGGGTATGTGCCGGTGTTGTATACGGCTTTCTCGACGCGGGAGGTGGCGGTGGCGCTGCTGGATGCGCGGGCGGGATCTCCGCCGACGGCGGGGGAGCTGATGTTTCGGCACAACTTCAATGGCGGGCATCATGCGCTGACGGCGCTGCTGGCGGAGTGGGAGCGGTGGTGTGCGGAGATGCTGGAGACGCACATCTCGTATCCGATTTTGTGCTACTACCGGTCGCAGCATGACAACCAGAGCTGGCTGGCGGCGCTGACGGCGGTGCTGGATACGTGTGCGCTGCTGATTACGACGATTGAGGGGCCGAGCACTCGGCAGGCGCAGCTTACGTTTGCGATTGGGCGGCATACGCTGGTGGATTTGGGGCATGTGTTCAAGCAGGAGAAGCATGAGCAGCAGTTGCGGGGCGCGATGCCGGTGCGGCTGGGGGATGAGGAGTATGCGCGGCTTTGCGACTTGCTGGGGCAGGCTGGGTTTTCATTGTGCGGAGATATGGGGGCGAGGGAGCGGCTGAAGGCGATCCGGCTGCTGTATGAGCCGCATGCGTGTGCGATGGCTAGCTATTTGCGGCTGCAGTTGCCGGCGTGGGCTCCGCCGGATGCGGATGAGACGAAGCGGAAGGACCAGTGGGCGACGGTGGCAGAGCTGCGATCGCCGCGAGCGATTGCGGACCGTTTGACGGCGCATGTGAGCGCGCAGTCGACGGCTACGCATCTGGAGGATGACATCAGGCGATAGATGGATTGAGTGGAGGGACGAAAAGAAAATGCCAGGTCCGCATGATTGCGGGCCTGACATTTCTATGAAGGGGCTGGTTGGTTTACTGGGGGCCTTGTGCGGCGGCCGCTGGCGCAGGATTGAGCTTCTGGGTGGCGATTTCAGCGGCAGCTCCGGGGCGGCCCTTGGAGTCTTTGTCCTGGTCCTTGAGGAGGGCGAGAATCTGGCGCGCTTCGTCAGTCTTGCCCTGGGTCTGGTAGAGCTCGGCGAGCTGAAGTTTGGCTAGGTCCGGGGGAACGGTGGTGGACTTGCCTTTGCTGAGGTCGTTGTAGAGATCGATGGCGTTGGAGTCCTGGCCAGTCTGCTGATCGACGGCAGCGAGAGCGTCCTTACCGAGAGCGGAGAGGCCGCGATCCCAACTGGAGGAGACCTTCTGAAAGGCCTGCTGGGCGGGGCCGTTCTGGCCTTCGTCCTCGTAGGTGAGTCCGACGAAGTACTCGGAGAGGCGGCCGGCGGTGGTGAGGCCGTAGTGATCGGCAACCTGCTGGAACTGGGAGTTAGCCGCGGCGGCGCGCGCCTTGGCGTCGGGGAAGGTTTTGGTGCCGGGAGCGAGCTCCTGGCCGGAGTTGGCGAGCGGAGTCTGGTAGGTCTCCATGGCCTGACCGAAGGCGGTGGAGGCAGCGGCAGAGCGATTCTGATAGATGGTGTAGGCGGCCACGATGACAATGATGGCGACAACGGCGATGACGCCGTAGAGGATGGCCTGCTGGCGATTCTCTTCGGCCCAGTGCGCACCCGACTCGGTGAGGGCGACAAACTGGTCCTGCTTCTTCAACTGGCGTTTGGTTGCGTTATCCACGATCCGTCCTTCGGAGCTACAAAAAGATTGCCGGGCCCACCGCCCACGCATCGGTTCAGTTTATCAGGTCAGCTCTCGAAGATGGAGGGAAGGGCTGCCCTGAGCGATTTTCGCGGTAGAGCAGCGATTTTCGGCTCGAAGAAGGGGGAAGAGATGGGTATTGCAGAACCATCTTGCGTCAGGCTCTTGCCAATCGTAATGCGATGGGCATAGTATCTGCGACGGATCAAGCAAGCTGCACTGATTTTGAAGCATGCCACTTAACTTGGTTGCAGGACCCTATTTGTACTGTTCGCAAAGAAGCAGACAAGAAAACCGTGTGTTTGGCGTTGACAACGAGCGACCCAACAGACGGTGCACGAAGACTCAGGAGCGACAAAACGTTATGGCTTGGTACGCATACTGCATCACCGAACGCAATGCATTTTCCGAGCTGGGCCGGCACAGAAGACCGATGCCACTTACAGGGGTTTCAGGGCTTTTTGGGAATCAAACCTTCCTTTTTCCGGCAGCCGATCTGGCTGTGGTGGTTTCGGAGCATCTTCCAGAAGACACAAGCAGGCTGAGCACGGCTGAGGGGCAGGCGGCGGCGCGGGAGCATGCACGCGTCATCTCCGGCTGCTTTGCGAAGTCGACGGTGCTGCCGTTTCGGTTTGGGACGACGTTTGAGGATGATGAGGCGCTGCGGCGGTCGGTGCGATCGAACCAGCGGCACTTCATGGCGAATGTGGAACGGCTGCGCGGCATGGCCGAGATGCACCTGAAGGTCGTGGTGGACGACATCTGTCCGGAGACCAAGGGTGTGGGAAGCACAATCCAGGCGGCTGGGCAGGAGTATCTGTCGCATCTGCGGGAGTCGGCTACGCGACAGAGAGAGCGGCAGTCGCGGGCACGAGCGCTCTCGCTGCAGATGCATCGGATGTTTCTGCCGGTGGCCGAAGAGGTGACCTGCAAGCGGATGGAGAGTGGCAAGATGCTGCTGGACATCGCGCACCTGGTGGAGAAGAAGACCGTGGAGCGCTATCAGAATAAGTACAGCACTGTGACGCTGGAGCTGAAGGACTGCGCGATGCAGTTGTCCGGGCCGTGGCCGCCGTATCACTTTGTGCATCGCGAGCAGCGCGGGCATGGAGCGCATGCGTAAGAGATGAGATGGTTTGTACTAGCAAGCCCCGGCGATTGCCGGGGCTTTTGCTTGGTGTGGGATTTGGTTATTCGGGGTTTGCTGATGAGTCCAAGGGCTTGCCCCAGTCCTTGCTCACGTCTGTCCAATCAGGATTGTTGGCTACGATTAGAGCGATTTTTTTGCTGCGTCGCCAGCCTTTTAGCTCCTTTTCTCTCGCGATTCCGCGGGTGATTAGGCCGTAGCGCTCGAAATAGACGAGATGGTCGATGTGATAGCGAGCCATAAAGCTGTCGGGGAAGGTGCGGTTCTTGTGTCGCCAGATGCGATGCTCGAGGTTTGTTGTGAAACCGATGTAGAGGTGTTTGAAGCTGCTGGCGAGGATGTAGACGTACGCGAATTCCGGCATGGGTGGTTTCCTTCGGCATCCGCGGAATGCGGGGGTCCTTCCCCTTCGGCAAGCTCAGGGTCAGGATGACGGCGAAAAACTAACAACTGCAAAGGCAACTGCAACCGCAAAAACAACTGCAAAGGCAAAAACAACTGCAACCGCAACCGCAAAAACAACTGCAACCGCAACCGCAACCGCAACCGCAAAAACAACTGCAAAGGCAACGGCAACTACGCCTGCGGACGTTTCGTCGGGTTTGGGATATTTAGTCTCGGACGCTCGCTTCTACTGGCGTGCGAGATTTTTTGTCGCGGCTTAGGACGGAGTTGCGGCGGCGCTTGCCGGTGGAGACGTGATCGATCTTGTTCCAGAAGCCTACGAAGTAGTCGACAGCGGAGATGATGGAGAGGATGGTCATCCAGTAGACGGCGGTGATGGCGATGAGCTTGACGTCGATGGGGAACCAGCCGATGTGCCAGACGTCCCAACGATGGTTGAGGATGACTGCGACGATGGCGACGATCTGGACTACGGTTTTGAGCTTGCCGAGTTCGCTGGCGGTGATGGTGAAGCCTTCACTGGTGGCGATGGAGCGGAGGCCGCTGACGAGGAACTCGCGACCGATGACGAGGACCGCGATCCAAGGCTTCATGACGTGGGGGTTGTAGGCCACGAGAAGGATGAAGGCGGTGGTGACCATCAGCTTGTCGGCGAGGGGGTCGAGGAGCATGCCGAGGGTGGTGATCTGGCCGCGGCGGCGGGCGAGATAGCCATCGAGGCCGTCGGTGACCGAGGCGGTGATGAAGATGGCGGAGGCGATCAGTTCCTGCTCGCCGTGTCCACCCTGCCAGGGAAAGCGGGGTGAGAGTGCCCAGATCAACAGCGGGACGCTGGCGATGCGGGTGAGCGTTATGGAGTTGGGAAGATTCACGAAGACAGGGTGTAGAGAGTAGAGGGTAGAGTGTAGAGAAAGCGGAGTTCACGCCGCTGTCTCTACACTCTGGAAGCCGGTAAGAGAGTGTGAGATTGCAAAGCCCTGGCTGATAACAGTCGGGACTTCGCTTTTTGTCTACACTCTACACTCTACACTCTGTTTTCCTGCTTTTATGCGTAGATACCGCGCTGCTTGGTGGTGTGGGCTACGCGGTCGATGGCTAGCATGTAGGCCGCGATGCGGTTGTCGACGCCGTGGGCGATGGAGTAGTGGAGGACGTCGTTGAAGCTGTCGATCATGATGCGATCGAGGCGCTGATTAACTTCTTCTTCGGTCCAGAAGTAGCCCATCCGGTCCTGGACCCACTCGAAGTAGCTGGTGGTGACGCCGCCGGCGTTGGCGAGGATGTCGGGGATGACGAAGACATTCTTGCTGGCGAGGATCTCGTCGGCGACGGTGGTGGTGGGGCCGTTGGCGCCTTCGCAGAGGATGCGGCACTGGAGGTCGGCGGCGTTGCGGCTGGTGATGACGTTCTCGGTTGCGGCTGGGATGAGGACGTCGCACTTCTCGGTGAGGATGGCGTCCTTGTCGAAGGGCTTTGCTCCTTTGAATCCGTGGATGGATCCTGAGCGAGCCTTGTGCTCGAGGAGCTCGGAGATGTCGAGGCCGTCGGGATTGAAGAGGGCTCCGTCGTACTCGCCGATGCCGATGATCTTGTAGCCCTTGTCCCAGAGGAGCTTGGCGGCGTTGGAACCAACGTTGCCGAAGCCCTGGATGATGACGCTGGTTTCAGAGGGGATCATGTTGAGGTGCTTGAGGGCCTGGTCGGTGACGACGGAGATGCCACGGCCGGTGGCCTCGCGACGGCCGCGCGAACCGCCGAGGGAGACAGGCTTGCCGGTGACGACCGAGGTCATGGTCTGGCCCATGTGCATGGAGTAGGTGTCCATGATCCAGGCCATGGTCTGCTCGTTGGTGTTCATGTCGGGCGCGGGAACGTCTTTTTCCGGGCCGATGAACTCGATGAGCGCGGCGGTGTAGCGGCGGGTCATGCGTTCGAGCTCGCCCTGGGACATGGACTTGGGGTCACAGATGACGCCGCCCTTGGCTCCGCCGAAGGGGATGTTGACGACGGCGCACTTCCAGGTCATCCAGGAGGCGAGGGCGCGGACTTCGTCGAGTGAGACGTCCGGGCCGTAGCGGATGCCGCCCTTGCAGGGGCCGCGGGAGATGGAGTGCTGGACCCGGTAGCCGGTGAAGACTTCAATGCTGCCGTCGTCCATGGAGACGGGGATGTGGACGATGATCTCGCGGGAGGGGTAGCGGAGGACTTTCCAGATTCCGGGTTCAAGGTTGAGTCGTTTGGCGGCCTCATCAAAGCGCGCGGCTTGCGCGAGCCATGGATTGGTCTCCTGCTCCATGGGAAGGGGAGCGGTGGGAGTGGTGGTTTGCATCGTTGATTCCTTTGTTGTGGCGGGCGCGTTGCTGCCCGGCTTTCGTCCCAGAGTGGGATGGCCGGTTAGTGCGGCCTCCGTGGGTACTAATCGTTCTCCGGCCATCGTTGATCTCCTCGTGCAGGGCCAGCTCAGTTAGATGTTCGAGCCGGCGCAATGGAGTCCAAGTATGTACTAGTTTGGTCAGACCGGTCTGTGACCAAACCTCGGCGAGTATAGGCCTGTCTTTAATCGACCTGCAAGGCACACAGGTGACTTTATCGGCACATTGAGAACAGGGGATTACGACTTGCGCAAGGGGGGTGGGATGTGCGCAAAGGATTGGGTTATTTTGAGCCCACAGGAGGCGTTGGATTGCAGTAAATGTGCATCTGAGGATGGAGGGTACTTGGTAGCGACAAGGAGAGTCTGGATGCGAGCAAAACGGATGGTAGACGTTGCGGCGGGTGTTCTGCTTTTGGGAGGGATGGTGTTCAGCGTTGCGGGCTGCCAGCAGGCGCCACCGCCGACTACGGTTGTGGTGGAACACCACGACGATGGGCATGACCGTGATCATAGGCCGCCGCCGCCGCGGCCGGAGGATCGGAGGGATCAAAATGATCGTCGGAATCCTCCACCACCGCCTCCGCACTAGAGGGCGGCTGACGTTGGATGTCGGCTTGGCCTGTCGGGTTTGAAAGACGTATTCACGATGTGCGTTCAGAAAAGGAGAAGAAGAATGAAGGGAAGGCTTGCAACGTTTGTTTTGGCGAGTTTCGCGATGTTAGGGCTTGCGGGGTGTTATCACCGTCACCACTACCATGATCACTATCCACCCCCACCGCCTCCGCATATGGACCACAATCACTAGGAGCGTGGACAGGAGCTGGGCCGGTGGGCGTGATGCAGATGAGCGAGTGAGGTGTCTCTCGGTATGATGGGGGGATGCCTCACTCGAACACGCAAACTACACCTACGCTGCGGGAGTTTCAACGGCTGGCGCGCGAGCACTCGCTGGTGCCGGTGACGAGGATGGTGGCGGCGGACCTGGAGACGCCGGTGTCGGCATTTTTGCGGGTGGCGGCGGAGGAGCCGGAGGCGTTCCTGCTGGAGTCGGTGGAGGGCGGGGAGCAGGTGGGGCGGTACACGTTTATCGGGATACGTCCTTATAAGAAGATGACGGCGAAGAGTGGGAAGATCACGGTTGTTGAGGGGCGGAAGCGGCGGTCGTATGAGGGGGACATTTTTGCGGAGTTGAAGGCGGCGCTGGAGGGGGAGAGGCCGGCGAAGGTCGCGGGGCTGCCTCCGTTTACTGCGGGGGCGGTGGGATTCTTCTCTTATGACGTGGTGCGGGTGATCGAGGAGTTGCCGGAGATTGCGGTCGATGAGCTGCATGTTCCGGATGCGTACCTGATGTTTTTCGATGAGGTGCTGGCATTTGACCATGTGAAGAAGGCGATTCACTTGATGGTGACGGTGGGCGCGCGCGGTAAGGCCGACGCGGCGGGGTATCGGGCGGCGGAGAGGCGGCTGAACCGGCTGGAGAAGATGCTGAGCGCGGCGATTGTCTTTCCGAAGGGCGCGTGGGCGAAGCGGCGGAAGGCTGCTCATGGGGCATTGAAGCTGAAGGCTCGGACGAAGATGGCCGACTATTTGCGCGGGGTGGAGCGGGTGAAGGAGTACATCGCCGCGGGGGATGTGTTTCAGTGTGTGCTGAGCCAGAGGTTTGATTGCGAGCCGGGGGTGGACCCGTTTGAGATTTATCGGTCGCTGCGGATTGTGAATCCTTCGCCTTATATGTACTTCCTGCGGTTTGGGCTGGAAGCCCAGGGTCCAAGGTCCAGGGCCCAGGGTCCAGGGCGAAAGGCGCATATTGTGGGGTCGTCGCCGGAGTTGCTGGTGCGGGTGCATGAGGGGAAGGTGGAGTATCGGCCGATTGCGGGGTCGCGGCCGCGGGGGAAGGATGAGGTTGCGGACCGGGCGCTGGAGGCGGATTTGCGCGCCGATGCTAAGGAGGTAGCCGAGCATGTGATGCTGGTGGATCTGGGGCGCAATGATGTGGGACGGGTGAGCGAGTTTGGCAGCGTGAAGGTGAAGGATTTGATGTTTGTGGAGAGGTACTCGCACATTATGCATTTGGTGAGCGCGCTGGAGGGGACGCTGCGCAAGGGGCTGGCGCCTACGGATGCATTCAAGGCTTGCTTTCCGGCGGGGACGTTGAGTGGGGCTCCGAAGATACGGGCGATGGAGATTATTGAGGAGCTGGAGCCGGCTCGGCGTGGGGTATATGGCGGGGCGATTTTTTACGCGGACTTTTCGGGGAATTTAGATTCTTGTATTGCGATTCGGACGCTGTTTATGGACGGGGAGAAGGGGCATATCCAGGCGGGCGCGGGGATTGTGGCCGACTCGGTGCCGGTGAAGGAGCACGAGGAGTGTGGGAATAAGGCGAAGGCGGTGGTGCGGGCGATTGAGCGGGCAAGGATGGGGTAGTGGGCGGTGGGTTGGGGTGCTGGGGCGGTACGGCAATGGCGATTCAGGGGCGCGGGTGGGGTGGGTGGCAGTAGGTGGAGTTTTGCGCGGCGGGTAAAGTGTTCTCCAACTTCTTCCGATAGAGACTACAGCGTCATGGGCTTCCGCGAGGGTGTCATTTCTTCTTGAGCGGGCGTAACTATCGAGAGGTTGAAGGAGAGAAGCATGGATTTTGGACAGGCGATCACGGCGCATTCGGCGTGGAAGATGAAGTTGAGGACGTATTTGGCGAGGCCCGACAGCAGTTTGAAGGTGGCTGAGGTGAGGGCAGACGATCAATGCGAGTTGGGGAAGTGGCTGAAGAACGAAGGTCGCAAGCACGCAGGGCAGCAGGAGTACGCGAAGTTGGTCGTTGAGCATACGGCATTTCACAAGGCTGCGGCGGATGTGATTGAGAAAGCGGATCGCGGGGTCTGTGTGGACGACGAGATTGCGTTGGGAAGCAAAAGTCCGTTTGCTTCGGCGTCGAGCTCCATTGTGTCGGCGTTGATGGCGATGAAGGCTAAGGCATAGCGACGTTCCGAGCGGGAAGGGTCTGCCGGTCAGACTCTTCCTGCTTGATGGCCCCGCGGATGCTGTCCGGTATTAGGGCGGCGGCAATGGTGTGGTTATGGGGCGGTGCTAGACTCGGTCTGCCCGATGGATGCGAGAGCGCCACAGCCTGCGGTTGGAATCAGCGGAACTTGCTGAACTATGCACGCAACTGGCGTGAGGGTTGTGACGGGCGTAGTTCTCGGGGACGTGAGGGGCCGACCATGGATTTTGCAGAAGCGATCAAGGTGCATTCCGACTACAGGATGAAGTTGCGATGCTACGTGACCAAGCCTGACCATAGCTTGATCCCTGCGGAGATGGCGGTGGATAACCGTTGCGCGCTGGGAGAGTGGCTGTATGGGGAGGGGCGCAAGTACTCGGGGTTGCCGGAGTATGAGCGGCTGATGAGCGACCACGCAACCTTTCACAAGGCGGCGGCTGATGTGATTGAGAGGGCGGACCGCGGAATCTGCGTGGACAGCGAGATTGCGGTGGGAAGTCATAGTTCGTTTGCGTTGGCGTCGAGCTTGATTGTGGCGACACTGACGGCGATGAAGGTGAAGGTTCGAGCGGGGGCGGCTGAAGTGGGGATTTAGTCGGAGTCTTCCTGCTTGAGGGCCCAGTAGATGCCGCCGATGATCTGGGCGGCGCCGATGGCGCGGGTGAGGTTGGGGCGCTTGGAGAGGCCGCTCATCATGGCGCGCCAGGGTTTGGGGCCGCGCTTCCAGGCTTTGGCGTCGGCTACGGGGTGGATGAGGGCCATGACGCCGTCGCCGATAAGGACCATGGCGGCGAAGTGCTTTGCGCGTTGTGGATTGGTGAAGAGCATATTCAGTTGGAGGGGTTTGGGCGGGGTTTCGTTGCATATGCGGCGGGGTGGCGCGAGCGAAATGCGGGGGTCCTTCGGCTGCGCCTCAGGATGACGGCGAAAGGCGGAGTGGGTGCCCGCGGTCGCGTGGGTGCCGTCGGGTGGTGCGGGAGGTGCGCGTAAAATCGGAGATACGATGGTCTTCGTTCTGGACAACTACGACTCGTTTACGTACAACCTGGTGCAGTATATGGGCGAGCTGGGCGCTGAGGTGGTGGTGCGGCGGAACGATGAGGTGACTCCGGAAGAGGTGGTGCGGATGCGGCCGGAGCGGATTCTGCTCTCGCCGGGGCCTTGCACGCCGCAGGATGCGGGGATATTGATTCCACTGATTCAGAGGTTGGCGGAGTTGCCGAAGAAGGAGCAGATTCCGATGCTGGGGGTTTGCCTGGGGCACCAGGCGCTGGGCGCGGCGTTTGGCGGAGAGGTGGTGCGGGCTCCGATGCTGATGCATGGGAAGACGAGCGTGGTGGAGCATGATGGGCGCACGATCTTCAAGGGGATTCCGAAGCCGATGACTTGTACTCGGTATCACTCGCTGATTGTGGAGGAGGAGACGCTGCCGGAGGTGCTGGAGGTGTCGGCGCGGGTGAAGAGCGAGGGGAAGGGTTTGGGGGATGGTTTGATTATGGCCGTGCGGCATAAAACGCTCCCGATGGAGGGGGTGCAGTTTCATCCGGAGAGCGTGCTGACGGATCATGGGAAACAGTTGATTGCGAATTTTCTGAAGATGTAGAAAGACAGTGGTTAGTGGTTAGGGATTAGTGGTTAGGGATTAGGAATCGATGCGCGTTGGATTGGCCATTGTGGTGGGGTGCGGGCTGGTTGGGATGGGTGGTGCTCGGGGGATGGGGCAGGAGCAGGGGGCTCGGGTGATGGGGACGGTTGCCACCAAGGATGCGCTGGTTACGGGTGGGTTGGAGGTGAAGGGGGATCGGGCGCGGTTGATGTCGAATACCAGCGTGACGGCGTATGACCATACGGCGGAGGTGAAGCTGGAGCGCGGGGGCGATGTGCTGGTGTGCGCTACGAGTCAGTTTCATTTGTTGCGGGTGGGGGCTGGGAAGTCGCTGATGTTTGGGTTGGATCGCGGGGCGCTGGAGCTGCATACGCCGACGGAGACGCAGGACCTGATTTTGACGCCGGATATACGGTTCACCGTCGAGGCCAAGGGGAGCTATGACCTGCGGGTGCGGGTGACGCGCAATGGCGATACGTGCGTGGAGAATGCGGGGAAGAAGGCTCCGGTGCTGATGCTCAATGATGCGTTCTCGCGGGCGAGCTATCGGGTGTTGCCGGGGCAGCATGTGCTGTTTGAGCATGGAGACCTGCGCGAGGTGGTGGACAACGAGCGGTCGCCTTGCGGGTGTCCGTCGGGTGCGGAGCCGGAGGATGTGGCGGCGAATGCTAGCCCGGCGGAGAGAGCTGCGGCGGCACATCCGTTCCCTGCGGCGCAGAGTGAGGGGCTGGCACCGACGGAGCCGGCGGGGAATTCTCCGGTGGGAGAGAAACAGACGCAGGTGTCGACGTCGTTGTCGTATGCGGCGGGGCAGGCGCCTCCGGTGAGCACGATGGAGACTCCGGAACAGATTATTGCGGATGGTGAAGCAGCGCCGGTGCGGGCGCCGAAGGTGAAGCACGGATTTGGGTACAAGTTCAGGCGGTTCTGGTATCGGCTGTTTCATCCGGGGGGTTGATGGCGGCGTGAAGCGAGCAAAGGCAAGGGCTTTGACGCAAAGTTCGCTAAGTGAGCTAAGTTTCGCGAAGTGAGCTAAGTTTCGCGAAGGCGATGGTGGGTTTCGCGAGGGGATGGTGGTTCGCGAAGGGTGGGGTGGGGGGGTGGGCTACAATCGTAGGGTTGGGCTGTTTTTTCTGGGCTATCGATTGCTTGGAATAACTTCCCCTAATTCACTTATAGAATCAGGAGTTTTCGATGGCGATTCCGGCGACACAGATGCGCCCCGGCATGATTATCAAGTTCAAGGACGACCTTCACCTGGTGTTCAGCGTTGAGCACCGTACGCCGGGAAATTTGCGGGCGTTCATCCAGGCGAAGCTGAAGAATGTGCGCACGGGCGCGATGTTTACGGAGCGGTTCCGGTCGCCGGACCCGATTGAGCGGGTGCATGTGGACTCGATCAAGATGGAGTACTTGTACAACGATGGCGACGACTACTACTTCATGGATCAGAACACGTTTGAGCAGACGGCGCTGAAGCAGGATACGCTGGGCGATTCGGTGGAGTACCTGACGCCGAACCTGCTGATCGAGGTGAGCTTCCATGATGGCAAGCCGGTGGGTATTGAGCTGCCGACGGCCGTGGAGATGACCGTGGTCGAGACGGAGCCGGGGATCAAGTCGGCGACGGCTAGCTCGGTGACCAAGCCGGCGAAGACCGAGACGGGGCTGATCGTGCAGGTGCCGCCGTTTATCAATGAGGGCGAGAAGATCCGCGTGGATACGGCCGAAGGCGCGTACATGAGCCGGGCGTAAGACAGAGCGTCGGATGGTTGTCCACTTTCTCATTCGCGGACGGGTGCAGGGCGTTGGGTTTCGCTGGTTCGTGCATCGCGAGGCGGCGGAGCTGGGGCTGCGCGGGTGGGTGCGGAATACGGATGCGGGCGAGGTCGAGGTGGTTGCGGCAGGAGCTGCTGAGACCATCGCTGAGCTGCGCGCGGAGCTACGGAAGGGATCGCGCGGGAGCCGCGTGGACGCCGTGGTGGAACATGAGCTGGTAGAGGCCGAGGGTGAGTCGCTCGGCGCGTTTGAGATTGAAGGAGCCTGGTAACGAGAGATCGCCCGCTTGGGGTTTTTGACGTTGCGAGGATAGGAGAGTTGATGTCTACACCGATTGATTGCGAGCCGTTGAAGCAGATGATCCGCGCTGTGCCGGATTTTCCGAAGCCTGGGATTTTGTTCTATGACATTACGACGCTGCTGAAGGACAAGACGGGCTTTGCGCAGTTGATTGATGCGTTTGCGCAGTACTACATCGGGAAGAAGGTGGACCTGGTGCTGGGGATTGAGGCGCGCGGGTTTATCTTTGGGCCGGCGCTGGCGTATCGGCTGAATGCGGGATTTGTGCCGGTGCGCAAGCCGAAGAAGCTGCCGGCGAAGGTGGAGCGCGTGCAGTATGACCTGGAGTATGGGAGCGACTCGCTGGAGATTCATGCGGACGCGATTCTGCCGGGGCAGCGGGTGATTATTGTCGATGACTTGCTGGCTACGGGCGGGACGATGGAGGCGACGATCGACCTGGTGAAGCGGATGGGTGGGGAGATTGTGGGGCTGACGGTTGCGATTGAGCTGGACTTTTTGAAGGGGCGGGAGAAGTTTCCGGAGATTGATGTGTTTAGCTTGATGCACTACGACGAGTAGGATGCGTGGATGCGTTCGAGACGACTGATCGTTGGCGTCGCGGGAGTGATGGTGGCTGGCGTGTTCGCAGTCTGCGCGGCCGTCGGGCAAGGTGCGGACACTTCCGCGCGCGTGGCTGCGGCTGCGAGGCGGAATTCGCTTAACCTGGTGGAGCAACGGCCCTGGCATCTGAAGCTGGACGTCACGGTGTTTGACGCAGAGGGGAAGCACCCGAGCGAGGGAACGATTGAGGTTTGGCGTTCGGGCGCGGATCAGCGAGTGTTGACCACGTTTGGAGACTCGTCGCGCTTTACGACCAGGCACAACGGCGAGTTTTATATGCGATCGAGCGGCCCGGAGGTTCCGGTAGAAGCCGACCTGGTACTGCAGCAGGTGTTGGACCCAGGTCCTGGTCCGAGTGATATCGGCGGGAGCACGCCAGAGCTGCGGATACAGAAGTTCGGGAAGACGAAGCTAGATTGCATCATGCTGACGCAGCCCACTAAGGGACTCAAGGATATTCCCCTGGGACTTTATCCGACGTATTGCCTGGACGCGAAGGATGCGATTCGGGTTTCCTACAATTTTGTCAGCCGTACAGTACTGATCAACGGCGTCGGTGAGTTTCTGGATCATACGGTTCCGATTCAGATGAGCATTTATCGAGGGATCAGCGGTCAGGTTGTCGTTGCTACCAGTAAGGTAAGCGCGCTTTCGACCTATGTGCCGACGCCGGGGGAGTTCGATCCGACTGCCGATATGAAAGCGGTCGTCGATCTTGATGATCGGAAGGGTGGGACGGTTCGTCAGGCGATCTCTGCCGGAAGCCGATCGAAGTTCGTGGAGCCTATCTATCCTGAGGGCCCGAAGCAACGCCATGAGAGCGGCACTGTGCGCTTTCGGGCGATCATTGGACGAGATGGCCACATCCATTCGCTGCGGCCCACCGACGACAGCGACTCTGAATTTGTGGTTGCTGCGATTGAGGCTGTGGGACAGTGGACTTACCGGCCGTACGAGTTGAAGGGCGTTCCGGTTGAGGTGGACACGACCATCACTGTGAACTTCGAATGGGCGCGGTAAACGCTTGAACAGGTGATTTGCACCGCGGGCGTTGGGGCTGGTGTGATAGTTGTCACATACTATCGTGTGTTCTGAAGGCCAATATTGACAACCGAATGAGTGCAGTTAAAGCAACGAGAATGACCCGTTGTTCTGGCGCCTTTGATTGCATTTACGAGCGAGGGAGTCATGGCAGAGACGATTTGGCAATCGATGCAGCAGAAGGGCTACAGCCGCAGAGAGTTTCTTCAGTTCTGTAGCGCGGCCGCGGTGACGGCGGGGCTGGGCAGGAGCGCGGTGGGCCAGGTTGTCTCGGCGTTTGAGACGCAGAGTAAGCCCGCGGTGGTGTGGATGCACTTCCAGGAGTGCACGTGCTGCAGTGAGAGCTTCATTCGGGCGTCGCACCCGACGGTGACCGATGTGCTGTTCGATACGCTGAGCCTGAACTACACGGAGACGCTGATGGCGGCTTCCGGATTCCAGGCAGAGAAGAGCCTGAACGACACGATCAAGAACAACGCAGGCAAGTACATCGTGCTGGTGGAAGGCTCGGTGCCATTGGCGGCCGATGGGGTGTACTGCATGGTTGGTGGAAAGACGGCCGAGTCGATTCTGCAGACAGTAGCGAAAGATGCGGCGGTGGTGGTGGCGTGGGGCAACTGCGCGTCGAATGGCTGCATGCAGGCGGCTAAGCCGAATCCAACCGATGCGACGCCGATCCACAAGCTGGTGGACAAGCCGGTGATCAATGTTCCGGGCTGCCCTCCGATTGCGGACGTGATGATGGGCATTGTGACGCACCTGCTGGTGGTGGGCGGGATGCCGGAGCTGGACAACATTGGGCGTCCGAAAGAGTTCTACGGGCGGCGCGTGCATGACACGTGCTATCGGCGGCCGAACTATGATGCGGGCTTGTTTGTTGAGGCGTGGGATGACGAGAGCGCGCGCAAGGGATATTGCCTGTACAAGATGGGTTGCAAGGGGCCGGTGACCTACAACGCCTGCTCAGTGGTGAAGTGGAACGAGGGGACGAGTTATCCGATCCAGTCGGGCCACGGGTGTCTGGGTTGCAGTGAGGCGGGGTTCTGGGATAACGGACCGTTCTACCAGCACTTGTCCTCGTTCCCGGGCTTTGGCATTGAGAGCACAGCGGACAAGATTGGCGCGGCGGTCGGCCTGGTGACACTGGCCGGCGTGGGCGCCCATGCGGTATTGACCAATGTTCGCAAGCACAGCGTGATTGCGGAAGAACATCAGGATGATCAGAAGGAATAGTGAGGCAATATGGCACGCGTAGTAGTTGATCCCATCACTCGAATCGAAGGCCACCTGCGCATAGAGGCAGTGGTAGAAAACGGCGTCATCACCGATGCGTACAGCGCCGGTACGATGGTGCGGGGGCTGGAGAAGATTCTTATTGGACGCGACCCCCGCGACGCGTGGGCGTTCTGTGAGCGTGTGTGCGGCGTGTGTACGACGGTTCATGCGCTGGCGAGCGTGCGGGCGGTGGAAGATGCGCTGGGAATCAGTGTGCCACCGACGGCGGAGTTGATTCGCAACATCATGATGGCGACCTTGTATATCCAGGACCACGTGGTGCACTTTTATCACCTGCAGGCGCTGGATTGGGTCGACGTGGTGAATGCGCTGAAGGCCGATCCGAAGAAAACCGCGGAACTAGCGCAGTCGTACTCGTCGTGGGACAAGAACACGCCGGCTTATTTTGCGGGCGTGCAGGACAAGGTGAAGAAGCTGGCTGCGAGCGGGCTGGGCATCTTCGCGAATGGCTATTGGGGACATTCGGCGTATAAGCTTCCGCCGGAAGCGAACTTGCTGGCGGTAGCGCACTACCTGGATGCCCTGGAGTGGCAGAAGGAGATCGTCAAGATCCACGCGGTGTTTGGGGGCAAGAATCCGCATCCGAACTATCTTGTGGGCGGGGTTCCATGCTCGATCGATCTAAACGAAGTGGCGGCGATTAACTCAGAGCGGCTGAACCTGGTGGCGAGCCTGATCGATAAGGCCAACGAGTTCATCACGCAGGTTTACATTCCAGATGTGCTGACGATTGCTTCGTTCTACAAAGACTGGGCGAAGTACGGCGGCGGCCTTTCAAACTACATGTGCTACGGCGAGTATCCTACGAAGGGATACGGCGATCCGGACTCGTTCAAGTTCCCGCGCGGTGTGGTGTTGGGACGCGACATGAGCACGGTGCATCCGGTGAATCCGCGGGATAGCCAGGAGATCAAGGAGTACATTTCGTCGTCGTGGTACAGCTACGCGGGCGGGGATAAGGAGGGCTTGCACCCGTGGAGTGGCGAGACCGACATCAAGTACTCGGGACCGAAGCCGCCGTTTGAGACGTTGGAGGGATTTGATAAGTATTCGTTCCTAAAGACGCCGCGATGGAAGGAACAGGCGATGGAGGTTGGCCCGCTGAGCCGCATGATTGTGGGCTACGCGGCGGGTCGCACGGATGTGAAAGAGGTTGTGAATGCGGCGCTTGGCAAGCTGAACGTGCCGGTGGAAGCGCTGTATTCAACGCTGGGACGCATTGCAGCGCGTGCGCTCGATGCGGAACTGGCGATGACGTATCTTCGCGAGTTTTACGACGAGTTGATGGTTCGAGTGAAGAGCAACGACGTCTCGACGTTCAACGGCGAGCGCTGGGATCCATCGACCTGGCCGGCGGATGCGGAGGGCGTTGGGTTGGTGGAGGCTCCGCGTGGGTCTCTGGCGCACTGGATCAAGATTCACGATGGAGCGATTGAGAACTACCAGCTCGTGGTGCCGACGACGTGGAATGGGTCGCCGCGGGATGCGAACGGGCAGCGTTCTTCGTTCGAGCAGGCGCTGATTGGTAATCCGGTGGCGAACATCGAGGAGCCGCTGGAGATTTTGCGCACGATTCATTCTTTTGACCCGTGTATGGCTTGTGCGGTGCATCTGTATGATCCGCAGGGCCGTCACCTTCACCGCGTTTCTTTTGAGTGATCGATATGAGTACTCCAGTGATTGGTGCAGCCGGTGTGAAGCCGGCGGTGAATGAAGGTCCGGCGGACTACAAGCGGATCTACGTGTGGCAGTTTCCGGTGCGGCTATTTCACTGGGCGACCGCACTTTCGATTGTGCTGCTGTGTGTGACGGGATTTCTGATCGGGCATCCCCTTCATGCGTTTTACGCCGAGGAGGCCTATCAGCAGTATTGGTTCGGCTGGGTTCGATTTGTTCATTTTGCCAGCGCGTTCGTGCTCGTAGCGGTTTCGGGTTTACGCCTCTACTGGGCGTTTGTTGGGAACCAATATGCGAACTGGAGAAACTTTATCCCTCTGACACGCGCGCAGTGGGCGAGCATCTGGGAGCTGATCCAAGTCGAGGTGCTGCAGATCAAGAAGCATGGACGTTACCACGTAGGCCACAATACGATGGCAGCGACTTCCTATTTCTTCCTGTTTCTCGCGTTCGTGTTTCAGACGGTCACGGGCTTCGCGCTGTATTCCAGCATGAGCGGCATGCGGATAACGCATGTCTTCGACTGGATTGTGCCATTGATGGGTGGAGATGCCGGCGTGCGGTTCTGGCATCACGCGTTTATGTGGATCTTTGTTGTGTTCATCATTGTGCACGTGTACCTCGGGCTCTACGACGATTATGTCGAGGGCGGCGGCGAGATGTCGGCGATGATCAGTGGGTGGAAGTTCAAGCGAGATAAGAGTGAAAAATAAAGAGTTCAAGACGCTGGTGTTGGGGCTGGGCAACACCTTGATGGGCGACGAAGGTGTTGGGGTGCATGTGCTCCGCGAGGTTGAGAAACGTCCGCTGCCTGAGGGTGTGGAGTGCCTGGATGGAGGTACTGGCGGATTTGTGCTGCTGGGACCGCTGCAGAGCGCGGACCGCATTGTGATGATCGATGCGGCTTCGGATGGGAATCCGATCGGGACGATTACTCGGGTTACGCCGAGGTATTCGAGTGAGTATCCGCCGACGCTGACGGCGCACGACGTGGGGGTGAAGGATCTGCTGGACGTGTTTTACACGCTTGGCGGAGACTGCGAGGTGGTGCTGTTTGCCATCACGATCGATCCGCATCAATCGATCACGCTGGAGATGTCGCCGACTGTGGCGAAGGCTGCGGGTGAGGCGGTGGAGCTGGTGATTGCGGAGCTCGAGGGCCTGGAGAAGCTGGATAGGCTGGAGACGGTTGGAGAGGTCTGTTCGGCGTAACGGGCTCGGGAACGACGTGAGCGGGGTCACAGCGGGGTTGGAAGCGGGGAGCGGACACTTGGGAGAGTGAGCGGAGGGTGGACTGCGATGTGTCTTTCGGTGCCAGGTAAGCTGTTGCAGCGAGCTGATGTTGGTGGGGTGCTGGTGGGGAAGGTGCAGTTCGGTGGGATTGTGCGCGATGTTTGCCTGGACCTGCTGCCTGAGGCTGAGGCTGGGGAATACCTGCTGGTGCATGTGGGGTATGCGATCTCACAGGTGGATGAGGACGAGGCGCGCAAGGCGTATGAGTACATGGAACAGGCGGGGATGCTGCAAGGGGAGCTGACGGATTTTCCGGACGATGTTCCAGCGGTGGTGGTGGAGAACTCGCCGCCCGTTAATGATTTTGCTCCGCGGGAACGGTCGCGGGGAGATGCGTCATGAAGTATCTGGATGAGTATCGCGACGAGAAACTGTTTCGGTCGCAGTTGGCACGGCTGACGCAGATTGCTACGCGGCCCTGGGTGCTGATGGAGGTGTGCGGGGGGCAGACGCATACGCTGGTGCGGTATGGGATTGATGAGTTATTGCCGGCGGGCATGGAGATGGTGCATGGGCCGGGGTGCCCGGTGTGCGTGACGCCGGTGGAGATTATCGACAAGGCGATTGCGCTGGCTCGGCGACCGAAGACGATTTTGGTTTCGTATGGGGACATGATGCGGGTGCCGGGGTCGGAGAGCGACCTGCTGCATGAGAAGGCGATGGGCGCGGATGTGCGGATGGTGTACTCGCCGACGGAGAGCGTGAAGATTGCGCGCGAGAATCCGGGGTGCGAGGTGGTGTTCTTTGGGGTGGGGTTTGAGACGACGGCGCCGGCGAATGCGATGGTGGCGTTTCAGGCGCGGCGATTGGGGATAGAGAATTTGTCGCTGCTGTCGTCGCATGTGCTGGTGCCGCCGGCGGTGGAGATGTTGCTTTCGTCTCCGCATAACCGCGTGCAGGGCTTGATTGCGCCGGGGCATGTTTGCACGATCATGGGCACGGACGCCTATGAGGAGCTGGCGGCGAAGTACAAGATTCCGATTGTGATTGGCGGATTTGAGCCGGTGGATTTAATGGAAGCCATTGTGAGGCTGGCGGCGCAGTTGGAAGAAGGGCGCTACGAGATGGAGAACCAGTACAGCCGCAGCGTGCGCGAGGATGGAAACCGGAGGGCGCGCGAGTTGCTGTTCGAGGTGTACGAGGTTTGCGATCGGAAGTGGCGCGGGTTGGGCGAGGTTGCGGCGAGTGGGTTGCGGTTGAGCGCGGCGTATAAGGAGTTCGACGCGGAGCTGCGGTTTGGGCTGGA
This sequence comes from Acidobacteriaceae bacterium, assembly GCA_049578265.1. GTDB lineage: Bacteria > Acidobacteriota > Terriglobia > Terriglobales > Acidobacteriaceae > Granulicella. Next base: position 21,820 of record JBAULP010000064.1, read on the forward strand.
GGATATCTCCGTCACTGAGCCGAAGGAGTGCATCAGCGCGATGATTCTGCAAGGGTTGGCGAAGCCGAAGCAGTGCCCGGCGTTTGGGACGCGGTGTACGCCGGAGTCGCCGCTGGGGGCGCCGATGGTTTCGTCGGAGGGGGCTTGCGCGGCTTACTATTTGTATCGCCGGCACAATGGGAATGAGGGTGCGGAGGTGCTGGTGCAGGCTGCCGCGCCTTCTGGTGAGCCGAGCGGGGAGGGTGCATGAGCGTGCGTGAGATGCCTTCGATTGCTTGCCCGGTGCCGCTGCCGGTGAAGTCGCATGTGGTGCTGGGGCATGGCAGCGGGGGAAGGCTGTCGGCGGCGCTGATGCGGGATATTTTCTTGCCGGCGTTTGGGAATCCGGTGCTGAACGAGTTGAATGACCAGGCGGCGGTGCGGCTGGGTGCGGGGAGGGTTGCGTTCTCGACCGACTCGTATGTGGTGAAACCGCTTTTCTTTCCGGGTGGGGGTATTGGCGAGCTTGCGGTGTATGGGACAGTGAATGATTTGGCTGTGGGTGGAGCGGTGCCGCAGTATTTGAGTGCGGCGTTCATCCTGGAGGAGGGGTTGCCGCTGGAGACGCTGCAGCGGGTGGTGGAACAGATGGCGGTGGCGGCTCGGCGGGCGGGTGTGAGTATTGTGACCGGCGATACGAAGGTGGTGGAGAAGGGGAGTGGGGACCAGATTTTTATTACGACTGCGGGGATCGGGGTGATTCCGGATGGGCTGGAGCTGGGGCCGCGGCAGGTTCGCGAGGGTGACAGGATTTTGTTGAGTGGGCCGATTGGCGAGCATGGCGTGACGATCCTGGCGCAGAGGGAGGGGTTGGAGGTTTCGGGGGATTTGGTGAGCGATACGGCACCGCTGACGGAGATTTGTCAGGCGGTGTTGAAGGCGGCGCCGGGATTGCGGACGATGCGGGATTTGACGCGTGGTGGTTTGTCGAGCGCGGTAAATGAGATTGCGGGTTCGGCGGGCGTGGGGATTTCGCTGGAGGAGCGGGCGATTCCGGTGAGTGAGACGGTGCAGGGGATCTGCGAGCTGTTTGGGTTGGATCCGATGTACGTGGCAAACGAAGGGAAGATGATTGCGATTGTTGCGCCAGAGGACGCAGAGGCTGCGCTCGCGGCGATGCGCGGGGTGGGGATAGGTGCGGGGGCGCAGGTGATTGGGACGGTGACGTCGAAGCGGCCGGGGTGCGTGGTGATGCGGACGAAGTTTGGTACGGATCGGATTGTGGACATGCTGGCGGGGGATCAGTTGCCGCGGATCTGCTGAGGTTGGATTGCGCGGGCGGAGCGGGGCTGAAGGTGTTGGCGGATAATCACAGGATGGTTCGTCGGCGGGTGAAGATCGGTGGGGTGGTGCAGGGTGTGGGGCTTCGGCCGTTTATTTATTGCCTGGCGACTGAGCTGGAGTTGAGCGGCGAGGTGGGGAACGGGACGGGTGGGGTGGTGGTGGAGATTGAGGGTGATGCGGCGAGGGTGGAGGAGTTTTTGCGCCGGCTGCCGTTGGAGATTCCTCCGCTGGCGAAGATTGAGTCGGTGGAGGTGGAGGAGATTGCGGCTAGCGGGGTGGTGGGCTTTCACATCGTTGCGAGCGATGGACGCGGGCAGGTAAGGACGCAAATTCCGGCGGATGCGGCGACTTGCGCGGAGTGCTTGCGGGAGATGAATGATCCGTCCGATCGACGGTATCGGTATCCGTTTATTAATTGCACACACTGTGGGCCGCGGTTCACGATTACGCGGAGCATTCCTTATGATCGGCCGCAGACTTCGATGGCGCGCTTTGCGATGTGCGCGGCTTGCCAGGCGGAGTATGACGATCCGCGGGATCGGCGGTTTCATGCGCAGCCGAATGCTTGCTGGGAGTGTGGGCCTCGGTTTGAGTTGCTCAATGGTCCTGCGCGGACGGCGAGTGGCTTCGCGCGGCAGGGTCATGGATTGGGTGAGCCTGGGGATCCGGTTGGAGCTGCGGTGGAGTTGTTGCATGCGGGGAAGATTGTTGCGGTGAAGGGGATCGGTGGGTTTCACCTGGTGGTGGATGCTACGAATGAGGCGGCGGTGGTGCGGCTGCGGGAGCGGAAGCATCGGCTTGGAAAGCCGCTGGCTGTGATGGTGCGGGGGTTGAAGGATGCTCGGGGGCTGGGCGAGGTGAGTGATGCTGAGGCGGAGTTGCTGACGAGTGTGGAGCGACCGATTGTGTTGCTGCGGGCGCGAGAGACGCATGGACTGGCTGCGGAGATTGCTCCGGGTGTGCCGTGGTTAGGAGTGTTTCTACCGTATGCTCCGGTGCATTCGTTGCTGCTGGGAGCTGAGGGATTGCGGGCGCTGGTGATGACCAGCGCGAACTTGAGTGAAGAGCCGATTGTGATTGGGAACGAAGAGGCAGTGGAGCGGCTGCGGGGGATCGCCGATGCGTTTCTGGTGCATGATCGCGAGATTCTGCAGCGGGCGGATGATTCGGTGTTGGAGGTGGTGGAAGGCGAGGCGCAGTTTGTGCGTCGGTCGCGCGGGCATGTGCCGCTGCCGGTGCGGTTGCCGTTGGATGCGCCTGCGATGCTGGCGGTGGGTGGGCATTTGAAGAGTGTGTTTGCGCTGGCGCGCGGGCAGCATGTGTATCAGAGCCAACACCTGGGGGATCTGGAGTCGGTGTCGTCGCTGGAGTTTTTTGCGGAGGCGCTGCGGCACTTTGAGGGGATCTTTGAAGTGGAGCCGGAGGTTGTGGTGCATGATTTACATCCGGGGTATGCGTCGACGGCGTGGGCGTTGCAGCAGCGGCAGCCGAAGATTGCGGTGCAACATCATCATGCGCATGTGGCAGGTTGCATGGCGGAGCATGGTCTGCGGGGGCCGGTGATTGGGCTGGCGCTGGATGGGACAGGGTATGGAGATGATGGGCGCGTGTGGGGCGGCGAGGTTTTGATTGCGACGCTGCAGGGGTATGAGCGGTTCGCGCATCTGAAGTATGTGGCGATGCCGGGTTCAGAGGCGGCGGTGCGGCAGCCCTGGCGGATGGCCTTTGCGCACTTGCATGCGGCGCTCGGGGAGCGTGCGTTTGATGCGGATGTGCTGGAGCGGTTGAAGGTGAAGGAGACCGATGCGCGGCTGCTGACGCGGGCGATGGAGCGTGGGGTGAACTCGCCGCTGACGTCGAGCTGCGGAAGGATGTTTGATGCAGCGGCGGCGCTGGTGCTGGGACGCGACCGCGTGGACTATGAGGCGCAGGCCGCGATTGAGTTGGAGGGCGTTGCGGATTGTGAGTTCAATGGGGATGGGTATGTTGTGGAGTTAGAGGGTAAGGGAGATGGTGATCCGCTGGTGTTGAATCCTGCGCGGCTGTGGGAGGAGTTGCTGGGAGATGTGCGGGAGGGTGTAGGGAGTGGGCGAATAAGCGCGAAGTTTCATGCTGGCGTCGCGGCGGCGTACGTGCGGGCGGCGCTGACGGCTCGGGAGCGAATGGGGATTCGCGAGGTCTGCCTGAGCGGTGGGGTCATGCATAATCGACTGTTGGTGAGGCTGCTTTGCAAGGGGTTACGTGAGGCGGGACTGGAGGTTTACCTGCCGGTTAAGGTGAGTCCGGGGGACGGTGGGTTGAGCTATGGGCAGGTCGCTGTGGCGGCGGCGCTGCTTGAAAAGGTTATATAGAGATTCCTTTTTGATTTTCGAAATAAACTATTCCCCTGGAGCTTCGCGGGTTGCGCGGGCATCTACAGGTATAGGCGCGACGGTTTGCGTGAAGAAAGGAATTCTTGTGACTCATTCCGATGCATTGGTATTTTTCGGAGCAACAGGCGATCTGGCCTATAAGAAGATTTTTCCTGCGTTGCAGGCGATGGTGAAGCGCGGTGCGCTGACGGTTCCGGTGATTGGTGTGGCGAAAGCTGGGTGGAACCTCGACCAACTGAAGGCCCGGGCAAAGGACAGCCTGGAGCAGCATGGTGGATTGGATGAGGGGGCATGGGAGAAGTTGAGTTCGCTGCTGCGATATGTGGATGGGGACTATGCGGACCCGGCGACGTTTGCGGCGGTGCGCAAGGAGTTGGGAGGGGCGGAGCATCCTGCACACTACCTGGCGATTCCGCCGTCGCTGTTTGAAGAGGTGGTGGACCAGTTGGTGAAGTCGGGGTCGGCGAAGGGCGCGCGGATGATTGTGGAGAAGCCGTTTGGGCACGATCTGGCGTCGGCGCAGGAGTTGGACAGGATTTTATTGGGGGCATTTCCTGAGTCGGCGATCTTTCGAATTGATCACTATCTGGCGAAAGATCCGGTGCACAACATGGTTTCGTTTCGGTTCTCGAACTCGTTCCTTGAGCCGCTGTGGAATCGCGATCATATCTCGAGTGTGCAGATTACGATGGCGGAGGATTTTGGAGTGCAGGGACGTGGGGCGTTTTATGACCAGACGGGAGCGGTGCGGGATGTGATTCAAAACCACCTGTTCCAGTTGATGTGCAACCTGGCGATGGAGTCGCCGGCGCGAAAAGACAGTGAGTCGATTCGTGACGAGAAGGTGAAGGTGCTGAAGGCGATCTCGCCGATTGAGACAAAGGACATTGTGCGCGGGCAGTTCAGCGGATATCTGGATGAAAAGGGCGTGAAGCAAGGATCGGAGACGGAGACGTTCGCTGCGCTGCGATTGGAGATTCAGTCGTGGCGATGGGCGGGCGTTCCGTTTTATATACGCGCGGGGAAAAATCTACCGGTCACCTGCACGGAGGTGATTACGAGGTTGCGGTGTCCGCCGAAAACGAAGTTTACGGATGGACATATTCCGCAGAACTACATACGATTCCGGATCAGTCCTGATATGACGATTGCAATGGGGGTTTCGGTGGCGAACGTTGAAGATCAGTCGGCACGGGACGCTGTGGAGTTGGTGGCCAGCCAGCAGCCGCAGCCGGAGGAGATGGAACCGTATGAACGCGTGCTGACAGATGCGATGAATGGGGACTCGAGCATCTTTGCGCGGCAGGACTATGTGGAGGAGGCTTGGCGGATCGTGGATCCGGTCTTGAAGGCTGATACGCCGCTGTTTCCTTACAAGCCGCATAGCTGGGGGCCACCTGAGGCCGATGCGCTGGTGCCTCCGGGTGGCTGGGTGGAACCGGTGGTAGACGGAGACGGCGCACAGGCCGGCGGAACTTCCTCGAGTGCAACGCAGAAGTAGAGTCGGATTTGAAACGTTCGACTAGAGGCTGCCGAGGGAGAAGTAGTCGCGAACGGCGATGATGAACCAGAGAACGGGAGCGGCGAGCAGGAGAGCGTCGACACGATCAAGGATGCCGCCGTGGCCGGGGAGCAGCGAGCCTGAGTCCTTGAGTCCGGCGCCGCGCTTGAGAGCGGACTCGAGGAGATCGCCGAACTGCGCAGCGATGTTGAGGACCACTGCGAGGATGAGAAAGATCCACCAGGGCTCGGTGGTGTGAAGGCGGGTGAAGCTGGAGTTCTGCTGGGTAAACCAGTCACCGAGAAGGATGAGGCCCATGCCAAAGATGCAGGAGGCAACGATGGAGGCTATGGCTCCTTCCCAGGTTTTGTTGGGCGAAAGGCGTGGCGAGAGTTTGTGTCGGCCATAACGCTTGCCGATGTAGAGGGCGGCGACGTCGCCAGACCAAACGCACAGGAAGAGAAAGAGTAGAAGAGCGAGGCCGTTTTCTTCGTTGAGGATTTGAGGCAGCAACGAGAGCGGATACGCGACATAGATGAGCAGGAGAACTCCTGCTGAAGTCTGCCAGAGAACTCGCTCCAGCGAGGTTTTGAAGGCAGCCACGGCCAATAGGACCAAAGTGGCGAAGGCCACGACGGTGATGGTGTCCATGGGCCTGAAGAAGGTGGCGAGAAAGAAGAGTGCGACGGAGGAGATCGTCCACCAGAGAGGAATGGGGCAGCCGCCAGAGTTGGTGAAGGCGCGAAACTCCAATGCGGCGAGGATAGCGACGACGCCAGCAGCGAGAGTGACCATCCAAAGCCTTCCAAAGAAGAGCAGCGCCACGACGATTGCGACGAGGACGATAGCTGTGAGGATGCGCTTCATGGGCCTTGTTGAGGATACATGGTTTGGAGGGGTGCGTGGGTGCGCGCGAGTTTGTGAATGTGTTGCTCGAGGTGCAGTGCGTGTTCTCAGAGGGCTAGAATTCTGATGCGGTGAAGCTGGCAGGTGGACGGAAACCGTGAGGACGGAGGCGGATATGAATCGAAGGATTTCGCGGCGGTTGTTTCTGCAGGTGTCTGGAGCTGTAGCTGGGAGCCTGGGATTGAGGGGGCAGATGTTTGCTTCAGTTGCCGACGGAGAACGGCCGCTCATGGAGGTGGGGTACGACCAGGTGCGAGTGACCAGTGAGTTGCATCTGGCGCAACTGGAGAATACCCACGGGATACTGATGGGATTGAGCAATGACAGCTTGATGAAGCCGCTGCGGGCGATGGCAGGGCTGGACGCTCCGGGGGATGATTTGGGGGGATGGTATTCATATCGGGCGAATTATGACTATCGGACGGACAAGGTTGGGTTCGCGCCTGGTTGCAACTATGGGCAGTGGGTTTCGGCGCTCGCGCGGAACTATGGAATGACTGGGGACGTTGCGTCGCGGGAGAAAGTGTTGGAGCTGAACCGCATGTATGCAGCGACGATCGGGAAAAGATATTACGAGGTGAATCGGTTTCCTGCGTACTGCTTTGACAAACTGGCGTGCGGGTTGATGGACTCGCATCGTCTGGTGCGTGATCCGCAGGCGTTTCGGCTGCTGGATGCAACGACGGACGCGGCGGTGCAGGTGTTGCCGGGGCATGCGGTGGACCATGATGTGGCGTGGCGACCGGATAAAGATATTTCGTGGAACTGGGATGAGAGCTACACGATGCCGGAGAATCTGTACCTGGTGTATGGCATGGGCGCGGGGCTGCGGTATCGGGAGATGGCGGAACAGTATCTGAATGACGAGACGGAGTTCGATCCGCTGGCGCGGGGAGAGAACCCGCTGGCGCATAAGCATGCGTACAGCTATGTGAACTCGCTGTGTTCGGCGATGCAGTCGTACTTAGTGGATGGGAGCGCGAAGCACCTGGAGGCCGCGCGGAATGGGTTTGAGATTCTGGAGGCGCAGAGCTTTGCTACGGGCGGATGGGGGCCGAACGAGACGCTGCAGGCGAATGGATCGAGTGCGCTGTTTGACAGCTTGACGACGACCCATCGCAGCTTTGAGACGCCATGCGGATCATATGCGCATATGAAGCTGACGCGATATTTGTTGCGCGTGACTCGTGAAGGACGGTACGGCGACAGCATGGAGCGGGTGATGTACAACACGGTGTTGGGCGCGCGTCCGCTGAAGGCAGATGGGAGCACGTACTACTACTCGGACTACAATTTTGAGGGGCGGCGGGTGTATCACGATGGCAACTGGGCTTGCTGTGCGGGTACGCTGCCGCAGGTGGCGACAGATTATGGGGTTAATAGCTATCTGTGGGAGCCGGGTGCGGTGTGGGTGAATCTGTATGTTCCTTCGGCGTTGCGATGGAGCGAGAGTGGAAATCAGATAGAGCTTGAACAGCGCGGGAGTTATCCGCTGAGTGACGCGGTGGAGTTTCGCGTGAAGGCTGCGCGGCCGGAGACGTTTGCGCTGCACTTGAGGATTCCGGCGTGGGCCGAGGGCGCGCGTGTGGCGGTGAATGGAAGGGCCGTGCCGCTGGAGGTAACGAAGGGATTTGCGGTGGTGCGGCGGACCTGGAAGAGCGGCGATGTGGTGGAGCTGGAGCTGCCGTCGAAGCTGAGGCTAAAGGCAATTGATGCGGCGCATCCGGATGTGGTCGTGTTGATGCAAGGGCCGCTGGTGCTGTTTGCGAAGACGAGCGCACAGCCTGCGCTGACGCGCGAGATGGTGATGGCGGCGAGGCGCAGTGCTGGCGGGGAGTGGACGGTGGAGACGCATGGTGAACCGCTGCGGTTGGTGCCGTTCACCGAGGTAGGAGATTCGGTCTATACGACGTACTTGCGGCTCTCGTGATGGGCGTGGGCGTTTGAGATCAGGGGGTCGGTGTAGTGCAGAAGAACGTATTCTGCGCGCAGAGAGCTGCGTTTTGATTGGCTACTTTCTGGTCGAACTCATGCTTCATGATGAGGCCGGTGGCGACGCCGGCGCCAAGGACGATCGCGCCTAAGGTGATGCCAAACGCTAGACCATGGTGGTGAGGATAGAGGGTGAGGTCGGCAGTTTCTGTGTTGGTGAGGGGCTGGTTGGCCAGGACCTTGATGCGGCTGACCAGGTTAGTGACGGCGATATTGAACCAGCGGGCGCGGGCGGCACTGCGACCGGCGAGATCGACGGGCGAGGTGATGGTCCAAAGCGTGACGTTGGTCTTGGGGTCTTTGATGGCGAGACGAAACGCGGGGCCGGTGATGGAGTAGACGTAGTTTGCATCGCCGCCGACGCCGGTGATGGGAGCGACGTCCTGGAGTTGAAAGACGAGGTCGGCTTGATCGGGTGTGGTGACGAGCTTGAAGTGTCCCCAGGCTTGAAGGGCGGCGTACACATCGTTATAGGCTTCGTTGGCGGGCACGGGGAAGTTGGCGTCGGCGCCGTCGTTGACGAGGAGAATGGAGCGGGCCGATGCGATTTGCGGAGGTACTGGCGCCTGCTGCGATGGAGGAGCTTGGGGTGTGGAGCTGGAAGAGGAAGTCGCTTGAGCGAAGGCTGTGGCTGCGCATTGATTGAAGAGGAGGGCGGAGGAGAGGATCAGGGCGAGTGTTCTGAGCGCGCATGCGGGCGCGGGTGTTCGATCGGTGTTCATGGTCGGGCCTCGTTCGATTGGCGGTGAGTATTACGCATGCCATCTACAGCAGAGAACGAGGGCCGAAAAGAAAAGACGCCGAAATGAGAAGAATTATTTTGTTGCGGTGTTGGAGAGATTTATTTTTCGAGCAGACACGAGCAAGCATCGGCAAGCTGCTTAGGCGCTACGAGTGGGGAGTGATGGATTGGGCTAGTAAACGGCGATCGAGAGCGTCGGATCGGCGTTGGTCCATGCGGCGGAGGTGAAGGTCGCTACGGGGGCGATGTTGCCGTCGCCCGTCGTGGAGAACTTCAGGACCGTGGGGCTGGCCGTGCTGCCGCAGGTGGGAACGGAGACGACGTAAAGGTAGCCTTCGTTGTCGAGGGCAATTCCGCCGACGCATCCGAGTTCGGTGGCGGCTCCCGTGATGTCGCGCAGGGGAGGGGTGTTGCCGTTGGCGTTGGGTTCGAAGATGAGGATGCTGGAGACGCCGGAGACGACGTTCGCGACGTAGAGATTGTCGGCAGAGTCGGTGGCCAGGCCTTGTGGGGTGCCTACGCCGAGAGTGGTGAGCGCGCCGCCGAGCGTGCGCGCGGGGGTGGTTGTGCCAGGAGCGAAGACTTCGATGGGCGCGATGGCGATGTTGTTCAAGGGGGTCGCGGTGGCGATGTAGAGGTTGCCGGAGGGATCGACGGCAGTAGCTTGTGGGCCGGCTGCGGAGGTGATGGTGACCGTGCTGGAGGGGGCTACGGAGCCGATCGCGGTGGAACCGAAGATGGAAACTCCGCCGGTGGTGTTAGAGGCGTAGATGTCGCCGACTGTGTCGGTCGCTAGGCCGCTCATGGCTGTAAGGTCGGTGGTGGTGTTGAAGGGGATGGAGCGAGTGGGTTGCGCGTTGTTGGAGGAGTCTACGGGAAACTCCAGGATGTCCGAGCCAGTGGTGCCTTCGGTGGCGGCGGAGTAGATGTCGCCGGTACCGTCGACGGCAAGGAAGGCGAGCGAGGTGACGTTGAGGTTGGCGATGGTGGAGACGGGCGTGGCGGTGCCAGTGGCCGCAGTCGAAAACTGAAGGATGGTACCCTTCGCAGCGGCGGCCGGGGTGGTAGTAGCAGGAGTGTTCTGGATGACGTAGACCCCGGTGGAGGGAGCGCCGTTGGTATCGCCGAAGGTGGTTCCGTCTCCCGAGCAGCCGGTGAGAGCGAGGATCATGCCAAAGGTGAGACCAAATGAAGCGAAGGCTGCAAGGGTCTTAGCTGGAATCCGGCGAGGGTTCCTAGCAGCGATCGATGCGGATGATTTCATGCCGCCTCCGTGGAGTGTGTCCCGAGTGTCACAGGCCTGCGCAATAACGTGGTGCGGGGTGAGGAAATCTCAGCCGCAGATTCGGACCATTTTTCTCATTCAAGCATATATCGGGAGGGGTCGGATAAAGCGCGGGGTAGTGGCAGGAGAGATTCGTGCCGAGGACTCTACAAAGGTTCTGGATCGACTGAGAAACCTATTATCGGCGAGCGAGTTCGGCTGAGGTGTCCGATACGGAGGGAAGGGTATCGGCGAAGGCCTCGTCGGAAGATTCGCCAAGACCGCCGAACCGGCGTTCGCGCTGTTGGTAGTCAGCGATGGCCTCAAGGAGATGGAGGCCGCGAAAGTCGGGCCAGAGGCGTTCGGTAACGAAGATCTCGGCGTAGGCGATCTGCCAGAGAAGGAAGTTGGAGATGCGCTGCTCGCCGGAGGTGCGAATGACGAGGTCGGGATCGGGCATGTGCGCGGTGTAGAGGCAGTCGTTGAGCTGGGGCTCATCAATGCGAGTCTTGATCGCGTCATCGACGCCTTCGGCGGCGAGCATGTCTTCGAGGGAGATACCTCGCTGGTGGGCTTCAGCGATGAGATTGTGAACCAGCTTGCGGGCGGCGTCGACAATCTCCGAGCGGGCTCCGTAGTTGAGGGCCAGGGTGAGTGTGGTTCCAGTGTTCTTGGCAGTCTGCTCGGAGGCCCACTGCATGGTGTCCTGGACTTCGCGCGGAAGTTCATGGGTGCGGCCGATGTAGGCCATGCGGATATTGTTGTCGTTCATCCGCTTGACGTTGGAGATGAGGTAGTTGCGGAGCAACTTCATGAGGAAATTGACTTCGTTTTTGGGGCGGCGGAGGTTGTTCTCGAGCGAGAAGGCGTAGAGCGTGATCCACGGCAGGTCGATGCGCGAGGCGGTCTCAACGACGAACTGCACGCACTCTGCGCCTTGTTGGTGACCGAGGAAGCGCTTGAGGGCGCGCTTGCCGGCCCAGCGGCCATTGCCGTCCATGATGATGGCAACGTGCTGGGGCATGCGCGCGGGATCGAGCGTGTCATAGATGACGCGCTCTTCGGGCGTAAGCTCGTGGGCCCTGTTGGAGCGATGATAGACGCGGCTGGAAGAGGTTTCGCGCACGATTGACTCTTAAGAATGACGATAGCTGAAAAGCGGGAAGTAGGGAACTAGAAGTGGCAAATCTACCCGAAATCCGAGGAATCCATTGGTGGCCGAAAACGGAGAGGCGTCGCAGCGCCTGTCCGGAGAGAACAGGTACTGCGACGCCAGGGAGGTACGATGAGCCGCGAAGGGGGTTAGGCCATCCGGCGGTTGCGGCTCTGTGAGAGCTCGCGGACGTGGTTGAGGAAGATCGACTTCTGCGTGGAGGTGAGATGTGCGGTGTACTTCGCCACCTCGGCCAGGAAGGGATCGTTGAGGAGAACGGCGGTCTCGTCGCGGTGACGAGTGGGCGCGTCGCGGAGCAGGGCGGAGATATCGACCTGCAGGGCGCGGGCGAGGCGATCGAGGGAAGAGAGCGTGGGCATCGCCTTGCCGTTTTCGATCTTGGAGATATAGGTGCGCGGCACTCCCATGCGAGCGGCTAGCTGGCGCTGGGAGAGATTGCGGACGTGGCGGAGATCGCGCACGGCGGTCGCAACCTGCGGTCCGGCGTCGGATGCTTCGACGGTGGCATCGAGGACAAGTGCGATGGTGGGTTGAACTTTTGGCGGCTCGGGCAGCAAAGACTTCTTGCAGCGGCGGCAGGTGTCTGAAGCGGTGCGGAATTGCACCAGCTTGCAGGCTTCGCAGCGCAGAACCTCGCGTTGCGGGACCTCATGAACGGACGTCTCAGCCGTGCTGTCGTTGACAGTTTCGACTTGGACCTCCATTGCGCTAACCTGCGCGATAAGGGTTGCCATAAATTATGTAATGCGGACGGCTGCCAGAGCGGGCTACCGACCTCTTGCGTCCGATAACGAAGGCAAGCGATGTGCTTAGCATCACATTGGGTGCCAAAAGAGTCAAGGGTATTGCCGGAGATTCCGCTAAAAAGATGGTAAAAAGTGGGAATGGAACCCAAGTAGTACATAGATTTGTTTGGATAGAGCCTAGAAGAAACGAAGCTGATTGACGTGAGGTGTGAGTGAGCGAAGTGTTCGGAGCAGCACAGGCAGAGGCGTTGTTGCGGGAGTGGACGGAGAATCCGTCGCTGGTGAAGCATGGGCTGGCGGTCGCTCGATGCACGGAGAGCTATGGCGCGCGCGAGGCGGAGCGATTGGGGTTGAGTGTTGAGGATGCGGCTCGGTTCACGGAGGTGTATCGGTGCGCGGGGCTGCTGCACGATTTTGATTATGACCGCCATCCGACGCCGGAGGAGCATCCGTTTGTGGGGGTCGCGTTTCTGCGTGAGCACGGATGGCCGGAGGAGATGCTGCACGCAATCCTGGCGCATGCGGATTATTCGGGAGTCGTTCCGGAGACGCACTTGGATAGAGCGCTATTTGCTTGCGACGAGCTGGCGGGGTTTTTGACGGCCTGTGCGCTGGTGAAGCCAAGCAAGGCGATTGCCGAGGTGGAGGTTGCCGGCGTGAAGAAGAAGATGAAGGATAAGGCGTTTGCGCGCGCGGTGAAACGCGAGGATATGACGAAGGGCGCGGAGCTGCTGGGGGTTTCAATCGAAGAGCATATCGGAAATTGTTTGCGTGCGATGCAGGAGCACGCGGGGGAGTTGGGGCTCTAATGGCTGCGTGCTGCTGGCTAGTGGCAACCGTGCAAGATGGCGAACCATGCTAGCGAGAGGATGATGGAGCCGATGATGCCAATGGTGAGGATAGGGGCTCGCGGGTTCTGCGGTGCGCTGGAGGCGTCGTGGGAGTTGTGATGGGGCGCGCCGGGGTTATAGCGGATGCGGAAGAGGGTGCCCTGAGGGATGGGCTTCTCGGAGGTGAACTCGCCGGTGTGGAGTTCATCGATGCCCTGTGCATTGGGGGCGAAGTAGTTGTAGGCGATGCGGAAGTGTTTGGTGGTGGGGATGCCGAAGGCGAGGGCGCGGCCGGCGCCGGCGTTGTACTTGCAGGCAGTGACAGTGGCCATGGCTTCGGGCCAAGATTCGTGTTGGGGGAATTGGGTTGAATCGTGCATTAGTGGTGGAGACGGATGGCCAGGACGATGGCGAGGGCAGTAACGAGGAGAACGACGACGAACATGGCACGGCTGGCTAGCGGCCGGGCTGGAGCGTAGTAGCACTGCTTCGGATTATTTGGGTTGTATTGAATTTTGACCCTGTTGCCAGCTGCGCCCATGACGTTTTGTTCGCCGAGGACTTCCCGGACTGAGGAGTCGAAGTACTTGCCGTCTACCTCGTAGGTGAAGATGTCGGAGGTTTCTACGTCGGAACCGACGAACGTCGGGGCGCCACCGCCGATTTTTAATTGCTCGTCGAAGGTTGCCGTCGCGTACGGCCAGTTGGTGCGACCGGTTAAGCGTGCGAGAAGAGTTTCAAGTGTGTTGAGCATGGTTTCGATTGCCGGGTTGGAGGCTTAGCCTATCTGGGATGCGAGCTTGCGCGTGACACCCATATTTTCGAAGTTATTGTTTGTGGATTCTACGGTGCCAGGGAGCCCGACGGCGCGGGTTAGGTCTTCGATGACGATGGATTCGAAGCCGAGGTTGGCAGCGGCGAGAGCGGAGAAGCCTACGCAGAAGTCGTAGGCAACGCCAGTGAAGAAGAGGCGGATGAGACCACGCTCGCGGAGATAACCGGCGAGACCGGTGGGGGTTTGCTGATCGTTTTCGGTGAAGGCGGAGTAGCTGTCGATGTGCTGGCGGAAGCCTTTGCGAAGGATGAGCTCGGCGTGAGGGATGTTGAGATCTGGATGGAGTTCCGCTCCGCGAGTGCCTTGGATGCAGTGGTCGGGCCAGAGGTGCTGGGTGCCGTAGGAGGTCTCGATGGTGTCAGTGAAGGGGAGCTTGCCAGGATGGGCGCTGGCGAAGGAGATGTGATTGTGAGGGTGCCAATCCTGGGTGAGGAGGACGTGATCGAATCGCGCGGCGAGTGCGTTGATGCCGGGAATGATGGTGTCGCCACCGGAGACAGCGAGTGTGCCCCTGTATCCCAGGGTGTTGGGGAGGAAGTCGCGTTGCATGTCGATGACAAGGAGGGCAGAGGTCGCGCTTGGGGCGAGGGACAACATAGTGTCAAGCGTACTATCTTGTGCAAGAGTAAGAATCGGAAGATCAACGGAGTGTTGCAAAAGGATGGGTGTTTGATTTGGTGAAGATTGTTGAATCCGTGCGCGATGCGTGGCAGAGTTTGCCGAAGGTGATGAAGCCGGAGGTGAAGGCAGAGTATCTGCGCGCGTTGATCGCCGCTGGGTTTACGCATATCGATGCGGTTGGATTTGTGTCGAAGGAGTTTGTGCCGCAGATGGCGGATTCGGAGCTGGTGCTGGAGTATCTGGATGCGGCGGCCGAGGTGGAGATGATTGGGCTGGTGGCGAATGCGAAGGGAGCCGAGCGGGCGGTGAAGAGCGGGCGGCTGACGACGTTGGCGTTTCCGTATTCGATTTCGCCGCAGTTTCTGGAACGCAATCAGAGACAGACTCCTGAGGAAGCGCTGGATGAGCTGGAGCAGGTTGGTGAGCTGGCATACAAGGGCGGGCAGGATGTCGTGGCGTACGTTGCGATGGCATTTGGAAATCCGTTTGGAGACGCATGGGACATCGACGAGGTAGTGAGCGCGGTGGATTTGTTGGTGGATGCTGGTGTGGCACAAGTCTCGTTGTCGGACACGTCGGGAAGTGCGTCTGCGGAGTTGGTGCGCGACGTGGTGCGGCTGGTGCTGGATGTGCATGATGGGCTGGAGGTGGGTGTGCATCTGCGCGCGCGGCCCGAGGATGCGGCGGCCAAGGTACGCGCGGCGTATGAGGCGGGATGCAGGCGGTTCGATTCGACGATTGGAGGGCTCGGAGTGTGTGCGCATGCGCAGGATCTGATGGTTGGTAATATGCCGACGGAGCTGTTGCTGGGGACGCTTAAGAGTATGGGAGCGCAGTTGCCGGAGTTGGAGCCGCTGGAGCCGCTGTTTGCGATGAGCGCTGAGATAGAGAAGCGCTATGGAGCAGCAACGCAGTAGGCATAGGTTCCTCTAGACTGTAGCCATGAGCGATTTAGAGACGGTGATGAAGCAGGGCTTCGCGGAGGCTCGCGTGCGCGTGCGCTATGCAGAGACCGACCAGATGGGTGTGGTGTACCACGCGAATTATCTGGTGTGGTTTGAGGTGGGACGTGTGGAGTTTATCCGGCAGCTTGGCATGGACTACAGAGCGATGGAGCAGGAAGATGATGCGCTGATTGCGGTGGCTGAGGTGACGGTTCGCTACAAGGCTCCGGCGCGCTACGACGATGAGCTGATTGTGCGGACCTCGCTGGCGGGTGTGCGCGGGTCGATTGTGCGGTTTCGTTATGCGGTGGTGAGGGCGGCGGATGAGATGGTTTTGTGCGAGGGTGAGACGGTGCATATTGTGGTGGGACGAGATATGAGGCGGCGCGAGATGCCGGAGAAGTATGCGGAGCTTTTTGCGGGGGTGATGCATCGACTGGTGAAGAAGGACTGAGCGAAGTTAGGCGCGAGGCTTGCGAGCGAGCTCCCAGGCCTTAGCGTACTTCCAGCTTGTGTAGCAGGCGTGGTACCAGTGCAGCAGCAGGCCTTCGCGGCCATCGAGGAAGCCGAGGCGGAAGACGTAGTTCCACTTGAAGCCGAGGACGGGGATGATCAGGATGTGCCCGAGGAACGCGAAGGGGTTGGTGCTGGTGCGGCCCTTGTCGACGAGGATATGCGCGCCGAGAGAGCTGTAGCGATCCATGTGCTCGATGTAGGAGGACAAGGTGGGATAGGCGCGGTGGAGGAGGTCGGCGTTGAGGGTTGCGGTAGGACCGTTGTAGGTGATGGTTTCGTGAACGGGGCGGTCTTGAAAGCGCGGTGGGGCGGGCAGATCGCGGCGGAAGAGACGGAGCTTCGCATCCGGGTAAAAGCCTCCGCGTCTGATCCAGCGGCCGAGGAACAGGTTGCGGCGCTTGAGATAGAAGGCGCTGACGGAGGGCTGAGATGCAACGGTCTGGCGGATCTCTTGTTGCAGGGCTGGAGTAAGCTCTTCGTCGGCGTCGAGGCTGAGGATCCAGTCACCGGTGCATTGGGAGATGGCGAAGTTTTTTTGCGCGGCGAAGCCGGGCCAAGGACGCTCCGTAATGGTGGCGTTGAAAGAGCGTGCGATCTCCTGGGTGCGGTCGGTAGAGCCCGAGTCTACAACGATGATCTGATCGGCCCAGGAGACGCTGGCGAGGGTGCGTGCGAGGTTGCCTTCTTCGTTGTATGTGATGAGCGCTACGGAGAGGGTTGGCATTGTCAGTGATGGCTTTCGGTGCGGTAATCCTTCGCGGTCGCCGGGAATCTCCATTTGCAGTCTCTAAGGACGGATGCACGTATCGTGGAATGTCCCTTCGACCCGCTCTAGGAGAGGGATATGCTGGGGTCCTGGAGCTGTTCGCGAAGGAGGCGCTGGGTGACGGTGCGGAGGTCCTCGCCAGTTTTGGGGAGGGTGAAGGCGCGCGCTGATTCGTCCCACTCGAGTTTGTAGGAGGTGGAGAGCGCGGAGATCCAGACCTGGCGAACGGGGGTATTGGGAGTGAAGACGAACTTGGCGGAGCCGTCTTCAAAGAGGACGTTGAGGACACCGTTTTTTTCGTCGGTCTCGAAGCCGCCTTCTTCTTCTGCGCGGAAGAGAGCCTGCTTGAGAGTTTCAAGGGCCTTGTCGGATTCGTTGCGGAAAGTGGTCTCGTCAATCATGCAGAGACTAGTGTAATGGCTGCCCGTGAGATTGGTCGTGGGGAGCATCGTGGGGAACGAGGCAAGGGGCCGGGGGGGCGACCGGTTCGAAGTGCGAGCTGGTGTCAGAGAAGGCAAAGGGCTGGCAGGTGAAGGTGCGGAGGTGCGAGTCTTCGAAGGTCTCAGAATGGGCAATGGGATCGCCAGCGTCGGCGGGTCGTTCATGACCGGTGGCGGTGACGAGCAGGAAACGGTGCGCGGGATCGGTGGCATCTGGCTGGAGCCAGCGCTGGGTGATGTCGCAGGGGCGCTGATGGGCAGGATCGCAAGACCGCTCGTTGGATGCGAAGCTGGTGGTGACCGTGGCGTGGCCGTTGAGAATGCGCAGGTGCACTTCTGTGTCGGTGAAGTCTCCGTTGGAGCCGTTGGTTGTCGTGTGGAAGACGGCGGTGTAGCGCAAGGGTTGAAGAAGGGAGCGATCCGTTCGCAGGAAGGTGTCGGGCGTTGTGGCGGAATTGCTGAAGCTGGTTGGATAGAGGACGGTAGCGATGCGGTGCCACTGCTCGTCTTCTGGAAGCAGGATAGCGCTGAGCAGGTGCTGCTCGAGTTCGACGGTTAAGATCGCATCGAGTACACCTGAGTCGCCGAGAGGGAGAAAGTCGAGGTGGACAGAATGAGGGAAGGCGATGTGGCCGTGGTCGGTGTACTGCGCGGGCGCGCCGATGGCTGCGAGAGCAGCGGTGCGTGTGCGGTCGTCCGAGGTTTGAAGTTCGACGGCGAGAGCCTGAGGCGCGGAGACCAGGGCGTTACTGACGACGAGCTGAAGAGCACCGAGGTTCGGACCCGCCGGTACCACGGGCTGCGGCGGGACGATGGGCTTGGGGGGCGGAGCTGTGGGCGGAGACGAGCCGAGGTCGTGACGCTGCGCCGTCGCTGCGCTGACGAAGCAGAACAGGGCAGCAAGAAGGATCAACGATGGTCGGCAAAAGCGCATAAGCGAAGGGAAGGACAGGACAGCAAAGATGCCGCTGGTGTTTTGAGGCAACAGGTTCAAGCTGCGCTGATCAGCGGTGCAGCCTGAACCGGAAAGATGCCGCAGTGCTAAAAGGGGATGTCTTCGTCTGTGATTCCCTGATCCGCGTAGTCGTTGGAGGGGGCAGGAGTAGGGCTCGAGCTGGAAGATGCGGAGCGCGAGCTGGAATATCCACCGCTCGAAGAGCCGCTTCCTTCGCTGCGGCCGCCTTCGCCACGACCACCAAGCAGGGTCATCTCGTTGACGATGATCTCGGTGCGTGACTTCTTCTGGCCGGTTTCTTTATCGTCCCATGAGCGGGTTTGAAGACGTCCTTCGATGAAAAGTTCTTTGCCCTTTTTGACGTAGTCGCGAACGATCTCTGCTGTGCGCCCGTATGCGACGATGTTGTGCCACTCAGTCTTATCGACCCAGTTGCCCTGCTGGTCCTTGGTTCGCTCGGCGGTGGCAAGGCCGAAGGAAGCTACGGCGGTTCCACCGCCAGTTGCTCGAATCTCGGGGTCTTTGCCGACGTTGCCGAGGAGGAAGACTTTATTGACGCCTTTTGCCATGGATCTGCTCCGTTATTTACTGAACGAACATTGTGTGGGGGCCTTCTTGTCGGGCAGGTCAATTAGCCGTTAGCCGATGACTATTGAAAGTTTGCGCCGGCCAGATGCAGATTGAACATCCGCTGAGTCGCCATTGTTTCCAATTGGATGCCTTCAAAAAATGCTCTCTACGCAAAGAGAATCATACTATAGGGCCGATGTTTTCAATGTGCTGTGCGTCTCATGAGCGGATTCGCGCAGCCCCGCGTTTATGGAGATCTTTTGAGCGGTTTTATCGAAATGGCGTGGGCAGAGTTGCAACAACGCGGGACGCCAGCATAGTTTAGCCACATGCGACGTGTGCGTTTTTTGCGGGGAATCGTCTTAGGTTTGTTCGTTCAAGGGTCGATGCTCTGTGCGGCTGCAGCGCAGAAGGTGGGGGCAAATCAGGCGCGTAGCGTGACCATTGCGCCACCATCTGGGCCGGAGGTTCATGCCCACGTCCTTGATCTTCGCAAGGAGCCAGTGATCTCGCGTGCGGAGAAGTTGCGACTGATCCGGAGCCACATCAAGTATGTGTTTGTGTTGTTCCAGGAGAATCGGTCGTTTGATTTCTACTTTGGGACTTACCCGGGTGCGGATGGTCTGTATGCAGGGCCTGAAGGGCCGCGCGATCCGACAACGGTCGCTGGGTTTACGCAGACCATTGTGAACACGGATGGGACTTTGGGAACCGTGACGCCATTTCGGATTCCTGCGACGGTGACCGATGCGGACGGGAAGACTACGCCGATGTATCCGGCGGATCTCGCGTCGGTGAATCATTCGCACGTGGCGATTGCGCGGAAGATGGCGTTAGATGCGAATGGAGTGGCGCAGAACTCGGCCTATGCGCTGACGGAAGAGGGCGTGACGATTACGGATGGTAAGCCATCGAAGGCGCCGACGCTCGAGCGCAAGCAGTTTGGCGAGCTGGTGATGAGCCACGTGGATTGCGATACGGTGCCGTTTCTATGGCGGTATGCGGATCGGTTTACGCTCTTCGACCACTTCATGGATACGGTGATTGGGCCTTCGACACCGAATGCGATTGCGATGATTGCAGGGCAGGGAGGCGAGACGCAGTGGATGCTGCATCCGGACGAGGCGACGACGGGTGGCAAGGGCAAAGGGGCGGTGGTGCCGATGGTTTCGGATCCGCAGCCGTACTGGGGATCGATGCTGGATACGACGGACCGCCTGAAACAGCCGCAAGCTACGCGGCCGTTTGGTGGTGTATCGAAGAACCTTACGTTTGCGAGTTTGCCGTTGTCGTTCATGGGCAGCGGGATCAAGAAGACGACGGCTGCGGATTATGATCCGACGTTTGATCTTCCGGATGTGCATGAGGACATCGAAAAGATCGCGGGGCACGGAGTGAGCGCGGTGAATTGGGGATGGTATCAGCAGGGGTATGACCATGAGGTCAACGACCCAACCGGGAAGACGACCCATGATGGATACGTGGCGCATCACAATGCACCGCAGTACTTTGGATATATCGCGGACAATCCGCTGGCGACCAAGCGTCTGCATGGGTTGAGTGATTTCTTCGACGACATCGCGGCGCGGAGGCTGCCGGCTTCGGGCGTGTTTTATGTGCGCGGAGGGTACGGCAATATTGAGGGCTGGCATCCGGAGGATCCGAATCCGAAGCTGGCGAAGGTTTATTTCGGCAATGACGATCATCCGGGGTACTCGGATTCGCAGATCAGCGAAGGGTTGCTGGCGCAGGAGATCAACGCGATCGCGAGAAGCCCCTACTGGAGAGAGAGCGCGATCATTATCACGTATGACGAGTCGGATGGAGAGTATGACCATGTGCGGCCGCGGGTGCGGTCGCATGATGCGGCGGGGCTGCCGCTGGAGCAGGGGCCGCGGATTCCGGCGATTCTGATCTCGCCGTATGCGGTGGCGCATGGTGTATCGCATGTGCCGACAGAGCATAGCTCGGTGATTAAGTTTGTGGATGAGATGTTTCGGCTGATCCCGCTAGCAGATCTGCCGGATGAAGAGAAGGCGCGCGAGATTGGCAAGGAGAAGTTTGGTCAGGATTACCTGGGGCCGGCGGATGACAAGGTTCCGGATGTGGGGGATATGAGTTCGGCGTTTGATGTGTTGCGGCTGGAGGGCAAGCGAGCTCCGTTGAGCGCTGCTTATGCGGAGATTCCGATTGCCGAGATCAACCGGTTTCCGCATGACGGCGGGGAAGGATGCAAGGTGCTGAAGATTACGCCGACGGATTCGGGGATGGTGAATCCAGTGCCTAAGGACTTCAATCCGCGGCCGGATTCTACGCCGGGAGATCCCACTGCGGGTGGGTGGACGCCGTAGTGCGAATTAGCGGGTTTAGAGCGGTGGTGGCGCTGGTGAGCGTGTTCGTTTGTGTTTGGGCCGGGAGCGCGGGTGTTGGCGCGGTGCGCGCTGCGATTGCGTCTTCCACGCTTGAGCAGGTGCGCGCTTCGGGGGTATTGCGATGCGGCGTTGATCAGGAGGAGCCGGAGTATTCCACCTCGGATGATCATGGGGGCCGCGAGGCGTTCGATGAGGATCTGTGCCGCGCCGTGGCAGTGGCTGTGCTTGGTGAGCATGCGCGCGTGCAGACGGTGATGTACCCGGATGATGGCGCGACGATGGCTGCGTTGCGAGGAGGCGCTGTGGATATGGTGCCTACTCTTAGCGATGACTTTACGCACTCGGTCGGAACGCATATGGAATTCACGCGGCCGGTGCTTTGGGACGGTGTTGGATTTCTGGTCCTCGGTGGCAGCCCGGTAATGGAGGCGCGAGGGTTAGCTGGACGGAAGATCTGCTTTATCGCCGAGACCCATGTGGAAGAGAGCGTGCGGGCCTGGTTTGCGCGCGAGCATGTGGATTATGTGCCGTTTCCGTTTCAGGAGGAGGGCGAGATGGAGGCGGCCTTTGCTACCGGGAACTGCGGTGCGTTGGCGGGCGATCGGACGCGGTTGGCTGGAATGGAGGCGTTGCTGGCGGAGCATGGCAAGCCGACACGGCTGCTTTCGGCGGTCATCTCGAAGGACCCTCTTGCGGCTGCTGTTCGAGATGATGATCCACAGTGGGCGTCGATCGTGAACTGGGTGATGGAGGCGCTGGTTCAGGCGGAGGAGAGCGGCGTGACGCAAGCGAACGTGGAGGCGATGCGGGTTCGCGCTGCGCGGCCTGATGCGACAAATCCTGTACTGCGGTTTCTTCTGGGCGGATCACAGCAGGTTGGAGGTGGGCTTGGTCTGGAGAATGATTGGGTGGTGCATGTTGTCAAGGCGACTGGGAACTATGGGGAGATCTATGAGCGTGATTTGGGGAGCGGGTCGGCGCTGAAACTGCCACGCGGTCAGAATCGGCTCGTCCGAGACGATGGGTTGATGATCGCGTTGCCGTTCAAGTAGCAGACCCTTGCAAGCGCTTGAGGTGTTTACGAGCGGTGGCGTGACTCGCCGATGAGCTTTGCCAGACCTAAAAAGAGAGTGAAGACGCTCGTAGGAAGGCAGCCAAGAGCGACGATCAATGCTAGCCAGCCGCCGTTGGTATGGGGGCCCTGGTGGGTGACGCCGCCAAAGACGAACAACATCAACAGGGCAGCGACAGCTCCGATGAGCAGGATGGCGGTGCCGGTGGTGAGAAGCTTGCGGGTATCTGGCTGCATGATCAAGGAGGCTGCGGAAGAATATTAGCGATAGGCGGCGAGCATTGCGTAGACTACGACTCCGCTGACCGAAACGTACAACCAGATGGGAAAGGTCCAGCGAGCAAGCTTGCGGTGCGCGGGGAAACGACCGGTGAGGGACAGGAAGAAGGTGATGAGGATCATCGGCAGGGCCACGACTGCGAGAAGGATGTGCGGGAGAAGCAGGACCCAGAGGTAGATGAGACGGGCCGCGGGATGGGCGGTGGGGAAGAGCATGTCGCCGTGGAGGATGTGGTTGGCGACGTAGGCGACCAGGAAGGCGCTGGAGACGATGAAGGCGGCAAACATGCTGTTGCGATGCGCGGTGATCTGGCGTCGCTTGATGTAGCGGAAGCCAATGACGAGGAAGATGGCGCAGAACGCGTTGAGGATGGCGTCGAGCGCGGGGAGGAAGGTGAAGTGGGTGCCGGCGGCGTCTACGGGGGGGTGGTAGTAGACGAGCCAGGCGAGGAAGAGGGAGGCGGCGGCGCTGATGCCGATGATGGTGGCGATGACGGAGGGAGGGGTCCGGTAGTTCGGGCTTGGGGCGGTGAGAGCGGGCATGGCGTTCCTGTTGGTTGGTGATCAGAAGAGCAGGCGGCCTTGAGCGTCGAGCATCATGGCTAGCAGAAGCAGGGGCAGGTAGATTACGGAGACCTTGAGGAGTTGGCGGGCGAGGATGCGGTTCTCGGGGTCGTCGGGGCTGCGAGTGATGCGCATGAAGCGGATCGTCGCGGCGAGGTAGAACGCGTCGAGGACGATGGCGGCAACAGCATAGGGTTTGCCGGTGACGTGGAGGAACGTGGGCCAGAGGCTCGCGGGGACCATGAGCACGGCGTAGAAGAGGGCCTGCAGGGCTGAGGAACGGGCGGCTTCACGGGCGGGTTGCTGAGTGGAGGCGAGGCGGATTCCGGCATGAGAGTAGTCGGCGCGGTAGAGCCATCCGATGGCCATGAAGTGAGGGAACTGCCAGACGAAGAGGATGGCGAAGAGTGCTACGGCGGGCCACTCGACGATGCCTCGCGCGGCGGTCCAGCCGATGAGGGGAGGAAGCGCGCCGGGGAAGGCTCCAATGAAGGTGTTGAGCGTGGTCATGCGCTTGAGCGGCGTATAGATGGCGATGTAGCCAACGGCAGTGATCAGGGTGAGCATGCCGGTGAGCGGAGTGGTTGCGAGGGCGAGATAGATGGAACCGCCGCAGACCAGGAGGAACCCGACTACGAGGCCGTGAGCCAGGCCGATGCGGTGTTGCGCCATGGGGCGGTTTGCGGTGCGCGGCATGCGGCGATCGGTGCCCCGCTCGAGTGCCTGGTTGAGAGCGCTCGAGCCCGCGGTGACGAGGGCGATTCCGAAGAGGGCCTTGATGAGCCCGAACTGGAAGGGGGAGATCCCAGAGGCCAGCGAGCCGAGGTAGAAGCCAGCCGCAGCCGTGATGATGACCATCAAGGAGACGCGGGGCTTGAACAGGACAGCGTAATCGCTGAAGAGCGAGTGGCTGCGAGCCTGGGCTGTCGCTACGGTGGATGTGGCGGTTGTAGACACGTCTAGGTTTCAGGATATCGCGATTGGCATGTATCTGCTGCTTGTTGCCTGCATTGCATAGGATGCGAAGAAGGACGACCGAGCACCTGGATAGGTTCGGGTGACGGAATTGCAGGGATATCGGGGCAAGGTTATACTGCGTTTATTGGCAGAGCTGGTGTTTTTCTTGCTGTGCCGCGAGTGAGGTTCGTCTTCAGCGAAAGCGTGAGGGATGTCCAGCTCGGAAGTGGTGGTCCGCCCGGCGGAACTTATTTGCCGTGGGGGGGCGAGGCGGGATGGCGCGCGGTGACGCGCGTGCTTCGAAGTTGCCAGGCGGCGATGGAGTGGGTTGCCGCTGATTTCGTGAATATCCTGCTGCCATCGGATTGCCGGGTTTGCGGCGGCGCGATGGTGGCGTTGAGCAGGGTTCGAATCTGTGAGGCATGTGTTGCGCGGGTGGGCGCGCTGACGGATGCCGGCGAAGATGTGTATTGCACGCGGTGCGGCGACGCCATGGGGATGGAGTCGGCACGCTTTGCGGCGGCGATGGGGGTGAGCGAGTGCACGATGTGCAGGCTGGCTCCTCCACAGTTTGACCGGGCAGTTTCCTTTTCCAGTTACGAAGACGAGATGCGCAGCATGCTGCATCTGCTGAAGTTTGAGGGCATGCGCGACATTGCCGAGCATGTGCTGGGCGAAGCGATGGCGCAGACGGCGCTGAGGCTGCGAGAGGATTCGGCGACTGAGCTGGTGGTCGTGGCGGTTCCTTTGTACGTGGCGCGCGAAAGGCGCCGTGGATACAACCAGGCAAAGCTGCTGGCTGAGGCGTTGGTGAAGCGGCTGCGGCAGGCTGCTCCAGGGTGGACGTTGCGGTTGCGTTGCGATGTGCTGGAGCGGGCTAAGGACACGCATGCGCTGTACGGGCTGAATCCGACGCAGCGGCGGTCGAGTTTGCGTGGGGCGTTCCGCGTGGCCGATATGGAGGTTGTACGCGGGCACGAGGTGTTGTTGGTGGACGACATTATGACTACCGGCGCTACGGCGCGGGAGTGTGCGCGGGTACTGAAGCGCGCCGGAGCGACGAAGGTGTGGGTTGTGACGGCAGCGCGGGCGCTGCCAGAGAGCGTACATGGCGCGGTGTTGCAGCAGCCGAAAGGCGTTGCGAATCCTGCGGCTGCGGATACGGCGATGTGGGATGCAACTCCGGCGCGGGTGATCGAGCCGGGGGTTGGCAAGCAGGCAGGTTTCTTGTGAGAGGCGCTTTGAGGACCTTTTAGCGGGAAATTCTTGGCGAAGCGTTATTGTTTGCAACAGGTTTCGTAGAACGGCACGAGAACGGCCAATAGAACCGGAGGGCAGGAATGCAGGCTGGCAAATCTAGTGGGACGCGCAACAAGCGGTCGGGAAACCGGCACCATACTACCCACCCGGTGGCGGGGACGGCGCGGGCTGAGGCCATCGATATACGGATGGGTGTGTTTCGGCAGCCGGCGATGCAGACGCCGGTGCTGGTGCTGAATGCGAGTTACGAGCCGATCAACATCTGCGGGGCGCGGCGGGCGCTGGTGCTGGTGTTGAAGGGCGTGGCGCGGACCGAGGAGGAGCAGGGCGCGGTGTTGCATTCGCATCGGCTGCAGATGCAGATGCCGAGCGTGATCCGGCTGCTGGAGTATCGCCGGATTCCGCACCAGACGCGAGCGTTGAGCCGGAAAAACATCCTGCTGCGGGACCGGAATACGTGCCAGTACTGCCAGAAGGTGCTGATTGCGTCGGAGCTTACCTTGGATCATGTGGTGCCACGTTGCCGCGGCGGGTTGTCGACGTGGGAGAACCTGGTGGCCTGCTGCCGGGATTGCAATCGGCGCAAGGGAAGCCAGATGCTGCATGAGTTGACGGAGATGAAGCTGGTGCGCGAGCCGCGGCCGTTTTCGCTGCATACCTCGCGGCACATTATGCGGATGATTGGCAGCGCGGATGCGAACTGGCGGAAGTATCTTTACTTTGAGTCGGAGCCCGCGGCGTAGGGTGGGGGGGCCCCTCCCCCCGGATACCCGTCATCGTAAGCTATTGAAATTGTGCGAGTTGTCTGCGGACTTGTGGAAGTCTACCGGGTCGGACTGGCGCTGAGCGCAGGGCCGATGGAACCGGATTTATTGGGGCTATTTCAATTTTAACGGATTGAGCAGGGTAATTGTGCCATGCGGATCTCGTTTGGAATGTTTGGGTTGGGTGAATTTGGGGGTTGACATGCGGTTTCTGGGCTGTTTTGTGGGAATTTATTTTTGGGGTGGGCGTGGGGCGGGGCGATGCTCCCCGGGGTGGTACGTTTTTGGCGGGAAATGATTGGTTCTGAGACAGGTGAGGTTGGGTTGGTGGGGAGGGGCTGAAATTCGTCTCGCCGGGGCCTAAACTTTTTTCCTCGTTTGCCGATTCGACAGGCAAGGCAACCGCTCGAGAGGAGAGTTTGGATCATGTCCACGACGGGAGTTACAAGCAGCCTTTTTGCGACAGGAATTACCAGCAGTTCTTTATCGCAGATCACGAGCTCGACATCGACCGAGAACCAGTTTGTGACGGATATGAACCAGGTGTCGAACGATCTTCAGGAGGGCAAGCTTTCGGCGGCGCAGGAGGATTATGTGACGCTGTCAGCGGACGCGCTGAATGGGACGACGGGGTCGACGGCGACGAGCACGGCGAGTGGGATTACGGACAGCATTCTGTCGGATGTGAGTGCGTCTTCGAGCAGCGAGGGCGCGTTTGTCACCGACTTGAACGAGGTTGGAACGGATCTGCAGAGCGGGAATCTGTCGTCGGCGCAGAGCGCGATGCTGGCGTTGGATTCGACGGCGTTGAGCGCGTCGAGTTCGGAGGGTTCAAGCGCGGGTTCGGAGGCATCGAACGCAACAACGGTGACGCCTCCGGTGGATAGCCAGAAATTGATTGAGGCGATTGTGGAGGCGATCGCGGCGGGAGATGATTCGGCGGTGAGCAGCGATATGGCGGCGCTCGCTTCGATCGCTCCGAGCTCCGCGGGAGCTACGGTGCTGCAGCAGGAGAGCGCTAGCTATGGGTCAAGCGCGAGCGACTCGTCGGCCACGAGTTCGATTGGTCAATTGCTGTGAAGCGCGGGGAGAGGCCTAGCGGCGTCTCCCCGGGTTTGGAGTGGCAGCGGATTAGTGGCCGGTGTAGATGTGCTGCACGGCTACGCGATAGCCTTCGCGGAAGCCGGTGCGGTAGGTTGAGCGGTCGGCCGGCGACATGAAGTGCGGGTTGCGGTAGTCCTTGGAGTTTTCTACGTCGGGCTGGCGGTGGTGGTCGAAGTCTTCACGGGCGGCGTGGACGCCGTCGTTGTAGCCGCGACGTTCGGCGGCTACGAACTTGGGGGGCGCTTGTTCCCATTGCGCGTTGGGTGGGGGTGGGCCATCTTGCGCGAGGACGAGGCCGGTGGGGGCGAAGAGAGCGAGCGCGAGGGCTGCGGTGAGAGTGCGGGTGGTGGATCTGAGTTGTGGCTTGGAGATCATTTGTCCCTTTCGTGTGGGCCAGCGTTGCAGGCGCTGACTCGTGATGCCGCTGATGGTTAGAGACATGAGGGGTGGGCGCGAGTTGTCGCGCGGGTTTGGGCGTCGCGGTGAGGTCTGGGTTGGGTTGTTATTTTTGGCGCGGCGGCGGGCAACCTATTTGCGTTGGTTGGCGGCTTTCTTTTGGGTTTCGAGGAAGCGGCGGAGGCGGTCGAGGGTGCGGGATTTGCCGAAGACGATCATGCTGTCGGTTAGTGGGGGGCTGGTGAGGCTGCCGGTCAGGATTGCGCGGAGGAGCATGAAGTTCTCTTTGACGCTCCATTGCTTGGCTTCGCCCAGGGCTTTGAGAGCGGACTCGATGGAGGTTGCGTCCCAGGCGGCGGCTTCTAGCGCGGTTAGTTGCTCGGCGGCAAAGGCTACTGTTTCTTCGAAGGTGCGCTTTTTGGGGAGCCAGACGGACTCGGTGGGGGAGATGTTGTCAGAGAAGAGGAAGCTGGTCATGTCGCCGAACTGGCCCAGGGTTTCCATGCGGGCCTGGACTAGCGGGATGATGTTGCGGATGGTTTCGTCGGAGAGGATGGTCGAGCGGAGAGCGGCGAAGAACTCGTCGGGGGAGAGCTTGCGGAGGTATTCGCCGTTGAGCCACTTGAGTTTTACGAGGTCGAAGACGGGGCCGCCCAGGGAGATGCGGTTGAAGTCGAACTTTTCGAGCATCTCGGGGAGGGAGAAGATGTCGCCCTCTTTGGTGTTGAGGTTTTTGCTGACGATCTCGGCTTCGGTGGGTTGCGCCATGCCTCCGCCGAGCAGGCCGAGGAAGTTCAGCATGGCCTGCGGGAGGTAGCCGGACTGCTGGTAGAAGACTAGCGAGACGGGGTTCTTGCGCTTGGAGATTTTTGATTTGTCGACGTTGCGCAGGAGGGGCATGTGCCAGAACCTGGGGAGGTCCCAACCGAAGGCGTTGTAGAGCAGGACGTGCTTGGGGGTGGAGGAGATCCACTCTTCGGCGCGGATGACGTCGGTGATGCGCATGAGGTGGTCGTCGACTACGTTGGCGAGGTGGTAGGTGGGGTAGCCGTCGGATTTTAAGAGGACCTGATCGTCGACGTTGTTGTGGTCGAAGGTTATTGATCCGCGGAGTTCGTCGGTGAAGGTGGTGCTTGTGTTTTCGGGGACTTTTAGGCGGATGGTGTAGGGGCGGCCTTCGGCTATGTACGAGGCTATTTGGTCTGGAGCGAGGTGGCGGTGGGCGCCGTTGTAGCGGGGTGGGGTCTTGGCGGCGATCTGGGCCTGGCGCATGGCTTCCAACTCGTCAGCGGTTTCGAAGCTGCGGTAGGCGTGGCCGTTGGCTAGCAGGATTTCGGCGTGCTCGCGGTAGATCTCGGTGCGTTCGGATTGGCGGTAGGGTCCGTAGGGGCCTCCTACGTCAGGGCCTTCGTCCCAGGTGAGGCCGACCCACTTCAGGGAGTCGAAGATCATCTGCTCAGAGGTGGAGACGAAGCGGGTGCGGTCGGTGTCTTCGATGCGCAGGACGAACTGGCCACCGCGTTGGCGGGCGAAGATGTAGTTGAGAAGGCCGATGTAGGCGGTGCCAACATGGGGGTCGCCGGTGGGCGAGGGGGCGATGCGGACGCGAGTGGGGCGGGGTGCGGTTTCGAGGCTCATGGGTCAGAGCCCATGTTAACAGAGCGGGTGGGGTGGCTTGTGGCGTGTGGGTGGTTGGTGATTAAGAATGGGCGGTGGGGCGCGCGTCATAACGCGCAATGCCCACCTTAGCCGTGATAGAGCCACGGCGAAGATGGGTCACCCGGATGTGTGGCTCGCATGCCCACCTTAGCCGTGATGAAGCCACGGCGAAGATGGGTCACCCGGATGTGTGGTTAGGTTTGGGGCGGTGGAGGTGGGTTGAAGGTGGTGGGTGGGGGAGGGAAGTTGGGGGGTGGGGGTGGATAGGGTTGGAGACCCGGGTAGGGGGGGTGGATGTGCCACTCGGAGAAGGCGAGGATGCAGGCGACGATGATGATGCCGAGGGGTCCGATGATGAGGAGGAGAGCGAGGGGCCCGGAGAGTCCTGCTTTGGCCAGGATGCGCCAGAAGACGAAGACCATGAAGGCGGTGAAAGCGAAGGCGAAGAGCAGGATGATGCCCATCATGCCTGCGATCGCACCGCTGAATTGGTTGATCTGATTCTGATCCATTAGTCCTCCTGGGGAGATGAGGACAATGTATCTGAGAAGTGAGTGGGAGGGAACAACTTTATCCGAAGCGTACCGCGGCAGGCGCGGATCAGGTTAGGTCGTCGGTGTCGAAGGGGTGGAGCTTGCGGCCCAGTGCGCTTAGGTCTCTTGGCTTGGAGACGGCGGCGAGGGCGGCGTCGATGTCGGCTTCGTCGGGGGCGTCGGCGTGGAGGGTGAGGGCTTTGTGCTCGTTGGGTAGGTCGATGGATTCGAGCAGGACGACTACGTGAGCGACTGCCGTTCCGTCCTGGGGAAGGCCTTCGGGAGTCTTGCCCTTGATGCTTACGTTGTTGACGTCGATGCCGAGGAGGTCGGCTACGCGCTCGCGCATCTCGCCGGCGAGGGGAACGATCTTGGGACGGTGCATGATGAGGACGCAGTCGATGTTGACGATCTTGAAGCCGACGAGGGCGATCTCTTCGAGGGCGGTCTTGAGGAAGAGAGTGGAGTCGGCGCCCTTCCACTTGGGGTCGGAGGGTGGGAAGAAGGTGCCGATGTCGCCGGCAGAGACGGCGCCGAGGAGGGCGTCGGTGATGGCGTGGAGGAGGAGGTCGCCGTCGGAGTGGCCGGCGAGGCCTTCGGGGTGATTGATCTTGAGGCCGCCGATGACCAGCGGGACGTCTTTCTTGAAGGCGTGAGAGTCAAAGCCGAGACCGATGCGCATGCTCATTGCTGATGATGATAATGCAGAGCGGCGGGCGGGAGCCGGTAATCGGAGGGCGGGAGTGAGGGGGTTAGTTTTGGCAGGGCGTTGGACAGTCGTGGCAAGAGGCGTCGGAGCGCGGCTGGGCCTGCTTGGAGGGCGTTTTCCAGGCGGCGACGGAGAACGTCAGGACGAAGGGAAGCGTGGTGAGGATGAGGGTTGCCATGTCGTTCTCCTTCTTGGCGCGATGGTTGCGTCGAGTCGATGGGGTTGGGAGTGGTGGGAAACTCCCACGCCTTGTAGGTGAGACGTGGGAGCTTGATGCAGTGTTAGCGTTTCGAGGTTTATCTTTCGATCGGCGAGCGGTGTGCAGTTAGCGGGCTCCGCCGGCGGCGTTGATGAGCTGGCCGTTGATCCAGCCGGCGTCGTCGGATGCGAGGAAGACAGCGGCGGTGGCAATGTCGTTGGGCTGACCGCTGCGGCCGAGTGGAGTTTGAGCTACGGCTGCGGCGAAGAAGTCAGAGCCTACGAAGCCGGCGGCGTGGGTGCCTTCGGTTTCGACGATGCCGGGGTTGAGGGCGTTGACGCGAATGCCCTTGGGGCCGAGCTCGACGGAGAGGACACCGGTGATGGCGTCGACAGCACCCTTTGTGCCGGTGTAGACGGCGCTGGCGGGAGGAGTGATGCGGCTGACGAGCGAGCCGATGTTGATGATGCTGCCGCCTTTGCCGATGTGCTTGACCGCGGCCTGGGTTACGAGCAGGAGGCCGAGGACGTTGATGTCGAACTGCTTGTGGAAGTGCTCGGGGGTGATGGCTTCGAGGGGGCCGAAGGCGTAGACGCCCGAGTTGTTGACGAGGATGTCGAGCTTGCCGTAGGCCTTGATGGCGGCGTCGATGATGGCCTGCGCGTCGGCGGGCTTGGAGACGTCTCCCTGGACGGCTGTGGCTTTGCCGCCGGCTTTGGTGATGGCTGCTACGGCGTTGTCGGCCCCTGCTTTGTCGGAGGCGTAGTTGACGACGACGGAGGCGCCTGCGGCTCCGAGTGACTTGGCGATGGCTGCGCCGATGCCCTTGGAGGCTCCGGTAACTACGGCGACTTTTCCTGTGAGGGTGCTCATGTGAATCTCCTTGTGTGTTCCTTGCGTCGAAAACGTTTCGATATTTCGACAACCATCGAATTGATGAGGGATAGGGTTGGGAGGATTCACGGGGTTTGTGAATATTTGTGCAAAGGTAGGGGAGAGCGTTCAAGCAACGTTCGCTACGTTGGCGAAGTTTCGCGAAGTAAGACTGTTAGGCGAGGTCGGACTTCAGGCGGTCCAGGTAGGCTCGGAGGACTTGGGGCTGGGGGACGTAGTTGACGAACTTGCCTTCTTTTTCGGAGCGGATAAGGCCGGCGGTTTCCAGCTCTTTCATGTGGTGGGAGAGGGTGGCGGGGGAGATGTCGATTTGCTCGCGGAAGTTGCTGCAGGGGGTGGGACAGCGTTGGGTGCTTAGCTTGTGGAGGATCTCGTAGCGGCGCGGGTCGGCGAGGGCCTTGGCGATAAGTTGGATTTGGTCTTCGGTTAGGTCGGGTTGTTTGGGGGGGGCCATGGCGGTTGATTGGATGATACGACGGGGGGTTCGATGCATGGGGCGGCGAAGGGCGCGCTTCGCGCGCGAGAAGCAGGTTCTTCGCTTCGCTCAGAATGACAACCAGAAAGACAAGTGCAAGAGCAACTTCAGGAGCAAGAGCAAGAGCAAGAGCAAGAGCAACAGCAACAGCAATAGCAAGAGCAACTGCAGATCCCTGCGGGATGACAAACAAAAAGCAAAAGCAATTGCAGCTACGCGCGAGGTGGTTAGCCGGCTAGGTAGAATTCGGCGATAACTAACCTGCTAAATAAAATTCGGCAATCTCTAAATCGCCGGGCTGGGTGACTTTGAAGTTGCGGGGGTTGCCCTGGACGACGAAGACGGGGATGTTGGCGCGCTCGAGGAGGCTGGATTCGTCGGTGCCGGTGAACTCGTCGTCGGCGGCTTCGGCGAAGGCTTTGCGGAGGAGTGGGACTAGCGCGCCTTGGGGGGTTTGGGCGTGGACGATTAGCTCGCGGGGGATGGTGGCGGTGATGAGGGCGCCGTCGGCGGTGCGCTCGACTTGCTTGATGGTGTCGATGGCGGGAGTGCCTACTATTGCGGCGCCGTGGCGCTCGATGGCGGCGATGGTGCGGGCGATGGTGTCGGAGTCGATGAGGGGGCGGACGGCGTCGTGGACCAGGACGATGTCGGAGGCGGAGGTGCTGGAGAGGGCGGCGAGGGCGTTGGCTACGGAGTCCTGGCGGGTGTCGCCGCCGGTGACTACGTGGATTTGCGAGAGATGATGCTCAGCTAGCATCGCGGAGACGCGGGCCTGCTCGGTGTCGCGGACCGCTACGTAGATGGCCGTGACACCGGGGACGGCGAGGAAGGCGCGGAGCGAGTGAACGAGGATGGGCAGGCCGCGGAGTTGGAGGAATTGCTTGGAGACTCCTCCTGTGCTGTGGGCCATGCGGGTGCCGATACCGGCGGCGGGGATGATGATGTAGACGGACATGGGAAGGGAAGTATAGCGCGTTCGCGCGCCCTTGGCGCGCAGACGCTAGTGGGTAGACAGTAGACCAGTAGTGAAAGGCTAGGCTCGTCGAGGCTTTGAGGTCTGGCGTGAGCGGAGCGTGGCGATGGAGGAATTTAAGATTCTGGCTACTTCTATGGCTAGTGTTTTGGCTGCTGAGAGCTGTTCTTTGTTGCCGAAGTTCAGACGGATGGAGAGTTCGAGCTGGGTTTGGACTTCTAGAGCGGAGCCGCGGGCTATGCCGAGGAAGTGAAGGAGCTCGTTGGATGAGAGGCGGCCTTTGCCTTCGGCGATGTTGCTTGGGATGGAGACGGAGGCTCGGCGTAGCTGGTTTGTGACGCCGAAGATCTCTTGTTTGGGGAAACTGCTGGTCGCTGCGTAGACGGCTACCGATAGGTCCATCGATTTCTGCCATGCTACGGAGTCGTGAAACATCGTCAGCTCAGTCATTACGATGGTCCTCTCCGGATTTTGGTGTGCCTTCCATTCTACGCAGCGGAGCCCCGTGTTTGGGGCGAGGCTCCACCGCGGGGTGGTATTGGGGCTGGGTACCTGTTAGAGGGCGGCTGCGCCGGCTTCGGCTACGGCCTGGTCCTGGGCGCCGAGGCCACCGCTGACGCCGATGGCTCCGATGACTTTGCCGTCCTGCTTGATGGGGACGCCGCCGGCGAAGATCATGACCTTGCCATCGTTGGAGGCGTGGATGCCGAAAAACTGGTCGCCGGATTGGGAGAGCGTGCCGAGGGTTCCGGTCTCGATGTCGAAGGCGCGGGAGGTCCAGGCTTTTTTCTGCGCGATGTCGACGGAACCGATCCAGGCGCCGTGCATGCGCTCGAAGGCGAGGAGGTGTCCGCCGGCGCAGACGACTGCGATGTTCATGGGCTGCTTAATCTCTTCGGCCTTCTTGGTGGCTGCGGCGATGATGCGACGCGCGTCTTCGAGCGTGACGGACTGATGCTGGGTGCTCATGGAGGAACTCCTTCAGGGAATGTGCTTGCCACAGCTTGGATGCTGGCGGGATGGATGCGAGCGCTTCCGAAGCGGCAGACAGATGTGAGTAGACAGTAGTGGGGCTGGGGAATCAAACGGCCCGGGGGATCAAAAGGCTCGGGAATCAAACGGCTTAGGATGGAGCGATGGCGGCTAAGGTTGGGTTGGCGATGGATCGGGGGTTGGTGCGGGCGGGGGAGCGGGTTTGCGTGGCGGTGTCGGGTGGTGCGGACTCGGTGGCGCTGCTGGTTGGGATGGTGGAGGCGAATGCTGCTAGTGCGCAGAATAAGGAGCCGCTGGGGGTGGTGTTGAGTGCGGCACATGTGCACCATGGTTTGCGCGGCGCGGAGGCGGATGGGGATGAGGCGTTTGTGAGGGAGTTGTGTGAGCGGTTGGGGGTGGAGTTGCGGGTGTTTCGGGTGGACACGGCTGCGAGACAGGCGGAGGAGGGTGAGGGTTTGGAGGAGGCGGCGCGGGAGTTGCGGTATCGGGCGCTGCGGGGGTTGATGGAGACAGGAGTGGTGGATGTGGTGGCTACGGCGCATACGTTGGATGACCAGGCGGAGACGGTGATGATGAAGATGCTGCGAGGGGCGTGGACGGAGGGGCTGGGGGGGATTTGGCCGGAGGTGCAGGGATTAGGGATTCGGGAACAGGGATTAGGGAACAGGGTCCAGGGTCCAGGGTCCAGGGCCCAGGGTCCAGAAGGCAAAGAACGCTGCGGGCGGATTGTGCGGCCGTTGTTGGGGGTGAGGCGGGCGGAGGTGGAGTTATTTCTTAAGGAGCGGAGGCAGGGGTGGAGAGAGGATGGTTCGAATCGGGATTTGGGGCTTACTCGGAACCGGGTGCGGCATGTGTTGATGCCTGGGCTGCGGGAGTTTAATCCGGGGGTGGATGGGTTGCTGGCTCGGACGGCGGAGGTGGCTCGGGAGGAAGAGGCATTTTGGAGGGCGGAGGTGGAGCGGGTGTTGCCGCAGGTGTTGTTGCCGGGGAAGCCGGTGCGGGGTGGGGGTCGGGCGGTGAGTACGGCCGTGGGAGAGGTGGGGTATGCGATGGAGATTGAGAGGTTGAGGGCGATGCCGGCGGCGCTGCGGCGGAGGGTGGTGCGGGCGGCGGCGCGGAGGGTGTTTGTGGACGGGGTGGTAGAGGGCTCGGCGACGGGAGGGTATGTGTTGGGTGGGGAGGAGACGGCTAAGGTGTTGGCGCTGGCGGGGTTTGGGGGAGTGGGGGTAGCGGTGACGGGGAGGATTGGGAGCCGGCTGGAGTTGCATGGAGGGTTGCGGGTGGAGAGGTCGGCGCGGGAGATTCGGATGTGGCGGCAGGGTTGAGCTAGTGTCCGTCCGAAAGTGGGCGATAAGAAGAATGAGCGATGAAGACGGCGGCGTTGAGAAAGAAGAGGTGCGTCGGAGGATATTTCTGCCGGATTGATGTGCGGCCAGAGTAGAATTTAGATCAAACCCGAAGACGCACGATGTGGACGGCTGCAAAACGCTGCACCGTATTTGTGCAATCAGCGTCTAACGGTCAGGCAAGACTTTTGGGGGTTGGTACGTCCCAAGAGACGAGCGGCCCAGGGACACGGGCAGGTGGTAGCCGTCGGAAGAACGACGGAGTTTAAGAAGAGGCAACGTAAGGCGAAACGAGGAATCGATTGAACTCAACAGTCAAACAGTTGTTGATCTGGGTGCTGACGCTGGGCTGCCTGCTGGTGGGCTGGCGCTTCGTCGCGACCAACATGGCTGCGGGCCACGACAAGGCAATCAGCTTGACGCAGTTTCAGGATGAAGCTGATGCGGGAAAGATTTCAGAAGTACAGGTGGACGGCGCGGACGTTACGGGCAAGTACAAGGATGGGAAAGAGACCTTCCACACGACGATTCCTGCCAACTATGTAGACCACAACGAAGAGGCGGACCTGAAGGCCCACGGAGTGGATGTCAGCTTTAAGAGCCAGCAAGGAAACATGTACTGGAATGCGCTGCTGAGCTTTGCGCCGATTTTGGTGCTGGTGGCGCTGTTCATGTTCATGATGCGGCAGATGCAGAGCGGCGGCAACAAGGCGCTGAGCTTTGGTAAGAACCGCGCTCGTCTGCTGAGCATGCAGCAGAAGAAGATTACGTTCAAGGACGTGGCGGGCGTTGCCGAGGCCAAGGAAGAGCTGCGCGAGATTATCGAGTTTCTGCGCGAGGCGCAGAAGTTCCAGCGGCTGGGCGGACGAATTCCCAAGGGCGTGCTGATGGTTGGGCCTCCGGGAACGGGTAAGACGCTGCTGGCGCGGGCTGTGGCCGGTGAGGCGAATGTTCCGTTCTTCTCGATCTCGGGCTCGGACTTTGTGGAGATGTTTGTTGGCGTGGGCGCGAGCCGCGTTCGCGATCTGTTTGAGCAGGGTAAGAAGAATGCTCCTTGCATCATCTTCATCGATGAGATTGACGCGGTCGGTCGGCACCGCGGTGCTGGGCTTGGCGGCGGACACGATGAGCGCGAGCAGACACTGAATCAACTGCTGGTGGAGATGGACGGGTTTGAGTCCAACGACGGCGTGATTCTGATTGCTGCTACGAACCGGCCTGACGTGCTGGATCCGGCGCTGTTGCGGCCGGGACGTTTCGATCGGCGCGTGATTGTGGATCGGCCGGACATTCGTGGGCGTGAGGAGATTCTGCGCGTGCATTCGAAGAAGGTGCCGCTGGCCGAGGATGTGAACCTGCCGATACTGGCGCGCGGGACACCGGGCTTTACGGGCGCTGACTTGGCGAACATGGTGAACGAGGCGGCTTTGACGGCGGCTCGGTTCAATCGGAAGTCGGTACACATGTACGACTTCGAGGTGGCCAAGGACAAGGTGCTGATGGGCGCTGAGCGGAAGTCGATGCTGCTGAGCGAGGACGACAAGCGCGATACGGCGTACCACGAGGCTGGGCATGTGCTGGTGGCGGCGAAGCGCGAGCACTCTGATCCGCTGCACAAGGTGACGATCATTCCGCGCGGCATGGCGCTGGGCGTGACGATGCATCTGCCGGAAGAGGACAAGCACACGGTGACGCGGGATTATCTGAACACGCAGCTGGCCATCCTGATGGGTGGGCGCTGCGCGGAAGAGATCTTTATGAACCGGATGACGACGGGCGCGGGCAATGATATTGTGCGCGCTACGGAGCTGGCTCGGAAGATGGTTTGCGAGTACGGCATGAGCGAGCTTGGACCGCTGACCTACGGCAAGAAGGAACAGGAAGTGTTCCTGGGCCGGGATATCGGGCAGGCGAGAGACTACTCGGATGACACGGCGCAGCAGATTGATAAGGCTGTGCGGCGGCTGGTCGATGAGGGGTACAACTCGGCGTACAAGATTCTCGACGAGAACCGCGAAGTGATGCACGCGATGGCGGCGGCGCTGCTGGAGCGTGAGACGCTGGATGCTGCGGAGATCGAGTTGCTGATCCAGGGCAAGGCGCTGGGGCCGGTGAAGTCGGCGTTGGCGGCGGCTGGTGATGACGACGACAAGCAGCAGGTGCTGAAGCCGGAGTCGGGCCGGAAGCCTGGGTTTGGCGAAGGGCATACTACTCCGGCGTAATGCGGGACGGTGATGGATGTGATGAAGGCGGCCCTTTGTGGTCGCCTTCATTGTTTGTGTGGAGAAGATTGTGGAAGAGGAGATACGATGCTGACACGACCCGGCTATCTGTTGCGGATGGAAGAAGCGGCTTTGTTGGTGGGATCGTTGGCGCTCTATTGGCAGATGCACTTTAGCTGGCTGCTGTTTGCGGTGCTGTTCCTGGTGCCGGATTTGTTTATGGTGGGCTACCTGGCGAACCCGAAGGTTGGGGCCGCGATGTACAACCTGGCGCACTTTGTGGTGGGTCCGGCGATTGTGTTTGCGGCGGGATATTGGCTGGGGCGGCGTGGGCTGATGGCGGTGGGGATTATCTGGTTCAGCCACATTGCGATGGATCGGATGCTGGGGTTTGGATTGAAGTATCCGGGGGCGTTCAAGGATACGCATCTGCAGCATGTGGGGTGAGGTGGTTTGGGATTAATTATCAGAGGGCGGCTGTTGGAGCCGCCCTCTGGTTTGTGCAGGTGAGGTGGTGGCTAGGCTTTGGCCGTCTTGTTGTGCTTGCTTCCGTTGTGGCTCGAGGACTTGGAGTGGCCGTTGGAGGAGCCGTTGCTGCGAGCGCCAGCCTTGTGGGTGCTGGGGCTGGTCTGGCTGAGGGATTCTGCGAAGGGAGAGTTGGTGGCTCGTTGCGCTGAATCCTGTTTGCCGCGTTCTTCCTGATCCTCTGTGCCGTGAATGTCGTCGACAGAGAGGCCGGGACCTCCGTCCATCTGAGAGTCAACTGGGTGAAGGCCGAAGGAGGTTTGCCAGGGGCCGTGCATGTCGGCGTCACCTTCGTCGCCGTCGCCGGTGGAGGCGTTGAGGTATTCGTCGACGATGCCGGGAGTGGGTTTGAGAAAGCCGATGGAGAAGGCTGGCTTTTCCATGCTTTCGAGGGCGGCGGTGAAGGCTTTGAGGTGGGTGATTTCGCGGGTCATGAGGAACTGGAGCGTGTCGATGGAACCGGGATCGTCGGTGTGGTCGATGAGGCGTTCGTAGACGATTTTGGCGCGAGCCTCGGCGGCGATGTTGCTGCGGAGATCGACGTCGAGTTCGCCGGTGATTTTGAGGTAGTCGGCGGTCCAGGCGTCGCCTTGCGAGTTGTAGAGGGCTACGCCGCCACCGCCGGCGATGGTGACGAGCGGGTCGGCCTCGGCGGCTTCGCGGTTTGTCTTGAGGTCTTTGAGATGCATGCGAATTAAGGCGCCGACGACTTCGAGATGGCTGAGTTCTTCGGTGCCGATGTCGAGGAGAAGATCGCGGCGGGCGAGGTCTTCGGTGCAGTTCCAGCCCTGGATGGTGTATTGCATGGCGGCAGCGAGTTCGCCGTTGGCGCCGCCGAACTGTTCGAGAAGAAGCTTGCCGAATTTGACGTCGGGTGTGCCGACGTTAACGGTGTACATGAGCTTTTTGATGTGGTGGTACATAGATGACCTCGGGTGGGTTTTCAACGTGCGCTGAGAGTGGACGTGCGCCGTGAGGCCGAAGCGGAGGCGTGCTTTCTATGTTGGATGCGATTTGGAGGGGGTGGGTTTAAGCGGGTTGCTGGCGGCGGAAGAGGCGCTTGAGGCGGGTGAGGATCCAGCGGAGGCTGAAGATTAAGAAGATGATGGCGACCGTTGCGATGCCGGCGGCGGTGTAGGGGTGGTGGGTTGCCAGCCAGGTGAGGGAGATGGCGGCGACGTCTTCGCTGGCGGAGAGGGTGATGTTGGAGACGGGCTCGGGGCTGGGGGTGACGAGGGCTCTGGCGGCGGTTTTGGAGGTGTGGGCGATAGCGGCGATGGAGGCTCCGGCGGCGGCGGCGAGGAGTTGCATCTGCGGCGAGAGCTGCGAGGCGGCCTGATAGGCGAGGAGCGCGGCTACGGGGACGCGGATGAAGGTATGGGCGGCGTTCCAGACGAGATCGAAGGCGGGGATCTTGTCGGCGAAGACTTCGACAGCGAAGAGGATGCTGGAGACGGCGATGATCCAGGGGTCGGAGAGGGCGTGGAGGCCGGTGGGGAGGGTGACCCAGTGGAAGTGCGCGAGGAGGCCGAGGGTGGCGACGGTGGCGTAGACGTTGAGACCGGCGGCGAAGCTGGTGGCTACGATGAGCGCGGCGATGGTGGAGGGCGTGAAGGTCACGGGGTCTCGGATGTTCTGGGAGGGGCTAAGTGCTCGGGGAGGGCCTGCGGGGAATGGTATCGCAGATGGGGGCTGGGTGCGATAGGCTAAGCGCATGAAGATGTTCGGTTGCTTGTGGGTTGGCTGCGCGTTGGTGACGATGGTGGTGGGAGCGCAGGCGCAGGGTGGACAGGGCTCGGCGAAGAAGATGGCTTCCGCACAGAGTGCTACGACGACCCCGGGGGTGAAGGTGGGGCAGGGGGCGCAGCCGCCGATTTCGCAGTTGATGCCTACGGAGGAGGACCGGCTGAGGGGTGGGTATGGGCCGTTTCGGGCGAATAATGATCTGCTGTTCTATCACCTGACGATGAAGGTGGATCCGGTGAAGAAGAGCATTGTGGGGACCAACGTGGTGCGGTTCCGCATGCTGAAGGATGGGCGGAAGATTCAGATGGAGCTTACGCCGGAGTTGTCGCTGGATAGCGTGACGTTTGAGGGGAAGCCGGTGCGGTGGGTGCGCGCGAAGTTGGATTCGGCTACGGATGTTTCACGGGCGTCTTCTCCTGTCGTTTCTCGAACTTTCTATGTGGAGTTTCCTCGCTTGTTGAAGGCGGGTGAGGTGGATGAGATTACGGTGGCGTATCACGGGCAGCCGGTGACGCAGGGGCGGTTTGGGTGTTTCTCGTTTGATAAGGACAAGGAGGGGAAGCCTTGGATCACGACTGCTTGCGAGGGTGAGGGGGCTAGCGTCTGGTGGCCGAATAAGGATCAGTGGAGAGATGAGCCGCAGGATGGGATGGAGATTGATGTCGCCGTGCCGGATGGGTTGATGGATGTGAGCAACGGACGGTTTGTGGCGAGCAAGGATTTAGGGGATGGGTACACGGAGTGGGAGTGGCGGGTTCATTATCCGATCAACAACTATGATGTGGCGCTGAATATCGGGGAGTATCAGCATTGGTCGGGCTTGCATGTGAACAAGGAGACAGGTGAGCAGACGACGCTGGATTATTACGCGCTGCTGGAAGATCTGGCGAAGGCGAAGGTGCAGTTCGAACAGGTGCCGGGGATGCTGGATGCGTATGAGCATTACCTGGGGGAGTATCCGTTTGATAAGGATGGGTACAAGCTGATTGAGGTTCCATATGCGGGGATGGAGCACCAGACGGCGGTGGCGTATGGGAACCATTTTGAGAATGGATACTATGGGCGCGACTGGACGGGTGTGGGGATCTCGCCGCGATTTGATTTCATCATCATTCATGAGAGCGGGCATGAGTGGTTTGGGAACTCGGTTACGGCGGCGGATAAGTCAGATATGTGGATCCATGAGGGATGGACGACGTATCTGGAGTCGTTGTATGTGGAGTATCGGTGGGGGAAGGCCGATGCGATTTTGTATTTGAATGGGCTGAAGCCGAAGGTGCGGAATCGGCAACCGATTATTCCTGAGCGCGGGATTAATGCGGAGCCTACGGAGGACCAGTACTTCAAGGGCGCGCTGATGATCAATACACTGCGCAGCGTGATTGGTGATGATACGAAGTGGTTTGCTGATGTGAAGGATTTTTATCAGCACTTCAAGTATCAGAACATCATGACGGAGGATGTGGTGGCTTGGTGGAACGCGCGGACGGGGATGAATCTTACGCCGTTCTTTGATGAGTATCTAAGGCACGCGGCGATACCGGTGCTGGAGTTGAAGTTCGATCGGGCGCGAGGGACGTTGGCGTACCGGTGGGACGCGGATGAGGCGGGGTTTGCGATGCCGATACCGATTGGAGAGCGCGGGCATTTGACGATGGTGACGCCGGTGACTACGGAGTGGAAGACGATGCCGTGGACGGCGGACCCGGATACGCTGGTGGTGCCGCATGATCTTTATTACGTCGGCGAGAAGACGGTTGAGGCGGGACGATGAGGCGGTTGCTGCTTGCGGGTTGTGCGGGGCTGACGCTGATGTTGGCGGGATGTGGGTACCACCGAGTGGGCGCGGCTACGCATATTCCTCCGAATGTGCAGACGCTGGCGGTGCCGATGTTTGCGTCGAAGGTGCAGGCGTACAACACGGAGGTTGCGTTTACGCGGGCGGTGGTGAGGGAGTTGAACACGCGGACGAACTACAAGGTTTTGACGGGCGGAGATGCGCGCGATGCGGATGCGGTGTTGAGAGGGACGATTGTGACAGAGACGGTGTCGCCGCTAACGTATGACTCGTCGAGCGGACAGACGTCTAGCTATTTGGTGAATGTGACGGCTAGCGTGGAGTTGGTGGCGCATGATGGTCGTGTGCTTTACAAGAACGATGCGTTTGCGTGGAGAGAGCAGTACCAGTCGACGCAGGATTTGAGCGGGTTTGTGCAGGAGGATGGAGCAGCGGTGCGAAGGATGAGTGCGGACTTTGCGGAGTCGCTGGTGAGCGATATGCTGGAAAGCTTTAAGAGTAGGGATTAGGGAACAGGGATTAGGAGATTTCGGTGAGTGAGCGTGGCGGGTTGAAGAGCTTTGCGGGTGTGGAGCGGTTTCTGGCTGAGGTGCGGGGGGACGGGCGGCGCGCGGGGTATGTGTTGCTGGGGGACGATGCTTATCTGATGGAGATGTGCTGCAAGGGTGTGGTGCGGGAGTTGGTGCCAGCGGAGATGAAGGATTTTTGTCTGCATGATTTGGATTTGGGACAGACGTCGGTGTTTGAGGCGCTGGACCTGGCGCAGACGCCTTCGCTGATGGCTCCGTTTCAGGTGCTGTTTCTACGCAATGTGAAGACGCTGTATGGGCGCGGGCAGAAGAAGGAAGAGTTTGCGGCGATTGATGCGTATTTTTGGCGGCCGAATCCGCAGGCGCTGGTGATTTTTCTTGCGGACCACATTGCGCTGCCACAGGATTTGCGGCGGATGGATATGACGGACAAGGAGCGGGCGGAGAAGATTCGGGAGACGCTGGGCGATGTGTGTGGCGTGGTGGAGTTGCAACGCGTGAGCGAAGAGGATGCGATGCGCTGGGTGGTGCGCGAGGCGAAGGAGCGGGGGGTTGATTTCCATGAGGATGCGGCGCGGGAGCTGGTGGATGCGCTGGGTTCTGGTGGCGGCGCGGAGATGATGCTGGTGGCTAGCGAGATGGAGAAGCTGCTGCTGTATGTGGGCGGGATTGGGAAGGCTTCGGTGGAGGTGGGGGATGTGGAGACGATGGTGTCGGCGGCCAAGCAGAGGAGCTTGTATGAGCTGACGGATGCGATCAGCTTGAAGGATGCGCCGCGGGCGCTGGCGCTGCTGGCGGGGTTGCTGAATGCGTCGGAGGGTGGGGAGGATGCGGCGATTGGGCATGTGTTTCTGCTGGCGAAGACGTATCGGCAGATGCTGGTGCTGAATGAGAAGCAAGTGAAGGACCAGCGGGCGATGTGGTCGGTCTTGTGGCCGGGATTTCGCGTCGCGCCGTTTGCGGCGGATGCGCTGATTGCGCAGGCGCGGCGGTATCGTGACCGTGGGGAGTTGACGCGGGGATTGCGCTGGATTGCGAAGGCGGATCTGGAGTTGCGATCTAGCCCGGCGGATAAGCGGCTGGTGTTGGAGAGACTGGTGATGCGGCTGGCGGGGAAGTCGAAGGAGATGGAGGCGGAGGGGGTTTAAACCAGGGGCCCGGTTGCATGGCGAGTGGGCGGCGATGTCATGGGCTCTGCGAGATCAACGCCGCGGAGGTGTCTGCTTTGGCGATCCTGCGTCCGATTTGTTGGGGCTGCCTGGTGGCTATGGAGCCTCGGGGGAGAGGCTTTCCGTAGTGACCTGCAGACCTGCCGGTTCGACGAAGGCAGCTTTCCAGCTATTGATCCGGATTTTGACATGATGTGAGCCGCTGGGTAGGTTTGCAGGTTCTGGGAACTGGATGATGAAACGGCTCTGGAGTTCCGTGAGGAACTGGTCCAAATCCTTCGGTATCTGTTTGCTCGACGCCCGGACCAGCGACCCAGCGGTTAGAGGAGCAAGAAAAAGGAACGGCAGTGCGGGTGGGTCAGCGTCTGTGAGGCCGAAGATCGTGACGTAGGTCGCCCGCAGCTGCGACAGAAGTTCAGGTTCCTTGATATAGCTGCCGCCGTCGTAGCCATTGGTCACGGCGAGGATGACTCTGCGGCCCGGCAGATGAGCCATCTGCTCCGAGACGAGATTCAATGCGTCGCGGAAATGAAGCGAGTCTGAACAAGCTGCATGAGATTTTCCTCCATGGATGTCGGGTGAGTTGATTGCGATGTTGAGTTCGGCGGCAAGTCGGGATGCGTCTGGAGGGGTGAAGCCCATGGGGTGCGCCAGCGCGCAATCCAGGGCATAGACCGAGATTCGATCTTTGGATGTGAGCGACGTGGCTGCCCAGGTTGGCAGATCCTGCTGAAGTGCTGGGATCAGATCCTTGGCGCTTCCACTTACGTCGATCAGAATGGCCAGACTGATTGGGTCGTCGCCCTCGAGGCGAACTCGATCAGGATGAAAGCTTCGCATGTTGTCGATGGTGACACTCACTTTCGCAGGGTCGACTAATCCCAGCGGCGTTGACGCGCTGGCGAACACCAACGTGGGAACTTCCAGGGTC
The DNA here is from genome assembly GCA_049578265.1 of Acidobacteriaceae bacterium. GTDB lineage: Bacteria > Acidobacteriota > Terriglobia > Terriglobales > Acidobacteriaceae > Granulicella. The sequence continues at coordinate 65,790 of JBAULP010000064.1, forward strand.
CGGGGAGTTGATGGCTGTGCTGCAGTCTGAGCTGGGGCCGTGCAGGCCGATAGGGCGACCAGGGCGATGGTGGCGAGACAGATGGTCGAAAGCCCTGGCGCAGGTTGCTCACTTGGTATGTGCAAGGAAAGATCAAGCATCCGGAAGCATACCAGATTTGACACGATTTACCGACGAGTTGTTGCGGTGAATAGGGTGCTGATGCTTGGGGGTCAGGGTTGGGGTGTGGGTGGGGTGGATTGGGGTGAGACGGGGACGGTGGCGGGTGCTTCAGGGATTGGCACGATCGGGATACCGGAAGGCAGGGCCTGCACGTTACTACGCTCGACGGTGACATCGATGATGTGGTTCCCGAAGACTTCCGAGGGTAGGGGGAACTCCAGGATTTCGCGCTGGCGCAGGATGGAGATGAATCCGGTGAGAGTCTGAGCCAGGTGCTTCGTGGTGGTTCTCAAGAACAGGCCGCCCGATTCCCTGGTTAAGGCATCGAGAGGAAGAGCGACAGCGTAGAAACCCATCGATTGCGAATCGATTGCGAAGATGGTCGTAGCAGTGCCTGTGGCGATGTCGTGGAGATCATCCCAGGAGAGGGTGCTGCCGCCATCGAAGCCGCTGGACAGGACGAGGAGTACGTGCCGACCGGGGAGTGGAGCGAGCTGCTGCATGATGTAATTCATAGCGCCGCGCAAACGGACGGAGTCACCGCAGGCTGGGCGGCCCTTAATGCCGTGGCTGAGCGGACTGGTGATCGCGGTGTCGAGATCGCTCTGAAGAATCGCGGGGGTTGGTGGCTGGTACTCAGCGGTTTGCAGAAGCGAACAGTCGAGTGCATAGATGGAGACGCGATCCTGGGGCTTAAGAGAGGTTTTGATCCAGCCTGAAAAGTCGTTGCGGAAGGAGTTAAGGAGCGCAGGATCTTTGTGGCTGACGTCGAAAAGGATGGCGAGGGTGATGGGATCGCCGCCTTCGAAGCGGACGTGGGCGGGATGAAATTTGTGGCCGTTGTCGACGGTTATGTCGATGCGCTGTGGTCCGAACAGGGGCAAAGACTTCGAGCCGAAGTTGAGCATCAGGGTGGGGATCTGCGCCATGCGCGTGTCGAGATGCAGAGTATAGAGGGGTTGCTGCGGTGGTGGTGGGGCGTCCTGCGCGAGCAGAGGGGATGTGATGGACGAAAGGAGCAGAAGCAAAAGAGGGAAGAGAGGTTTGAAGCGATTGCCCGGGCGTTGTGTTGATGCGTGCGGGATGAGACCGCGGGCCTGCATGGGAGAAGTATGGCAGAAGTCAGGCGGGGCGAGCGAGTACAATCCGAAAAGTCTGGTGCTGGATTTTTTGTGAGGAGAGAGTGCATGCGTGCAGCGGTGAGAGTGTCGTTGGGGTGGGGTTTGGGGTTGGTACTGGCGGGTGGTGTTGGGGCGCAGACGAAGGCGCCGGCATCGAAGCCAGCGGTGGCGCCGCCTTCGATGCATCAGCGGATGCAGCAGATGATGGAGTTCGCGAAGACGCACTACGAGAAGCACGAGTACCGGATCTCGATGCGCGATGGGGTGAAGCTTTATACGCAGGTGTATACGCCGATTGCGAGCGCGTTTGCGGATAAGGGGCCGTATCCGTTTTTGATGTCGCGGACACCGTATAGCTGCGGGAACTATGGCAACGATGTGGTGATGCCGCGCGTGACGGGCAATATGGAGATGTTGGAGAGTGGGTACATCCTGGTATGCCAGGATGTGCGCGGGCGTTGGGACAGCGGGGGGACCTGGCTAGAGATGTCGCCGTCGCATGACGGCAAGAGTGTGGATGAGTCGACGGACATGTCTGACACGGTGGACTGGCTGCTGAAGAATGTGCCGGAGAACAATGGCAAGGTGGGGATCCTTGGGATCAGCTATCCGGGGTTTTATACGGCGGCCAGCATTCTGAATGGGAATCCGGCGATTAAGGCGGCGAGTCCGCAGGCTCCGATCATGAACCTGTGGATGGGCGACGATGCGTATCACGGCGGGGCGTTCATGCTGCAAGCTAACCATGGATTCTATGCGCCGTTTTTTGTTCCGCAGAACAATCCGCTGACGAAAGAGCCGGAGAATGATTTTAAATTTCCGACGCCGGATATGTATGCGTACTACCTGAAGATGGGATCGCTGGGGGCGCTGGATACGAAGGCCGGAGGAACGAACCCGTACTTCCACGACCAGATTGTGCATACGACGTATAGCCACTACTGGCAGATTCGCAACCTGACGCCGCACATGGTGGGGGTAAAGGCGGCGGTGCTGGATGTGGGTGGGCTGTTCGATGAACAGGACCTGTCGGGGCCGGTGACGGTGTTTCATGCGATCGACAAGCTGAGCCCGGAGGCGCCAGAGAACACGCTGGTGGAGGGGCCATGGTTTCACGGTGAGTGGTCGCGTGGATCGGGACGCGTGATTGGCGATGTGGACTTTGGATCGGACACGGGTGAGTTTTACCGCAGCACGATTGAGGCGCCGTTCTTTGCGCATTACCTGAAGGATGCGCCGTGGGGGGGACTGCCCAAGGCGTATGTGTTCGAGACGGGAACGAATGTTTGGAAGAAGTACGACGCCTGGCCACCGAAGCAGGCTGAGGACAAGATGCTTTATCTGGAGCCGGATGGTGGGCTGGGGTGGAGCAAGCCTGAGGCGAAGAGTTCGAGCGATAGCTATGTGAGCGACCCGGCGCATCCGGATCCTTATACGTCCTACGTTACGGGCGTGGATGTGCCGCAGCGTTACATGGTGGATGATCAGCGGTTTGCGACGCGGCGCGGGGATGTGTTGGTGTATGAGTCGGCTCCGCTGACCGAGGATGTGACGGTGGTGGGGCCAGTGAAACCGATGCTGAAGATTGCGTCGACGGGAACGGACTCGGATTTTGTTGTGAAGCTGATTGACGTGTTCCCGGAGGATTATGTGGACCCGCTGGCGGCGGAGCATCGCGGCAGTGGAGCGACGACTCCGACGGTGTTTATGCAGGGCTACGAGATGCTGCTGCGCGGGCAGCCGTTCCGGGCGAAGTTTCGCCACTCGTGGGAGACGCCCGAACCGTTGGTTCCGGGAAAAATTACAGATGTGAACTTTACGATGCAGGACGTGAGCCACACGTTCCTGAAGGGGCATCGGATTATGGTGCAGATTCAGAGCTCGTGGTTTCCGCTGGTGGACCGCAATCCGCAGGTGTTTATGGATATCTACAAGGCCACGCCGGAGGACTTCAAGAAGGCTACTGAGACGGTGTTTCATGAGGCCGGCGCGGCTAGCGGGATTGAGTTGATGGTGATGCCGAAGTAGGAGGATCCAGGGTCCAGAGTTAAGAGCAACCGCGTGGAGGGGGCGCGGCGGGGGTTGGTGTGTGCTTGTGCGAAGAACGGGTGCGGGTGGTGGGGGGCGTGGGTTGCGGCGGTAGGATAGAAGCATGATGACGAAGATGGAGACGCTGGAAGAGTATGTGGGCGCGCGGGCAGGTGGGGCGCTGGCTGAGGTGTTTGGGGCGGTTGCGGCGGCGGCGCGGCAGATTGAGCGGAAGATTCGGCTGGCGGGGCTGGGGGATGTGTATGGTGCGGTGGGGTCGGTGAATGTGCAGGGAGAGCAGCAGCAGAAGCTGGATGTGTTTGCGAACGAACTGCTGACGAAGATGCTGGGCGCGATGCCGCATGTGGCGGCGATTGTAAGCGAAGAGGACGAGGGGCCGGTGGTGTTTGAACATGCGGTGCCGTCAGAGGATGCGCAGTATGTGGTGATCTTCGATCCGCTGGATGGGTCGTCGAATATTGATGTGAATGTGAATGTGGGGACGATCTTCAGCGTGGTGCGCATGGAGGGGGACGCGGCGGCTTCGGCGATGAGGGTGGGAACGGAGCAGGTGGCGGCGGGGTATGTGCTGTATGGGCCTTCGGCGGTGATGGTGATGGCGCTGGGAGATGGAGTTGCGGGCGCTGCGCATGGTGTGGCGTCGTTCACGCTGGATGAGGACGAGCGGTTTGTGAAGACGGCGGAGGGGATGAAGATGCCGGAACAGGGACCGTACTACTCGGTGAACGAGGCGAATGCGGGGAGCTGGCCGGAGGTGTATCGGGAGTATGTGCGGGGGTTGGTGAGTGGGAAGCTGGGGCGGGAGTATGGGGGAAGGTATATCGGAAGTTTGGTGGCGGACTTTCATCGCACGCTGCTGAAAGGTGGAGTGTTTTTGTATCCGCCTACGGAGAAGGCCGCGAAGGGGAAGCTGCGGCTGCTGTATGAGGCGTATCCGCTGGCGATGCTGGCGGAGCAGGCGGGTGGGGCGGCGGTGAATGGAGAGACGCGGATCCTGGAGGTGCAGGCGGAGGGGATCCATGAGCGGACACCGCTGGTGATTGGGAGTGTGCGCGAGGTGGAGGCGCTGCAGGCGATGATGATGGCAGTGGGGGCGCGATAGTGGCGGCGGAGAGGCTTTATTACGACGTGGGGGCTGGGGATGCTGCGGCGCTGGAGTTTCGTGCGGTGGTGACGGATGTTCGGCTGGAGTCGAATGCGGTAGGGGAGGGTGGACAGAAAGAACAGGTTTGGCAGGTGGCGCTGGATCGGACGGGGTTTTATCCGGCGGGGGGTGGGCAGCCGTTTGATACGGGAACGCTGGTGGCTACGGCACGGAGTGGGGCCGTGCTTGAGGTTGCGGTGGAGCGCGTGGAGGAGGATGAGGCGGGTGAGGTTTGGCACTATGTGCGCAAGCCGCTGCCGGAGGGCACGGAGATTGTCGGGCGCGTGGATGCGGAGCGGCGGATGGACCACGCGCAGCAGCATACGGGGCAGCATCTGTTGTCGGCGATGTTTTTGCGGGAGATGGGGGCGCAGACGGTTTCGTTTCATTTGGGGGCTGAGTCGGTGACGATTGATTTGGCGGTGGAGAAGGTGAGCGAGGAGGAGTTGCGCGCGGTGGAGGCGGCGGTGAATCGCGCGATCTATGAGGACAGAGCGATGCGGTTGCGATGGGTGGAGCGGGATGAGGCGGAGGCGATGCTGGCTCGCGGGGAGCTGCGGAAGCTGCCGGAGCGCTCAGGACGGATGCGGATTGTGGAGATGGAGGGTGTGGAGTTCAATGCTTGCGGGGGGACGCATGTGGGGTCAACAGGGGCGATTGGCGGGCTGCTGGTGCGGCGGGTGGAGAAGGTGAGGCAGGGGCAGCGGGTGGAGTTTTGTTGCGGGATGAGGGCCGTGAAGATGGCGGGGAAAGATTATGCCCGGCTGCGGGAGTTGGGGGCGTTGCTGAGTGTGGGGCCGGCGGATCTGGCGGGAAGGGTTGCGGGGTTGATTGAGGATAAGAAGGCTGCGTCGAAGGAGTTGAAGCGGCTGCAGAAAGAGCTGAAGGGACAGACGGAATTGCCACAGGCGCCGGCCAGCTAAGCTGGTGGGGTGAGTGTGTATTGCGATGTCGCGCTGCCGGTGCCGCTGGACCGGGCCTTTACGTACGAGCTTGGGGGGCTTGAGGCGGAGGTGGGGGCGCGGGTGATGGTGCCGTTTGGCGGGCAGCTCCTGGTGGGTGTGGTGGTGGGGTTGCATGATGTGGCGCCGGGGGATGGCGTTGAAGTTAAGCGCGTGCAGCAGGTGATGGATGAGGAGGCGCTGCTTCCGGATGAGTTGATGGAGTTGGGGAAGTGGGTGGCGGGGTACTATTGCGCGCCATTGGGTGAGGTGCTGCGGGGGATGATGCCGCTGACGGCGGAGGTGCGGCGGCAGTGGGTGTATCGGATTGCGGAGCAGGGGCGAAAGGTTTTGTATGAGGGCGCAGCGAAGGGGTCTTCGCGGCGGTCGAAGCTGTCGGTGGAAGATCAGAATCGTGAGTATGCGGTTTTGAATTATCTGGAGAGTGGGGAGGCTGCTAAGACGGCTTCGATTCGTAGCGCTACGGGGGCGAATAAGGCTCTGCTGGATGGGATGGCGAAGAAGCGGTGGGTGGTTAGGGAGCCGCTGCAGGAGGTGCGGGATGCGCGGCGGGTGGAGATGGTGGCGGTGCTCGCGGAGGGGCCGGAGGGCGAGGGTCCAGGGTCCAGGGCCCAGGGTCCAGAAGGCGCTGAGGCGGCAGGTCAGGCGGGGTTGGTGGGGGAAGCCGGGTCCGAGAATCTGGATCCTTCGGCAAGCTCAGGGCAGGCTCCGGGGCACCCGGATTCTATTGCGGCAGTCCACCTTAGCGACGATGAGACCGTCGCGAAGATGGGGCACCCGGTTTCATCGGGTCATCCGGTTCTAGAGGGTGGGACGCGGCTGCCTAAGTTGAATGAGAATCAGTTGGCGGTGATGGCGGAGTTGGCTGGGTGTGGTGGTCGGGAGTTGGTGAGGGAGTTGCGGGGGCGGATGGGGGCTCGGGGGGTGCCGGATTCTACGTTGGGGACGCTGGTGAGGCGGGGGTTGGTGAGGTTGGAGGAGACGGCGCAGGCGTTCCATGTGACCGGGCTGCAGCAGGAGGGGAAGAAGTTTGCGCATGAGCATGTGTTGAATGAGGCTCAGACGGAGGCGCTGGGGACGATTGTTGCGGCGATGGAGAAGGGTGGTTTCAGGCCGCATTTGTTGTATGGCGTTACGGGATCGGGGAAGACGGCGGTGTATGTGGCAGCGATGCAGCGGGCGCTGGCGGCGGGGAAGAGTGCGCTGCTGCTGGTTCCGGAGATTGGGTTGACGCCGGGGACGGCGGCGCAGATGGTGGCCGCGTTTGGGGGCGAGGTGGCTCTGCTGCACTCGCAGTTGACGCCGGATGAGCGGGCGGAGCAGTGGCATCGGATTCGGAGGGGTGAGGCGCGGGTGGTGATTGGGACTCGGAGTGCGGTGTTTGCGCCGATGCCGGGGTTGGGATTGATTCTTGTGGATGAGGAGCATGACGGGAGTTACAAGCAGGAGGAGACGCCGCGGTATCACGGGCGCGATGTTGCGGTGATGCGTGGGAAGTTGCTGGGGTGCACGGTGGTGCTGGGGTCGGCTACGCCTTCACTGGAGAGCTGGCAGAATGCGGAGCGGGGACGGTATGCTCGCGTCGAAATTCGTCAAAGAGTAAAAGACCGGCCGCTGCCGAAGGTCGAGATGATCGACATGCGGGAGGAGTTTCGCGAGACGGGCAAGGAGCAGTTGTTCTCGCGGAGGTTGATCGAGGAGACGCAGGCTACGCTCGATCGCGGGGAGCAGGTGGTGATCCTGATTAACCGGCGGGGTTACAGCTTTGTGGTGATGTGCCGGAGCTGTGGGGAGAAGCTGGAGTGTGAGAACTGCGCGATTTCGCTGACGTACCACAAGGGCGGGGACGAGAACGGTCTGAATGGTGAGGCTCGGGTGGGGCAGCGGTTGGAGTGCCATTATTGCGGGTATCGGAGGACGGTGCCGAAGGCTTGCCCGAAGTGCCAGAGTGAGCATTTGTACTACCTGGGGGCGGGGTCGCAGCAGGGCGAGGAGCGGCTGCAGGAGTTGTTTCCGGGGGCGCGGATTGGGCGGATGGATCGGGACACGGTGCGCGGGCGCGGGGACATGGAGCGACTGCTGGGGCGGCTGCATTCGGGTGAGATTAATTTGCTGGTGGGGACGCAGATGATTGCCAAGGGGCATGACATTCATGGAGTGACGCTGGTGGGGGTGGTGGGCGCGGACTTTGCGCTGGGGCTGCCGGACTTTCGCGCGGCGGAGCGGGTGTTTCAACTGCTGACGCAGGTGAGTGGGCGGGCGGGGCGCGGGGAGCTTCCGGGGAAGGTGCTGGTGCAGACGTATCAGCCGGAGCACTATGTAAACCAGTTTGCCCGGGAGCACGATTACACGGGGTTTGCGGCGCGGGAGCTTTATTTTCGGCGGGCGATGCGGTATCCGCCGTTTAGTGTGCTGGCGAATGTGATTGTGCAGAGTGAAAAGCTGGAGGAGGTGCTGGACTGGTCGGGGCGGCTGGGGAGGTGGTTGCAGAAGCGGCAGCTAGATGGGGTAAGGGTGCTGGGGCCGGCGGCTGCTCCGAATGCGCGGCTGAAGCGGATCTACCGGTATCACCTGGTGATGAAGGCGGACCGGAGAGATGTGCTGAGCGCAGCGCTGCGGGAGATGCTGGCGGTGGTGGATCGCGAGGAGATCCCGCGGCGGTCCGTGGTGGTGGACGTCGATCCGATGCACCTGATGTAGCGCAGGTTTAGCCGAGAGCCTGAAGATCTTTGCCAGGCTTGAAGCGAACGGCCTTGCCTGGAGTGATCGTAACCTCGGTACCGGTGCGGGGATTACGACCGACGCCGGTTTTGCGGGGTTTGACGGTGAAGACACCGAAGCCGCGCAATTCGATACGATCGCTTCCGCCGAGGGCATTCTTCATGGCTTCGAAGATTGCGTCCACGGCAGACTCGGCTTTGGTCCGTGGGAGGCCGGTGCGCTCAACTACCCGCTGAATGAGGTCCTGCTTGATCAATGGAGTCGCCTTCCTGTACTCAGTCCCACGAAGGGAGAAGTGTTTGACTGTTACAGCCTACACTGCGATGGTAGAAAGCCAAGATTTGGTTGTCAATTTTTCCTCAGATGATGGTGTCGAAATATGAGGAAGGGGTGCGGTGCGGAACGAAGTTTACGATAGGCTCGAAGTGACACAATATCCGAAGGAAAGGGATGTGCGCGGCGTAGGAAGGCCGTGGCCGCAGGAAAGCGATGTCGATCAAGAGCGATAGATGGATTCGTACACAGGCCGTAGAGCACAAGATGATTGAGCCGTTCAGTGAGAAGCAGGTGCGCGACGGAGTGATTTCGTACGGGCTGTCGTCGTACGGGTACGATCTGCGGGTGTCGAACGAGTTTAAGATCTTCACGAACGTGAACAGTGCGATCATCGACCCAAAAGATTTTGATGAGCGATCGTTCGTATCGGTGGAAGCAGACAGTATTATTGTTCCGCCTAACAGCTTCGCTTTAGCGCGTTCTGTAGAGTACTTCCGCATACCGCGCGATGTGCTGACGATCTGTGTGGGTAAAAGCACGTATGCGCGCTGCGGGATCATTGTGAACGTGACGCCGTTTGAGCCGGAGTGGGAGGGATTTGTGACGTTGGAGATCTCGAACACGACGCCGCTACCGGCGCGCATTTATGCGAATGAAGGACTGTGCCAGATTCTGTTCTTCCAGAGTGACGAGGTCTGCGAAGTGAGTTATGGAGACCGCAAGGGGAAGTACCAAAAGCAGCAAGGGATTGTGCTGCCGAAGCTCTAGAGCGTCCGTTGGACGAGCAATGAGGGACCGCAAGACGAACACAAACACCGCCGGCCGGACAAGAAAGACCGAATCGGCGTAATGAGAGTCGCAGCTCGTGACGAATGAAGCGAAGGCGCAAATCGGTGTTGTGGCGGCGGATCCCCTGCGTTCGATGGGGCTAGTGGCCATTCTGGAGGAGACGGCCAGCCTCAAGGTGCGACCGGTAAAACTCGAAGAGGTGTTTGGAGAAGAAGTTCTCGACCTGGTGTTGCTGGATTTGCAGGAGTCCCTGGAGGGGATACTGCACACGATCACGAGAATTCGCAGGGAGCGGCCTGTGCTGAAGCCGGTTGTGATGGGCGAACCGCTGGCTCCTGATCAGATTCAGGCAGTGATTGGCGCGGGAGCGAAGGGGTTTCTGCTGCGCAGTGCAGGGGTCGGCGAGATCACGATGGCGATCGAGATCGTACTGGATGGGTCGATCTGGGCTCCCAGGAAGGTTCTGGCAAGGCTGGTGGAGGCTGGGACAGCGGGAGCGGAAAGCCTTGGACCTCCGCCGGTGAGGCAGGAGTCGATTGAGGAGATGATCACGGGCAGGGAGCGGGAGGTTCTGCACCTGTTGATGAATGGCCGATCGAATCGGGAGATTGCGGCGGCGATGGGGATTGAACAAGCGACAGTGAAGGCTCACCTGGGAAGGATGCTACGGAAGACGCGCGCTAAGAATCGGGTGGAGCTAACTTTACGGGCTATGGAACAGCGAACTCAGGAAGAAGAGTAACTTACCGGAGCTGAGCGCGTTTTGCTTGTTATTGTTAGAAAATGGCGGGTCGTAAACCTTAGGTAATGAACGAAGGTCTACATTCATAGGTACTCTTGTAACCTACGGACGTAATGGTGCATAGTAAGTCCAGTACAAACCTGGGAGAATAGGGTTGCGAACGCAGCTGCTTATAGCGCGCTTTCGCAACCCACTTTTTTGTTTAAGGGGAGCTCCGGAGGTTTTGTGTGTACAACCTGAGCATCGATGCTTCCATCAGACAGTTTGTGGTTAGCGCAAATGGGTTGGTACGAAAGGTTGAAATGAAAAAGATCATTGGAGTGTTGTCGGTATTGGCGATGAGCGTAGGGACGATCGGGGCTCATGCCCAGGACAAGGGCAAGCTGGATGGCCGTCTAGACGCTGCAGGGGCTGTGATTCAAGAAGTGATGTCGACTCCGGACAACTCGATTCCGCAGTCGATTCTGGCAGGAGCCTCGTGCGTGGTTGTGGTTCCGGCCTACAAGAAGGCGGCGTTCATCTTCGGCGGGCAGTATGGTCAGGGCGTAGCGACATGCCGCACACACCGTGGGTGGAGCGCACCGGTTTTTGTCCAACTGACCGGCGGAAGCTTTGGCTGGCAGATTGGCGGACAATCGACGGACCTGGTGCTGGTGGCGATGAATCAGCATGGTTTGCAGGACATGTTGAGGAATAAGTTCAAGCTGGGCGGCGACGCGTCGGTTGCAGCGGGCCCTGTCGGGCGGAATGCTGCGGCGGACACGGACTGGAAGTTGAAGTCTGAGTTTCTCGCTTACTCGCGCGCCAGAGGGTTGTTTGCTGGAATTGACCTGACGGGTACGGTGCTTTCGCAGAACTCGGATGACACGCGGACGGAGTACGGTTCGAATGTGCCGTTTGAAGAGGTGCTGCATGGTGGAGTTCCGACCCCGCCAAATGCGCGTCCATTCGTGCACACGGTGGCTCGGTACTTCGTGGTATCGAAGGACAATCACTAGGAAGAGTTGTTTTATGGGAAGGGACGGCTTCGGCCGTCCCTTTTCCTTTTGAAGCGGAGATTGCGCGACACAGAGTGGATGGGAAGTTGCGTACACTGACTGTTGTTGACGAAGGCGACTCAGAACGAGCCGGTGCGGCGGGTGACTCTGCGCGAACGGATGGAGTATGCTGCGCTGCGGCTGGTGGCCGGCGGCGTTGGCGTGCTGCCG
>JBAULP010000065.1:0-11334 GCA_049578265.1 Acidobacteriaceae bacterium
ACCCTCGCCCGCATCGTCGAGCGCGGCATCGGCACCCTCCGCCGCGACTTCGGCTCCCGTCCCCAGGACCTCATCGCCGCCATCGGCCCCTCCATCGGCGCCTGCTGCTTCGCCATCGGCGAAGAAGTTCGAGACGAGTTCGAAAGCCAGTTCGCCTACGCCCCCAAGCTCTTCACCGAAGTCTTCACCTCAGATCCCATCCGCGAAAAGTACCCCATGCTCTTCCTGACGGCGCGCGCCCCCGGCCACTCCAACCTGGGCCCCCAACTCCACATGGACCTCTGGGAAGCCAACCGCCGCCAACTCGTCGCCGCCGGCCTCCGCCCCAAATCCATCACCATCGTCGGCCACTGCACCGCCTGCACCCGCCTCCAGGACGGCCGCCGCAAATACTTCAGCCACCGAGCCGAACAAGGCCACACCGGCCGCATGCTAAGCCTAATCGGCACCCTCAAGTAACTCCCGCAATCCCACCCACCACGGACCACCCCCCATCACCGACACCCCGCCCCAACCACACCCCACCCAAGAACCCTTAGCGACCTTAGCGCCAACTTTGCGCACGTTGCGTGAACGCTTTTCGCCAATGCATGCAAGCAACCCCCATCGCAACGCACACCGCCAACCCAGCATCCACTGAGAACTGAGAACTGAGAACTGAGAACTGAGAACTGAGAACTGAGAACCGAGAACTGAGAACCGAGAACCGAGAACTGAGAACTGAGAACCGAGAACCCTACCCCGCCTTACACAACTCCGTAAGCAACGTCTCCCGATGCTCCCGCGCAAACTGATCCACCGACTTCAAACTCTGCAAATACACCAACACCCCCGCCGCCGCATACACCGCAAACACCGGCACCAGGGCCCACATCACATGCAGCCAGAAGCAAAGCGCAAACAACCCCGCCGCCAGCCCTGAAGCCACCGCGATCACCACCATTGCAATCAGCGCACTCACCTGCGACGAATTCCGCCGCATCGCCCGCTGCGGATCCATCCACTTCGGCGAAGCCAGCGACCGCTGGTTGCCAAAGACCATATTCACCGCCAGCGTCCCCACCGCCCAAAGCAGCGCAGCCACCGTCGTCGTCAACGACGGCATCCCTGCCATATACGTAATGATCACGAAGATCAGCGCCACCTCCACCAGCGCCATCGCCAGTCCCATCACATTCTTCGCAAACAGAATGTCTCGCATCCGCACCGGCGCCAGGAAGTAAAGCTGCGCTCCCGCCGCTTCCAGCCCAAACACGTTGTAACTCAGCGGGCAGATCACCAGCAGCGTATATGCCACCGCCGCCGGAAACACCCACATCGCACCCGACCGCCCCGACGAAAATCGCGTAGCGAAAATCAGTACCAGGAAGATCGGCATGATCAGTCCATACAGCACACCCGTACTCCGCTTCACATACAGCAGCTCCTTGCTCAACACCGCACCCACCAGCGCCGAAATCCGCGCCCGGCCAGCCACCTCAAACGTTCCCTCCACCGCCCCACCCGCAATCGGAGCCACGCTCTCCGCACGCACCGCACCAGCAACACCGCTCCCGCTGCTCAGCCGAGCACTCTTCGCCTTAGCCTTCTGCCGGCTCACCCCGCTAGCCGCATCCGACAGATTCTCTCCGCGAAACTCCGTCCGCATCCGCAGCGCAAACACCAGCAGAAACAGCGCTCCATACATCGCCGCAGCAACCGTATATCCCGCGAACCAAGCCGGAGCCCCACCCTTCGCCTTCGCCAGCGACGTGCTCGCCAACTCCGGCGGCATCACCGCCAGCCACGGCTGCGCCCGCTGAAATAGATGCATCACCCACCCCACATGCTGCTGCGTTACCACCTCCCCATGCCTCTCATGACGATGGCCATACGCCGGGTTATACGTAAAATTCGCCCACTGAATCCCCAGCGACACCGCAAAGATCACCGCGGTAAACACCTCTCTCGCGCGCCGCGTCGAAAGCCACCGGTCCACCCACGCAAACACCATCCGCGAGAACAAAACATTCGTAGCCGCAAACACCGCCATCGCAATCAGCGCATAAAACCAAAGCCCCGGCGCCGCCACCCCAATCCCCACCCACACCGCCACCGACATCAACGTCACCGCCACATTCGCCGGCGACAGCAACCCAAAGAACAACCGGATCGCCACATACGTCTTCACATCCAGCGGAAACCGTATCAACTGCGTCGGATCAAACGTAGTCGCCGGCTGCCCTAACTGAATATTCAGCAACTGGCAAACAACAAAAATCCCCCACAGCAATCCCGCAATAACTCCCCACTCCCCCTTCTTCGCAAACAGAAATCCACCCACCCCCGCGCCCACCACAAACGCCGTCAGCAACCCGAAAAACAGTAGCGCCAGCATCACGCGCCCAACCAACTCCCCAGCGCCCCCCTTGCGCCGAAAGCCGTTCACCAGGATCCGCCACCGCAGCCACGCAATCGCCGCAAACTGCGCCCGCGTCTTCTCCCCCGTCCACGCCGCCGTCTCTATCTCCGCCATCTCATCTCCTCCCCAATTCGCACCACCGAACTCAACGCTCGCCGTCCGCGCAGGACCTTAGGAACTGAGCCATGTCAGCTCCTGCTCCGGCCTCGCCGCCCCAGCCTCGCCGCCCACCACATTCAAGAAGATCTCCTCCAGCGTCAGCCGCCCTTGCGACTCACCCTCCGCTCCCGGCGTAAGCTTCGCCTGCACGCCCGCCCTCAACTCATCCAGGCTTCCGTTCGCCACAATATGTCCGCGATTAATAATCGTGATATGCGAGCACAACCGCTCCACAATCTCCAGCACATGCGACGTCAAAAAGATCGTCGCGCCCCGCGCAATCATGCTTTGCAGCATCGTCTTCAGCGTGTTCGCGGCAATCGCGTCCACACCCTCAAACGGCTCATCCAGAAACAGCAGCTTCGGCCCGTGAATCACCGCCGCCGCCAGCGCCAGCTTCTTCCCCATGCCATGCGAGTAATCCGCAATCAACTTCTTCTGCTGCTCCGCCAGCCCCATAAACTCCAGCAGCTCCGCCGCGCGCTTCTCCGTCGTCACTTTGTCGAGCCCATACATCCGCCCCACAAACCGCAGATACTCCACCGCCGTCAGCTTGCCAAAAAGCGCCATCCCCTCCGGCACTACCCCGATATACCGCTTCACCTCCACCGGGTGATAAAACAAATCCTCCCCCAAAATCTGCACCGACCCCGAGCTAGGCGCCAGCAACCCCGTCAGCATCTTGATCGTCGTAGATTTCCCCGCCCCATTCGGCCCCAGGAACCCGAAAAACTGCCCCGGTTCCACCACCAGATCAATATGATCAACTGCCGTAAACCCGTCGAAGCTGCGAGTCAGCGCGTGTGCCGCAATAGCTGGAGTCATGATTGCCGAGTGTACGATACCCGCCAGCCCCATCGCCACGCTTGCATCCTGCGAGACAATAGAAGCCAGCACCTGGAGGTCCCATGCCCGCCCAACCCATCGTCGGTCTTCATCACGTCACCGCCATCGCCTCCGACCCCCAGGCCTGCCTCGACTTCTACACCCAGATCCTCGGTCTCCGCTTCGTCAAGCGCACCGTCAACTTCGACGACCCCGGCACCTACCACTTCTACTTCGGCGACGACAACGGCACCCCCGGCACCATCCTCACCTTCTTCCCCTGGCCCCGCGTCGGCCGCGGCACCGCCGGCGTCGGCGAGGTCACCCACACCGCCTTCAGCATCCCCTCCACATCCCTCGCCTTCTGGGAAGACCGCCTCGTCCAAAAGCACATCAAGTTCACCCGCAGCCCCCGCCGCTTCAACGAAGACGTCCTCACCTTCTCCGACCCCGCCGGCATGCACATCGAACTAGTAGCCCACACCGAAGCCGCCGCAACCCACCCACCCCGCTTCTCCGACGTCCCCGCCGCCCACGCCATCCGCGGCTTCCACGGCGTCACCATGCTCCAGCTCTCCGCCACCGAAACCGCCGCCGCCCTCAACGTCATGGGCTTCCATCAAATCGCCGAAGAAGGCAATCGTCTTCGCTTCGCATCTCCCGCCGACCCCGCAGCTCTCGGCAACCACATCGACATCGTCGTCGATCCCGCCGCCAACTTTGGCCGCTCCGGCGCCGGCTCCGTCCACCACATCGCCTTCCGCGCCGCCAACGACGCCTCCCAGCTAGAGTGGCGCACCGAAATCACCGCCCACCTCCCCGCCACCGAAGTCCTCGACCGCGAGTACTTCCACTCCATCTACTTCCGCGAGCCCGGCGGCGTCCTCTTCGAACTCGCCACCGACAACCCCGGCTTCGCCATCGACGAGCCCCTCGAATCTCTCGGCGAGCGCCTCTGTCTCCCCCCGTGGTTCGAAGCTCGCCGCGCCGGCCTCCAGCGCATCCTCCCCACCATCACCCTCCACAAAGGCCCCGCCGCGCCCGCCCTCCAATCCGACCCCCACGCCCACGGCGAACTCTATCGCGCCGGCGTTCCGCTCGATCAAGCCACCGGCGTAGTCATCCTCCTCCACGGCCGCGGCGGCCCTGCCCGCGACATCCTCACGCTCTCCCGAGCCCTCGCCCCCGCCAAAGCCCCCATCGCCTTCCTCGCCCCCGAAGCCGTAGGCCTCGCCTGGTACCCCAACTCCTTCTTAGTCGAACGCGCGCTCAACCAACCAGCCCTCGACTCCGCCCTGGCCCGCGTCCAGTCCACCATCGACCTCGCCACCAACGCTGGCATCCCGCTAGACCGCATCGTCCTCGCCGGCTTCTCCCAAGGCGCCTGCCTCGCCACCGAGTTCATCGCCACCCATCCCGCCCGCTACGCCGGCCTGGTCGCTCTAACCGGCGGCCTCATCGGCCCCGAAGGCACCGACTTCTCCCACCCCGGCAACCTCGCCGGCACACCCGCCCTCTTCTCCAGCAGCGACCCCGACCAGTGGGTCCCCTGGCCCCGCGTAGAACAATCCGCCGCCCTCTTCAAATCGATGGGCGCCGAAGTAACCCTCCGCCGCTTCCCCAACAAGCCCCACTCCGTAAGCGGCGAAGAAATAGAACTCTCCCGCCACCTGATCGAACAAGCCTTCGCCCCAACCCCAGCCACCAAACCCTAACCGCCCCTCACCTCCGTCCTCTCGACCGAAGCGCCGCCGAAACTCACCCCACGCCAAACCCACCACCACCGAATCCTCGAAGGGGCAACGCTTCAGCCGTGCCATAACCTCCCAACCAAAAGGGGGCCTTCAGCCCCTGAGACAGCAGCCCCTGGGGCCAGCCGTTGCCCTCGCCTTACTTAGCGAAACTTCGCTAACTCCGCGCCCTTTGCGTGAGAGCCCTTGCCGTTGCTCTTGCCTCTGCTCTTGTCTCTGCTCTTGCCTCTGCCGTTGCTCTTGCATTTCTGGCTGTCATCCCGCAGGGATCTGCTTTTGCTTTTGCCCTAGCTTTTGCCCTTGCCCTTGCTTTTGCTGTTGCACTTGCCGTTGCTTGTTTTACGCCGTCATCCTGACCCTGAGCGTAGCCGAAGGGGAAGGACCCCCGCATTGGCTTTTGCACTTGCTCTTGCACTTGCCTTTGCCGTTGCTCTTGCCGTTGCCTTTCTCGCTGTCATTCCGACCCTGAGCGAAGCCGAAGGGCAAAAACCCGCCTCCCGCTCGCGCCAGCGAGCGCCCGTTCTTGCTGGAAGCTAGAAGCTAAAAGCTAGAACCTAAAAGCCAAAAACCCAACCTCAGCAATACCGCAACACATCCCCAAACACGGTCCCACCCTGATCCGAAGCACTCACCGTCTTCCGAAACACGCTGAACAACTCACGCCCCACCCCAAACTGCTGCGCCGTCAAATCCGCGCACACCGCCTCGCGTCTCTCCCACTCCGCCGCATCCACCAGCGCCGTCAGCTCACCCGAGTTCGCGTCAATCCTCACCCGGTCCCCATCCCTCAACTTCGCAATCGGCCCACCCTCCGTAGCCTCCGGCGTCAAATGGATCGCCGCTAGCACATCACCCGACGCCCCCGACAACCGTCCATCCGTCAGCAGCGCCACCTTGAACCCATGCCCCTGCACCGCCTGCAGCGGCGGCAGCAGCTTATGCAGCTCCGGCATCCCATTCGCCTTCGGCCCCTGGAAGCGCACCACCACAATCACATCCCGATGCAGCTCTCCCGCCTTGAATGCCCGCAGCATCTCCTCCTGGCCGTGAAAGATCCGAATCTCTCCCTCCATCACATGCCGGTCCGGCGCAATCGCAGACGTCTTCACAATCGCCTTGCCCAGGTTGCCCTCCAGCACGCTCAACCCGCCATGCACATCGAACGGCGCACTCACCGGCCGCAAAATCTGCAAATCATCGCTCACCGAAGACCCAATCCTCCACCCCGCCTCCAGCTTGCCCTCCTTAGCCTCCTTCGGCTTCAGATACGCCACCTCGGTATAGCGTTGCAGTCCCGCCCCCGCCACGGTCATCACGTTCTCATGCGCCAGCCCCGCATCCAGCAGCTCGCCAATCAGAAACCCCATCCCACCCGCGGCATGAAAGTGATTCACGTCCGCCTTCCCATTCGGATACACCCGCACCAGCAGCGGCACCACGTTCGCCAGCGCCGCAAAGTCTCCCCACTCCAGCCGAATCCCCGCCGCCGCCGCCATCGCAATCAAGTGGATCGTGTGGTTCGTCGACCCACCCGTAGCCAGCAGCCCCACAATTCCATTCACAAACACGCGCTCATCCAGCATCCGCCCCACCGGCGTGTACTCCTTACCCAGCGCCGTCATCGCCAGCGCGCGCCGCACCGCCGCCTTCGTCAGCGCATCCCGCAGCGGCGTGTTCGCGTTCACAAACGACGACCCCGGCAGATGCAGCCCCATCATCTCCATCATCATCTGGTTCGTGTTCGCCGTCCCATAGAACGTGCACGTCCCCGGCCCGTGATACGACTTCGCCTCGCCGTCCATCAACTCCTCGCTCGAGACCAGCCCCTCCGCATGCTGCTGCCGCAGATGCTTCCGGTCATCATTCGAGTACCCACTCGTCATCGGCCCGCTAGGCAGAAACACCGCCGGCAGATGCCCAAACGAGAGCGCCGCCATCAGCATCCCCGGCACAATCTTGTCGCAGATCCCCAGCATCACCACCGCGTCAAAGGTCTGGTGCGAGAGCGCCACCGCCGCCGCCATCGCAATCACGTCCCGCGAAAACAACGACAGCTCCATCCCCGTCTCGCCCTGCGTAATTCCGTCGCACATCGCCGGAACCCCGCCCGCCACCTGCGCCACGCCACCCGCCTCGCGCGCCGCCGTCCGAATAATCTCCGGGAACCGCTCATACGGCTGGTGCGCCGAGAGCATATCGTTATAGGCCGTCACAATCGCAACGTTGCCCGCATTCCCCTCGCGCAGCACCGCCTTGTCCTGCTGCCCGCAAGCCGCAAACCCATGCGCCTGGTTCGCGCACCCCAGCCCCTGCCGCTTCGGAGTCACACTCGCCGCTGCCGCAATCGCATCCAGATACCGCGTGCGTGTCGTCCGGCTTCGCTCAACGATCCTGTTCGTTATCTCTTCCACGCGGGAATTCATCTTACTCACGCGTCAATTCCATCACGCCCCACATGGCGCGTCCAACTCATTGAATTCTCAGAAATCATACCCCGATTGTAAACGGTAATCGGCCAAAACTCTCCTCCAAAACCCCACCCCAAATCTCCCCCAAAACCACCAAAATCTGGTTCGGTAAGCGCCTCACCTGTCCGATCCCAAGGCCGCCCCCTCGAAACCTTACAACATACAACGTACAACCCTACAACGTACTACTTCCCCCGAAACTCCTTCACCACCGCCAGATACTTCCTGGCCGTCTCCGTCACTACCTCCGGCTTACCCGCGGCCATCGCCTTGGCATCCACCAAATCCGACCCAACGCCCAGCGCAAACGCTCCCGCCTCTAGAAACTCCCGCGCCGTCGCCAGCGAAACCCCGCCCGTAGGAATCATCTTCACCTGCGGCAGCGGCCCCTTCAGCGACTTCAAATAACTCGCCCCACCCATCGCCCCGGCAGGGAACACCTTCACCACATCCGCCCCCGCCTCCCACGCCGTCACCACCTCCGTCGGCGTCAGCGCCCCCGGCAGCACTGCAATCGAGTACCGATGGCACATCGCAATCGTCTTCAAGTTCAGCGCCGGACTCACCACAAACTGCGCACCCTCCAGGATGCAAGCCCGCGCCGTCTCCGGATCCAGCACCGTCCCCGCGCCCACCAGCATCCCCGGCCGCTCCTTCACTAGCCGCCGAATCACCTCCACCGCCCCCGGCACCGTCATCGTGACCTCCAGCACATTCACCCCGCCTGCGGCCACCGCCTCCGCCAGCGCCATCGCCTTCTCCACCGACTCCGCCCGCAACACCGGCACCAACCCCATCTCCTCTAAACCCTTCAGCACCGCAGCCTTATCCATGAACTCTCCTTTTCCCTTAGCAAGTAAACTACCACCCCCAACCTCAACACCGCCCTCCCGGCGTCAGACCTGTTACCCTTCGGCCAAAGCCATTCGGAGGCCCAGCTCTTGGCAGCCCTCATCCCACTCGGCGACGTATCACGCCGCCGCGCGCGTTTTCCCATCGCTACCACCGCCATCATCGTGCTCAACGCGCTCGTCTTCTTCCTCGAGCTCAAGGGTGGCGACCAGTTCGTCTACGAGTGGGCCGCCATCCCCGCCAACATCGTCTCCGGCCACGCCCTCCCCACGCTCCTCACCTCCATGTTCATCCACGGAAGCTGGTCGCACATCCTCGGCAACATGGTCTTCCTCTGGGCCTTCGGTCCCGCCATGGAAGACATCATGAACCCCTGGCGCTTCACCGCCTTCTACCTTCTCGGAGGCCTCGTCGCCATGCTCGCGCAGGTCGCCGCCTCGCCCACCTCCATGATTCCCACCCTCGGCGCCAGCGGAGCCATCGCTGCCGTCATGGGCGCCTTTCTCGTTACCTACCCCCGCGATCGCATCCGCGCCATCTTCTGGCTGATCTTCTTCATCCGCATCACCTACATCCCGGCCATCTTCCTCATCGGCTTCTGGTTCCTCATCCAGGTCCTCAACGTAGGCTCCGTAGCCAGCGTCCAACACGGCGGAGTAGCCTACGTAGCTCACGTAGGCGGCTTCCTCTTCGGAGCCCTCACCATCCGCCTCTTCCGAGGCCCCAAGCGCTACACCCAACCCCCCAACACCTGGCCCCGCTACTAACGCGTCCCCGAAACGCCTGCGTTACGAACTCGTCGCGACCGCACCCAAACCTAAAGGCTGACGAAGACCAAGACAGCCAGACGCATGCGGTAGCCCCACAACCCGGGTAGCCCGACGCTTCAGCGTCGGGTCTCATAGAGCTAACCAAGTCAAGGGCTTTAGCCCCAAGGTATGCCGTTGCCCTTGCCGTTGCTGTTGTTCTTGCTAGAAGCTAGAACGCCCGCGCCCCAATCAAATCCCAAAGTGCGCCTGTATCTGCTCCAGCGTCCGCCCCTTCGTCTCCGGATAAACAAACAACACCACAAAGAACTGCACCGCCATCATCACCGCAAAAAACACAAACGGCAGCGAGTGACTCTTCGCCGCAATATACGGAAAGATCCCCGCAATCACCGCATTCATAATCCAGTGCGACGAAGACCCCACACTCTGTCCCTTCGACCGCACCCGCGACGGAAACACCTCCGCGATATACACCCAGATCACCGACCCCTGCGAGATCGCGAAGAACACAATGAACAGCATGAAGCACCACATCAGCAGCCCCTTATGCGCGTCCGAAGCAAACACCCACGCCACACCCGACAGCGCAATCACCATCCCCACCGACCCAATCAGCATCAGCGTCTTGCGTCCCAGCTTGTCAATCAAACTCATTCCCAAAAACGTAGCCAGCAGATTTACCAGCCCCACCCCAACTGTCTGCAACGCAGCCGAGTTAGAGCTGAACCCCGCCGAAGCAAAGATCGAGTTCGAGTAATACAGCAGCGCATTAATTCCCGACAACTGGTTGAACATCCCAATCGAAACCGCCAGGAACAACGGCAGCGCATACTTCCGCGTCAGCAGCGGCTCCGGCTTCA
Source organism: Acidobacteriaceae bacterium (assembly GCA_049578265.1). Taxonomy (GTDB): domain Bacteria; phylum Acidobacteriota; class Terriglobia; order Terriglobales; family Acidobacteriaceae; genus Granulicella. The sequence continues at coordinate 10,087 of JBAULP010000065.1, forward strand.
CACCCTGCTCCAGATGCACCGAAGCAATAATCTCCTGCAACTCCGCTTCAGAGTTCGGCGAGCCCATCAGCCGCAACACCTCCAGCGCCTCATCTGTTTGATTGGTGGTGACCAGCCACCGCGAGCTCCGCGGAATCCCATACAGCAGCGCCAGGAAGATCGCCGAAGGCACAATCGCCACACCAAACTCCCACCGCCACTGCATCGTTCCCAAATTCTGCAGCACGATGATGTAGTTCGACAGGTACGCCAGCAGAATGCCCACCACAATATTGATCTGGAACAACCCCACCATGCGCCCGCGCCACTTCGCCGGCGCCAGCTCCGCAATATACACGGGCCCCAGCACGCTCGATCCGCCAATCCCCAACCCACCCACAAACCGCGCCACCATCAGCGCATCCCAGCTCCACGCAAACGCGCATCCCACCGCCGAGATCAAATAAAGAAACGCCATAATCCTAAGAGCCTCACGCCCACCAATCTTCTGTCCCAGCACGCCAGAGGTCATGGCCCCGATCACGGTCCCCACCAACCCAATAAACAGCGTGAACCCCAGCGTAATCGGCGTCAGATGAAACACCGAAGTCAACTGCTCAGTAGTCCCGGCGATCACCGCCGTATCAAACCCAAACAGCAACCCACCCAACGCCCCAACAATCGTGGCCTTCAAAAGATATCGATTCAAAGCATCCTCCAACCCAAACCAGAATTCAAACACACCACAAAGACCGCAATCTCACCCAACTACCCTACCGCACCCACCACAACCCGTGTCCAGACCGTAACCCAACCCTGCCCCGGCCGTCGCCCTAATCGTTGCCCTAGCCATCGCCGTTGCCCTAGCCATCGCCCTGCCATCGCCTTGCTGTAGCCCTTGCCCTTGCTTCTTTTGTTTGTCATCCCGTAGGGATCTGCAGTTGCAGTTGCAGTTGTAGTTGTAGTTGTAGTTGTAGTTGCAGTTGCAGTTGCAGTTGCAGTTGTAGTTGTAGTTGTAGTTGTAGTTGTCGTTGTAGTTGTCGTTGTAGTTGTCGTTGCAGTTGTCGTTGTCGTTGTCGTTGTCGTTGCAGTTGCAGTTGCAGTTGCTGTTGTCGTTGCCCTTGCCGTCGCCTGTTTTACGCCGTCATCCTGACCCTGAGCTCGCCGAAGGGGAAGGCCTCCCGCATTCCCCCTCAAACTCCGTCATCTCGACCGAAGCGAAGCGTAGTGGAGAGATCCCCGTATTTGTCTCTGCCGTTGCCGTTGTCT
>JBAULP010000066.1:0-72656 GCA_049578265.1 Acidobacteriaceae bacterium
TGCGCGGCCGTTCGGGCCGCCAGGGCGATCCCGGCCAGTCCCGCTTCTTCCTCAGCCTCGAAGACGATCTCATGCGCATCTTCGCCCGCGAGTGGGTCGGCACCCTCCTCCAGCGCCTCGGCATGGAAGAAGGCGTCCCCATCGAATCCCGCATGATCTCCAAGCGCATCGAAAACGCCCAGGAGCAGGTCGAAAGCCAGAACTTCGAATCCCGCAAACATGTCCTCGAGTACGACGACGTCATGAACAAGCAGCGCGAGGCCGTCTACTCCCTCCGCCGCCAACTCATGGAAGGCGTCGAGCAGAAGCAGCTCATCACCGAAGACTACGTCTCCACCATCCTCTCCAGCATCCTCGACGAGTACGCCCCCGAAAAAGTCCATCCCGAAATGTGGGACACCGAAAACATCTTCAAGCAGGTCCAGGACGTCTTCGGCGCCAACCTCTCTCCCCTCATCGACCACTCGCAGCTCAACCGCCACGAGTTCGGCGAAGCCATCTTCGAAAAGCTTCAGGAGCGCTACAACACCAAGGAGCAGATCCTCGGCGAAGTCCAGCTCCGCTACCACGAGCGCGTCGTCATGCTCTCGGTCCTCGACGCTCTCTGGAAAGAGCACCTCCTCAACATGGACCACCTCAAGGAAGGCATCGGCCTGCGCGGCTACGGCCAGCAGGATCCCCTCGTCGAATACAAGAAGGAGTCCTTCGAACTCTTTGAGGCCATGATGATGCGCTTCCAGGAAGACACCGCGCGCAACCTCTTCCGCATGCAGATCCTCGCTCCCGACGGCACGCCCATCGAAAGTCTCGAGCAGCTAGCGCGCCTGCAACTTCAGCACACCGCGCCTCCACCGCCCCCCGCCCGCCAGCAACTGCCCTTCGGAGCGTCGGAACCGCAGCAACCGCCACCACCTCCCACCATCCCCACCCGCGCCCCATCCACCACCATCGACGCTCTCGAGCGCGAGTTTCAGCGCAACAAGCAGCGCGACCTCGCCGCCGCCAAGCAGGCCGGAGGCTCAACCGCCGCCGTCGCCACGCAACGTCGCACCGGCACCGAGATCGGGCGCAACGACCCTTGCTTCTGCGGCTCCGGCAAGAAGTACAAAAAATGCCACGGAGCCAACGCATAAAGCGCGCGAAGTCGGGGTCGGAGTCGGGAGAAAGACAGCCCGAAGTCGACCCCTCTCCCGCTCCCGCCGTCATCGAGACAACCCCAGGCACCCAAAGCTACCTCGTACTACTACGCGGCATCTGACTTCCTTTGTTTTTGCGGGCAGCCGGATGTCGTCCTTCGCCATCTTCCCTCAGGACGCTGCGTGTCAACGATCCCAATCCGCAAAGACGGTGAAGCAGCCACGCTGCTCAGGCAGATGGAGCAGTTCTTTCTTGCAACGACGGACGCTGTCGTCTTTCTGGACCGTGACTACAACTTCACCTTTCTCAACCGTCGCGCTAAGGAGATCATCTCCATGGGACTCGACCTCGTCGGACAAAACCTCTTTGAGACCTTCCCCGCTGCACTCTACGAAGGCTCTCCGTTCGTCGAGAACTATCGCCGCTCCATGGACCAGAATCTTCCCGGCGAGTTCGAAACCTTCTACCCTGACCCACTCAACATCTGGCTCCGCGTTCAAAGCTATCCCACCGACGGCGGCATCATCATCTTCTTCCGCGACGTCACCGCCGAGAAGCTCGACCGCGAAGCCCTCCACCACAAAACCGCCGAAGCCGAGCGTCAGCACGCCGAGCTCGAAACCATCTACCGCACGGCGCCCATCGGACTCGCGCTCTTCGACGTAGAAGACTATCGCTACCTTCGCCTCAACGATCGTCAGGCCAGCTTCTTCGGCCTCAAGCCCGAGCAGATCGTCGGCCGCACGCTCACCGAAATGGCTCCCATCCCCGGCCTCAAAGAGCTCTTCGATCAGGTCCGTGACGGCAAGCCCGTCATCGCCTATCCTCTCGAAGGCTCGCTGGCCACCGACCCCGACTCCTATCGCTACTGGACCGTCAGTTACTATCCCATCTACGGTCCCGACGGCTCCGTCCAGGCCATCAGCGCCGCATCGCTCGAGATCACCCAGCAGCGCAAAGCCGAGCTCGCCCTCATGCAGAGCGAGAAGCTCGCCATCGTCGGCCGCCTCGCCAGCTCCATCGCGCATGAGATCAACAATCCCCTCGAGTCCGTCACCAACCTCCTTTATCTCGCCCGCAACTCTGACACCCTCGACGCCGCGCGCGACTACCTCGACACCGCCGAGATCGAACTTCGCCGCGCCTCCGCCATCACCAGCCAGACCCTCCGCTTCCACCGCCAGGCCAGCAATCCGCAGGAGCTCGATATCGACGGTCTCATCGACACCGTCTTCTCCATCTACCAGGGTCGCATCGCCAACGCCCGCATCCATGTTGAGCGCCGCAGCCGCCCCCATCGCCTCATCCACCTCTTCGATGGCGAGATTCGCCAGGTCCTCTCCAACCTCGTCAGCAACGCCCTCGACGCCGTAGTCAGTGGCGGCCGGCTCATCGTGCGCGTGCGCGAAGGCACCTGCTGGATCACCGGAGAGCGCGGCGTCATCGTCACCGTCGCCGACGACGGCATCGGCATGAGCCCCCACACCCAGGCCAAAATCTTCACCCCCTTCTTCACCACCAAAGGCGTCACCGGCACTGGCCTCGGCCTCTGGGTCAGCCACGAGATCATCGCGCGTCATCGCGGCTCTCTCCGCGTCCGCAGCAGCCAGTCTTCTGCTCATCACGGCACCGTCTTCAATCTCTTCCTTCCCTTCAACGCCGTCATCCGCTAGCCCTCCCTCACGCCGCGCGCGAAACCCGCGTTCCTCTCTCCTGCATCCCACACTCAGGCACCGTGCCACACACAAGGAGCCGCACCATGCCCTTTTCTCTCCCGCCCGACGACCTCGCTCGCGCTCTCGCACAAGCCAACGCCGGCAACCGTCCCCACATCGGCCTCGTCGGCGACACCTACACCATCCTCCTCTCCAGCAAAGACACCGCCGGCCGCCTCTGCCTCATCGACATGCACATCCCTCCCAACGGCGGCCCTCCTCCGCACCGTCACGACTTCGAAGAGACCTTCATCCTCCTCGACGGCGAAATCGAAGCCACCTTCCGCGGCCAAAAATCCACCGCCCACGCCGGAGACACGCTCCACATCCCCGCCAACGCCCCCCACCAATTCCACAACATCAGCGCGCAACCCGTGCGCATGCTCTGCATCTGCTCACCCGCCGGCCAGGAAGACTTCTTCGCCGAAGTAGGCGTCCCAGTCGCCACCCGCACCACGCCTCCACCTCCGCTCGACGCCGCCGCGCAGGCCGACTTCATCGCTCGCGTCCAGGCCCTCGCACCCAAATACAAAACCGAACTCCTTCCTCCTGCGTAACTCCTGCACCACTGTCCGGAGATCTCCCATGAATGTCCTCATCGTTGGCGCCACCGGAAAGACCGGCTCCTTAGTTGTTCAAAGAGCCTTAGCGCAAGGCCACACCGCAAGCGTCCTCGTTCGCGATCCCATCAAGTTCAACGTCCCCAACGTCCGCGTCTTCACCGGCAACGCCACCAACCCCTCCGACGTTCACGCCGCCATGCCCGGCCAGCAAGCCGTCATCGAAACCATTGGCGGCAAGACCCCCTACAAATCCACCACCCTCGAAACCGACGCCATCAACGCCATCATCTCCGGCATGCTGGAAGAGCACGTCCCCCGTCTCGTCAGCGTCACGATGATGGGCATCGGCACCAGCCGCCTCCAATCTCCCTTCTGGTACAAAAACCTCCTCATGCCAACGTTTCTCCGCGGCTCCACGCGCGACAAGACCTGCAAAGAAACCGCCATCCGCAACAGCAACCTCGACTACATCATCGTCCGCCCTCCCATCCTCAAAGACGCCGCCGCCACCAACAACACCCGCATCCTCGGCCCCGCCGCCATCGGCCACACCATCACCCGCGCCGACCTGGCCACCTTCTTAGTCGACCAACTCACCACCGACGCCAACCTCAACCAGTCCGTCACCGTAGTCAACGACTAGCCCGACGTCGCGATCCATCTGTATCCTTAACCCATGGATCTAGAAATCACCGTCTCCCAGGCCAAAGCTCTCCTCTCTTCCGAAAACCCACCGCTCCTCCTCGACGTCCGCGAGCCCTGGGAGTACGCCACAGCGCACATCGAGCCCAGCACGCTCATTCCCATGAACGACATCCCCGGCCGTGCCCACCAGGAGCTCGACGAAGAGGCCCCCATCCTCGTCCTCTGTCACCACGGCGCGCGCTCGCTCTCCGTAGCCAACTGGCTCCGTCAGCAAGGCTTCGAAAAGGCGCAGTCCATCTCCGGCGGCATCAACGCCTGGTCCTCCCAGATCGACCCCACCGTCCCCCGCTACTGATGCGCCCAGGTTCTCCAGAAGCTATATTGAGTTGCACCCCGGAGACTCCCACTTGAAGTTCGCCAAGCTCCCCATCGCCCTCCTCATCATCGCCTCTCCTCTCGCCGCGCAGCAACGCTCCACCTTCCTCGCAACCTACAAAGGCACGCCCTACACCGACGCCCACCACCCCATCGGCGCCCAGCCCATCCCCGGCATCGTCCAGTGCGCCTACTACGACCGCGGCGGCGAAGGCATCGCCTACCACGACACCGACGCCATCAACAACGGCAGCGGCAAACTCAACCCCGCCGACGGAACCTACCTCAACGAGTTCCGCATGCACGAAGCCGTCGACACCTCCTACACCAAATTCCACGACCCCCACGTCCAGATCGACAACAACCCCTACAACCTCGTCATCCCGCCCGCCAACCAGCTCTACGTAGGCTGGACCGTCCCCGGCGAGTGGTTCAACCTCACCGTCAACGTAGCCCACGCCGGCCGCTACACCGCCGACCTCCTCTACACCTCCAACCGCGGCGGCGCCATCTCCATCGACGTCAACGGTCAACCCACCGCCCCCATCACCATCCCCTCCACCTTCTCCACCGCCGAACCCGTAGCCTGGCGCCAATGGCATCACTGGAACCTCCTCCGCCACGCCACCACCCTGCAACTCCCCGCCGGCCGCAACGTCCTCACCATCCACATCCTCACCGAAGGCCAAATGAACCTGGCCACCCTAAACTTCAAACCCGCCGCCTAAAGCTCCATCACCCCCGCGCGCATCTAACCGCTCCATGTGCCCCGCCGCTCCCCCCGCCGCACGCAAATCAACCGCACGCAAAACCGCCGCACGCAAACCCAAGCCCGCCCCCATCCCCGCACCCATCGACTCCGCCCGCGCCGCCGGCCTCCGCTACGTCTACGACTCTCGCCCCGGCATCACCCGCCACCGCACCCGCACCGGCTTCCGCTACACCACACCCGAAGGCAAACCTCTCCACGCCCGAAACCCCGACGACAAAGAAACTCTCGCCCGCATCAAATCTCTCGTCATCCCACCAGCCTGGAACGACGTCTGGATCTGCCCTCTCCCCAACGGCCACCTGCAAGCCACCGGCCGCGACGCCCGAGGTCGCAAGCAATCCCGCTACCATGCGCAATGGAGAGAAGCCCGCGACCAATCCAAGTACCAGCACATGCTCGCCTTCGGAGCCACCCTCCCCACCATCCGCCAGCAGGTCAACGAGCACCTCACCCTCCCCGGCCTCCCTCGCGAAAAAGTCCTCGCCACCGTCGTCCGCCTCCTCGAAACCACCTTCATCCGCATCGGCAACGAGTCCTACGCCCGCCAAAACAACTCCTTCGGCCTCACCACCCTCCGCCGCCGCCACGTCGACATCCGCGGCTCCCGCCTCACCTTCAAATTCAAAGGCAAGTCCGGCGTCGAGCACACCATCAACCTCACCGACCGCCGCCTCGCACGCATCGTCAAAACCTGCCGCGACACCCCCGGCTACGAACTCTTCGAGTACCTCGACGACGACAACAACCCCCGCTCCATCGACGCCTCCGACGTCAACACCTACCTCGACACCCTCACCCCGCCCGACTCCCACTTCACCGCCAAAGACTTCCGCACCTGGGCCGGCACCGTCCTCGCCGCCATGACCCTCCGCGACTTCACCCCCTGCGACACCGAAACCCAGCTAAAGAAAAACATCGTAGAAGCCATCAAGTCCGTAGCCCACCGCCTCGGCAACACCCCCGCCGTCTGCCGCAAATGCTACGTCCACCCCGCGGTCCTCGAAGCCTACACCACCGGCGCCATGACCACCCTGCTAGCCAACCTAACCCCCACCACCGAATCAAAACCCCACGCCCTCCGCCCCGAAGAGACAGCCCTCATGCACCTCCTCCAACAACAACTAGCCCTCGCCGCCGACTAAAATCCCCACATGCCCGACAACCCCCAACAAGACCCCCGCGTCTACTTCGCCGCCGAGCGCACCTTCCTCGCCTGGATCCGCACCGGCCTCGGCCTCATGGGCGTAGGCTTCGCCGTCAGCCGCTTCGGCCTCTTCCTTCGCGAGTTCTCCGCCACCCAGCACACCATCACCCAAACCTCCACCACCCACTCCGTCATCACCGGAGTAGCCCTCGTCCTCCTCGGCGTCCTCATCAACATCCTCGCCGTAATCCATCACCTAACCCTCACCAAACAACTCACCACCAACACCTGGAAGCCCGGTCCCTCCCGCACCGCCGTAGCGCTCGCCATCCTTCTAGCCATCGTAGGCATAGGCATGGCCATCTACTTAGTCCGCTTCCGCTAGCCGCGCATCGACAACCCAAACCCCACGCAGTAGCATGACCACACGATGAAGCATCTGCCCCTCCTCCTCTGCTCTCTCACCCTCATCTCCACGCAAGCAACCACCACCCACGCGCAAACCGCGCAAGCCCCGCAACACCCCACCTTCGAAGTAGCCACCATCCGCGAGTCCCCACCCGACGCCGACCCCAACACCGGCAGTTGGAGCCCGCCCAACATCGGCCGCTTCTTCACCACCCATCTCTCTCTCGACCACATCCTCCAGCTAGCCTACGGAATCAACAACACCCAGATCGCCAACAAACCCGCCTGGCTCGACACCAATCTCTACGACATCGAAGCCAAGCCCGAACCCGGCATACGTCTCTCGCGTGAAGAACTCCGCCCCCGCCTCCAAGCCCTCCTCCAGCAGCGCTTCCACCTGGTAGCCCACATGGAAACCCGCCCCAACCGCGGCTACGCTCTCCTCATCGCCAAAGGAGGCCCCCACCTCACGCCCACCAAAGGCGACCACTTCCCCGGCTTCCGCACCAACGTCTCCCCCGGCGAGATGCGCGGCTTCAACTGGTCCATGCCCATCCTGGCCAAGTACCTCACCGACGCCGCCGGCTTCCCCGTCCTCGACCAGACCAACCTCTCCGGCAGCTACGACATCGCCTTCAGCTACGAACCCAACCCCGACGCCAACCCCAACAGCGATCTTCCCCCGCTCCCCACAGCCCTCAAGCAATCCACCGGCCTCCTACTAAAGCCCCAAACCATCCCCGTAGAAAACCTGGTCATCGACTCCATAGACAAAACCCCCACCCCCAACTAGAGCCCCTCCAGCCTTCTCTATCCTCTACACTCTATCCCCTATCCCCTGCCTTCCGCGCCCCCCCAGCCTTCTCTATCCCCTACACTCTATCCCCTATCCCCTGCCTTCCCAGCCCGCGGATGCGTCTCGTCATACACCCTCTGCACCTGCCCCACGGTCAACTGCGTATACCGCTGCGTAGTCGACAACCGCTCATGCCCCAGCATCTCCTGGATCGCCCGCAGGTCCGCACCCTCCTCCAGCATGTGCGTCCCAAACGCATGCCGCAGCGTATGCGGATGCACATCCGCCGCCAGCCCGCGCCCCACCGCAATCGACTTCACAATCCTCCCCACACTCCGCGTAGTCAATCGTGCCGCACCCTTCGCCACGCCCACCCGCACCCGAATCAGCAACGGCCCATCCTTCACCAGCTTCCCCTTTCCCGCAGCCTCCAACCGCTTCTGCCGCTCCGGCAAGTAAGCCCGAATCGCCTCCGCAGCAGCATCTCCCAGCGGCACCAGCCGCTCCTTCTTCCCTTTACCAAACACGCGAATCGCATCATCACTCCAATGGATCGCCTCCAAATCCAACCCCACCAGCTCCGAGTTCCGAATCCCACACCCATACAGCAACTCAAAAATCACCCGCTCCCTTCCCGGCCAAGACGACTCCTCCGCCACCTCACCGGGTGCCCCATTCACGCGCTCGCCTTTGGCGCGTGAGTGGGCTGCCCCAGAATTCTGTGCCTGCCCCCTAATCTCTGAACCCTGAGTACCCAGCGAATCCAGCACCCGATTCACCTCCTCCATACTAGGTACCCTCGGCAAATGTTTCGGGAGCTTCGGAGTACTAACCAACAGCGCCGGATTCGACTCCACCAACCCCGCCTTAGCCGCCCACTTAAACCAGCTCCGAATCGCCGCCAGCGCCCGAGCCACACTAGCCTTGGTCAATCCCTTATCCAGCAACACCCCCATATAAGCGCGAATATGCGTATGCTCCACCGAGGCCATCCCAGCCCCCTCCCCCAACAACTCCGCAAGAAACTCCGCAAACCCCCTTACCTCCCGCGAATAAGCCCGCAGCGTATGCTCCGAAGCCCCCCGCTCATCCCGCATCATCCCCAGAAACCGCTCCGCCAGCGCCGCAAAATCGTCCCCACCCCCCGAACCATCTCTCGTTCTACCCAATCGACTTCCTCTCCCTTTCGACCCTCTGCCCTCGCGACCGGAACGCTCTTTACCGTCGCCGAAGACCCCTCGAAGGGGCACGGCTTCAGAGCCCGCCCTGAGCGCAGCCGAATGGGTGCCATCAGACCCAGCATCGGAGCGCGGCTTTAGCCGCTGAGGTACGCCCAACGAACCCTTCAAGCCCCCACCCCCGCCACACCCCCTGGACCCTGAACCCTGGACCCTAAACCCTCGCGTCTAGTCGCTCTCGGATGATGCAACCGATGCACCGCCTTCAACCGATCAATCGCGAGATGCGTATACACCTGCGTCGTAGCGATATCCGCATGCCCCAGCAGCGTCTGCACCGTCCTCAAGTCCGCCCCATGCTCCACCATATGCGTAGCCATACTATGCCGCAGCTTATGCGGACTAGCATGCGAGTCCACCGTCTTCACCATCGCCCAAACCGCCTGCGCAGTAAGCGCATTCCCCCTGACAGAGAGAAATAGAGCCCGCTGCAGGCCAGCGCCCGCCGTCCGCGCAGGACCCCGCTCCATCTTCTTCCCCACCAACCCCCCACGCCCGCGCGCAAGATAAACCTCCAGCGCCTCCACAGCCGACCGCCCGATCGGCACAATCCTCTCCTTATCGCCCTTCCCCCGCACCTGCAGACTAGCCGTCTCCAGCCGCAGATCCTCCTGCCGCAAGGCAACAATCTCCCCCACCCGCAGCCCCCCCGCATACAGCAGCTCAAGCATCGCGTGGTCCCGCAGCGCCAGCGCATCCGCGTCCGCCGCCCGCGCCGCCGCGCCCGTCTTCTCCAGCATCTCCCTCACCTCGCTCTCCGCCAGCGACTTCGGCAGCACCTTCCAGCTACTCGGGCTCTCAATATTCACCGTAGGATCGCGCGCCACCCGCTTCTCCATCAGCAGCCACTTATAAAATCCGCGCACGCAACTAAGCTTCCGCGCCACCGACCGCGACTGCACCCCATGCTCCCGCAGATGCTGCATAAACCCGCTAACATCCCCCTGCTCCGCGCTCAAAAACGTCTTTACCCGAACGCCACTCCCAGCAGCAACCCCACCGGATGTTCCCCACCCGTCGGAATCCCCGCCGCCGCCCTCCAGAAACTCCGCAAACATCTCCAGATCGCGCAGATAAGCCTCGCAGCTAAGCGGCCGCAACCCCTTCTCCACGCGCAAGTGCGTCATATACTCACCCAGCATCAGGTGCTCGCGCACGCCCGCTCCACGACTACCAACCTTCGACCCCGCATTCATCCCTAGATTCTCGCGCCCCCAACCCCCCACCGCCAGACCCCAGTACCTCCCTCGCCACGCCCTCCCCCATCCCACCTAAAACCTTCGCGAAACTTGGCTAACTTCGCGCCCTTTGCGTGAGCGCCCTTGCCTTTGCCTTTGCCCTTGAGCTAGAAGCTAGCAGCTAAAAGCTAGCAGCCGCCTTTCCCACCCCACTGCTAAACTTGAGTAGCCATGTTTGAAACCCTCTCCGAAAAACTCCAGCGCTCCTTCAAGACCCTCCGCGGCCAGGGCACCCTCACCGACGAGAACATCAACGAAGCCCTCCGCGAGATCCGCGTAGCCCTCCTAGAGTCCGACGTCAACCTCGACGTAGCCCGCGACCTCATCGAAAAAATCCGCGCCAAGTCCCTCGGCTCGCAAGTCACCACCGCCCTCTCGCCCGCCGAGCAGATCGTAAAGATCGTCCGCGACGAGCTCATCGCCACCCTCGGCACCGACACCGCCCGCTTCAAATTCGCCTCGCAGCCCCCAACGGTCATCCTCATGGCGGGCCTGCAAGGCTCCGGCAAAACCACCACCTCCGGCAAGCTGGCCCAGTGGCTAAAGAAGGGCGGCCACCGCCCCATGCTAGTCTCCGTAGACGTCTACCGCCCCGCCGCCCGCGAGCAGCTAAAAGTCGTCGCCGACTCCATCAAAGCCCAGCTCTACGAAGGAAAACTGACAACTGAGAACGGAGAACTGACAACCCCGGGCACTCCCGACGTCCTCCGCCTCGCCAAAGAAGCCAAGCGCGAAGCCGCCAACTACGGCTGCGACATCCTCATCGTAGACACCGCCGGCCGCCTCGGCATCGACGAGTCCCTCATGGACGAGATGGCGCAGCTAAAAAAACTCCTCTCCCCCACCGAGATCCTCTTCGTAGCCGACGCCATGACCGGCCAGGACGCCGTCAACTCCGCCAAGGCCTTCAACGACAAACTCCAAATCACCGGAGCCATCCTCACCAAGATGGACGGCGACAGCCGCGGCGGCGCAGCGCTCTCCATCCGCCAGATCACCGGCCAGCCCATCAAGTTCCTCGGAACCGGCGAAAAGCCCGACGCCTTCGAAGCCTTCCACCCCGACCGCATCGTCTCCCGCATCCTCGGCATGGGCGACATCGCCACCCTCCTCGAACGCGCCGAAGAAAAACTCGACAAGACCAAAGCCGAGTCCTTCGCCCGCAAGGCCCTGGCCGGCGAAGGCTTCTCCCTCGAAGACTTCCGCGAGCAGCTCCGCCAAATTAAGAAGCTAGGCAGCATGCAATCCATCATGAAGATGCTCCCCAGCGTAGGCCCCTTCGCCCAGATGCAAAAGGCCGCCGGCTCCGTCGACGAGAAGCAGTTCTCCCGCGTCGAATCCATCATCGACTCGATGACCAAAAAGGAGCGCCTCAACGCCTCCATCATCAACGGCAGCCGCCGCAAGCGCATCGCCCTCGGCTCCGGCACCAGCGTGCAAGAGGTAAACAACCTCCTCCGCCAGCACCAGCAGATGAGCAAGATGTTCAAGACAATGGGCACCGGCGGCAACAAAGCCCAACAACGCCTAATGAGCCAAATGCAAGGCAACCAACGCTTCGGCCGGTAGGCAGTCTCAAGCTATGCTGATGAGATGATAGGAAGCGACACCCTCGATCGATTAGAACGACTCGGCAAAGTTTCCGCGTTAGCCATCGTCGCTATCTACGTAGTCGGCTACCTAGTTACTTCGCTTTATTTCTCCAGCTTTGGACTTGCAGACTTCAACCCTTTAAAAACTAGAGTAGTGGGAGCAGGGTTACTCCTCACGATTCTGTCAAGCGCAGCATATGCCATCGGCGTGACCTCGTCTAAACTCCCAATAGATCTCCGTGATCATCAGGGGATCAACAGCTTGATCCACTACACGCTGTCCTTAAGCCAATGTCTAGCGACGGCTGAAGTCCTGACAAATCTGTTCCTGCAGATGACGGACTATGGCCTCAAGGAGGCCACTCAGAACTTTTGCCTTATGACCGCGTCGATATTTCTCATCATCGTCGGCTATACCGCATGGCGGCGGAAGACTATTCCTACCATGCCAGAACGATGGATAGCGGCACTGAGCGCCGCCGCAGTTATCGGCATATTCCTTTGGTTCTACATAGGCTCCTGGGGCCACGGTCCTTTAGGGATCGCCGCTTGGCTGGGGCTAATTTCGATCAGCGTCTGTGGACTTCGTATGCTTGGAAGTTCACGTTCGCTCTCGCCCGGCATGAACGTAGTCTCCCTAGCGGCTGAGTTAGTTTTTTTCATCACAACATTCACGAATTACGTGTACCCACACTTTCGCCCTGAGTGGGGCGGGGGCGCCCCCATCCGAGTGACGATGAGCTTTAACAAAGACGCCGGCGGTCTTGCAGGCCGAACAACACCGGCATTACTTCTCGATGAATCGGATCTTGGGTTCTACCTGATCGACGAGAACACCAAGCACACGTACTTTGTGCCACGCGCATCGGTGTCCCTGCTCGACTTCCCCAAGCCGCAGAGTCGTTAGGGCGGGTGGCCCACCCAATGGGTGCCCCATTCATGCCCTCGCACTTGGGGCATGAGTGGGAAACCACCACCGCCCGCACCACCACCAACCCCGAGCGCGGCCTCAACAATCACTTCGGCAGGACAGCCAAAATCGTATACGTCTCCGATTCAAGCTTCTTACCATCAAGGCTGACCGGCCAAAATATCTTCGCCTTGTTCCCTTTGAACTCAACATTGACGTTGTCGATGATAGGCATACGACAACTCCGGTGATTCCCAGCCGCGCCTGCAAAGTGCTCCGCGAACTTGCTAACGCAATTCACAACAGCAACCCGGCCATCCGGCAATAAGAGCGAGAACGTCGCTCCCGTCACACTGTAGGAATACACCATCGGCGCAGTGTAAGAGCTCTGCGACGATCCCGACCCCGAGCAATTGACATTGGCCGAGTTCCCATAAGAATTCGCATTACAATCGGCCGACCCGTTGGACGTCGAATTCGCGTGCCCAGCGACCTGATAGGTGTATCCGGTCTCACTGGTCTGGCGCTGAATGATCTTCACGTCCAACTTCTGCCCCAACGCCACCACACCGCCCGAAATTACCAAAACCCCCGCCGCGGCATAACAAAACGCACTGGACTTCTTCATATCCGTCAGCTCTTTCCTACAGTTTGGATTTGATGGATGGCTCGACAGAGATTCTACGGCGACCGGCGCGCCCACACAACGGGTGCCCCATTCATGCCCTCGCACTTGGGGCATGAGTGGGAAACCACCACCGCCCGCACCACCACCAACCCAAGCGCCAAAGCCGGGGTCCCCGGCAGACGTACTTTGTCTGCTGGGGTGGAAAGGCGCGCCTCATACCAGCCTAGGGCGGAAGCCCTAGGCCAACCCCCGCGCCGCAGGCGCTACCGCTCTGCCGAAGGCCCGAGTGCAGCCGCAGGCGCAACGACTGAATCGCCCTCTTCCGTCCCGCCACCGCGCCCGATAAAAACCCAGGCACCTCCTAGATAAAAACCCCCTCAAACTGCCTCCAACGCATCTATGATCACTGAAGCAGCAGCCCCACGCCCCTAACACTCGGCCACGCTTCCGCTCACGTAAACGACTCCGCTCGTTGTAGCTGGTACCAGCCACATGCGAACACCACTAGTCGTCCTCGTTCTTTGTCTGCCACCATGGGTCGCAGAGGCCCAGACCGCAACAGCGCCCTATCAGCTCACCGGCAGCTTCACCGCGCTCTCGAACTCCTTCAACGGACTTCCCGGTTCGCGCCAGCCCCTGCTCGGTTGGTCCGGCACCGCCGCCTTTCCCGCCTGGCACAATCTCCGCTTCGTGCTCGACTACACGGCCTTCCAGGGCAAAAACCTCGGTTCACCGCAGCACGCTCAGCTCCCTACAGCCGGCGCGCAATACAGTCACCTCCTTGGCCGCGAAAACATCTTCGCCAAAGTGCTCCTCGGTGAAGGCTGGCTAAACAAAAACTGGGCCGCAAATGGAGCCACCGGAACCCTCGCCTCTTTCACCATGTATGCTGGCGGCGGCCTCGACACCCCTATCGATAAGCACTTCAGTCTGCGCTTCGAAGGTGGCATGCAATACACCAACTTCGCACTCGAAACCAGCCTCACCTCCGACTATCCCTTCTACAGAATTCCCGGCCTGCCAAACGACTTCGCGCGCCTCTCCATAGGCCTCGTCTGGGCACCGCGCCTCGCTGCGCCCGCAGACCAGCTCCCTCACCAATCGATCACCCCCTCATCGTCGCCCGAATCTGAAATCGCCCTTGAATACGGTGCGTCATTCGGTCACTCGCACATCGAGGCAGGCAGTTGGTGGAGCTACCTGAATCTCGCCGGCTTCGAGTACGATCGCAACACTTGGGGCAAATTCATCGGTGCACGCATGGACTACGTCGCCGAGATTATGCCCGTGACCATCCTCCGTCAGCCCGCCGTGGAAGACGAATACGGCGATCCCAGAAGCCAGAACTACACCACCGTCCCCGGTCTCACCCTCACACCGGTAGGCCTTCGTATGCTCTGGCGCGACGGTAAGGTCTTGAAGCCCTTTTTCACCACCAAGGGCGGCGTCGTCGTATTCACACACAAGGCACTCTCACCCGATGGCGCCTACCTGAACTTCACGCTTCAGGAGACCCTGGGCCTGGAGCTTCAGCTCACCCGCGCCTGGGAGTTTCGTTCCGGCATCGGCGAATTTCACTTCTCCAACGCCCGCCAGGTGCCCAGCAACCCCGGTATCGACGAGATCATGTACACCTTCGCGCTAGGCTACGACCTTCACAGCCGGAGGTAGAGGAAGGCCTACACCATCACTCCAGGCGAGCGAAGCGCTACCGCTCTGCCGAAGGCCCGAGTGGAGCCGCAGGCGCAACGACTGAATTGCCTTCCTCCCTCTCGCCACAACCATCCGAAGGCTCCACACCACCTCCCGCACCACCTCGCACCCCCGCCGTCCGCGCAGGACAAAAATAATTTCCTCAAAAACAGCCCAAAACTAGCATGTCAAGCCCCCAAACCGCACCACCCCCACCCAAACCCCACATTCCAAACCACTTCCCCCACAAAAACAGTTGGCATAGTTACCCCCCGCCATCCGCTATCCTTAAAACAGCAGCCCGGTCTTCGATACTCCGCAACGAGCGTTCCTCGCTCATGTGCGGTATCGAAGACCGGGCCCTTTCATTTAACCCCGGGGGTGACTTTCCAAAGTCCACCCCTAACCCCAATCAGCTCAAGACCAAACACTTAAAAAGTATCCCAGGGGGGAGGCCCCCACCCCATGTCCACGCCCATCCAGCTCTGCACCCATCGCTTCCTCGACAACCACAAATGCGGCTCCCCCGCCCTCCGCGGCGAAGTCTACTGCTACTTCCATCACCCCCGCCGCCGCCCCACCTCCAACCGCTACGAGCGCCTCTCCCGCCGCGGCTTCACCCTGCCCGCCCCCCAGAATCTCGCAGAACTCCAAACCGCCATCGGCATCGTCATCGAGCGCCTGGCCTCCAACCAGCTCGACGTCCACCGCGCCAGCGTCCTCCTCTACAGCCTCCAGTTAGCCTCCCGCAACCTTTACTAGCGCACGACCAAAACCCATGGCGTTACACTCTACCCACAGAGAACGCCATGCCCCTTAACCTCTCCACCAAGTTCATCGACAAAACCTACGTCATCCACTGCGCCGGAGCCATCGTCATGGGCCCCGAAGCCACCTCCCTCGAAGCCACCCTCGAGCGCTGCTCCGTCGCCACCACCCACCTCATCCTCAACGCCGCCGAAGTCCATCGCCTCGATAGCCTGGGCCTCGGCCTCATCGTTCGTTTCATGACCACCCTCCGCAAGCGAGGCGGAGACCTCCGCCTCGCCGCCCCCTCCCCCTTCGTCTCCGAGCTCCTCAAAAAAACCCTCCTCGACTCCGTCTTCCAAACCTATTCCACGCAGGAATCCGCACTAAACTCCTACCTTAAGAAGCCGCTCGACCAAGTCACCAAGGCAAAACGCATCAACCGCATCCTCCTCATCGACGCGTCCCCCGATCTCAGCGCCCTCATCCGCACTGTCCTCACCCAGCACGGCTTCGACATCCAGTCCACCGGAACCCTCCGCGACGCCAAAGTCCTTCTCCACTCCAACCGCGTCGACTACATCCTCATCGGCCCCAGCAACTCCCACATCACCTCAGAGATCGTCCACCAAAACCTGGGCACCATCGCACCAACCGCCATCACTCGCCACCTAAGCAAGGACTTCACCACCCTCAACGCCCAGGAAGCCACCGCCGTCCTCCTCAAGACCTTCGGCATCACCCCGCCACCAACAACCTAACCACCCGCGACGTCTCCCCAGCAACGTCAAGCACCGCGTCTCGCACGCCGAACGCTCTACTTGCACCGCTTCCCGCCACACGCACACCCGGGCTCCAACAAGCACAAGGAGACTCCCATGAAGCGCCGCACCCTGCTCACGTCCGCCGCGACTGCTCTTCCCCTCGCCTTCGCCGGCCCGCTCGCCAAAGCCCTCGCACCCGCGCAAACGTCACCGCAGATCCACGTGGTCCCCGCCGACGCAGACCGCTTTGGCCAAACCTACGCCCCCGGTTACGCCGAACTCGTCTTCAAGACCGACCCCGCAGACTCCAGTGGCGCTCTCTTCGCCGTCGAGCACACCCACATGCTTCCCGGCTTCGGACCCGCGCTTCACCTCCACTATCACCAGGACGAGTGGTTCTACGTCATCGAAGGCGAAGTCCAATTCCAGGTTGGCGACCAACGCGTGCGCCTCAAGTCCGGCGAGTCCGTCCTCGGCCCCCGCAACATCCCCCACGCCTTCACCCCCATCCACCCCTCGCGCATGCTCATCACCTTCACCCCCGCCGGCCAGATGGCGCAGTTCTTCCGCGACACAGCCAGTCTTGGCCCCAAACAAGGCCCCGAAGTCTACAGCCGTTACGGCATGAAGCGCGTAGGCCCTCCCATAATAGCCAGCGAATCGCTCTAGTCCATCAGCCCATACATCAACACCTGCTGGTAAGTCTTCCCATCCTTCCCCGTCAGCACCCCCCGCACCAGCACCGTCTTCTTATCTTTTGACACCGATAGCACCCCCACCAGCGTCGATCCGTCCGGAAACTGCCAGTGCTCGTCGCCCTTACCATTGATCCCGAACAACGTACCCGGCGCACCCTCCACCGGCAGCATCTCCCCATTCTGCGGCCCACTCCACGAGCTCTTCATCGTCTGCCCATCTGCGCTGACCGATACAAAACTCACACTCAGATGCGACGGCTTATCCTCCGATACCGTAAAGGTATCGGACTTCAACCTTGGCCCTCCGCCAAAGTCTGACCGCAACTCATCCAATCGCCATGTGCTCGGTACCGGCAGCTTCGGCCGAGCTGCCATCGCTATCGGGCACGTCATCGCCCCACACATCACCGCTGCCGACAGAAGCCTCCACCCACTCCTCATCGCCGCTATCCTCTTTCTTCTTCCGATCTCAAAGCGCGATGATCATACATCCGCATCACCCCGCCGCGTCAACCATCTGCACCACTGAATGCAATAGGATGCCGAATTCCGCGCCCAAGATCGCCACCGATTACTTCGTCGCCTTCACCTTGTACGTCTTCGACACCACTCCGCTCGGATCCATGTTCACATCAAACGCCAGCGCCTCCACCTTCGTCTTCGCCGTTACAGGGATCGGCCCCGCATACCTCTGCGAAGACGTTGTCGGCTTCCTCCCATTGGTCGTATAGAACACCGCCGCCGCTCCATCACTGTCCGCAATTGTCACCTGCACGCTCCCCACGAAGCTTCCTCCATTAGGAGTCATCACTGGCTTCGGCGTCACCGGCCGCGGTGGGGCCACCGGACCCTGCGTATCGTCGCTCGCATCCGCAGTCGCCATGTTTGCGTCCGCATCTGCATTCGCCTGCGCGCTCGCAGACAAAGCCGCCTCCATCCCGTAGTTCGTCGGTTGCCCGCTCATAATGTCGGAATAATCGATCGGGTCGGTTGACGGATCTACCATCATTCCCGTGGACGGGTCCATCATCTGCGCGCTTGCCAACCGCGCCCCCATCCCCAACGCCACCATCACCACAAGAACACCGATCGTCTTGCGCATACTCAGCGCCTCCCAGGCGCCTACTTTCGCAAACCCACCTGCACGCAAATCCACTTGGCCCGTCCCACAATATTTCTGCGCGAACCCTCAGAGCACCCCATCCCACAACCGCAACTCAGACTCCTGCGGTCTCTCCTCCACGCGGCTCACCGTATCAAACACCATCGTCTCCCGCGCCTCTTCTGTATACTCCGGCCACGGCGGCAGACCCTCCGCACCCGGCGTTCCTCCTTTGATAAACGCCACCCACGCATCATGCACCTGCTTGGCCAGCGCCGCCTCCGCCCTCTCATTCGACCACTCAGGATTCGGCTTGTCCCACACCAGCCCGATATCCTCCGAGTGAAACGCCTCGCCCTTCAACCGCCCACTCCCCGGCGCAAAGTCCAGCCGATACATCCAAGCCGTACCTCCGCCCTTCACCTGCGCATCCGCTACGCGCACACTGGGGATCCAATACTCCTCTGCCGTCAGCGCACGAATCCGAAGCTGCTCCTCGCTCATCTTCGGATAAATCGCCCGATACTTCGCATACACCTCCTCGAACGTCGCCAGCGCCAAATTCCCTAACTCCGCAGCCGTCACCTTCTGCGGATGCGGCCCTACAAACAGCGCGCTCTCATCCCGATTGGTCCCAATCAGCAGTCGAGTCCCACTCATCCTCCCATCCGGAATCGTCTCCACTGGCAGCCGCGGCAATAACTTCCCATCCACTTCCATCCGCAGCGGAAAATGCTCCGGCCAACTTGCCATAAACTTCACCTGCGCCGCAATCAAATCCTCCGCCGGAGCAGTCTTCAGCGTCTCCGCTCGCTTCCCCCACACATCTCCATACCCCAGCGCGACCATCTCCGCATGGCCCTTCGACCAAACCCTCTCCGCTCCCCCACTCTCCGAGATCATCTGCGCAAACAAACCCTGCGCCTCCGGTGTCCCCATCAGCACATCCGTAAGCTTCGCCCCCGCCGACTCGCCGCCCACCGTCACTCTCTTCGGATCTCCACCAAACTTCGCAATATTCTCCCTCACCCACTCCAGCGCGCAGATCAAATCCCGCAGCGCATTGTTCGCGCTCCCCGCATACTCCGCTCCCAGCAATGGCCCCATCTCCAAAAACCCAAATACCCCCAGTCGATACGCCACCGTCACGACCACCACGCCCGCCTTCGCAAACTCGGTCCCATCGAAGACCGGCGCAAACGAACTTCCGCCCGTAAACCCTCCTCCGTGGATCCACACAAATACAGGCAGCCCCAGCGCATCCGGCGGCGTCCACACATTCAGATACAAGCAGTCCTCGCTCTTCGCGACGCCCTTATCCCCCTCCTGCATCGCCTCCGCGGCAAATAGCGTCGCATTCCTCTCCGCGCCCCACGCCTTCACCTTCACCGGCGGTCGAAACCTCAGCTCCCCCATCGGCGGCTCCGCAAACGGCACGCCGCGAAACACCCGCACTCCCTCAATCAGCAGCCCCCGCAGGGCCCCCAGCGGAGTCTGCACCAGTCCCGCATTCACCACCCCCGCGGTCTGCGCCCAAAGACGCCCGCGCCCAAGCCCGCTCCACGCGAGCGCCGCCGCCGCGCTCGCCACAAACGTCCGTCTATTCATGCCAACCCTCGACAGTCCGATCATCGCTCCAGTCTAGCCCCCGCTTTCCTCCACCCAGCATCTAAACTGGTATTCGATGCCGCACTCCACCGATCTCCAGACCAAGCTCGACAACATTACCACCCAGACCCGCGCCCTCGTCCAACCCGACCGCCTCGCCATCACCGACGCCGCCGTCCACGATCTGTTCCTCACCGGTATCGAAGACCGTACCCTGCCCATCGGCGCCACCGCCCCCACCTTCGACCTCCCCAACGCCGCCGCAACCACCCTCACCAATACCGCCACCGCCAACACCCGCCTCATCCACTCTTCCGACCTCCTCGCCATCGGTCCGCTCATCGTCGTCTTCTTTCGAGGACGCTGGTGCCCCTACTGCATGACCCAGCTCGAAGCCTGGCAAGCCGCCTTCCCCGCCGTCCGCGAAAAGGGCGCCCTCCTCGTCGCCATCTCCCCTCAGCTCCCCCGCCAGAACGACTTCGCTGCCCAGCACCACAACCTCACCTACCCCCTCCTCACCGACGCCGGCTCACGCCTCGCCGACCAATTCCACGTCGCCTACACCGTCCCCGAACCCATGCAGCAGCACTACCGTTCCATCATGATCAACATCCCTTTCATCAACGGCGATCAAGGCCCACTCACCTGGCGCCTCCCCATCCCCGCCACCTTCGTCATCGCTTCGAACGGCAAAATTACCTTCGCCGAAGCCCACGCCGACCACCGCGTCCGCCCCGACCCCAAGGACGTCCTTGCAACCCTTTAGCCGGGGCTGAAGATTCGCTCGCAATCTGCCGATAGGCAATCTGTGAGCGAAATTACTAAGTCACGTAAAACCTCCCCTAAGGGGGCCGAGCCTTCAGCGTCGTCCACCGAGCCGTCCCCCGAATCCAGTCATACGCGATCCTCGCGCACTGCCGTTCGTCCGCGCACATCGATCTCGGCGCGAGCCGCGGCCCAGTCCAAGGCCGCTTCCCCAGACTCCATTCGCGGCCAAACCGGCTTCACCGCCGACATTCAGAAGCTAAGCGATGCCATCCTCGCCGGCGAGATTGAGCGCCGTCTCCCCGCGGACACCTACCGTGGCGACGCCGCCGCGTCCGCGCGCAGCATCAACCAGATGCTCGACACAATCTTCCACACCTACGAACTCGCTGTCGTCTCCATCGAAAACATGCACGACGGAAACATACCGAAGCCCTTCGACTCCGGCTTCCCTGGCGGTTTCGCCCGCGCCATGAACGCCTGCAATTACTTCATCGACGTCATCAATCGTCGCAACCAGCAGATCGCCAGGATGACAGCGGCCGCCACCCACGGGGACCTCCGCGTGCGCACCAACACCCAAGAGTTTACCGGCGTCAATCGCCGCGTACTGGAAGGCTTCAACGGCATGTTCGATGCCTGGCTCGCGCCCGTCGCCGAGATCGAACGCGTCCTCTCGGCGCTCGCTGACATGGACCTCACCGCCCGCGTCGAAGGGGAATACAACGGGGACTATCAGCGCATCGGCAACGCCCTCAACATGGTCTGTACCCGGCTCGCCACGGAGGTCGATAAGATCCGCCAGCACACGGTCGTCATCGCCTCTACCTCCGACAAGCTGACCGCCGTTACCAGCGATCTCACCCACGGCGCCTCCGAGACAAGCCGCCTCGCGACCTCTGCAGCCAGTTCTTCAGAGAAAGTCTCCGCCGGCCTCACCGCCGTCTCCGCCGGCTCTGCCGAGATGCTCACCTCCATCCGCGAGATCGCGCAGAGCTCAAGCCGGGCCGCCACCGTCGTTCAGTCCGCAGTCGACGTCAGCCACGACACTATCCAAACCATCAACCACCTCGGCCACTCCTCCACGGAAATCAGCAAGGTCGTCAAACTCATCACCAGCATCGCGCAGCAGACGAACCTGCTCGCGCTCAACGCCACCATCGAAGCCGCGCGCGCAGGCGAGGCCGGTAAAGGCTTCGCTGTCGTTGCCAACGAAGTCAAGGAGCTCGCCAAGGGCACAGCGGACGCTACCGAGCAGGTGCGAAGCAGCATCGAAACTATCCAGCAAGACACCAGCGCCAGTGTTCAGGGCATTGGCGCCATCGCCGAGGTCACCAACCAGATCCTCGAGATCTCACACGCTATCGCCGCAGCCGTCGAGGAACAAACCGCCACTACCAACGAGATGAACCATCACCTCACCGAGGCCGCCGATACCGCCGCTGCCATTGCCACCGAGATGAATGCGCTAGCCCAGGCCGCCGAAGGTACAAGCTCAGGAGCCATGCGAACCGACGCCTCCATCACGGAACTCCACAACGTCCTCCACGAGCTGCAGAGCTTTGTATCCCTCTTCAAAATCTGAAGCCCGCAGCTCAGCGCCATCTCCCCTCGCACTTAAACCTCAACCTCTCGCGTCATCTCCTGCTTGAGCACAGCTGGAAGCAGACCCTTCTCCAACTCAGCAATGACATCCACCGCGCTGTACCCCGCAGCTCCGGGCTGTAAAAACTGCCCCAAGGTCGTCAGATCATCGCCCGCAGTCACAATGCCCGTCTCCACGCGGTTTGCGCCCAGCACCTGCGCAAACCCAATATTCGCCAACAGCCCGTTGCAGATGCACTTCCGCCCATTCGCATCCTCCTCGTGCCCCCCCTTGGAAAGATACAAACTCAGCGGTTCCGACGCGCAGCGATAGCCAATCTCTCCCTCAGCCGTCCGATATGCCTCGCGCAGGAATCCGAGATTGCAGATTCGCGGCCGATTCTCGTACACCTCCTCCTCCGAGACCGTGCCCTCTAACCGCGCCACCTTGAACGGAAACCCCGTAGGCGAAGCCAAAGGGTCCGTGAACACACTCGCCGTCCCAGCCGCAACCTTGGCCAGCAGCTCCTGCTTATACTCCGCCTTCAAACCGGACTCATCCGAGAAGGCAAACGCCGTCCCAACCTGCACTCCGGCAGCTCCGAGCGCCAGAGCCTCCCGCACCGTATCGGCGCTGCCATAACCACCGGCAAGCCAGAAAGGAACACCAAGCTCACTGAGTTTCTCCATATCGATCGCATCGCGCTCGCCATAGATCGGCTCGCCCAACTCGCTCAACTGCATCCTGCCACGCGGCGGAGCATTGTGTCCCCCCGCCGTCCGCGTCTCCACCACCAATCCATCCACGCGGCCATTGGCCTTCTTCACCATTGTCCCCGCCAGCGTATTCGACGACACGATCGCCAGGAACATCGGCCGATGCAGCGCCGGAAGCTCGCACTCCGCGAACTCCGCCGGATCAAATCGCATCATCGTATCGTCGCCCTCAACCGCGCCAATGACGTGCATTGGATATTCCGCCGCTTGATGCTGAGCATACGCATCCAGCACCGCCGGAAACTTCAGCGGAATCCCAGCGCCCATAATCACGTACTCAACGCCAGCCAGCATCGCTCCGTACGCGCTCGGCAAGATCGCCGCCTGGATCTTCTCCAGGTAGTTGATCCCCACCGGATTCGCATGCCCTTCGCGAGCCAGGAATACCTCCACGAAGTTGCCCACAATGCACAGCTCCGCAAGCTCCCGCGGGTTGTCCTTCACCAGCAGCGGAACCGACCGAAAAGGAGTCAGCGGCGACTTCCCACCCTCGATGAAGTAGGCCTGCCGAATCCGCTCCGCCATCTCCCGAAACGGGAATGCCTCGAGCGCGCGGCGCACATCGCCACCCTCATCACCCTCCTGCAGCCGCCGCGCCATCACCTGATCCAGCGCCGTCCCCGACACCACACCCAGCTGCCCGGCCTTCGACACGGTTTGGGCCAGCTTCCAGCCCGAAACCCCCACCCCCATACCGCCCTGAATGATCGTACAAATCTTGCTCATGCATCGATTCTGTCACTCTGAAACATCGATGAAGGTATTAGTTTTGTAACCCTCGATCAGAAGATACTCACTATCCGCTAATCGCCTGATCGAGGTCACCTATGATGTCTGTCACATCCTCAATTCCCACCGATATGCGCATTAATCCGTCGGTAATTCCGAGGTGCGCTCGACCTTCCGCGCCAACTGCCGCATGCGTCATCGTCGCCGGATGACAGATGAGCGTCTCTACACCGCCGAGCGACTCCGCAAGGTAACAAAGCTTCAGACGAGTGGCGAAAGCGTTCGCCGCCTCAAGTGATCCCAGCTCGAAGGAGATCATCGACCCAAATCCCCGCTGTTGCCGCTTCGCCAGCTCATGCTGAGGATGCGTCGGCAAGCCGGGATAAAACACCTTCCCGGCACCAAACTTCTTGACTAGGAACTCCGCGACCGCGCGTCCGTTGGAATCATGCTGCTCCATACGCACAGCAAGGGTCTTCACGCCGCGCAGCAACAGATAACTATCGAACGGCGACAAGATTCCGCCAGTACACTTCTGCACAAACCGGAACGTCTCTGCATGCAACGGTTTGGTTCCAACCAACACTCCACCCAGACCATCCGAATGGCCATTCAGGAACTTGGTCGTCGAGTGCATCACAATGTCGGCACCAAGCTCGATCGGCCGTTGCAGATACGGAGAAAGGAAGGTGTTATCAACGCTGAGCTCAACGCCCTTTGCATGGCAGGCGTCAGCGACCGCACGAATATCCGTCACCGCCATCATCGGGTTGGTCGGCGTCTCAATATGAACCAGCTTGGTTTCAGGGCGAATCGCCGCGCGCACAGCCTCAATGTTTGTCGTGTCCACATACGTAAAGCTGAGTCCGTAGTTCACGAGCACCTTGTCAAATAGGCGTGACGTTCCGCCATAGACGTTGTCCGAGCAGACCACATGATCGCCTGTCTTCATCATCGTGCAGAGGGCTGTGATCGCGGCCATTCCGGAGCCAAAGCAGTGCGCCGAACCCCCTCCTTCCAGCGAACACAGATTCTCCTCGAGCGCGTCGCGAGTGGGGTTTGTGAGCCGCGCGTATTCGTGCCCCTTGTTCTTCCCAATCGCCTCTTGTTTATAGGTGGACGTAAGGTAGATCGGTACATTCACAGCGCCGGTAAGTGGATCAGATGGTTGACCATCATGAATGGCGCGGGTGGCAAAGCCTTGCTTCGGTTCGGACATGACTCTATGGTAGCGAACCTCACGGAAAAGGGCAGCCAGCAAAGCGTGGCTACCCTTAGGTATCTGTGATTAACCAGCTAAGCCTGCGGTTTTGGCGTGAACAAGATGAAATCTCCAGAACACGCCTGCCAATCGGACAGCAGCCTCTCACCCAGTTTGCTCTGCGAAAGCCCTACATGTTCCTGGATCAACGCCTGCAAGGTCTGCTGCTGTTCGGCCGAGGTCTCCGCGAACGGCTGCGCTTCCAGAAAGTCGTTGTGGTATCGAACCTCTGAAAGGATGGTCTGCCTCGGGTCATAAACCCATGCAAGACCTCCCGTCATACCAGCGCCGAAGTTGATGCCGATCTCGCCGAGGATCGCCACCATTCCACCGGTCATGTACTCACACGCATGATCGCCGACGCCTTCAATCACGGCGGTCGCTCCGGAGTTACGCACCGCGAATCGTTCGCCCGCTCGACCGGCGGCAAACAGCCGGCCACAGGTCGCGCCATACAGTGCAACGTTGCCAAGCAGTACGTGTTCCTCGCTATGCTCCGCAGCGCTGCCAACTGCTCGAAGAATCAAATCAGCTCCTGACAACCCCTTACCCACGAAGTCGTTCGCCTGTCCCGTGAGAATCAGCTTGATTCCCTCTCCCGCGAAAGCGCCGAAGGATTGACCAGCCGTCCCGTCCAGATCGAAGGTGACATCAACATCCTCCAGCTCGCCTTTGGTTCGCAACAAGGAGACCTCGCCAGAAAGTCGCGCGCCGACGGACCGATGTTCATTGCAGATATGGCTCTTGACGCTGAATGCCTCTCCGCGAACGGATGCTTCGATCGCAGGCGCAGTCCATGGATCATCCAGCGGATGGTCCTCGCCAGGCCTGTTGTTGCGCGATCCCATCCATCGCGTGGGGCCATGTCCGGCATCGGAAAGGATCGGCGTCAAATCTAGATTGCCGTCGAAGCGTACCTGTTCAAGCAAATCGACGCGGCCGATCGCAGACTCTAGACTCGGTAATCCAAACTTGGCCAGCATCCTTCTCAGATCAGCCGATAGCTGACTGAAGAAGGCTACGATGTGCTCCGGCTTACCGCGGAACTTAGCGCGAAGCTCCGGGCGTTGTGTCGCAATCCCGGTTGGGCAGGTGTTCAGATGGCACTGCCTTGCCATGTCGCATCCAAGAGCAACAAGTACCGCTGTGCCAAATGCGTACTCATCCGCACCCAGCAGTGCGGCAACCAGCACGTCGCGCGCTGTTGCAATGCCACCATCGGTGCGAAGGCGAACACGCTCTCGCATCCCCGTGCTGCGAAGCTGCTGCTGTGCCTCCGAAAGTCCAAGCTCCCACGGATTTCCCGCATACTTGATGCTTGAAAGCGCAGCGGCGCCAGTTCCTCCGGTATTGCCGGCAATCACGATAAAGTCCGCGTAGGCTTTTGCCACGCCTGCAGCTACGGTTCCGACACCACAGCCAGACACCAACTTCACTCCAATGGCAGCTCGCGGATTCACACGCTTCAAGTCGTAGATCAGCTGCGCCAAATCCTCGATGGAATAGATGTCGTGGTGAGGTGGTGGCGATATCAGTGAAACGCCCGGTTGCGCATGGCGCAGCTTCGCAATTAAGCCAGAGACTTTGTGCCCCGGCAATTGCCCGCCTTCGCCCGGCTTCGCGCCCTGCGCCACCTTGATCTCAATCTCTTCCGCGTGAGCAAGGTACTCAGCCGTAACACCAAATCTACCCGAGGCAATCTGCTTGATCTTGTTGTTGAAGGACGTGTGTACAGCCGGCGCGTGCACTAGCTCCGCCACAGCCGCAGCGCTTCCCTGGCTGCTCGCCTTCGCTGCAAACGCTCCTCCATCACCGATATCAGAGGGCGTGGGTTCTTTCGCCGTGCGGTAGACATCGGGATCTTCTCCGCCCTCTCCGGTGTTCGAGCGCGCACCCAGTGAGTTCATCGCCTGCGTAATCGTCTGATGAGCTTCCGGGCTGATGGAGCCGAGCGACATGGCGCTCGATACGAAACGCCTACAGAGGCTCTCCGCAAGCTCCACCTGGTCTAAGGGCAGTTCCAGTCCTGCAGGCCTGACCTCGAGCAGGTCGCGTAGAGTGACCGCCTCCCCCGCGTCGATGTTGCGGCTGAAAATCGCAAAGGTAGCAGCCGGATCAGAGCTAGCCGCGACACCTCGAGCGCTTCCCACAACCGTCTGCAGCGCCTTCACTGTAGGCGGTTGCCACATGTGAGGCTCCGCAGTCTCCGACTTACGAAAACGCACCCAGCCGTAATCCGGCAGATCGGTCGCGCTGGCCTCCTTCACCTCAGGTTGCCAGGTCAACCGCAACCGGCGATCAAGTTCTGCAAATCCGATACCCGAAAGCGGAGCTGGAGTGTTTGGGAAACAACGATCGACGACGCTTGCATGGAGGCCGAGCAGGTCAAAGAGGTGAGCTCCACGATAGCTATCCACGACCGAGATGCCCATCTTCGACATGACCTTGGCCACGCCGCCATCCAGCGCCTTTAACATCATCTTCTCGCCGTCCACACGTTCAGCTTGAAGTGTGCGTGCGGTCTCCAGAGCCAGCCAGGGGCACACTGCGCCCGCGCCATAGCCGATCAGAACCGCGGCATGGTGTATGTCTCGACAATCGCCAGCCTCTACCGCAATCCCGCAGAGCGTGCGCAAGCCTGCTGCGACGAGGCCTTGATGAACGGCTCCCGTGGCCATCGCCATCGGAATCGGCAATGCCGACGCGCTCGCGCCACGGTCCGTTAGCAGCAGCAACCTGCTGCCGCCAAGAACCAGGTCCACCGCGCGTCCGCACAAATCATCGATGGCTTCCTCGAGGGTCAACTCAGGGGAAAACAGGCAGGACAGCTCATCCAGCCTCAGCAACTCGCGATGCGGGTAGACTCCTGCGCGCAGTGCTGCCACCTGGCCGAGAGAAAGAAACGGCGAGTGCAGCGAGATACCGGGCAACGGCTCATTCTTCTCGAGAATATGTGCCCAAGGTCCAAGGCGCGTGTCCAAAGAGACAACGATCGCCTCACGCAGCGGATCGATCGCTGGATTTGTAACCTGGGCGAAACGCTGACGGAAGAATGAATAGAGGGGCCTTGGACCGCGAGCCAGGAACGCCAGCGGAGTATCATCACCCATCGACCATACTGGGTCTTTGCCTCCCGTAGCCATCGGCTGAAGAATCATCTTCAAATCTTCTTGGGTATATCCAAACCCGCGCTGTAAAGCGGCCAAGTCAGTCGTCTCACCGGACTCAGCAACCTGGAGCAGAGGCGTCGCTTCCACCAGCGATGCGTACGTAGCCTTAGCGTCAAAGGCATCCAGCATCTCTTCGTTGTGGTAGATCTTGTGTTCCTCGGTATCAACGCCAAGCATCTGCCCGGGCCCCAGCCTACCGCTTTCAATAACGGTAGCCGGATCAAGATCGACCAGTCCAGCTTCGCTTCCAGCCACAACGAGCCCATCGCTGGTGATGGCGTACCGGCACGGACGCAGGCCGTTGCGGTCCAACGCGGCACCCACTACGACACCGTCGCTGTAGGCGATCGCCGCGGGACCATCCCATGGCTCGCTACAACCTGCGTGATACTGCAAAAAAGGACTCGGACGGCTCACCATCGCGGGCGGCAACAGCATCCGGACGGCTTCGGAGATTGTGCGACCATTCTGGCTGATCAGCTCTACCGTTTCATCGAGGCTCGTCGAGTCCGTGCCGTCCTTCGTGAGCACGGGTTTACACTCGACCGGCAACGTTGAGTCTCTCGCTGCCATCCGCGAGCGGTTTCCCCAAACTGTGTTGATCTCGCCGTTGTGCCCTAGTTTCCGTCCGGGTTGAGCCCGATGCCAGGCCGGCAATGTGTTTGTTGCATACCGCTGATGAAATACAGCGAAGTGGGTGGTGTAGTCCGGCGAAGACAAGTCCGAATAAAACTCGGGAAGCAATCGGCCAAGACACATAGCCTTGTACACGATCGTTGTACTCGACAAGGAACAGATGTACCCCGTCACCTCACCCAATTCAGCTGCCCGCTCGAATTGTTTACGCGCCAGATACAGGCGCCGTTCCATCGGATCTGCATCCGACCCCGCAATATCTGTCACTAAGACCTGGCGGATTTGGGGCATCGTGCTCAGAGCGATAGGCCCAAGAATCTCAGCTCGAATCGGAACATCGCGCCAGCCGAGCACCCGCAGTTGTTGTGAGGATAAGCAACTCTCCAGCACATGTTCCGCTCTCGTCTCTTCAGGGGGCCAAAAAACCATGCCAACCCCAAGCGCCTCTTCAGGACCCAGATTGAATCCGGTGCTGGCTAAAAGAAGCTTGCGCGGAACTGCCGTCATCAACCCGATGCCGTCGCTACTGGCGCCATCAGCGGCCACAGCGCCACGATGCTCGAGGCGCGATAGAGCCGTCAGAGCATGCTGCAAGATCTGATGGTTGGATCGCCCTAACGCCGACGCAACGAATCCCACCCCACAAGAATCGTGATCGAACCGCGCGTCAACCAGAGAATTACGGGAATTGGAGGACGACGCTACCGCCATGCCGGACGTTGAAGCCTGTGCCAGCGACTGACCCTGCGCCAGTGGTTCTCCGTCTTGTCGAATACCAGCCTCAAAGACACCCATAGTTCAATATACGTCCATTCCCGCACACGGTTCGCAGCGTTTTCATGCAACCTGTACACTGAGACAGATGTCGCAATTCACGGAACGCGGCAGCTTGACAATATGCGTGTGTATATTTATACATGATTTATGGATTTTTATGCGAGATGCGTGGCGCCCTTCGCGTCACGCATTTTCGTGTTTTCAACAGGCAGGTTTTTAAGCAAAAGAACGATCCTTCTATCGATTGGAATGCATGAAGAGTCAACGGCACAACGCGATTCGAGAGTTTCTGGTGAGCACTACCGTCACCAATCAAGACGAGCTGCGCCGTAAACTCGCGAGCCAAGGCATCCACGTAACCCAGGCCACCCTCTCCCGCGATATTCGGGAGCTGAAACTGCTCAAAGGACCTATGGGTTATGCGCTGCCGATGTCGGACAGCGAGGACGAACTTCCTGCGATCGCAAGCGTGCTGCAAGACTTCGGACTCGAAGTCCGCCAGGCCCAGAATCTCCTGATTGTGCTCACGACGATGGGCGGAGCTCAGCCTGTGGCAGCAAGCATTGATTCGCAGGATTGGCACGAAGTTGTGGGTACGATCGCCGGCGATAACACGGTGTTGATCATTTGCCCGAACAATGAGCAAGCGGGGCTCTTGAAGAGCCGAATTGAGGCCCACATTGCCGAATGACGTTCCATCCTCTCTCCGGGTTGCTGTAGCTGGCGTAAGTGGTTATGCCGGCGCAGAGCTCGCGCGGATCCTATTGCGGCATCCCCGTCTCGCGGATGCACCGCCAATGTTTCTCGGACGGATGAACGACGCCGAAGCATCTTCGGTATCACTTACAAATCTTCATCCGCAGCTATCCGGCCTCCCATTTGCCGACGAACTGCAGGTTGTGCCTTTTGATTGGAAGCAACTCAAGCAATCTGCCTTAGACGTCCTATTCCTTGCAACGCCACATGAGCAATCCCGGGCATGGGTGCCCGCCGCAATCGAACAGGGGATACGAGTTATCGACCTTAGTGGAGCGTGGCGACTGCGATGCGATAAATACCGCGCCGCCTATGCGCTGGAAGACGCCGATCCAACCTTGGCCGCGGCCATCCAATCAGAGTCGGTCTACGGGTCGCCGGAGCTTCATGGACCAGCAATACGAACGGCGCGCCTGGTCGCGAATCCCGGTTGTTACGCCACGTCGATTATTCTGGCGCTCGCGCCCCTCATTCGCGCAAACATCCTCGATCTTGATCACGGAATCATATGCGATGCGAAGTCTGGAGTAAGCGGCGCGGGTAAATCACTCGTACCAAACAATCTATTTATGTATGCTGCGGACAATCTTTCCGCCTACGCTGTCTTCGGCCACCGTCATTCCGGGGAACTCTTGGAGCAACTCGACCTCACCGAAGAACAGATTCAATTCACTCCACATCTTCTGCCGATTCCGCGGGGAATTCTGTCTACGATCTATGTTCGACTGAACCAGCAGCTTGATCGCGCCACTATACAGTCAGCTTTCGACGAGTTCTATGCCAACGCTCCACTTGTTCGCGTGCGTCGCTCCCCTCACCTTCCGCAGATCCAATACGTGGTACGGACCAGCTTCTGTGACCTCGGATTTCAGTTGGCTCCTGATGGACGCCGACTGGTTCTAGTTTCATGTCTTGACAATCTGTTAAAAGGAGCTGCCTCGCAGGCGGTGCAAAATATGAATTTGATGGCCGGTTGGCACGAAGCGGAGGGTCTCCTATGAAGTTTGTTGTAAAGCTCGGCGGTGCAGCCTTGGAGAATCCAGCGTTGTTGCAACGCTGTGCACGGGCCGTTGCGGAATTGGCAAAAGATGGGCACAAAGTCGCGCTTGTACACGGTGGCGGCGTCCAACTCACGCGGGTGCTTTCGCAGATGGGGAAAAAAAGTGAGTTCGTCGCGGGCCTGCGCGTCACGGATGCAGAGACGCGCGATGCCGCGTTAATGGTGCTTGGTGGCCGCGTGAATAAGTCTTTGGTGGCCGCGCTTGATCAGTGCGGACAGGCCGCAATGGGCCTGACAGGGGGCGATGGCCACGTATTTCGGGCGCGCAAAAAGAAAACCGTTCCTGATCTCGGCTACGTCGGAGAAATTGCGGCAACGGACCCTAAGTGGCTGGATGCGATCTGGACCATGGGCGCTATCCCCGTAATCTCCTCTATCGCGCTCGGCTTTGACGGCGAATACTACAACATCAACGCGGATGAGATGGCCTCTGCCTGTGCGGTTGCCACTAAGGCCGACGCCCTGGTCTTCCTTACAGATGTTCCTGGCGTCAAAGGAGCAGACGGCCAGGTGATGCGGTGGCTGTCGTTGAAACAGATTCCCGCTCTCGAAGAGCAGGCCGTCGTCTCGGGAGGCATGTTACCGAAGCTCAATGCCTGTAAAGACGCTCTAACCCATGGAGTAAAACGGGTGCGCATTCTGCCGGCTGAATCCGCATCTGTCCTTCCCGATCTATTAAGTTCGCGAGTCAACGACGGAACAGAGGTGATGGTCGCATGAGTGTTGCTGAAGCAATGAGCTTGAAGAATCTTCAGGCCGCCGAATCTAAATTGCTCGTGCAGACCTACGAGCGCAATCCAATCCTCTTTGTGTCAGGAGAGGGCGTACACCTTCGTGATGAACAAGGTCACGACTATCTCGATCTGCTCAGCGGGATCGGCGTCTGCGCACTCGGCTACAATCATCCCGCAATCACCCAGGCAATCCAGGATCAAGCCAGCAGATTGCTGCATACTTCGAACCTGTTCTATCACCTGGGAACAACCGAGTTGGCGATGCGCCTTACTGAGCTTACAGGTCTTGATCGCGTCTTTCTCTGCAACAGCGGTACCGAAGCGTGGGAGGCGGCACTGAAACTCGCTCGCGCTCATGCCGGGCTATCCCGTTCAAAAGGAAAGCACCTCGGAACGAAGTTTCTTGCGCTCGAACATAGCTTCCACGGAAGGACGATGGGCTCGGTCGCCACTACCCATAAGCAGAAATATCGGGAGCCCTTCGCTCCTGTTATGCCGGAAGTTGAATTCATTCCGTTTGACGATGTCAAAGCACTGCGAGCAGCGTTTTCGCCAGAAGTTTGCGCCATTGCCATCGAAACGATTCAAGGAGAGGGCGGCATTAACCCTGTCTCTCGCGAGTTCCTTTCAACGGCGCGCGAACTTTGTAACTCGACTGGGGCGCTGCTTCTCCTGGATGAAATCCAATGCGGCATGGGGAGAACTGGGACCTGGTGCGCGTACCAGCAATATGACATCCAACCAGATGTAACCACACTCGCAAAGCCACTGGCGGGGGGTATTCCTATCGGCGCGATGGTGTGTACGGAAGCGGCGTCGCAAGCCTTCACACCGGGCATGCATGGGACCACGTTCGGGGGAAACCCGTTCGCATGCGCAGTAGCAATTGCCGTGATTGATGAAATCAAGCGGTCAAAGTTACTCGATCATGTGACATCAACTGGCGATTATTTCGTCGAGAGGCTTCGCGAATTGAAGGCCAAGCACAGCTCGATCGTTGACGTTCGTGGCCGCGGTCTCATGATTGGAGTTGAACTTAACTCCGACCAGCTTGCCCAACAGATCTTTCAGGGAATGTTGGATCGCCATATTCTCCTCAATCGCACCCACGAAACCGTTTTGCGGTTCTTGCCCCCCTTTCTGATTACCCCAGGCCACATTGATCAGACAATAGAAGCTCTGGATGTTCTACTCGCACTGCACAGTACCGCCAACTCATCGCATCACGCAATCATGGCCGGAGAAAAGATCAATGGATAGCCGAACAACTGACGCAAAAGATGGCAAGACCATCGTGATGAATCCGCCCAAGAGCGGCCGCCCTACGGCAGTCCTTGGTATTCAATCGGACACTGCTTTCAACGAGACAGCGAAGAACCTTGTGGGTCGCGATTTGTGTTCAATCGCTGACCTGTCCGTGTCCGAGATGGCCGCCATGATGGAGTTGGCGCACGCAGTTAAAACGCAGCCCGAGGATTTTCGACACGCGCTCGATGCACGCCAGATGGTCCTCATCTTTGAGAAAGATTCGCTGCGAACCCGCCTGACGTTTGAAACCGCGATGAATACCGCAGGCGGGAATGCGTTATTTGTGGATCAGACCAGCTCGCCCCTTGGTGAACGAGAGTCCATCCCCGATGTTGCCAGAAATCTCGAACGCTGGATGGACGTCATCGTTCTGCGGACCTATGCGCATGACACGATTACCGAGATGGCCGCAAACGCCAGAGTGCCAGTCATCAACGCGCTTTCTGATCTTGAGCACCCATGCCAGGCCATAGCTGACTTCATGACCCTCGAAGAACGATTCGGTTCCCTTGAGGGATTGCGATTCACTTATGTAGGAGATGGAAACAACGTATGCCACTCTCTGATACTTGCCGCGGCGCTCCTTGGCGTGCACTGCACCATTGCCACGCCAAAGGGCTTCGAACCGAAGCTGGAGATTGTGCATAAGGCTATTGAGATTGCAGAGAATACAGGCGGGTCCCTAACGCTCACCCACGATCCTGTAAAAGCTGCAACCGATGCGGACGCGGTCTATACCGATGTGTGCACCAGCATGGGACAGGAACACGAAGCTGCTCGCCGAGCCCCGATATTCAAGCCGTTCCAGGTGAATGAAGACCTCATGGCGCGAGCACAGGAATCTGCAGTATTCATGCATTGCCTGCCTGCTCACCGCGGCGCGGAGGTCACGGACGCTGTGGTCGACGGTCCACAGTCTATCGTCTTCGATCAAGCTGAAAACCGCATGCACGCGCAGAAAGCAATCACTCTCATGCTTCTTGGCGGCGCCAAGCGCATTCCGAGCAACCGCAACCGAGCGGGCCTGCAAGCCCGCGTGAAACGCTAGAGCACTCCGAATCGAACCTTCAGGAAGACCACGTATATGTCCGTAATTCTCGAAACACTACCGCGCGGCGAAAAGGTTGGAATTGCCTTTTCCGGCGGTCTCGATACCAGCGCCGCGCTGCACTGGATGAAACAAAAGGGGGCGATACCTTACGCCTACACCGCGAATCTTGGCCAACCGGATGAAGCGGATTACGAAGAGATCCCGCGCAAAGCTCTTGAGTACGGGGCCGAGAAAGCCCGGCTTGTCGACTGCCGCGGCCCGCTGGTTCGTGAAGGCATATCTGCACTCCAGTCCGGCGCGTTCCATATCACGACTGCGGGAGTTACCTACTTCAATACAACTCCTATCGGTCGTGCAGTAACCGGCACGATGCTCGTCACCGCCATGAAGGAAGACGATGTCAACATCTGGGGCGACGGCTCCACGTTCAAAGGCAACGATATCGAACGCTTCTACCGGTACGGCCTGCTCGTCAATCCAAATCTCAAGGTCTACAAGCCATGGCTCGATTCCGCCTTCATCGACGAACTAGGCGGCCGCGCCGAGATGTCGGCCTTCATGCAGAGATCCGGCTTCGGCTACAAGATGTCTGCCGAGAAGGCCTACTCCACCGACTCCAACATCCTGGGTGCAACCCACGAAGCAAAGGATCTCGAACTCCTCTCAACATCAATGAAGATCGTCGCTCCGATTATGGGCACCGCCTTCTGGAGCGACGATGTCGCCATCGAGCGCGAAGAGCTCACCGTCCGCTTTGAGGAGGGCTTTCCTGTCGCCCTCAATGGCAGTGACTATACGGATCCCGTCGCTCTGATGCTCGAAGCCAACCGTATCGGCGGCCGACACGGCCTGGGCATGAGTGACCAGATCGAGAACCGCATCATCGAGGCCAAGAGCCGCGGAATTTATGAGTCACCAGGTCTCGCGCTTCTGTTCATTGCGTACGAACGCCTCATCACCGGCATCCATAATGAGGACACCATCGAGCAGTACCGCGAGAACGGCCGCAAGCTCGGCCGTCTCCTGTATCAGGGCCGTTGGTTCGATCCTCAAGCCATCATGCTCCGTGAAGCCGCGCAACGCTGGGTCGCGAAGCCCATCACGGGGCAGGTCACTTTGGAGTTGCGACGTGGCAACGACTATTCCATCCTCAACACCGACTCGCCAAACCTCACCTTCCATCCCGAGCGGCTCACCATGGAAAAGGGTGAATCGGCCTTCTCCGCCCGCGACCGCATCGGTCAACTCACGATGCGCAACCTTGACATCACCGACACGCGCGAAAAACTCCTCACTTACGCCCAGACTGGTCTCCTCACGCTAAGCAAAGGCTCGAAAATGCCTCAACTGAACAGCGAAGGATCAAAATGAAACGCCGCCCATTGCCTTCGATGTCACATACGCGTGACTTGATGGGGAGATTCGTACACACCGATCAACACTTGGAATCTGAGAACCTACTTTAATGCCAAACTCCCAACAACCCGCAAAGATGTGGTCGGGCCGTTTCCGCGAGCCGCTCGACCGCACCTTCGAGCAGTGGCAGCGATCCTTTCCGTTTGATTGGCGGTTGCTCCCTCAGGAGGTAGTCGCTAGTTCCGCGCACGCGCGCATGATTGCGGCCGCAGGAATTCTTACGTCGCAAGAGTTGGAGATAACATTGCGTGGCTTGGCGGCTGTGGGCTCACGTGCAGAGGCGTGGTCACATCGGATCTCGGTATCGTCGCCTGAACCGGACTATGCAACCAGCACGCAACAAATCGGCGCTGCACTTGTTGCGTCGTCTCCGCAGGCCGAAGACATTCATCATTTTGTGGAATTGGAGCTCACCAAGGAAATCGGCGCACTGGCGCTGAAACTCCACACTGGTCGCAGCCGGAATGAACAAATCGCCACGGACATGCGGTTGTTTGTCCGCGAGAGCATCGACCATACTCTGAGCGGGCTAAATGAGTGGATCTCTTCTCTTCTTTCGCTCGCCGAGTCCGTAGATATCGCAGTAATGCCCAGCTATACCCACATGCAGCGTGCCGAACCCGTACTGATAGCCCACTGGCTCCTCGCCTACGTGAGTATGGCGGAGCGGGATTTTTCTCGCCTCCTTGACGCGCGTTCACGCATGAATCTTTGTCCACTCGGCTCCGGCGCAGTCGCTGGAGCAACGCTCTCGCTCGATCGCACGATCGCGGCGGAGGCCTTGGAGTTTGTTGGGCCAACACCGAACAGCATGGACGCAACGAGCGATCGAGACTTCGCGCTAGAGTTCGTCCAGTGCCTCTCCACTCTCGGGCTTCACATCTCTCGTTTTGCTGAAGAACTCACGCTCTATTCCACGGCCGAGTTTGGTTTCCTCGATCTGCCCGAGCGGTTCTCTACCGGATCCAGCGCGATGCCTCAGAAGAAAAACCCCGACCTCACAGAACTCATCCGCGGCAAATGCGGACGGCTCACGGGTGCGGCCGCCGCCCTCATCACCGTAGTGAAGGGATTGCCCCTCGCTTATAACAAAGACCTGCAAGAAGGTCAGGAGCCTGTCTTTGATGCGGCAGATACCATCGCAGGCATCCTTAGCGTGCTCCCGTCTTTCACCGCCTCTCTCAAATTCCGCCTCGACCGGATGAGCGATGCGGCACAATCGGGGTATCTCAACGCAATGGCGGCCGCGACATATCTTACTCGAAGAGGCATTCCATTTCGAAAAGCGCACGAGATTATAGGCAACCTCGTTCGTTACGCAATTGAAAAGGGCGTAGAACTGAACGCGCTATCGCACGACGACTTCAAGCAATTCAGCTCTGAGTTCGGCGACGACTTCCTCGATGCCATTGCCTTGCAGGCCACCCTTGACTGCCATGACGTCATCGGAGGAACGGCGACGACACGTGTGCAGCAGTCGCTTCGCGCGGCTCGTCACCGCTCCGACCAGCGCAAACATGATCGCAAGCCTCAAACAGAGGAGGTGGCGCATGTCTGATATCCATGTACACAAAGCGCATCTCCAGGACGCCAGAAACATCTTTGACCTCGTCAATTCCCTCTCCGGCGACGGTACCCTTTTGCAACGGAGTTACGCCGAAATTTGCGAAAACATCCGGGACTTCACCGTCGCCGAGACGCAAGAGGGCGAGTTTCTAGGATGCGGCGCTTTGCATCTCTATGGACCGCACCTGGCTGAGGTACGCTCCATCGTGATGCGCCCTGAAGCCAAGGGACAAGGAGCGGGTGGTCTGCTCTTGCGAGCCCTCATCGAAGAGGCGGAGCAACACGCCGTATTGTCCGTTTGCCTCTTCACAAGGATTCCGGATTTCTTTGAACACTTTGGCTTTCGCGTCGCAGAACGCGACGCAATGCCTGACAAGATCTATAAAGATTGTCAAACATGCCCCCGGCTTTATGCATGCGACGAGGTCGCAATGGTACGAGGCCCTTTACCGAAGGTCGCGGTACTCGGACCGAGCAAGATTCAGCGTCCCGAGTTGGTCACCTTGCAGTTGAGTTCCACAGGAACGGGCCGCTAGAAAATCACCAGGCGTTCCAATATCCGTCGCGTTCGGTAAGTGCGATCTGTCGGCCAAACAGCCGTTCCAAATGTGCTTCTGTGAGCGTGCTCCGTTTGCTTCCATCGACGGCGATACGGCCATCGCGCATCATCACGATGCGATCCATCTCCGGCAAAATGTCTGCAATATGATGCGTGATCAGCAAGATGGTTGTTCCGCGCTGAGCAAGCCCCCGCAGCATCTCTCGCAAATCCTGTTGTGCCGTCAGGTCAAGAGCATTCGACGGTTCATCCAGGAGAAGCATCTCAACGTTGCCCTCCTCAAGATTGGAGGAAGTTCCAGCCATCGCCCGTCCGATCATCACGCGACGCTGCTGCCCAGCCGACATCTCGCCCACCCGCGCATCCCTCAGTCCCTGTCCATCCACGAGGTCCAGAATCTCTTCCGCGCGATCTCGCATTTTTTGCGTGATAGACAAGTCGGGCCAAAGGATGGAGCTTGAAAAAAATCCAGTAAGTACTGCCTCCAATCCCGTGATCGCAAGGGTCTGCCTTCCCGGCAACTCCGCAGCTACCACGCCCATCCTGCGCCGTAACTCGGTTAAGTCCCACCTCTCGCGTCCCATAATGCGCACTCGTGTCTCAGGACGTACCAAGGGATAAAGTTCGCAGGTGATCGTCTTGAGAAGGGTCGACTTGCCGCAGCCGTTCGGACCCAGAATCGCAAGGTGCTCACCCTCTGTTATCTGGAGACTGATATCGTGCAAAACGATCTTGTTTCCGCGCGCCACGTGCGCGTGCTCCAACTCAACAATCGAACGCATGGTGTCTTGCCTCTTTTGCCCCGGAACGCGATGACACGAACAAGTCACAATGACCCGGCCACAATCAAGTTATCTTCCTGAACGTGATTCCATTTAGAGATGACACGCGTCTCGCGCTCAAATCCCAATATGCTGATACTCCCGGTGCCGAGAGCAAATAACCTTCCACCATCCGGCGGCAGTCCAACCCACCGTGCCGCAAGGATCCTCAAAATATGTGCATGCGCAAATAAAGCGATCGGTTTGCCGTCGGCTCCCGCGGCGAGCGCTTTCCTGATTGCCTCGTCTGCGCGTTCTCCCACACGTTCCAGCGTCTCACCCCCGACAAGCGGAGTAGTCCAAACACTCCATTGCGGACCGTAAAGCTGGCGCATCTGCGCGGTGGTCTTCCCTTCCGCCTCGCCGTAGTTCCACTCCTGCAAATCATCTTCAACGACCGCCCGGTCTCCATATCCAGCAATGTCGCACGTTTCCCGCGCGCGCTGCCGAGGGCTTACAAACACGGCAGAAAACTCCGTTCCAGACATGGCACTGCGCAACCATTTTGCCCGTTCCCTGCCGCGCTCGGTTAATGGAATATCACTCCAACTCGTGTGACGCCCGTCCCGGCTCCACTCAGTCTCACCGTGCCGAACGAGCCAAAGGTCCGTTTGTTGCTCAGACATCTTTGCCCTCCCATGCCCTATCCTACAAGGATGGACTTCCAGCTCGTCTCTGAATACAAACCGCAGGGCGACCAGCCACGCGCGATCGCAGAACTCGTCGGTGGACTTCAGGCCGGCGAGAAGGACCAGGTGCTTCTGGGAGTTACTGGGTCAGGAAAAACGTTCACGATGGCGAAGGTTATCGCTGAATTAAATAGACCTGCGTTGGTACTTGCTCACAACAAGACACTCGCTGCCCAGCTCTATCACGAGTTCAAACAGTTTTTCCCGAACAACGCCGTGGAGTACTTCGTTTCCTACTACGACTACTATCAACCCGAAGCGTACATACCCGCCGGAGACCTGTACATCGAAAAGGAATCCACGATCAATGACGAGCTGGACAAACTCCGTCTCTCAGCGACTCGCAGTCTGTTTGAGCGCGGGGATGCGATCATTGTCAGCTCCGTCTCTTGTATCTATGGCCTCGGATCTCCAGAAGCTTATTACGGGATGCTCTTGTTACTCGAGAAAGGGCAAAAAATCAAACGCGAGGACATCACTCGGCGACTCGTCGAGATCCTCTATGAGCGCAATGACGTTGACTTCCGCCGCGGCACCTTCCGCGTGCGCGGCGACGTTATCGAGATTTACCCGACCTATGACGAAAACGCATTCCGCATTGAACTATTCGGCGACGAGATTGACTCGCTCTCCCTCATCGACCCTCTCTTCGGAACCGTCAAACAGAAATACTCGCGACTCCCTATCTATCCCAAGAGTCACTATGTAGTTCTTCCGGAACGCAAAACCTCCGCCATCAATGGGATCCTGGCTGAGCTTTCAGATTGGGAAGCGCAACTGGAAAAAGAGGGGCGCCTGGTTGAGTCTCAGCGCATTCACCAGCGCACCCGTTTCGACCTCGAGATGATCAAGTCGGTGGGGTTCTGCCACGGCATTGAGAACTACTCGCGGCACTTTTCGGGACGGTTGCCAGGCGAGCCTCCCCCTACACTTCTCGACTACTTCCCCCGCGACTTTCTGGTCTTTATCGATGAGTCTCACGTCACCGTGCCCCAGCTTCATGGCATGTGGCATGGTGATCGTTCCCGCAAACAAAATCTCGTGGACTACGGCTTCCGCTTACCGTCTGCAATGG
The DNA here is from genome assembly GCA_049578265.1 of Acidobacteriaceae bacterium. Classification (GTDB taxonomy): domain Bacteria; phylum Acidobacteriota; class Terriglobia; order Terriglobales; family Acidobacteriaceae; genus Granulicella. The sequence goes on from JBAULP010000066.1 coordinate 40,507, forward strand.
ATAACCGGCCGCTGCGTTTCGAGGAGTTCGAAACTCGCGTCAGTCAAACTATCTATGTTTCTGCGACACCGGGTCCCTTCGAACTGACGAAATCTTCAGGCGTGGTCGTTGAGCAGATTATTCGGCCCACGGGTCTAGTTGATCCGCAAGTAGAAATTAGGCCCGTCAAAGGCCAAATCGACAACCTACTCGCAGAGATTCGTGAACGCGCTGATAAGCAGCAGAGAGTCCTGGTAACCACCCTGACGAAACGCATGGCTGAGGACTTGGCAAATTACTACACCGAGGTCGGAGTGCGATGCCGATACATGCACTCCGAGATTGAGACACTCGAACGCATCCGGCTTCTGCGAGACCTTCGAAAGGGTGAGTACGATGTCTTGATTGGTATCAACCTTTTGCGGGAGGGGCTTGATCTTCCGGAAGTATCACTTGTCGCAATTCTTGATGCGGACAAGGAAGGCTTTCTGCGCTCACAAGGCTCCTTGATTCAAACCATTGGACGGGCCGCTCGGCATTTAGAGGGCCGGGCCATTCTGTATGCCGACAAAATGACCGATTCCATGCGCCGAGCGATCGATGAGACAGACCGACGTCGGGAAAAACAAGTTGCCTATAACGAAGAGCACGGAATTTCGCCGCAAACCGTAATACGCGCGCTGGATGACTCGCTGGCCACGGTTCTCAAAGCCGACTACGCCGATCTCACTGAGGAAGATGCCACACTTCCTGAATTCAGCGACCAGTCTGAACTTGATCGTTACATCGCCAATCTTGAAAGCGATATGAGAGAAGCTGCCAAAAAGTTCGAGTTCGAGAAAGCGGCCAAGCTCCGCGACACAATCAAAGAATTGCGGTCAAAGGAGATTTTGTTCAGCTAATCGGAGCGCGATTGCGAGGCCTGCACATCAAGAGCACGAAAACATCCGCGCAGAGGTCCTGCTTAGCAAGCACATAGACGTTCCAGCGCTTTTGGTTGAAGTACCGTCAAAACCACTCCATGTGTGGCAATGATCTTTTCCTTGCGGAATTTGCCCAGAGTTCTGGTGACCGTTTCGCGGGTCGTGGCGGTCATGGAAGCAACCTCTTCGTGAGTGAGCGACATTGTGATCAGAGAATTCGAACGGTTTCTTGCTTGATCTGCCCAATCGAGAATCAACCGCGCAACGCGACCGGCCGGTGAGGCAGGAAGCGCAATGAGGCGAGCCTCGTCGAATGCCGCACGATAGTCCTCGGCCAAAGCATTCGCCGCTCCCAGGCTGGCATCTGCGTAGGTCTGGAGCATCGTTGTCAGGTGCTTGAGATGAAGGACACGCACGCGGCAAGGCTCAAGGGCTTCCGCCGTCACTTCATATTCCGCATTGGTGAGCGCCGCGCTCATACCCAATACATCCCCAGCGTCAGCGATGCGCAGAATCATCGTCCGTCCATCTCTGGAAGTAGCGGAAACCTTCACCTTGCCCGAGCACACTACGTATACAGCATTGCCGCGATCGCCCTCACGGAACAGAGTCGATCCACGGGAGTAATCGGTGTTGAGAGAATTTGCTTCGAGAAACGCTCTGGATTCAGGTCCTAGCTTGCAAAAGGCGTGTTTTCCAGCTTGAGGGCAGTTTAAGCATTTGGACATTGGAACCTCCGTTGACGCTATCTGTACTTACATATGGCAATCCCCCTGCCAAACCGTATTCCGTGTGATTTCAAACACATAGTCTTGTATGCGGTGACCGTGCCCCACACCGAATGGGTGCTGACACCCACCAACTGCGCCATTTCACCCAACCCGCGCCCCATATCTAGCCAAGCCAGCCAAGGCCCTATACGATCAAGTTGGTTATTGTCACTTTTCCATGTCTGAATCACTTGCCATCGTCATCATCGACGACAATCCGGGGAGTCTGGAGTTGCTTTCCACCGCATTGGCGCATACAGATGCCTCGATCTTCACCTCCTCAAACCCTGTTGAAGGGCTGAAATTAGTTCAAAAACACCGCCCAAGGCTCGTTGTTACGGACCTTGTTATGCCGGAGATGACCGGATTAGAGGTTTTGCAGCATGTGGTGAACTTCGATTCCACCATCGATGTGATCCTGATGACTGCGCATTACACCCCCGAAACAGCGGTTGCAGCTATTCGCCAAGGTGCGGCGGACTATTTACAAAAACCGGTCAAGATCGCCGTGCTGCGGGAGCGGGTTGCCGGTTTGATCGAAGCCACAAACCTCAGAAAGAAGGCACAGTCCTCCTCCGGTATGGGGAGCCAGGATCTGGAGTTCGAGGCATTGCAGGCAAAAAGCGACCAGATGTGGAGCCTGTTCGCAATGATTCAGCGCGTCGCCCCACACTACCGCTCCGTGCTCATCCAGGGCCCCACAGGCGCTGGGAAGGACTTGGTGGCGACGGCGTTACACCAGCGCAGCCGCGTAGCAGGAAAGTACGTTGTACTCAACTGCTCTGCGGTGGTGGAGACGCTCTTCGAGAGCGAACTGTTTGGGCATGTTCGAGGCGCCTTTACCGGCGCCGATCGCGATAAAACCGGGCTGTTCGAACTTGCAAACGGTGGAACCCTGTTTCTGGACGAAATTGGCGACATGCCCTTGCCTACACAGGCCAAGTTATTGAGAGCTATACAGAACCAGGAGGTGCTTCCGGTAGGTTCTCTGACGGCTCGGAAGGTGAACGTTCGCATTGTTGCGGCGACTCATCGTGATCTTCGTGCTGCGATTGCAGGCGGCAAGTTCCGTGAGGATCTCTACTATCGCCTTTCGATGGTTGAACTTACAGTCCCATCGCTTAAGGAGCGCCCCGAGGACATTCCCCTTCTTGCGCGGCATTTCGTGCGGAAGTTCTCTCTGGAATTCTCCAAGCAGATCAGCGGTTTGACGCCGCGGGCGCTTTTCGTCCTGCAACGGTATGCGTGGCCAGGGAATGTGCGGGAACTAGAACACATCATCGGGCGCGCGTGTATGTTGGCGGATGGATCTTCTATTGATGTCAATAACTTACCTGACAACCTGGTTCACTCAGATGGGCAATTCGAGGCCGACAGCGAGGGCACTCCGACGCTTGAAGACCAGGAGCGTCAACTGGTGATGGAAGCTCTGCGCGCAACGGGAGGAAACCAGTCGGAGGCTGCTCGACGATTGGGGATCGGTCGAGATGCGCTTCGTTACAAGATGAAACGCTTCGAGCTACCGTAAAATCGGGCGCGCCCCTGACAAAACTCAGGTTGCGTTACCTCTCAACAATTGCATTACATTTTCTCTCAGTTTCGCTGGATTGATGGGTTTTATCAGCCAGCTATTGAAGCCGGCGTGGGTCATCCTCTCGGGAAACACCTCGGGAGCAGCCGCGGCCAAGGCCAGGACGGGCACTTGATGAAAGTCTGGGTTTTTGCGAAGCGCCATCACTGCGGAGTAACCGTCGAGTTTCGGCATCTGGAGGTCCAGGATAACGAGGTGCGGTTGGAACTGGCTCGCTTTCTCAATCACTTGGGCACCATCGGACGCTTCCAAAACCTCGTAGCCGCTGCGCTCCAGGATGGTGCGAAGAAGCTCTCTGCCGCTTGCGGCATCGTCGGCAATGAGGATCCTCGTAACCGAGGATCGCTCAGCACCCTGCGCGCGAGCTGGGAGTCTTGATGGCACATCTTGAGCTTAGGGAGATGAACGCCGGTGATTTGTGATTCAAATCACAAGTGGTTGTGAGGGAGCGTGAAATGGAACTGGCTGCCTTTTCCCAATTCGCTCTCGACCCAAATGGAACCCTTTTGCATTTCAACGAGTTGGCGGCAGATGGCCAGGCCCAGACCGGTGCCTTCGCGTACGCCAACGGGGGTAAATCCTACCTGGTAGAACTTATCGAAGATGCGGGTGCACTCCTCGGGCGCTATGCCCAGGCCGGTGTCTGCGATGGTAATTTTGACGAATTCTTCCTCGACGGAGGCGGAGACGGAGACCGTTCCGCCGGGTTCGGTGAACTTGGCTCCGTTGCTGAGGAGGTTGTAGAGGATCTGTCTAACCCTCATAGAATCAGCCCATACGCTTAGGTCAGTGGGCTCTTCCACACGAATGGTCACGGATTTTGAATCGGCGTAGGGGCGGATGGCGTTGACGGATTCCGAGACGAGATCGCTTAGCGCGAGCGACTCGGTGCGGAGATGGAGGCCGCCGGCTTCTATGCGGCTTAGGTCCAGAACGTCGTTGATGAGGCCTAGCAGGTGTTCGGAATCGGTGTGGATGTGGCTTAGGAAGCGCTTCTGTTTGGCGTTAAGTGGGCCTTCACCTTCTTCTTCAAGTAGTTCCGAGAAGCCTATGATTGTATGGAGCGGAGTGCGAAGCTCATGGCTGATGCTGGCCATGAATTCGCTCTTCAGTTGGTTCAGGCGTTCGGCCTCTTTGTGGCGGGCCTCCAGCTCGGTCATGTAGCTTTCCTGGAGGGAGCGGACGCGCTGTTCGGTTTGCTTTCGCTCAGTAACATCCCTGATGACAGCAGTTACGTGGACACCGCCGTCGGCTTTCATGGGGCTTAGGCTGATTTCGACGGGGAATTTCGAACCGTCCTTGCGTTGCGCGAAGAGCTCCAGGCCGAGGCCCATGGGGCGGGTAAGTCCTGCAGATGCAAAGGTTTTGCGGTGACCGGCGTGGCCGCCGCGGTGGGCCTCGGGAACCAATTGATCGACGCTTTTGCCCACTAGTTCTGCGCGGGGATAGGCGAACATCGTTTCGGCGGTTCGGTTCGCTATGACTATGATTCCTTTAGGGTTAACCTGGAGGATCGCGTCGGGTGCGTTTTCGATGAGTTCGCGAAACTGGCGCTCGGCGAGGGCCTGCGCGCGGAGGTTGGCTTCCTGCTCGGTGAGGAGCGTAAGTTGTTGACGGCTTGAGGCTAAGGCCTGGGATTCCGCGATGCGCTCGGTTAGATCACGGGCAATTTTGGAGATACCGACGATGTTGCCGGTGGGATCGATGATGGGGGAGTAACTTACTGAAAGTATGAGCCTTGCGCCATTTTTGTGACGGCGGGAGACCTCCGTATGGTCGATGCGGCCGCCTTTTCGGAGGGTGTCGAGGAAGGTTTCGATGCGTTCTTCCTCGCCGGGCCAGGCGAGCATGTTGCCGGGATGGCCTATAACTTCTTTGAAATCATAGCCAAAGATGCGAGTGGCCGCCGCGTTCCAACTTGTGATGTGGCCGGAGAGGGACATGCTGAGGATGGCGTCGTCGGAGGATTCGACGATGGCTGCAAGCCATTTTTCGGGCAATATTGGGGCGTTTTCACGGTCGTCTGGGAGAGGGACGCTATTACTCATAGGTTGGCTCAGGGCGTCAGCCTTGACGTGTCATTGTAACCCTGTCCACGGAAAACGTGTGTGTTTCAGAGCGCTCGTAGCTGGGTTTTGTGTTGCGCGCGGGGGGTTTCGACGGCGTTCTCTGCACACGCTGTATCACGATGTAATTTCGAGCTTAAATCGCCTTCCTCTCGCCGTGGGATTGGAGGAGGTCCTCGATGCGGACGGGGAGGTTGCGGACCCGGACGCCCGTGGCGTGGTAGACGGCGGCGGTGATGGCCGGGGCGACTCCAGCGAGGCCGATCTCGCCGATGCCTCGGGCGCCGTAGGAGCCCATGAGGGGGTCGGGGATGTCGAGGAAGTGGACGTCGATGACGGGGGCGTCGGCGGAGGTGGGAACGATGTAGTCGGCGAAGTTGGAGTTGATGGGGGCACCGCTGCGGGAGTCGTAGATGGTTTGTTCGAAGAGGGCCATGCCGACACCCATGACGGCGGCACCGGCGACCTGGTTGGTCGCGGTGCGGGGGTTGATGATGCGGCCGCCGTCGATGACGGTGACGATGCGACTGACGCGGAGACGGGCGATGCCGGGGTCCCACTGGACTTCTGCGAACTGAGCGCCGAAGGAGTGCATGGAGTACTTGTGGGCGTTGGGATTGCCGCCGGACTTGCCTTCGCCGCGGGCGCCGGCGAGGTTGGCGGTGTGCAGGATCTCGCCGAAGGGGGTTCCGGAGGAGGCGGGTTGAGATTTCTGGTGGATGTGGCCGTTGGTGAGAGCCAGGTCTTCGGGCTTCTGGTGAGCGAAGGGGCTGGTGGGGGTGTAGGCGGCGATCTGGAGGAGGGTCTTGATGGCGGCGTCGGTGCCGTCGAGGATGGCGGGCATGACGGAGGCGGTGGCGGTGGAGCCTCCGGACATGGGGCCGGGAGGGAGGGAGCTGTCGCCAAGGACTACGTCAATCTTGTCGAGCGTGATGCCGGTCTTGTCGGAGACGGCCTGGGCGATGACGGTGTAGGTGCCGGTGCCGATGTCCTGGGTGCCGGAGGAGACGCGGGCGGAGCCGTCGGGGAGGAGATTGACGGAGCACTGAGCGCCGCCACGGCCTGCTCCCCAGGAGGCACAGGCTACGCCCCAGCCGAGGATGAGGTCGCCGTCCGGCCCGGAGGTGCGCATGGAGGCTACTTCGGGGGTGCGGCGGGACCAGCCGAACTTTTCGGAGCCGACCTGGAGGCATTCTTTGAGGTGGCGGGAGGAGAAGGGCTTACCGCTCTCTTCGTCGATGAGGGTGTCGAGGCCGATGCGGAGTTGGACGGGATCCATTTTTAGCTTGATGGCTAGCTCATCCATGGCGGACTCTACGGCGAAGAGACCGGGGACGGCGCCGGGGCCGCGCATGGGGGTGGGGGTGCCGACGTTGCGGCGGACGAGAGCGGAAGAGACGCGGAGGTTGGCGGTGCTGTAGAGGAAGGGCGTGGCTTCGCCGCAGTTCTCGCGAACGTCCTGAATCTCGGAGGTGTGGTTGCGGTAGTCCTGGGCGAGGGAGAGGAGCTTGCCTTCTGGGGAGGCGCTGAGGCGCATGCGCTGCATGGTGCGGGGGCGGTGGCCTACGTCCTGGAACATCATCTGGCGGGTAACGACGAGCTTGACGGGGCGGTTGAGCTGGCGGGCGGCTACGGCGCAAAGGGCGGAATGCGGCCAGGGAAAGAGCTTGCCGCCGAAGCCGGAGCCGAGGAAGCGGGTGATGATCTGGAGGTTTTCGCGGGGGATGCCGAGGACCTGGGCCATGACGTTATGGTGATTGACTACTCCCTGAGAGCACTCGTAGAGGGTGAGCTTTTCGCCCTTCCAGACGGCGGCGGTGGCGTGCATCTCCATGGGGTTGTGGGTTTCGACGGGGGTGGTGTAGGTTTCGTCGATTTTGATGGGGGCGGAGGCGAAGGCGGCGTCGGGGTCGCCGCGATGGCTTTCGATGCCGGGGCCACCGGGAGCGCCGATGGCGGGTAGGGTGTCGTCGAGGATGGGGGAGACGTTGGGCTTGGTGGCGTCGTAGGCGACGCGGACGGCGGCAGCGGCGGCGGTGGCCTGGGCGAAGGTCTCGGCTACGGCGAGGGCGATGTATTGGCCGTAGTAGGTGATGGTGTTGTCGGAGAGGGGTGGGCGGTCTTCGCTGATGGGGCCGTTGCCGGGGGTGTTGCGGTAGATGCCCTTGGTGTTGCTGTGCTGGAGGATGAGAAGGACGCCGGGGAGTTTTTCGGCGGCGGAGGCATCGAGCGAACGGATTTTGCCGCTGGCGATGGTGGAGCAGACGGGGACGGCGTAGACCATGCGCGGGAAGTTGTAGTCGCCAGCGTAGAGGGCCGTGCCGGTGGTCTTGAGGGGGCCGTCGATGCGCGGGACCGGGGAGCCGATGATGGCGGAGGGGTCGGGTACGGTGGGGTTGGGTGCGGGCTTGGTTTGGGGGGTGTCGATGAGGGCGATGAGTTCGCTGAAGTGCATGGGAGTCTCCGGAGGTGGTGGAGCTTTCAAACTTCCCTCAGGGGCTAAAGCCCAGGGAATTGGTGCCTTTAATGGCACGGCTGAAGCCGTGCCCCTTCGAAACTGCGTGTCAGGCGGATTTGGTGGCCATGGTTAGGGCTCGGACTAAGCAGCGCTGGGCGAGATCTACTTTGAAGGCGTTTTCGGTTTGGGGGTGGGCTTCGCGGAGGGCTTCGGCGGCGGCTCGGCGGAAGGTGGCGAGGTCGACGTCTTTGCCTTCGAGGGCGTGCTCGGCTTCTGGGGAACGCCAGGGTTTGGTGCCTATTCCGCCCAAGGCTACGCGGGCGTAGGTGATGCGCCTGGCTTCAATTCCCAAGACGACCGCGGCCGAGGCTAAGGCGAACTCGTAGGCGGCGCGGTCGCGGAGCTTGAGGTAGATGCTGCGGGTGTTGGGGCGCGGGGGTGGGAGGGTGACTCCGGTGATGAGGTCGCCGGGCTGGAGGACGGTTTCGATGTGGGGGGTGGTGCCGGGGAGGACGTAGAAGTCGTGGATGGGGATGGAGCGTGGGCCGGCGGGGCCTTGAACGTGGATGGTGGCTTCGAGGGCGGTGAGGGCTACGTTCTGGTCGGAGGGGTTGGTGGCGATGCAGTCTTTGCTGGTGCCGAGGATAGCGAGCGAGCGATTGAAGCCGTCGATGGCGGAGCAGCCGGAAGCGGGCTCGCGCTTGTTGCAGGCGTAGGCGGTGTCTCGGAAGTAGACGCAGCGGGTGCGCTGGAGGAGGTTGCCGGCGGTGGTGGCCATGTTGCGGAGCTGAGGGGATGCGCCGGAGAGGATGGCCTGGGAGAGGACGCGGTAGTCGCGGAGGACGGTGGGGTGGTGGGCGACATCGGTGTTGCGGGAGAGCGCGCCGAGGAGAAGACCGCCGTCGGGGGTGGGCTTGATGTCGGAGAGGGCGAGGTCGTTGATGTCGATGAGGGTGGTGGGGCGCTCGACGTCGAGCTTCATCATGTCGATGAGGTTGGTGCCGCCGGCGAGGAAGCGGGTGCGGGCGGTGGCCTCGGCGGTGTGGGCGGCGTGAGCGGCAATTGCCTGGTCGGGACTGGAGGCGCGGGTGAAGTCGAAGGGCTGCATGGGGACTCCAAGACAGGGGATAGGGGATAGAGGGTAGAGAGAACTAAGAGCTTAGGTTTGGTTGCGGACTTGTTGGACTGCGGCGACGATGTTGGGGTAGGCTCCGCAGCGGCAGATGTTGCCGTACATGGCGGTTTTGACGTCTTCGTCGGTGGGGCCTACGGGCTCTTTCAAGACAGCTACGGCGGACATGATCTGGCCGGAGGTGCAGTAGCCGCATTGGTAGCCGTCGTGGGCTACGAAGGCGGCTTGCATGGGGTGCAGGTTGCCGGGTTGGCCAATGCCTTCGATGGTGGTGATCTCGTCGCGGGGATGCATGACGGCGAAGGAGAGGCAGGAGTTGACGCGGCGGCCGTTGACATGGACCGTGCAGGCTCCGCATTGGCCGTGGTCGCAGCCTTTCTTGGTGCCGGGAAGGTTCAGGTTGTCGCGGAGGGTGTCGAGGAGCGTGGTGCGGGGGTCTAGCTGGAGGCTGTGACGCTTGCCGTTGACACTGAGGGTGATGGGGATAGTGCCGGCGGGGGGTTCAGGCGCGGGCGTGGTGGTTTGAGGCGAGAGAGCGGCGGCGGTGGCGATCGCGGGGGCCGTGGTCGCGGCGATGCCGGCGGCTCCTAGATGCGAGAGGAAGGAGCGGCGGGAGAGAGGGCCGATGAGAGGCTCGGCGGGTTTGGCGGAGGAATCAGTTCCCTGCTCGGATTTGGTGTCGGGGTCTTGATCGAGGGCGTCGGGCGGTTGGATTGCCATGGCAGGTCGCTCCTTGGAATTGCTTTTGCGGGCTTGCGGAGGTTTTGCTGTTGGATGCAGGTTTCGGGTTAACGCGGTTAGCGTTCGCTTGCGGGTTGGACGTGGACGGGTTGTGGGAAGTCGCAGGCGTTATTTGCTGTGGGCGCTTAGTTGGCTGAGGGTTTGTTTGAGGGCGTCTAGTTTCTGGCCGGCTTCGGCTAGTTTGCCGGCGGCGGTCAGGCGCTGGTAGTCGGCGAAGTCCTGGCTGGCCTGCGTGATGAGGTTGTTGACGGTGGCGGCGGGGGCTTTGGTTGGGTTGGTGGCGTTGGGTTGGGGGGTGTTGGGGGTGGGGGCGGCGGAGGTGGACTCGGCGGCGTTGAGGGTGAGGCTGGAAGGTTGGCCGCCGAAGAGGGCGGCCAGGGCGTCCTGGAAGGTTGGGCCGTAGGCTAGTTTGTCTTGCAGGGCGAGGACTACCAGGCGGAGCTCGGGCATGGGGCTTTGCTGGGCCTGGAGGTAGATGGGTTCGGCGTAGAGGAGGGCGCGGCCGCTAGGGATGACGAGGAGCGAGCCGCGGAGGACGTGCGAGCCTTGCTGGTTCCAGAGGGTGAGCTGGCCGGAGAGCTGGGCGTTCTGGTCGATGCGGGCTTCGATTTGTTGCGGGCCGTCGACGAGGCGGGACTTGGGGAAGTCGTAGACGACGGCGGTGCCGTAGTGGTCGCCGTCGCAACGGCCGGCGATCCAGCCGATGAGGTTGTTGCGGTTGGCGGGGGTGAAGGGGAGGATCTGGATGAACTCTTCGTGGGCGGCGCCGGGGAGCTTCATGAGGACGTAGTTGGGCTTCATGGGCTGGACGACTTGATTGCCGTCAGCGTCAAGAGAGTTTTCGGTGGCGACGGTCCAGAGGTCTTCGCGGTTGAAGAAGACCTCGGGGTTGGTCATGTGGTAGAGGCCGTAGACCTCGGATTGGATGGTGAAGATGTCTTCGGGATAGCGGACGTGGCGGCGGAGATCGGGGGGCATCGCGCTGGCGTCTTTGAAGAGGCTGGGGAAGATGTTGCGCCAGGTGGAGATGATGGGGTCGGAAGGAGCGAAGACGTAGAAGGTGACGGTGCCGTTGTAGGCGTCGATGACGGCTTTGACGCTGTTGCGGATGTAGTTTACGGAGTTATCGCCGACCTGGTAGTGGGTGGAGTAGGGGTAGGAGTCGGAGGTGGTGTAGGCGTCGATGATCCAGGAGAGGCGGCCGTCGTCGCGGACGACGAGATAGGGATCGGTGTCGAAGGCTAAGAAGGGTGCGAGGGCGGCGACGCGGTCGCGAATGGTGCGGCGCATGAGGAGACGGCTGTCGGGGGTGACGTCGTCGGAGAAGGGGAGCTTGCCGAGGTCGCCGCGATCGATGGAGATGAGGACGCGGCGGAGGAAGCTGCCGAGGACGATGCCACCAGTGCCCTGGTAGGAGGTGAAGTTGTTGGACTGGCCTTGTGGGTAGTCGAACTCCTGCTGGTGAGTTTTGACGTAGACGTCGGTGTTGGTGAGCTCGCCAAAGTAGATTTGCGGGCGGGTGACGTTGAGGCCGGGGACGGTGCTCTGCACGGGCATATTGCTGAGCAGGAAGTTGGGCAGGCCTTCGGAGGTGAAGCCGTTGACGGTGTTCATGGTGACGCCGTAGCCGTGGGTGTAGGTGAGGCGCTCGTTGATCCAGTTGCGGCTGCTGACGGGGAGCTTGTCTACGTTGAGCTCGCGGGCGGCGAGCATAACTTCGCGGGTGGTGCCGTTGAGGTTGTAGCGATCGATGTCGATGTCGGGAAAGTCGTAGTAGGTGCGGATCTCCTGGACCTGGCGGAGGGTGTCCTGGAGGGCGTGCCAATCCCAGAGGCGGATGTTCTGGAGGGTGGGCTGGTTGTTGGCGGGGTCGGCGGCGTCGATGGTGGTTTCGGCGGGAAACTCCTGCTGAAAGAATTGGTCGAGACCGAAGGCCTGGCGGGTGGCTTGAATGTTGTGGGTGATGAAGGGGGTTTCGTCGACCAGCTCGTTGGGCTTGACGATGAAGTTGCTGGTGTACCAACCGATGATGGAGAAGCCGATGTAGACGATGACGGCGGGAGCGATGGAGAAGGCTAGCATGCGGCCGCGAGGGATGCGGAAGGCGTTGACGGCGGCGAGGATGGCTCCGACGACGAGAGCGATGACGACGAAGAGGAGGCCGTGGATGGTGATGTGCGCGTCGGTGAAGTTGAGGCCGTCGAAGAGGGTGTGGTGCTCGGTGAGGAGCTCGTAACGGCCGGCGTCTACGAAGGAGGCGATGACGAGGAGGAGGAAGGCGATGGCGGCGGAGAGACCACGCCACGGGGATGTACCGACGACGCCGGTGCTGCGCTTGTCGAGCGCGCGGGTGCCGCTGGTGATGACGAAATAGATGGCGGCGGCGATGCAGAGAGCGAAGGCCAGGGTGAGAAGCCAGTCGTTGAGGAGATCCCAGGCGGGGAGGGTGAAGAGATAGAAGTTGAGGGGCTTGGCGAAGATGGGGTCGGTGACGGCGGAGGCGTGGGGCGCGTACCAGAAGAGAGCGAGGGTGGGCCAGTCGGAGACGACGGTTGCGCCGGAGATGAGCGCGACGAGGATGGCGGCGATGAGGGAGAGGATGCGGAGAACGGGTTCGACGGAGAGGTTGAAGGTTTGGCCGCCGACTACGAGGGCGTGCGCCGCGGGGAGATCTGCAGCGTGGGTGCGGCGGAGCGCGGTGAAGGCAAGGAAGAGGACGACGAAGGTGATGACGGCGACCGCGAGGAAGATGCCAGCCTGGAGGGTAATCATCTTCCAGAAGACGTCGCCGAAGCCGAGCGAGCGGAACCAGAGAAGGTTGACCCAGGTGGATACGATGGTGGTGAAGCTGAAGATGAGAGCGAGGAGGACGAGGCCGGCGAGGATGAGGAAGGTGCGATGCCGGTTGGGTTGCTTCTTGTTTGCGTCGATCAGATATGCCACGTTGCCTCCGGGCGATGTTCGGGAGTGGCCGGAATGGCGATTGCCGAACATCGAAATTGTACAAGGGTGGCGAGCGAGGGCTGGGCGATGGAGGCGGTGAAAGCAGCATCTTACCGGTAGGCACTATAGTAGGTCGCAGGTGAAGTTGCGTCCTTAAGTTGAAGAAACAGGCGAGATCACGCCGGAGAGTTAATAGCCGCATGGAATTCCATATCTCACGCTCGATCCGGGAACGGTTGAATCTGGATGATGTTCTGTTCAGCTACTCGGGGAATGTTGTGTTTGCCAATGTTGCTGCCGCGCGGAAACTGGCGGAGGATTTGAACTCGCTGCCGGAGGCGAAGGCCGAGGTGGCGGCGGGAAGCATGAAGGGCGTGGTGAACGCAGGCGCTCTGTTTGCGATGGGGATGATTGATGAGCTGAGTCATGTGCTGGTGGCGAAGTATCGCAAGGAGCAGGACCCGGCGGTGATGAGCGAGGCGTTGCGCTGGCTGGGTGCGCAAGTGACTCCGGCGGAGGGCGAACGGCTGCTGCTGCGGTTTGTGCAGCAGTTCCCTACCGTGGATGTGTATCGGGGGAAGGTGACGGCGGAGGAGTGGCTGAAGGGTAGTACGGAGGGTCGGCCGAATCGTGAGGTGGCGTTTGAGGAGATGATGCTGCTTTGGATTGCGAACAGCAATCCTGCGTTTGCGCCGTTTAAGAAGCTGTTTGATGATTTGCTGCTGAAGGAGCAGACGGCATATGCGGGCGCGACGAAGAAGATGCCGGAGTTTTTTGCGGCGCGGCCGAAGGTGAGTAAGAGCCTGGGGAGTTTGCTGGATGCGCTGCGAGCGCCGATGCTGGCTTCGCCGGATTCGCTGACGGGACAGTTGGATCACATCATCGAGACGTGGTCGGAGGTGCTGGGCGATGAACTGAAGCGCGTGCTGCTGGCGATTGATGTGCTGCGCGAAGAAGAGCTGGCGATCTGGATGCGGTTTCATCCGCCGGGGCCGGATTGGCATCGGCATGGAGACTCGCGCGGGGGCGAAGGATTTGTTGGCGATGAGTATATTGGCTTCGACTCGGAGTATGAGATGGGCGCCGATGGGGTTCGGCGACGGAAGTATCCGCATGGGTACCAGGCGCCGTTGACGGAGTATGAGGCGTTCAGCCAGGACCAGGCTTGGATGCCGACCGTCGTGCTGATTGCGAAGAGTACGTACGTGTGGCTGGAGCAGTTGTCGAAGAAATATCTGCGGCACATTCATCGGCTGGATCAGATTCCGGATGAAGAGCTGCGGCTGCTGGCCGATCGTGGGATTACGGGGCTGTGGCTGATTGGGTTGTGGGAGCGGAGTCGCGCATCGAAGACGATCAAGAGGCTGCGCGGGAATCGTGAGGCGGTGGCTTCGGCTTATTCGCTGAAGGATTATTCGATTGCGGAGGATCTGGGCGGCGAGCACGCGTATGAGAATTTGAGATATCGCGCGGCGATGGCGGGGCTGCGGCTGGCCAGCGACATGGTGCCGAATCATATGGGGATTGATTCGGATTGGGTGATTGATCATCCGGAGTGGTTTTTGTCGCGGTGGGAGAGCCCGTTTCCTTCGTACAGTTTTGAGGGGCCGGATTTGTCTACGGACTCGCGCGTGGAGATTAAGATTGAGGACCATTATTACGATCAGACGGATGCGGCGGTGGTGTTTCGTCTGCGGCATTATCGCGATGGCGTGACGAGGTTTATGTACCACGGCAACGATGGGACTACGTTTGCGTGGAATGATACGGCGCAACTGGATTACTCGAAGGATTATGTGCGCGAGCATGTGATCCAAGTGATTTTGAATGTTGCGCGACGGTTTCCGATTATTCGCTTTGATGCGGCGATGGTGCTGGCCAAGCGGCATGTGCAGCGGCTTTGGTTTCCTCTGCCGGGCGCGGGCGGGTCGATTCCCTCTCGCGCGGAAGATGCGATGTCGCAGGAGGCGTTCGATGCGCTGATGCCGCATGAGTTCTGGCGCGAGGTGGTGGACCGCGTGGCGGCGGAGGTTCCGGGAACGCTGCTGCTGGCAGAGGCGTTCTGGATGCTGGAAGGATATTTTGTGCGGACGCTGGGGATGCATCGCGTGTACAACAGCGCGTTTATGAACATGCTGCGCGATGAGGAGAATGCGAAGTATCGGTCGTATTTGAAGAAGACGGTGGAGTTCGATCCGGATATTTTGAAGCGGTATGTGAACTTCATGAGCAATCCGGATGAGCGGACGGCGATTGACCAGTTTGGTTGGGGGGATAAATATTTTGGAGTGTCGGTGCTGATGGCCACGCTGCCGGGGCTGCCGATGTTTGGGCATGGGCAGATTGAAGGGTACACCGAGCGGTATGGGATGGACTTCAAGCAGGCTCGGCTGGATGAGCACCAGAACGAGGGGATGATTGCGCGGCATCAGCAGTTGATTGCGCCGCTGCTGAAGAATCGGCGGCTGTTTGCTGAGAGCGCGGACTTTGTGATGTACGACTTCTGGACGGACTATGGGACGGTGGACGAGAACGTGTTTGCGTACTCGAATATGTGCGGCGGTGAGCGCGGGTTGATTTTGTATAACAACCGCTATGGCGCTACGCATGGGACGATTAAGATGTCGGTGGGATTTTTGGAGAAGCAGAGTGGGGCGCTGCGGCAGAAGAGTTTGTATGAGGGTCTGCGGCTGCCTTGGGATGATGATGCGATTCTGGCGTATCGGGATTCGGCGCAGGGGCTGGAGTATTTGCGGCGGTCGAGGGATTTTCGCGACCATGGGCTGACGGTGGATTTGCGTGGGTATCAGCATATGGTGCTACTGGAGTGGCGAGAGCTGAGGCCTTCGGAGGCGTATCCGTGGGATCGGCTGTGCGATGCGCTGCATGGGTCGGGCGTGTACAGCGTGGATGAGGCGCTGACTCAGTTGCGGCTGCAGCCGCTGGTGGACACGCTGCATCGGACGATTAGTGAGGCGACGATTGGGGAGTTTGGGAAGGCCGCGTATGCGTCGTTGACACGGGAGCTGGAGGTGGAGGCGAAGGCTGGGAAGCGGGCGAAGACGAAGAAGGCTGCTGCGGTTGCGATTGCTGGCGAGGCGGTTGAGACTCCGCAGGTGGACGAGTGGGTGAATGAGTTTGTGGAGAGCGCGCGGCGGTTTGTGGAGACGGCGGTGCACCTGGCGCAGATTGGTGGGACGCAGGTGGACGAGGGGGCCGAGGGAGCGGCTTGGATCTCGGATGCGGCGAGTGTTGAGAGTGAGACGGCCGGATATGGCGCGGATAGGATTGCGGCCGCGGCGATTCGACTGCCTTGGATGGTGTTGAAGTTCCCGGAGCCGATGCAGGCGGCGGCGCGGTCGGTGCTGCCGAGCAGCGATGTGCATGTGCCTGCGGCGCAGACGTGGGCTCCTGTGATGGCCTGGATGGTGCTGCGGACGGTGCCTTCGCCTGCGGCGGCGCTGACGCTGTATGACGCGCTGAAGTTGCGGCACGTGTTTGCGGAGGTGTTCTCCGCGGTGGGCGTGCATGGAGAGCAGGCCTGGAGGGCGGCGGCGCAGGTGCGCGCGCTGTTGCGAATGAATCAGTTTGGGTCGTGCGCGGCTGCGGTGCGGGCTGCGGAGTTCTGGGACGATGCGGACGTGCGCTGGCTGACGGGGATTCATGGGGCAGCGGATGAGCCGGAGTATTTCACGCAGGAGGGCTTTGATGCGTTTGTGTGCTGGCTGAAGCTGCCGGCGCTGATTGCGATTGGAGAGAGTTCCAATGGGCAGACGAAGGCGGCGCAGGATGTGACGGCGATTGCGTCGAACCTGGCGTATGCGGCGAAGGTTGCAGGATATGAGGTGCATCGGTTTCTGGATGTGCTGCGTGCGGGCGATTTGAAGAAGCGTCGGGAACCGGAGATGGTGGACTTGACCGCTGCGGGAGAGTGAGCGGTGTTGGAGTGGAACGTGGTGTTCCGGTAGCATGACAAGCACCGATGAAGACTCCCTCTAATGCGCGCGCTCGAAGATTAGCTGTTTGCTGGTTTGTGGTGGGCTGCATTTTGCTCGCGGTGACGGGGAGCGCGATGGCCGCTGAGGTGCAACCCGGCGTATCGCATGAGCTGGCGGTGGAGCGGGCGGGGTGGATCTCGGGGTTGACGTATCGGCTGGGATTCACGCTGAAGGAACATGCGTCTGCGATTGAAGGGACGGAGACGGTTGCATTCGAGAGCAAGGCTGCGGGCGCGTTGCCGATTGATTATCGCGATGGGATGCTGAAGGCGGCGACAGTGAATGGGCGGGCGGTGGCGCTGGATGAGGTGAATGGGCACCTGATGCTGCCGGTGGTGGCGGGGAGGAACGTTGCGACGTTCGCGTTTGAGAGCCATGCGGCGGCTGCGGGTAAGGCGATTACCCGGTATGAAGATAAGGATGATGGGAGCGAGTATTTTTACACTCTGTTTGTGCCGATGGATGCGAGCATGGCGTTTCCGTGCTTCGATCAGCCGGATTTGAAGGGGCGATTTACGCTGACGCTGGAGCATCCGGAGGGGTGGACGGCGATTGGGAATACGGCGGGCGTGAAGGCTGGCGGGACGGTCACGAAGTTTGCGGAGACGCGGCCGATCAGCACGTACTTGTTTGCATTTGCGGCGGGGCCGTTTGCGGCGGTTGTGGGGACGCAGGCGGGTGAGCCGACGGTGTATGTGCGGAAGTCGCAACTGGCGCGGGCGAAGCAGGAGGCTCCGCAGGTGCAGTCGATGGTGGCGCGCGGGGTGAAGTATTTTTCGGATTATTTTCAGCAGCCGTTTCCGTTTCCGAAGTATGACCTGGTGCTGATTCCGGGATTTCCGTTTGGAGGGATGGAGCATGCGGGCGAGACGTTTCTGAATGAGGATGGGGTGCTGTTTCGCACGACGCCTACGGCCAGTGATTACTTTCATCGCGACATCCTGGTGTTGCATGAGACGTGTCACCAGTGGTTTGGGGATTTGGTGACGATGCGGTGGTTCGATGATCTTTGGCTGAAGGAGGGGTTTGCGCAGTACATGGCGTATAAGGCGCTGGCGCAGTTGGAGCCGGCGACGAATCCGTGGAAGCATTTTTATGATGACATCAAGCCGCTGGCGTATGGGATCGATGAGACCGAGGGGACGACGCCGATCTCGCAGCACATTGCGAACTTGAAGGATGCGAAGAGTGCGTATGGGGCGATTGTGTATGAGAAGGCTCCGGCGGTGCTGAAGCAGTTGAACTTCTTTTTGGGAGATGAGGCGTTTCGCGATGGGCTGCGGATTTATCTGAGGCAGCACGCGTATGCGAATGCGGAGTGGGCGGATTTGATTGGGGCGTTTGGCGTTGCGAGTGAGCAGGTGGGTGAGCGTAAAGATGTTCAGGGGTGGGCTGCGGCGTGGATTCTGCGGCGGGGGATGCCGCAGGTGGAGGTTTCGTGGTCGTGTGCTGGCGGGCGTGTGTCGGAGTTTGTGTTGCGACAGAAGGATGTGCTGCGCGATGGGTATGTGTGGCCGATGAGTTTGCAGGTGTTGCTGGCGTCGCGCGATGCGGCGAAGCCGGATGTGATGCGAGTGGATTGGAGTGGAGTTCGGTATGAGGTGAAGGGGGCGGTGGGGAAGGCTTGCCCGGCTTATGTGTTTGCGAACTACGGCGATGAGGGCTATGGGAGATTTTTGCTGGACCCGGTGAGCGAGCGTGCGATGAGGCCGGTGGTGCCGAGCGGGGATGCGCTGCTGCACTCGATGCTGTGGGGAGCGCTGTGGGAGAATGTGCGGCTGGCGCAGACGGAGCCTCGTGGGTTTGTGGAGTTGGCGTTGGGGAATCTGCCACTGGATGAGAAGGACGACGAGACGCTAGTGCGGGTGCAGGCGGCGCGGTTGGCTACGGCGCTGCACTCGTATATGCCGGATGCGATGCGCGAGGAGTTGGCGCCGCGCGTGGAGACGGAGTTTGCGCGGGAGATGCAAGCAAATCCGAAACTGGATTTGCGGATTGTGAACTTCCGCGCGTTCACGGCGGTGGCGGAGACTCCTGCGGCGTTGGGGATGGTGAAGGAGATGCTTGCGGGGAAACTGGTGATTCCTGGGATGCCGCTGAAGCCGTTGGATCGATGGAATCTGGTGGGGCATTTGATTGCGATGAAGGATGCGGATGCGGAGGGGTTGTATGCGCAGGAGAAGGCGCGCGACAAGAGCGGCGAAGGGCAGAAGTATGCGTATGCGGTTGCGGCGGGCGAGGCGGCGAGTGAGGTGAAGGCGAGGTATTTTGAGGAGTACTTGCAGTCGCGAACGATCCAGGAGGATTGGATTACGGCTAGTTTGGGGCCGTTCAATGCGTGGAATCAGGGGGCGTTGACGGCACCGTATTTGAAGCGGGCGCTGGATGAGTTGCCGGATGTGAAGGCGCATCGGAAGATCTTTTTCCTCGGGGCCTGGCTGGGGACGTTTATGGGTGGGCAGAATACGATTGCGAGCGCTCCGGCGGCGCAGGCGGTGGTGCGCGCGTGGCTTGCGGGCGGGGGGATGGATCCGGATCTGCGACTGAAGGTGCTGGAGTATTCGGATGCGCTGGATCGGACGGTGAAGATTCGAGAGAGGTTTTATCCGTAGGGTTGCGAGAAGATGCGCTGCGGGCGCAGGGTGGTTCGTGACAGAATGAAAGAGATGATGATGCCCGACGAATTGAACGCAGTTCCCTCCCCCGAAGTTGAAACCACCGCCGACACCCTCTCTGCGACAACCTCAGACGCTGATGCACCTGCCGAATCTTTTGGCGAGATGCTGGCGGAGTTTGAGCATACGCACACGCATAAGACGGGTGATACGCGCCAGCTTGAGGGCACGGTGATTTCGCTCGATGCGGAGTTTGTGTATGTGGATATTGGGTACAAGACCGAGGGCGTGCTGCCGCGGACGATGTTTGCGAATGGGGCTGAGGGCGTGGAGCCGGGGCAGACGTTTGGCGTGTCGGTGAAGGGGCGGAATGAGGAGGGCTACTACGAGCTCTCGTTGTTGCGCGTGGCGCAGCCTACGGATTGGGCGTCGCTGCAAGAGGCGTTTGCGCAGAAGACGCCGGTGGTGGGAACGGTGACGGGCGTGGTGAAGGGTGGCTTGACGGTGGACGTGGGCGTGCGCGCGTTTATGCCTGCGTCGAGGAGTGGGACGCGTGAGGCCGGTGAGATGGAGAAGCTGGTGGGGCAGCAGATTACGTGCCGCATTACGAAGCTGGATACGGTGGAAGAAGATGTGGTGGTGGACCGGCGCAGCGTGCTGGAAGAAGAAGCGATGCAGGTGCAGCAGGAACGCGTGGCCGGGATGCGCGAGGGTGAAGTGGTGAGTGGGACGGTGCGGAGCTTTGCTCCGTATGGGGCGTTTGTAGATCTGGGCGGGATTGATGGGCTGCTGCACATTAGCGATATGGCTTGGGGACGCGTTGCGTCTGCTGAGGATGTGCTGAGCGTGGGGCAGCAGATCGAGGTGAAGATTCTTAGCGTGGATGCTGCGGCGAAGAGGATTTCGCTGGGGCTGAAACAGTTACAGGCGCAGCCTTGGGATGCGGTCGGCGAGAAGTATGCGGTGGGGCAACGGATTACGGGGACCGTTACGCGCTTGATGGACTTTGGTGCGTTTGTGGAGTTGGAGCCGGGGATCGAGGGGCTGATTCACGTGTCGGAGATGTCGTGGGTGAAGAAGGTGCGGAAACCGAGCGACATGCTGAAGGTGGGGGACAATGTTGAGGCTGTGATTTTGGGGATCGATGCGGGGAGCAAGCGCATTTCGCTGGGGTTGAAGCAGGCGCTGGGCGATCCGTGGAGTGAGGTGCCGCGGAAGTTTCCGCTGGGCGCTGCGGTGGAGGGGCAGGTGACGCGGCTGATGAAGTTTGGCGCGTTTGTGCAGGTGATGGAGGGAGTTGAGGGACTGGTGCACATCAGCGAGATGGTTGCTGACCGGCGGATTAATCATCCGCAGGATGTGGTGCATGTGGGCGAGACGGTGAAGGCGCAAGTGGTGGGGCTGGATGTGGAGAAGCGGCAGCTTCGGTTGAGTATGAAGCAGTTGGTGCCGACCGGGTTGGCGGAGTATCTGGAGGAGCATCAGGTGGGTGATACGGTGTCGGGACGGGTGGTGGAGCAGATGGACGGCAGCGTGCTGGTGGAGTTGGGCGACGGTGTGCGCGCGATGTGTGCGGTGGAGGCGAGTGCAGCGGAGGAGAAGAGCGCGGGGAGTGGGGGCGTGGATCTTTCGCAGTTGAGTTTTATGCTGAGCGCGCGATGGAAGGGCGGAGCGGATGCGGCGGCGAAGAAGACTGAGGCGCTGGCGGTGGGGCAGGTGCGGAGTTTTGAGATTGCGGGGCTGGACCGCGAGGCGCAGACGATTGAGCTGAAGGTGGCTTAGGCGATCTTTTTTGCGGGTGAGCGTGGAGGTTGCAGAGGCACTTTCTCTGTTTGTTCGTGACGCGCGACACTAGATTCACATGGTATTGAACTTGCATTCATTTTGGCGCTGTATTCGTGGAGGTGTTCCTAACACCCATTGGATTGAGGCGCAGAATGATACGTCGGATTTCCCCAGTTGCATTGACAGCAGCATCCTTGGCAACAGCATTGGTGCTTACCGGTTGCAGCAATACCACTCCTGTAGCACCGACGATCATTGGGCCGACGGTGCTTACCCCTGTAACCAGCTCGCAGGTCATCAAACATGTGGTGGTGATCTTTGGTGAGAACATCTCTTTCGATCATTACTTTGGCACGTATCCGAATGCAGCGAATCTTTCAAGCGATGCAGTGAAGTTTACCGCGGCAACGGGCACACCTACGAACATCTCGAATTACGTTACCAGCCCGGATTTGCTGACGGCGAATCCGAACCTCAACATCTCGAATGGGGCCGGGGCCACCAACCCCTTCCGTCTGGATGCGGCCCAGGCTGCAACCGAAGACCAGGACCACAACTACAATCCTGAGCAGTTGGCCTTCGACGACGGCAAGATGGATCTCTTTCCCATGTCGGTCGGATCTCCTGACAGCGCGGAGACAACGACCCTGGCGACAAGCACGGGCGCTCCGGCCATTGCCAACACGACGGGCCTGACGATGGGCTACTTCGACGGAAACACCGTGACCGCGTTGTGGAACTATGCGCAGCATTATGCGTTGAACGACCACTCGTTCGGCACCACGTTTGGGCCGTCGACGACAGGCGCGATTAACCTTATCTCCGGCCAGACGAACGGCGCAGTGAACACGATCGGTGCGTCGTCCGCCGTCGTCGCAGACGGAAACGGCGGCCTCACCGATATCGGCGACGCCGACCCGACCGGCGATATCTGCTCGAGCACCAGCAAGAGCATTACGATGGCCAACGGCGGCAAGAATATCGGCGACCTGTTGAATGCTGCGGGCGTGACGTGGGGTTGGTTTGAGGGCGGCTTCAATCTCAGCATCACGAATCCCAACGGGACGACTGGATGCGCCCGAACGACCACCTCCGCCGTCACCGGCGTCACCGAGAACGATTACATTCAGCACCACGAGCCCTTCCAGTACTACGCAAGCACGCAGAACCTGATGCACAATCGTCCGACCTCTGTAGCGACGATCGGCACGACGGACGCCGCTAATCACCAATATGACACCACCGACTTCACCGCAGCGCTTGCTGCCGGCAACCTGCCAGCTGTCAGCTTTCTGAAGGCGCCTGGATATCAGGACGCGCATGCGGGCTACTCCGATCCTATCGATGAGCAGGCCTTCGTGGTCAGTATGGTGAATGCTATCGAGCAGTCGGCTGACTGGTCGAGCACGGCGATCATCATCGACTACGACGACTCCGACGGTTGGTATGACAACCTGACCGACATCGTCAATGGCTCAACCTCCGCGTCGGATGCGGCGATATGCAACGCGGTCGGCGGTGGAGCTTCGCTGCCTGGGCCCGACTCTGGAACGACTCCGGTGCTGGGTCGCTGCGGCCATGGACCTCGGCTGCCGCTGCTGGTCATCTCGCCCTGGGCAAATAAGAACTATGTCGACAACACTCCCACGGACCAGTCGTCGATCATCCGCTTCGTCGAAGATACGTTCCTATCGAGCAAGCGGATCGGCACGGGCTCTTTCGACGCAAGCGCCGGGACGCTGAACAACATGTTCAACTTCACTAACAACGTTGCGCCTAATCCGAATGTCGTTCTCCTGAATCCGACGACAGGCGTTGTAACCAGCGGCAATTAGGTGTAATTCACACGATCGTCACAGAATGGAATTATGTTCGAAAGCACGCGCCCAGCCTGGGAGCGTGCTTTCTTGCTTGTTGCTTCTTCTATCTTTGTTCCTGATTGATCACCCGGAGACCTGAGATTGTCCCAGTCCCGTCGCAGCTTTCTCCAGCAGGCTTCAGCTTTTGGGCTGGCCTGGAGTTCACGCAACTCCCTCGCAGCGCAGATGATGGAGCATGGGACCCTACCCATGCCGATGTCCATGGCGGGAGCCGCGCGGCCTTCTGAGGGCTCGGGCCCTTTGATGTTGCACTCGCTCGAACTTACGCCGTTCGTGGATGAACTTCCGCTTCCGCAACGCGTCACAAGCGTCGCACCACACGGCTTGCGCATCGCTATGCGCGAGATCCATGCGAAGGTGCACCGGGACGTACCGTCTACGCGAATGTGGAGCTATGGACCTACCCCCCTGGCTCCACTGATCGAAGCTCGCAGCGATCAACCACTGCGTGTCGAGTGGGTCAATCGCCTTCCCCTGCAGCACTTTCTTCCCATCGATCACTCACTGCCCGGCTGCGGTCCCGGGGTTCCGGACGTGCGCGCCGTGGTGCACATGCACGGAGCAAAGGCGGCAACGAAGGATGATGGATATCCAGAGGACTGGTTCGTTCCCGGCCAGAGCTCTACGTGCCACTATCCGATGCAACAGGAAGCCGCGATGCTTTGGTACCACGACCATGCTATGGGCATCAATCGTCTGAACATCTACGCGGGGCTTGCGGGCATGATGCTGATCCGCGATCGGCACGAGGACGCGCTCGACCTGCCGAGCGGCACGTACGAGATTCCGCTTACGTTCTACGACCGCAACTTCAGCGCCGATGGGCAGCTTTTTTATCCTACGTCGGGCGATCCCGAGCACCCATGGGTTCCGGAGTTTGCTGGCGACGCAATCCTGCTTAACGGCAAGATCAGGCCTTACCTGGACGTCGAACCGCGGCTCTACCGTTTCCGCGTTCTGAACGCTGCCAACAGCCGTTTCCTTGCACTCTCGCTCGGCCACGGGCAGCCCTTCCACCAGATTGGAAGCGACCAGGGACTTCTCTCTGCGCCGGTCCAACTTACGTATCTCAATCTTGCTCCCGCCGAGCGCGCCGATCTTCTCATCGACTTCTCTCATGCCGAAGGACAGAATCTCCACCTGCTGCACGGCGCGTTTGAGATTCTGCAGTTCCGAGTCGCTCGAAAGGCGTCCGCCCCCGCGCGTTCTCAGGTTGTTCCTGCTGCCCTTCGTCCTGTTGTGCGCACGCCTGACTCTGCCTCGACGGTTACTCGCACCATCCTGCTGAATGAGCAGCTCAACGGAGTGGGCAACTCCATGCGCATGCTCATTAACCACAAACGCTGGCATGAGCCCGTTACCGAGCAACCGCGTATCGATACGACCGAGATCTGGGAGTTTGTGAACCTCACGGAAGATACGCACCCCATGCATCTTCACCTGGTTCGCTTCCAGGTGCTGGACCGCAGGCTCTTCGATGTATTCGCCTATCAGAACAGCAAGAACCTTCGTTACCTTGCCGCTGCGGACTTACCGGAAGCCAACGAGATGGGATGGAAGGACACTGTGCAGTGCCCGCCCGGAATGATCACGCGGATCATCGTGCGGTTTGAGGGCTTCACGGGCAAGTATCTTTATCACTGCCACATTCTTGAGCACGAATCGAATGACATGATGCGGCCGTTTGAGGTGATTGCTTAAAGATGGGGCTTCGTTTGCGCTATTGAGCGAAGAGGTTTAGCGGAACGGCGTCGCCCATGGCCTTGTAGCCTGCGGGCGAGGGATGCAGGTGATCGCCCGAGTCGAAGGCTGGTAGAAGGCGGTCGGGGTGGGAGGGATCGCGAACGACGCGGTCGAAGTCGATGACGGCGTCGAAGTGGCCGGGGGTGCGGATCCAGGCGTTGATGGTCTCGCGATCGGCTTCGCTGAGCGGGCCGGGGTGGTAGTAGTCTGAGCCGACGTAGGGCGTGATGGTGGCGCCGAAGACGCGGAGGCCGTGGTCGTGCGCGCGCGTGATGATCTGCTGATAGGCTCCGAGGATTCTGTGGACGAAGGCAGCGTGTTCCGCGGCTGAGACTTCGTGCTCGCGCGTGAGGCCGCCGAGATCGTTGACGCCTTCGAAGAGGATGAGCCAGCGGACGCCGGCGGGTGCGAGGACATCTCGATTGAAGCGAGCGAGGGCGTTGGGGCCGAGGCCGTCGGTGAGGAGATGATTGCCGCCGATGCCCTGGTTGGAGACGCCGATGTCGCGCGTGGCTGGAGACTGCTGGAGGCGAGCGGCGAGGACGTCGGTCCAGCGGTTGTTGCCGTTGGTGGTGGAGGCGTGGCCGTCGGTGATGGAGTCGCCGAGGGCGACGATGGTGGCGGCTGTGGGGGATGAGGCTACGTCGATCTCGGAGAGTTGAAACCAGTGATCGACCTTGCTGGGATTGGTGAGGGTTGGGGATGCGACGGCGTCGCCGTGGACGTACCAGGTGGTGGCGCGGGAGCCGGGATGGCTGGTCTCGCGGGCGGGCGGCGCGTCGAGATGAAACGAGATGGCTAGATTGGAGAGCGGAGGAGCTGGGAAGTCGATGGGGTCGGAGAGGAACTCGGCGCCGGCGGGGATGATGACGTCGGGAGCGCCAGCGAAGGTTAGAGCGCGATCGGTGGCGGGGTCCATGGCTGAAGTGTTGGGCGCGAGGGGGCGCGCGATGTGGACGGAGGTGATGTGCAGGGGCTCGGTGCCGAAGGCGTTGGAGATGTGCACGCGGAGGGTGGCGCCACCGGCGGAGAGATGGACGATCTCGCGAACGGTTGCGTCGGTGAGGTCCGCGAGGGGTAGCGTGTTCTGAGGCTCGGGAATTTGCTGCGAGGCGCCCCAGGTGGCGATCCACCTGGTGTTGGGGCTCTGCGCGGAGGTTGCTGCGGTGGTGAAGGATAGAGCGGCAAGGAGGAGGGCGACGCTAAAGTTATGGTGCGTGCGGGTCATGGCAGGATTTAGTATTCCTCACAAACTATCTATACTGTACACGCCGATTTAGCGCGTACTTCTGCGCGGGGAGAATGATTTGAGATCGAGCCTGAGAGTGTTGGTCGCAGCAGGATGCCTGGTATGCGCTGGATCCGCAGTGCGCGCGCAGTTGCCGACGATACGGCACACCGATGCCGGCGGGCAGTTGCTCGTGGACGGGAAGCCTTATCTGATTCTTGGGGGCGAGCTGGGAAACTCGTCGGCGGGAACGGCGGCGCAGGCGGATACAATCTTGCCGAAGCTGGCGGCGATGCATTTGAATACGGTGCTGATGCCGGTTAGCTGGGACCAGATGGAGCCGACGGAGGGGACGTTCGACTTTGCGATTCTGGATCATTGGATCGACGTTGCGAGGGTGCAACATCTGCACCTGGTACTGCTTTGGTTTGGGAGTTGGAAGAATAGCGAATCGAGCTATGCGCCGCTTTGGGTGAAGAATAACCCGCAGAGATTTCCGCGTGCGCTGGCTGAGGATGGGACGCCGTTGGAGATCTTGTCGACGCTTGGGGAGGAGACGGAGAAGGCCGATGGACGAGCGTTTGGCGCGCTGATGAAGCATGTTCGCACTGTCGACGAGAAGCAGCGGACGGTGTTGATGGTGCAGGTGGAGAACGAGGTGGGCTACCTGGGCTATGGGAGAGATCGGTCGAAGGCTGCGAATGCGATGTTCTCGGGAGCCGTGCCGGCGGAGTTGATGGAGAAGCTGGAGGCGCATCGCGGGGCGTTCTCTGATGAGTTGCAGACGCACTTCGATCCGCAGGGTAAGACCTGGCGGGGCGTATTTGGCGACGATGCGGATGAGGTGTTTATGGCGTGGAGTTATGCGCGCTATATCGAGCATGTGGCTGAGCAGGGCAAGCGCGCGTATGCGTTGCCGATGTATGCGAACTGCCAGTTGCCTGCTCCGGATGAGCGGGCGGGCGAGTATCCGAGTGGGGGGCCGCACCCGGCTTATCAGGAGGTGTATCGCGTGACTGCGCCGGCGCTCGACTTCTATGCGCCGGATATTTATTGGCCTGACTTTGCGTATTGGGCGAATCGCTTCCGCGCGAATGGGAATGCGCTGTTTGTGCCGGAGGCTCGCATTAACACTGCTGCGTATAACGCCTTCTACGCGTTTGGCGAAGCGAACGCATTTGGGTTTTCGCCGTTCGGGGTGGATTCCGTGGCCATGGATGCAGATGGGAAGGACGATGTTTATGGGATTACCAGCGCGTTTGGAGTGTTGAGCGAGCTTAACGATCGGGTGCTTGCCGCGCAGGCGAATGGAACGATGCGCGGCGTGGTGATGAGCGCGGAGAGCCCGCGGCCAACGCAGACGGTGGCGCTGGGAGGGTACCTGTTCGATGCGACGCTGGCGCGGTCGTGGCCGACGAAGAGTTTGCTGACGAAGAATGGCGCGATGATTGTGATCGAGGGGGCTCCGAACGAATTTTATGTTGCGGGGAGCGGGATGTATGTTTCGTTTGCGCGCGACCCGGATGTGGATGATCGGGTGAGCGGGATTGGCAGCATTGAAGAGGTGCGGCGCGAGGGAGGCGGATGGGTTACGGTGAGCCGGATGAATGGAGACCAGTCAAACCAGGGGCGGGCGCTGCAGATGGAGGCGCACGGCTTCCATGTGTACCGGGTGGTGCTATATGCGAATCCGCGGCCTTAATTTTTGATTGGGGTCGAAGCTGAAGAATGTAAAGGGGTTGGGGGGAGATGGGT
This sequence comes from Acidobacteriaceae bacterium, assembly GCA_049578265.1. Taxonomy (GTDB): domain Bacteria; phylum Acidobacteriota; class Terriglobia; order Terriglobales; family Acidobacteriaceae; genus Granulicella. The sequence continues at coordinate 68,114 of JBAULP010000066.1, forward strand.
GGATTTGGGGAGGTTTGTGGCGAAGATAGGTACGCCCGGCGTTCTGATATGTGATATATCTCTTTTCACGCACCTGTAATCTTCCCCCTTTCTGTTGGAGACGTTGGTCTTCCTGTACTGCACTCTTCACCACATGGCCGTTTCTGGTCCATGGCTACTTGTTTTTGGAGGTTGGCGATGATGAGATTCCTGACGAACAGATCGATGTGCATCCGGTTTCATCTGGGGCTCGCGGTGTTGATGATGGTGGTTGCCGTTGGGGCGCTTGGGCAGTCGACGGCGACGCTGTCTGGTGTGGTGACGGACCCGACGGGGGCGGTGGTGCCGCATGCGACGGTGGTGGTTCACTCGCTGGCGACGGGGCTGGACAGAACGGTGATGACCGATGGTGCGGGACTGTATGCGGTGTCGTCGTTGCAGCCGGGCGATTACAAGCTGCAGGTGTCGGCGGCGGGGTTTAGCACGGACACGATTGAGAAGGTCACGGTGCAGGTGGCGCAGAGTCTTACGGTGAATCCGAAACTGGCGGTTGCGTCAGCGGGCGAGACGGTGCAGGTGGAGAGCAGTTCGGCGTCGCAGATTGAGGCGAGCACCATCACGGTTGGCGAGGTGATTGGAAGGAATACGGTGCAGGAGCTACCACTGAATGGGCGTCACTTTCTTGATCTGACGGTGCTGACGCCGGGCGGTGTGGTGGCGCCGACGTCGGGGAGCTTGACGGCATCGAGCCGCGGCCTGGGTGCGAATTCGTTTATCACCGCGGGCAATCGCGAGGACTCGGTCAACTTCCAGATCAACGGCATCAACCTGAACGACATCAGCCAGAACCAGATTACGTTCCAGCCTTCGATCAGCACGACGTCGGAGTTCAAGATCGACAACCAGACGTTCAGCGCGGAGTATGGGCGGAGTGATGGATCGATTGTGACGGTGGCGACGCGCTCCGGCACGGACCACTTTCATGGTGAGGCGTTCGATTATTTCCGCAATGAGGCGCTGGATGCGCGCAACTACTTCAATCGGAGTTTCAACCCGAGCACCGACCTTCCGCTGGTAGCGAACACGGGGGACAAGGCTCCGCTGAAGCGGAACAACTTTGGTGGTTCGGTGGGCGGCCCGGTGTGGCGCGGACATACGTTCTTCTACTTCAGCTACGAGGGCCTACGGCAGCACCAGGGGATTCTGCAGAACAGCCCGGTGTTCAGTTCGGCGCAGCAGGCGGCGTTCGCGGCGAATGCTACGGCTGATCCGATAGCGGCGGCGTTTGCCGCGCTCATTCCGCTGCCGAATAGCGGGAGCAACTACGTGTCGTTCACTCCGGGGCCGGTGCAGATTGACCAGTACACGGGGGACGTGTTGCAACAGATTGGGCAGAATGATTCGCTGCACGGGTTCTACGCGTTCCAGAAGGACGTGCGCACGGAACCGGCGCTGCAGGGTGACACGCTGCCGGGTTGGGGCGACCATCGCGCTGCGCATCGCCAGATCGGGACGCTGGGATATCTGCATGTCTTCAACTCAAATATCACGAATGAAGCGCGGCTTGGGTTCAATCGCATCTCGATCGCATTCACTCCGGCGAACACGATCAGCCCGGCGAGCCTGGGGATTGTGGATGGGCTTACCGGCAATATTGGTATACCGCAGACGAGCATCAGCGACATTGGCTTCACGGTCGGCGGACCGTCTGGATTCCCGCAGGGGCGCGATACTACGACCGGAGTGCTGTCGGATACGGTCACGATGTTGAAGGGTAACAACCTGATCAAGTGGGGCGGCGAGTTTCGGCGTTATCTGCTGTATAGCTTCGCGGGCAACATTGGGAGCATGACGCTCTCGAGCGCGAATCTCGCGGCGGATGTTACACCGGTGTTCAGTATTCAACCGAACATCATCGACTATCGGATCTATGCGGACGCCGCGGCCGGGTTCGTGCAGGACAACTACAAGTTCAGACCTAACCTGACGCTCGAGGGAGGGTTGCGGTTTGAGTGGAATGGGACACCGCTTGAAGGTGAAAACCGCATTGCGATCTTCAATCCTGCAAACGTGACGCTGACGCGGGCGGGGACGAACGGAGTTCCCGCAGATGGGGCGTACAAGCAGAACTACAACCTGGAGCCTCGGCTTGGGTTTGCGTACGATCTGTTCAATAACAACAAGACCGTGATTCGCGGGGCGTATGGATTCCTGGTCGATCAACCGGTGGCGGGCACAGTCAGCATCATGACTGGGAACCCTCCGTTCACGACGGCTGTTTCTTATAGCAACAGCGCGACGCCGATTCCGCTGAATAATCTTTACGCGTCGGCGAAAACGGCTTCAGGATTTGCGCTTGGCTGGGTGAACCCACGCTTCCGCAATGCGTACGTGGAAGACTTCAACCTGAATGTGCAACAGGCGCTGCCATGGAGCATGGTGGGGTCGATTGGATATTACGGATCGACGGGACATCATTTGTTGATCCGGACGGATCCGAACCAGGCGAATGGAGCGACCAACGCGCCGAGCCCGCGGCCCTATCCTGCGCTGTCGGCATCGAGTCCGATCGATCCTGGCGGAAATATTAACTCCAATATCTCCGAGGACAACAGCATCGGGTACTCGAACTACAACGCGACCTGGGTGACGTTGGCGAAGGCGATGTCGAATGGTTTGGAGTTCAACGTGAACTACGAGTGGAGCAAGTCGATGGACATCAACTCGCTCGGGTCGCAGGGCGGATCGGTGTTGCCGGACAGCAATAATCCGTCAGAGAACTATGGGCTGTCGGATTTCGACGTGCGGAATCACTTTGCGGGAACAGCGATTTATGCGCTGCCGTTCCATAAGAATCGTTTGGTGTCGGGATATCGATTGGAGAGCATCTTCCAGTACCAGACGGGCAATCCGGTAAATATTGTTGCGAGCAGCGATGGATATAACGGGAACAGCGGGCTGATTCGTCCGAACCTGCTGAAGCCGATTGTGCGGCATAAGCAGCAGATTGTGGGATCGGCGAACGTGAGCTACTTTGCGAATCCGGGCGGTCTCGCTTACGGCGGATCGGTTTGCGACCTTACGAATGCGACCTCTGCGTGCGCGTTCCAGATTGTAGGAACGCAGGCCAGCGCAACGGGGACGACTGCACCTGCTGCCTACACGGGGCTGGGTAACCTGCAGCGCAACTTCGGTACTGGTCCTGGATTTGCCGACCTTGATCTGTCGGGCGAGAAGCAGACGAAGCTGGTGAAGGGCGTGTCGTTTATTCTCCGTGCCGATGCGTTCGACATCCTCAACCATCCGAACTTTGGCCAGCCGGGGAGCAATGTGCAGTCCTCGACGTTTGGGCAAATTACTGCGACCCGCTTTGCTACAAGCGATGGGGGTTCGTCGCGGCAACTGCAGCTTAGCGCCAAGTTTGAGTTTTAGAGGCTGATCAGGGAGTGCATTGCGTGGAGCGGAGTTGGTCTGCGCGATGCACTTCCCTGCTTGTGAGGCGTGAAGCTGCAAACGGACACACCCGTCAGGTAGAATCCGCGTGAACCTTTCGCCATGTTGAAACTTACGAAAAACCCCAATCTTACGGAGCAGGCTTACCAGAGCGTAAAGCGACAACTGCTCAATGGTTCCTTTCGCCAGGGATCGAAGCTCACTGAAGAATATTTATCGAATGCGATGGGCATCAGCAAATCGCCAGTACGTGAGGCGCTGATGCGGTTGGAGAGCGAAGGGCTGATCTGCATTGAGTCGCGGCGCGGCGCGTATGTGCGCAAGTTCTCGGCAAAGGAGGTGCGCGATTTGTATGACGTGCGCGCTCTACTGGAGGGACATGCGGTAAGTGCTGCAGAGATCACGCCGGAGTTGCTGAAGGAGATGGCAGCCAGCATCGAACGGACGCGACATAACCTCGACGCAGGCGACCAACTGCACCATATCGAGGAGGACATGCACTTTCACGGTCTGATTGCCGGAGCGACAGGCAATGCGGAGTTTGGGAGGATCCTGGGCAATCTGCAGCAGAAGAGCCTGCTGTGCCGGATGGCGACATTCTATCTTTCGGCAACGACCGCGCCCACGAGCCATCAGAAAATTTACGCGGCGCTGCGCGATGGGGACCGCGAACGGGCTCAGCGAGAGATGCAGGATCATATCCGGTTTGTTCGGAATGCCCTGCTGCGATCTCTTGAAGAAGAGCCGGAAGAAGCGATGGGCCGAGAAGACGTTTTGGTGGAGACGCGGGGGTAAGCGCGGCGGACGCGGGTGATTGCAAAGTTGCGCGGATGTTTCACGGTTGGCTGTAGGTTCGAGCTTGACGCTGGATTCGAGGAGATGGACTATGCTACGTCGCACGTTTCTTGCAACACTTCCGTTGGCAGCAGCCGGGTCGTCTGCGGTGATGAAGGGTGAGGCGCCTGGGGTTGGCGAGGTGCAACAGGCCGCGGCAGAGAGCGAGCTGCCGAAGTTCCAGGCGGCGGGTGAAGAGAAGTTCGATCGACCGGATGTGCATGCGGGAGACAGGCCGGCTGGCGCCAGCTTTGCGTCGCGCTCGGCGGCGCTGGGA
>JBAULP010000067.1:0-26439 GCA_049578265.1 Acidobacteriaceae bacterium
CCCCCAACCCCTTCACCGGCCAATAATTAATTCGAGCTCCTCAAAAAGCCAATCGCGAATTCATGCGGTTGGCTTTGCTCTCCTTCGTGCCACTCCCAATGTCCAACGGACAATCCGTTTGCAGAGTGCAACGAAGTGAAAGCCGGTGCAACCGTGTTCTTACGGCCCACATTCTCCCTGGCCCTTACACCGCTCGTATTCTGGACGGCCTCAGCGCCCATAAGCAACCCACTCGCGCCCCTGCAGGACGAGACCACGAAATGGTCTGTCCTCACCTACACGCAGCACTACACCGACGACCAGAGCGAAGACGTCAACTATCACGGCACACTCTTCGTCCAGCTCGCCAAAGTCTCTCTCGCCAACTGCAATCTCACACTCACCGTCCTGCTGCAGGACAGGTACACCGGCACCATCACCGTGCAGCAAACACTGCACATGAGGACGACCGATGTAGGTCAGAAGTCCCAAACATCCAGCTACGACTATCTGCTCCCCTTAGCCAACCTCCATCAGCTCGCCTTCACCATCGCGACAGGCCGCCCCATGCAGATTCCTTCCCACTCAGGATTCCACTGCACCGAAGAGCCCGCATGCAAACTAACGTGGTTGCAGCTGAAGATCCCATCCCCACAGATCAGTGAGACTCGCCAGACAGACGGCTTCATCGACTTCAACCAGATGGTGGACGACATCACGATCCCCATGTCCTCCACTCAAGCCGCTCAGAATTCTTCCGCGGCAATCCGAGAGCTCGCCGAAGCCTGTCGGGTGCCCCATCCATGACGCGCCTTCATGCGGCACACATTTACTCCATGCTGGCTGGCGCATCCCATCGACTTCGGCTATAAATAGTCCGCACTCACAATCCCCATCACAAGAATTCAGGCCCCCTGCAACTCCCAAGGAGACGCCATGAAATACATATCCATTTGGGCCCCGCGCCCAGACACTCGCAAACAAGCCGTCGAAAACTTCCTCGCCGGCAAGGCCACCCCTCCCGCTGGCGTCACCACCCTCGGCCGCTGGCACAAGGCCGACGGCTCCGGCGGTTTCACCCTCTACGAGACGGACTCTGCCGAGGCGATGGCCGAGATCGCAATCTTCTGGCAGCAGTTTATGGATGTACAAACGGTTCCGGTCATCGAAGACGCCGCCGCCGGCGCGATCATGGCCAAAATCTACAAGAGCTAGCCACTCAACGAAAATCCAGGCAAGCCTCTGCATCGCTGCAAGGCCAACCCCATCCCGTCGACGAGCCCACCTCACCGACGAGCCCGGCCCATCTACGGCCAAGCCAACATGCCTCCCGAACTTTGCTAACCCACTCATTCGCTGATTCCCTGACTCTCCGTCCGCGACTCTCATCACATCCCTCCCAACCCTCAGCATTTATAGTTCTCCTGTACTCAGGAGAACCCATGCAGCGCAAGCGCATCCTCATCGCAGTCCTCGTCGCGATCCTCCTTGTTGCCGCGCTGCTCTGGTATTTCCTGGCCCACCGCAACACCTCCCTCACCTACTCCGGCACCATCGAAACCCGCGAAATCAACATCGGCTCCAAGGTCGGCGGCCGCGTCACCAGCGTCTTCGTCGAAGAGGGCCAGCAAGTCGCCGCCAACGCGCCCCTCGTCGACTTCGACGCCCCCGAACTCCAGGCGCAGCGTAACCAGGCCGAGGCCACCGTCCTCCAGAACGCAGCCGACTACAACCGTCTGCAGCAAGGCAACCGCCCGCAGGAAATAGCCCAGGCCGACGCCACCCTCCGCGAAAACCAGGCCCTCTATCAAGAGGCCCTGAACGGCTCTCGCCCTCAGGACATCCGCCAGGCCCAGGCCGACTACGCCGCCGCCAAAGCCAACGCCATCGACGCCGCCTCCACCTACGCGCGCATGAAGCCTCTCGCCGCCAACGACGTCATCTCCAAGCAGCAGTTCGACTCCTACACCGCGCAGCGAAACAACACCGGCCAGCTAGCCGAGTCCGCCCGCCAGCACCTCGCTCTCCTCAAAGCCGGCACCCGCGCCGAAGACATCCAGGCGGCTCGCGAGCGCTACCAGCAATCCCTCGCCGCCGACCAACTCGCCCACGCCGGCTATCGCCATCAGGACATCACCAAGGGCAAAGGCAGCCTCGCCCAGGCCCAGGCCCGCGTCGCAGAGCTCGACGCCAACCTCCGCGAAGCCCATCTCGTTTCGCCCGCCAACGCCACCGTCGAAACCGTCAGCGTCCGCCCCGGCGATCTCATCCCTCCCAACCAGATCGTCATGACCCTCCTGGAGCCCTCGCAGCTCTGGGTCAAGGTCTACATCCCTGAGACCGACCTCAGCCACATCCACGTCGGCCAATCCGCCAACGTCACCGTCGACGCCCTCAACCGCTCCTTCCACGGCTCCATCCAGGAGATCAACTCCGCCGCCGAGTTCCTCCCCCGCAACGTCCAGACCCGCAACGACCGCGAGCACGAAGTCTTCGGCGTCAAAGTCCACGTCGACAACCCCAACAACGTCCTCAAGTCCGGCATGTCCGCCACGGTAACGCTCCAATGAGCGCCGATGACCCACAGCGCGAAGCGCCTCCCGCCCCACGCGCAGTGGCGCCAGTGGTCATCGACGCCCAGCACCTCACCATCAAGTTCGGCGACGTCACCGCCGTCGACGACGTCAGCTTCCACCTCGACCGCGGCGAGCTCTTCGGCTTCCTCGGCCCCAACGGCTCCGGCAAAACCACCATCATCCGCGCCCTCTGCGGCCTCATCCCCCTCACCTCCGGCGAGGCCACCATCCTCGGCATGGACGTCCGCCAGCACGCCGCCGACATCAAGCAGCACGTCGGCTACATGAGCCAGAAGTTCGGCCTCTACGAAGACCTCACCGTCCAGGAGAACCTCAACTTCTACGCCGCCGCCTACGGCCTCGCACCCTCCGCCATCAAGCCCCGCATCAACGAACTCCTCGAGCTCACCAGCCTCCAACCCTACTTCACCCGCCGCGTAGCACAGCTCTCCGGCGGCTGGAAGCAGCGCCTCGCCCTCGCCTGCGCCATCATCCACGCCCCCGAGGTCGTCTTCCTCGACGAGCCCACCGCCGGCATCGACCCCGTAGCCCGCCGCTCCCTCTGGGACCTCTTCTTCCAGCTCTCCGGCCAGGGCGTCACCTTCTTCGTCACCACCCACTACATGGACGAGGCCGAACGCTGCGGCCGCCTCGGCTACATCTACCTCTCCAAGCTCATCGCCCTAGGCACCGTCAACGACCTCCAGCAACTCCCCGACGCCAACCCACCCGGCACCTCCCGCCTCGAACTCGAAGCCCCCGCCGTCTCTGTCCTACTCGCCCAACTCCGCCAGTTCCCCGGCGTCCGCGAAGCCACCATCTTCGGCCGCACCATCCACGCCCTCGTCAACACCACCGCCATCGACGCGCTCCACGCCGCCTTCCCCCAGATCACCCTCCGCACCATCCAACCGTCGCTCGAGGACATCTTCGTAACCCTCACCTACCACATCATGGGCGAACCCACCTCCACCGCCCCCGGTGAGCGCCAATGACCACCCCCACCGCAAGCCGTTTCGATCCCCCCACGCCTGACTCCGAGCAGGCCCCGCTCAGCACCCTCGAAGGGGCACGGCTTCAGCCGTGCCATCAACCAGCCAGCGTCGAAGACGCTCACCGCTCTGCCGAAGGCCGGAGCGAAGCCGCAGGCGTAGCGACTGAATTGCCTTCTTCCCAGCCGCCCACCAACCCGAAGGCTGGCTCCCAATGAACACCCCCCCCAACACCAAACCCTCGCCGTCCGCGCAGGACCGCGGGCCTTTCTTCGGCCTCACTGCCGTAGCCCGCAAAGAGTTCACCCACATCTTCCGCGACCCCTCCACCCTCTTCTTCGCGCTCCTCATCCCCATCCTCCAGCTCTTCCTCTTCGGCTACGCCGTCGACACCAACGTCCGCCAGGTCCCCACCGTCATCTTCGACGAGTCCAACACCCAGCAAAGCCGCAGCCTCATCCAGGCCTTCGCCGCCTCCGACGTCTTCGACATCACCACCTACGTCCACTCCGAAGCCGCCATGTACGACACCATGCGCTCCGGCCAAACCCGCGTCGCCATCCGCATCCCCTTCGACTACGCCCGCAACCTCCAGCAAGGCACCACCGCCAGCGTCCTCGTCCTGGTCGACGGTTCCGACTCCAACATCGCCGGCATCGCCGTTGACACCGCCACCGGCATCGCGTTCGAACAATCCACCCTCCTCGCGCCCACCCTCGCCTCCCCCGCCATCGAAGTCCGCCCCTCCGTCCTCTACAACCCCGCCACCCGCTCGGCCAACTTCTTCATCCCCGGCCTCATCGCCATCCTGCTCCAGATGATGATCATCCTCATGATCGCCCTCTCCCTCGTCCGCGAGCGAGAGCGCGGCACCCTCGAGCAGCTCAAGATGACCCCCATCGCCCCCCTCGGTCTCATGGTTGGCAAGATGCTCCCCTACGGCGTGCTCGCCTTCAGCGAACTTTGCCTCATCCTCACCATCATGCGCACCATCTTCCAGGTGCCCATTCACGGCAGCGTGCTTCTTCTCCTCCTGATGTCCCTGCCCTTCCTGCTCACCGTCCTCGGCATCGGACTCATCATCTCCACCCGCGCCAAAACCCAGGCCGAAGCCTTCCAGCTCGCCATGGGCACCATCCTCCCCTCGGTCTTCCTCTCCGGCTACATCTTCCAGATCTCCAACATGCCCGCCTTCTTCCGAGCCGTCAGCGCCATCATCCCGGCCACCTACTACATCCAGGTCATCCGCGGCATCGTCCTGCGCGGCTCCTCTTTCTCCGACCTCTGGATCAACGCCCTCATCCTCACCCTCATGGGCGCCGCCGCCATCCTACTGGCCGCCTTCGCCTTCGTCCGCCAGAACGCGGTGTGATTCGATCTCCCGCGCCTTATCATCGCAACCCGATCAATAAAATCAAGTGGATGGCCCCAAGAATGTGATTTAAATCACATTCTCCTCAGGCTATTTCTCTTTACTCTCAAAATAGCCCCAGCCGCTGAGAACACCATCGCTGTCCCATGCTTCAGGAGCGCAGTGCATGATCGTCCCACCGGCCCACCCGTATCTCAACGGGCATCTGTTTTTCGCCACCCTCAAATTCATCCTGTTCGCCGTCGCCGCACCGTTTGTGCTCATCATCTTTTTGTTGGCCTTCGTCGCCGCTCTAGCCGACTTTGCCTGGTTTCGCCTTCGCACCGCACTCTCCGGCGGACCCCACGCGAAAGACGTCTGGGAGTTCTAACCTTCGTGCCAGACTCTGTTACGCCTGCCAACTCTTGTTCCACCTCGACCCCGCAGCAGCGCGGCCCCGCGCGCATCCTACCCTTTCCCAAGCCGCTCCACCGGCCGGCGACGCCAGCACTCGACCGCATGGTCATTCACCATCCCGCCAGCCTGCATCCACGAGTAGACGATCACCGGCCCCACAAACTTAAACCCTCTCTTCTTCAGCTCCTTCGAAATCCTCTCCGAAAGCTCCGTCTGCGCCGGAATCCTCCCCCTGCCTGACTCCCCACCCGTCTGGTCCCACGAGTTCTGTACTGGCCTACCTCCCACCAACCCCCACACCCACTCCCCAAATCCCTCGCCTTCCTTCTCCATTGCGTTGTAGATCTTCGCCCCCGCAATCGTCGCGTCTATCTTCGCGCGTGCCCGTACGATCCCCTCATCGGCCATCAGCCGCGCAATCTCCCTCTCCCCAAACCGCGCGACTACCTTCGGATCAAACCCCTTGAACGCCCTCCGAAATCCCTCCCGCTTGCGCAGAATGATTGCCCAGGACAGCCCAGCCTGAAACCCCTCCAGCATCAGCAACTCCCAAAGCGCCCGCCCGTCCCTCTCCGGCACACCCCACTCCTCGTCGTGATACCTTCGCATTCCCTCATCGCTCTCCGCCCATGAACATCGCCTCACCATCTTTGCCATAGCGCTCCTCTTCCTTCCTTTACCATTCGGTTCCATCGCCCCACCCTTGCATTTTCTCCTCCAAAGCATCGTCCCGCTGGAGTATCAAGGCTGGTTCATACAGATCCATTCCATCCCATTTCGATACAACGAGTTGCGATATTCGCGCTAAAGTAATCCAGGTTGCTAACCGATAGATACAAACACAGCGTGCGATGGCTACTTTAGTCCAAATCGGCGAAGCAACAGAAAGTCTCTCCGAAAGGCCTCCGATGATCGGCAACGAGCTTCATGTGGCTCCCCACATCTTTCATCTGATCGCCAAGACATTCCTCGGAACCATACTTCTTCCATTCTTTCTGGCAGTCGCCCTCGTCGTCTTCCTCGTAGCCCTCGGAGATTTCGCCTGGTTTCGCCTCCGTGACCTTCGCAACGGTCATCCCCGGCCAAAAGGCCTCTGGGAGTTTTAGCTCACCCCAAGCGCCTTCGGCCCCAACCTCCGACCGTGTCCCGCACACGTCAGGCGCTGCCCAAAACCGCTCTTCCATCAATCATCCCTTCCGCCGTTTGCAGCCAATCAAGTTCTCCTCAACTCCTCGCCACAAACAGCGTCCTCCCCGCCGCTGTCTCAATCATCGCGATCGTCGTCGACTTCCCCGACCCCTTCAACCCCAGGCACCCCACTGCGTCCCCAGCCCGCGCCGAGAACCGCCTCCGGCCAGCGCTCCATTCATCACAACCTCGCCGTCGTCAGAGGTCAGACCGGCTCTCGACTCAACCAAACCATCGCCGAGCCATTACAATCTCACCAACCCAACGTGACGGTGAGCCGTATGCCTGAAGCCGGAACAAATCAAGCTGCATCCGGCCAGGAGCCGCGCCCAGCCGAGCTAGGCCTCGTCGACGGCCTTGACCTCCACGCTCGCTACTTCGTCAACCGCACCGGTGGAGACTTCTTCGATGCAGTTCGTGTCGGTTCCCGCGTCGTCTTCCTCCTAAGCGACATCGCCGGCCGCCGCCACGAAGCCGCACCCGTTGCAGCGGAAACCCAGCGCGTCTTCCGCGCCCGCGCCGCCGAGCTCTTCGGTCACGGCGATGTCAATCTCATGGAAGGCACGGAACTACTCGTCCAAGCCATCAGCCTCGCCATCGCAGGCCCCTCCAAAGCGGTCCGTTTTGCTCCAACCATGGTCGGTTGTTACGACGTGCAGCATGGGTTCCTCGCCTACGTGAATGCCGGCGGCCAGACAGCCGCCATCCGCGACTCGGACGGCACGCGACTCTTGCCCGATGTAGCCATGCCCCTGGGCCTATTTACACACCTGATCTACGACGCGTCCATGCAGGCATTCGAGCCCGGCGCAGCACTCCTGATCGTCACCAAAGGAGTAACCGAAAGCATGCGCGGCAGCGTCCCCTTTGGCGCCGAGCGTGTCATGGAGGTGCTGCACGCCTCCAAGCAGGAATCAGCAGAGAACCTTTGCCGCGAAGTCCTCGAAGCTGCTGACCAATTCAAAAAAGGAGGTTGGGAGCGGCTCGCCTTCTGGCGTAAAAAGCAGACAGAGGACATGACCGCGCTAGCGGTAGTTCGCGCCCGCTAGCGCAGCAGACGTGAGCTGCCGCCAGCAATTCCGTTGCGAAAGCAGGCGCTCCCCGGGAAAACCCTCGCCAACCCATGGTCACGGTCGGCTATAATCACGCAGCGTAGTTTACCTTCTCCCGACCCTGAAATCGGCCATGCAAGTCGTCTACAAACGCTTTGGTGTCATCACCGGCTTCGTACTCCTGCTGGCGCTTCTGCTCGTCAACGCCATCGTCACGCAGCGTCAGCTCTCCGTCATGGTCACGCATCAGGACGCCGTCGAGCATACCCAGCAAGTCCTCCTCGCCATCGATCAAACCCAGTCCCTCATCGAAGACGCCGAGAGCGGCCAGCGTGGCTACCTTTACACCAACGATCCCAAGTATCTCGCCCCCTACAATGACTCCGTTACCCGGATCGACCCGCAACTCCAACTCCTCCAGCGGATGTCCTCCGGCATCCCGTCCGAGCAAGCCGAGGTTGCCCAGCTCCGCACCCTCGTTCAGACCAAGCTCTCCGAACTCGCCAGCACCATCCTCCTCTTCCAATCCGGCTATCCTCAGGCCGCCCGCGACGAGGTTCTCTCCGACCACGGCCGCCTCCTCATGGTGCGCATCAACAACCTCATCGGCGAAATTCAGCTCCAGGAAACTGCGCTCGCCTCCAGCCGCGCCACCATCGCTCGCCGCAGCATCCGCCGCACCTACCTCGCCATCGATCTCGCCACCCTCATCGCCATCCTTGGCCTCTGTCTCGTCGCCTACTACATCTTCAACATCATGGCCCTCCGCGACATCTACGCCCGCCAACTCGAAGAGCGCGAAGCCTGGTTCCGCTCCACCCTCACCAGCCTGGGAGACGCCGTCATCGCCACCGACGCACAGGGTCGCGTCACCTTTCTCAACCCCATGGCCGAAAACCTCATGGGCCTCCACCTCACCCAGGCCCGCGGCAAACCCATCGTCGACGTCTTCCCCATCTTCAACGAGACCACCGGCAAGCCCGTCGAAAACCCCGTCACCAAGGTCGTCGAGAACGGCTTCATCATCGGTCTCGCCAACCACACCGTCCTCAAGCGTACCGACGGCGTCCTCATCCCCATTGAAGATAGCGCGGCTCCCATCCGCGACGCCCGCAACAAACTCGTAGGCGTGGTCATGGTCTTCCGCGACGCCACCCACGAGCGCAAGTCGCAGGAGGTCCTGCGCAAGACTGAAAAGCTGGCAGCCGCAGCTCGCCTCGCCGCCACCGTCGCGCATGAGATCAACAACCCACTCGAGGCCATCGGCAACCTCATCTACATCGCCAAGACCACCGAGAATATTCCACCCTCAGCCGCAGGCCATCTCACACTCGCCGAGCAGGAACTCACCCGCGTCTCCCACATCACCCGCCAGACCCTCGGCTTCTATCGCGAGTCCAAGAATCCCGACGCCGTCGATCTTCCCGCTCTCGTCGAGTCCGTCCTCAATATCTACTCCAACAAATTCCGCACCAAAAACATCACCGTCGAGCGCGAGTTCCAGGACTGCCCTCCAATCCATGGCCTCTCCGGCGAACTCAACCAGGCCATCGCCAACCTCGTCTCCAACGCCGCGGACGCTGTTCCCCAAAGCGGTACCATTCACGTCCGCATCACCTGCGAAGACATCGCTCAAAGCACGGACGACACCAGCCAGATGGTCTGCATCGTCATCGAAGACAATGGCCCCGGCATCGCTCCCGAACATCGCGATCGCATCTTCGAACCCTTCTTCACCACCAAGAAGGACGTCGGCACCGGCCTCGGCCTCTGGGTCACCAAGGAAATCATCGAGCGCCACAGCGGAACCGTTGAGGTCCACTGCATCACCGCCGCTGAAAACACCGGCGTCACCGGCACCACCTTCAAAGTCACCCTCCCCGTCCGGCCCGGCGCCGAAGAGCCGGCCCACGAAACACCCCAGCCCACCGCTTAGTTCTGCATTATCTGCGAACAACTAGCGATCGCTATGCGCGCATCCCCGCCGCATACCGCACGCTACCGTACAAGGCAACCCAACAAGCTCGCCCACTTGCACTTCGCGGACAACCTTTCCCCCTTGCATGCTTCAAATTAGATGTACCATTGCACGTCGGTCGTTACCGGCCGCAAGAAAGCGGATGCGTCTGCAGAGCCGACGCGCCCGCAGCAGCTCCAATTGAAAGAGGTCCTATAAATGCGTGGATGGAAAGTACTACTAAGCACCGCTGCAGTCTGCGTCTCCATGGCTTGTCTACCCGCAGCCAGCAGCGCCCAGGTCAGCATAGGAGTTAACATCGGTGGCGCGCCGCCATCCTGCACCTATGGCTACTACGACTACGCACCCTACAACTGCGCCCCCGCGGGCTACTACGGTCAAGGCTACTTCTATAACGGCGTCTTCCTCGGCGTCGGCCCCTGGGCCAACTGGGGCTATAAGCACGGCTGGGGCCACCATCGCTTCGTCGCAGCTCGCGGCGGACGCTACGTCCCCGGCCATCGCGACCCGCAGGATCATCACCCCATGGCCAGCCACAACATGGGTCACGGAAACATGGGCCACGGAAACATGGGCCACGGCGACAAAGGTCATAACGACGATCATCCCCACTAAACCGAACCCAACATCACCGACGGCGGAGCTGACCAGCTCCGCCGTTTTTCTGTCTCCATCAACCTGCACGTCTCAAGGCAGCAACCCGAACACCGCCACTCCCGTCGGTGTTCCCACATACACCTTCCCATTCGCAATCATCGGCGTGATGAATTTGTTGCCCGTCCCAAAACTATCGCGCCCACCCGCCGCCTGCGTGCTGTTGTAGAGCTCCTTCGCAAGGTTCGTCGCGTCGTACGCATACAGCACCGCGGTTGAACCCGTCGCACTCTGCACCGCCCACACAATCCCATCTGACGTCCCATTCGCGCTCACGCTCGGCGTCGCTCCCGGATACGCAAACGTCGTCGCCGACTCGCTCGATGGCGTCACTCCCAGCTTCGCATCCGTGATCGTGAACGCCTTCAGATTGTCGCCCACACCGCCGTAGTACACCGTGTAGTTGAAGTACGCGGGCATCGACCACGCACCACCCGGCAGCGCATCCGCGAGCTCCTGGTATAGCGCATCATTGTTCGCAGAATTGTACTTGCCCAGGTTGTCGCGATCCCCCACATAGATATTCGTATCCTTCCCCGCACCCACCATCAGGTGATGCACCGCTCCCGTCGCATCGAACAGATCGGGCAACAACAACGC
Source organism: Acidobacteriaceae bacterium (assembly GCA_049578265.1). Classification (GTDB taxonomy): domain Bacteria; phylum Acidobacteriota; class Terriglobia; order Terriglobales; family Acidobacteriaceae; genus Granulicella. Next base: position 10,788 of record JBAULP010000067.1, read on the forward strand.
GCCCCCCGAGCCCAGATCCACATCGCCGTTACTCTCATTAATCGAGTTATACGTCTCGAAGAAATCATCCACCGCCAGCGTTCCACCCGTCGTCGACAGCTTCATCATCGCGTTCCCATAATCCCCATTTACCGGAAACCCCGTCACGGTGTCCTTCGCATCCAGCGTCCCATTCGCATCCAGAAAATAAATATTCCCCGACGCATCCGCCGCCATCCCCGCGCCCGCCATCCACACCGACCCCTCACTCCCATTCGGTGTCAGATTCAGAATCGCCGTCTGCTTCAGCGTGCTCTCGCTATACCCCATCACCCATCCCGTATAAGGCCGCGCATCGCAGTGCGACGTCCACGTCAGATAAATCGTCTGGTTCATCAGCAGCAGCCCTGCGCGCTCCGCATACTGCCCCGGCACAAAACTCACCGTCCCTCCGCTGCTGCTGTCTCCCGTCCCCGGATACGTCCCCGCAATCTCTGTCGGACTTCCCGCAGTCTCCGCGCCCGTCGTAAGGTCCAGTGCATGCAGCCGCTGATGATAGTTCCCGCTCGCATCCTTCGACATCGCAACAACAAACATCGTCCCATGCGTTCCATACTGCCGATCGATCACCGGCGTCGAAGTAATCCCAATCTCCGGCGTAATCTGCCCGCACCCATGGTTGTCGCTCGTCGTCTCTCCACTCTCCAGCGCCGACACCTTCCACAACTGCGCTCCACTATCCGCATCGAATGCATACACGCTGTCGTGCTCCGTCTCCACAAACAGCACATTGTGTGTCTGCCCGCCAATCGTCACCGCCGAAAGATAGAGCGGCTCCGCATCCACCAGCCCATCCGTCGCCAATAGATTCAGCTTCCCAAACGCAGTCGAGTTCACATTCGCCGTCGTCAGAATCGTCTCATTCGGATTCAACCCCGTCCGCGACACGTCATCGTGATACGTCGTCACATCATGCCCACTCGGCGCCGCCACGGTCAGCGCCAGCGTCGCCGAGTGACTCAGCGTTCCAGACACGCCCGTGATCGTAACGCTCGCACTTCCCGTAGTGGCATTCGCCGCGGCCGTCAGCGTCAGGTTCTGCGGAGTCCCCGGCGCAAGCGCAAGCGTCGTCGGCGTCACCGTCACCCCCGTCGGCAATCCACTCACCGACACGCTCACCGTCCCCGTAAATCCATTCACCGCCGTAGCCGTCACCGCCGTCGTCTGCCCCAGCGCTCCCGTGGTCAGCGTCAGACTCGTAGGACTAATCCCCAGCGAAAAATCCGCCGGCGCAGCAGCGTGCACATCCAGCGTGAACGTCGCGGTATGCGTCAGCGCCCCACTCGTTCCCGTCACCGTAATCGTGCTGCTCCCCACCGCCGCCGTCGCCGCAGCCGTCAGCGTCACGCTCTTCGGAGTCCCCGGCACCACCGTCAACGTCGCAGGACTCGCCGTAACCCCCGCCGGCAAACCACTCAAGCTAACGCTCACCCCCGAGCTGAACCCATTCACCGCCGTCACCGAAATCGACTCGCCAGCCCCCACCGCTCCGTCCGTAATATTCAACGTCGCAGGACTAGCCGCCAGCGAAAAATCCGCAGGCGCGGCCGCAACGCTCAGCGCAAACGTAGCCGTGTGCGTCAGCGTTCCCGACACCCCCGTCACCGTCACCGTACTGCTCCCCACCACCGCCGTCGTCGCCGCCGCCAGCGTAACCATCTGCGCAGCCCCCGGCGTCACACTCAACGACGCAGGCGCAACCGTAACCCCCGTCGGCAACCCGCTCACCGTAACCGCCACCGCCGAGCTAAACCCATTTACCGCCGTCACCGAAATCGTAACCGTCTGCGCAGCTCCCCCAGCCGTCAACGTAACCGCCGGCCCCGCCGTCAACGTAAAGTCCCGCGCAACGCTGGCAGCCCCACTGCATCCCGCAATCCCCAACACCATCCATCCCAACACCGCCACCCAGCAGCCAACCACCCACCCGCTGCCGAAAGAACGCCCCTCACACCCTCGCAGATTCACACGCATCCGTCACCGCCCCCATCGTCCCAACGCTCGTCATACTCCCGGCAGAAACTCTGCAGTGTCGCAATGGAAACGGTACGCGCTCATCATACGACGCCAACCCACCTCGCACGTCCCACCCCACGTAGAAAATCTTCCGCTCTTCCATCTCATCCAACTCCCTCCGGTGTAGCTTGTGAAGATACCCGCGGCCCCACGTCCGGAGATCACGATGCCCTTCCCCCGTCTCGCCGTCACCAACTCCGCCTCACGCTCCGCCGGCCGTTATCACTGGGTCATCGCCTGGCTCACCGCCGGCGTCGCCATCGCGCTTCTCCTCATCGGCAACGCCATCCGCGACTACGTCTTCGTCTCCCGCGTCCTCGCCACGCAACAAGTCCACCACCAGATGTCGCAGATCGCCGCGCAGGTCGAGCAGCAACTTCGCCGCGCCACCCTCACCCCCGACACCCTCCAGCAAGCCCTCGCCGACACGCCCCACCCCAACGCCGCCATCGAACTCCACGCCCCCAACGGCTCCCTCCTCCAGCACCTCGGCCCCGCCTTCCCCTCCGCCCTCTTCGACGCCGCAACCGCGCACCACCACCCCGCCCCCAACGAAGCCTCCTACACCGTCCTCACCACCCCGCAAGGCGAACTCGTCGCCGAGATCTTCCCCCTCCGCGCCGCACATCACCCACCACCCAGCTCCACTCCGCCAAACTCCGCACCACAACCCTCCACTTCCTCCTCCTCCGCACCACCGCCCGACCACCGCCCCCTCTTCCTCGCCGTAGCTCTGCCATTAAAATCCGCGGACACCTCCGCCCTCACGCCCATCCGCCGCAACCTCGTCATCAACCTCTGCGCCGCCCTCGCTCTCCTCGCAACGGTCCTCCTCGCCGGCATCGGCCTCCGCTCCTTCGTCCGCGGCCGCCGCCTCGAAGAGCAGATCGAGATCGCCCGCCAGGTCCAGTCGCGCCTTCTCCCCAGCACCTCCATCGTTCTCCCCGGCCACCAGCTCGCCACCCTCTACAAACCCTCCGGCCTCGTCGGCGGCGACTTCTACGACGTCTTCCCCAGCCCCAACCGCGGCTTCGCCCTCGTCATCGGCGACGTCTCCGGCAAAGGCATCCCCGCCGCTCTCCTCATGGGCGTCATCCACGGAGCCGTCCGCACCGCCTCCTGGCAATCCACCCCCGCCGCCCACGAAGAAGAGTCCCGCAAGCTCAACCTCCTCCTCTGCGAGCACGCCTCCGGCAACCGCTTCGCCAGCATGTTCTGGTGTGTATACGACGAGCACGCCCACACCCTCCGCTACGTCAACGCCGGCCACTGCCCACCCTTCCTCCTCACCCATCGCAACGGCCAACTTCACACCACGCGCCTCGACCACGGTGGCCCCGTCCTCGGCCTCTTACCCTCCGCCACCTACCAGGCCACCACCCTCGACATCTCCCCCGGCGACCTACTCGTCATGTACTCCGACGGCCTCGTCGAAGCCACCAACGCCATCGACGAAGAGTTCGGCGACGACCGCGTAGCCACCCTCCTCCAAACCCACGCCACCGAAACCCCCACCCAACTCCGCAACCTCCTCCTCCAAACCCTAACCACCTTCTCCCCACCCAGCGAAGCCCAGGACGACCTGACCTTCGCCATCCTCCGCTTCAACACCCCCGCCTAAGTCGCGCTCCCCAACGTTTCTTCCGACTGCATCGAACTCCTGCGAAGCAGCCCAGCCTCCCCCACGAGCCCCCTCAAATAAATTTGGGAAATCGTCGCAAATAGATGATTTCTTGGCCTAATATCTTGTCATCGAATGTGTTCCGGGCTCCAGTTTCAACTCCCAGGGGATTGATATGTCTGGTTCAGCCTTCATGAGCTATAGCCGTGACGACTCGGCGTTCGCGCTCCGTCTTGCTCAGGATTTAAAGGCCGCCGGCGCCCAAATCTGGCTCGATCAGCTCGACATCAAAGCGGGCACCTCGTGGGACAACGCCATCGAAGAAGCACTCAGCGATGCCACCCACTTCCTCATCATCCTGTCGCCCGCCTCGTCGCGATCCAGTAATGTCCGCAACGAGATCTCCTACGCCATGGAGCAGGGCAAGATCGTCATCCCCGTCCTTTACACCGACTGCACCGTCCCCCTCCAACTGCAACGCACCCAGCGCATCGACTTCCGCGCCGACTACGACCGCAGCCTCCATGCCCTCGTCACCCAACTACAAAGCCCCCTCCCCGCTCGCGTCCTAAAGGCCGCCGACGCCTACGTTCTCCCCCAACCCCATCCAGGACCTCAAGAGACATCGCACCCTGAGCCATCATCGACCCTCGCAACGCCTCACCCAAAATCCCCTCATCAGCCCCCTCCGCAAAGCAGCGCCGCTCCACGCCCGCAAAGGACCTGGCGTAACAGTCCGGCGACCAGGATCGGCCTGGTGAGCTTCGTCGTCGTCGCAGCCGTCAGCACGGCCGTCCGCATCCACCACGACAATAACCCTGACGTTCTGTACCAGAATGCCATCGTCGATAGCGGTCTGAAGTACTTTGACCGTGCCGCCAGGGACTACAAAAAGGCGTGCCGTTTAGACAGCGCCAAGAGCTGCACAGCCCTCGCGGTTCTCTATCAGACCGGGAAGCTTGGCCCTCCCGAGGAGCATTCTCTCGCTTCCGTGGGAAGTTTCGGCCGGGGCTGCGACCTCGGCGACGCCACAGCATGTGGCGCTCTCGGCAGGCTCTATTACATCGGAAAAGAGGTCCAGCAAGACGTCGACCGAGCCTTCAAATACGATCAGCAGGCCTGCAAACTCAGCGACTCCGCCGGCTGTGCTCAGCTTGGCATTCTCTATGCGCGCGGCGAAGGCGTCGCCCGCAATCCCAAACAGGCCATTGACAACTTCAAGAAGGCCTGCAATAACCCTGATCCTGATCCAATCGGTTGCAGCGCGCTCGGCAAGCACTACGCCTCCGGAGACGGCGTCCCCAAGGACCCAGGAGAAGCCAAGACCCTTGACCAGAAAGCCTGCAATGCCGGCCACGCCTCCGCCTGTACCCGGCTCGGTGACCTCTACAGCACCGGCAACGGCGGTCAGCAGAGCAGTCACACCGCCAAAGAGTACTACCAGGAGGGCTGCCTCGACGGCGACGAGAAGGCCTGCGACAAATGGCTACAGCCGCCGCCCGACACCAGTGCCCCGAAGCCCTGACCCCCTCCCGCGCGCCACCCAACATCGCCAAGTATGCTGAACTATAGCCACCGTGTCCGACATCTCCATCGAACCTCCGCCTGAAACGAGCCTCCCGGACCCATCCCCGGTCTTGGCCACCGACTCGCCCCACACCTCCGCGTCGAAATCCCCGCGCCACCTCCTCCCTCCCCTCACCTGGCGCTCCGCGGCTCTCGCTCTCCTCACCACCCTCGCCGCCCTCTGGCTCCTAGCCGCCCTCACTCTGGTCGCGCTCAAATGGATCGACCCACCCACCACCGCGGTCCACGCCGAACGCCGCATCGAGTCCTGGTTCGGCGACAAGCCCGGAGACACGCCCAACAACAAGCCCTACGACCCCCACTACACCTTCGTCCCTCTCTCCCGCATCTCCCCCGACTTCCAACACGCCGTCATCGCCGCCGAAGACGCCCGCTTCTACCAGCATCATGGCTTCGACTTCCACCAGATCCAACTCGACGCCGCCAGCGATCTCGAAGACCACAAGCCCCACCACCGCATCCGCGGCGCCTCCACCCTCACCCAGCAACTCGTCAAAAATCTCTTCTTCGGCACCGGCCGCAGCATCTTCCGCAAGGCCGCCGAAACCACCCTCGTCCCTGTAGCCGAACTGGTCCTAGGCAAGCAACGCATCCTTGAGCTCTACTTAAACGTAGTCGAGTGGGGTCCCGGCATCTACGGCGCCGAAGCCGCCAGCCGCTATTACTTCCACACCAGCGCCCGCAACCTCAACCGCCACCAGGCCGCCGAGCTGGCCGCCATCCTCCCCGCCCCCCTCCACCGTCGCCCCGACCACATGACCCACTACACCGCCCTCATCCAAACCCGCATGCACCAGATGGGCTGGTAACCCAAGCCCTCGCGGAGGCAGGTCATCCGTTCGGCATCACCAGGTTCCGAAAGATCTTCCAACTTCCATCGGGCTGTTTCTGCCAGACGGTCAAATACCTATCCATGACGTTCTTCCCGTTTGCGAAATGGGCCCTCGCCTCACCCCACTCATAAACAAGGCGCCCCTGCTGCACGGATCCCTCACTCACTACCGACGCCGAGTCAGCCTTACCCAACGTCGCCTCCGCCTCCTTCATGTGCTTGCCAAGTGCAAGTCGCCCCCGAACGCACTCTCCCGCTGCTGAACAATCGACAGCGTCCCGCGCATACGTCGCAATCACGAATCCAACATTCCCTTGCTTCATCGCGTCAATCCATTGCTGGTTTCCTGCGTCGATCTGCCGGCGCGCGTCTGCATCGATCGCCTTGCTCTGCGCTCGACACGTTGAGCCGCAGAGAACCAAAGCCATCACCATCAGCATTCCGGTAACTTCGTTTTTCATCAGGCATCCTCCTCTGGCTACAACTCCGTCCCGATCGCAGCCTCACGTTCCCTTATGCGTTTCGTAATATCGCCGCGCCTTCGCCCTGCTGCCGCAATCGTTCATGTCACACCAGCGCCGTCGCTTCCCGCGGCTCTCATCGAAAAACAGCCAGCCGCAGCTCTCCCCTTCGCACACCCCAATCCGTGCAGCCTTCGGCGAGCAAAATAACGAGAGCGCTTCGGCACTCAGAATCCCGCACAACTGCGCGGCCGCACGAGACGCATCCGGTCGCCATCGACACGCGTTGCCGCGCAACTCGACCTTCGGACGATGAGCATTCGCGCGCTCGCGGATGAACTCGATGTCCCGCTTCGAAACGCGGTGCGCTCCCGCAGCCGCCAATCCCACGCGGTAGATAGCCTCACGAAGCTGGATAATTTTGTCGAGCGGCTCCGGGTGCCTCAGCAGTTCGAAGTATGAATTTGATCCCATTAAACCGACCTGCGTTCCCCAACGCAGAAACGACTCCCAGTCGCCCAGCAACTCATCGGGCCGGTCAGCCAGGTGATCTCCCGCTGTATTGCAGAAGTCGAGCGCCAGATGTCCTCCGACCGGATGCGCTATCAGCGCAGGAGGAACGATGGCTGGGCGAGGTCCTCGAACAGCAGCGCGCCTCACGCCTGCAAGGCTGGACCCGGGCTTGGTTATCTTTGCCATCTGTCAGTAAATATATACCTTCTAACCGGTTAGAAGGTATGGAAGATCAAAAACCACGATAGAAAACTTTCGCGGCCCTATAGCAAGCCTCGATGCCGCCGCGCCATCCAGAAGACAGATGCCCCTCATCCGCTTCCCACCCAAAGAACAACCCACGCACGTCTAACCACTCCCAAGAGAATGAGTTCATCCGCATCGCGCATCTTGAACTCGACTTCTTCCCGACACGCACGGCGCCCCCCCACTCTAGTACCCTAGAAGCATGCAGCCGCCACCGACGCCGCTGCACCCAATAATCCCCAGCCCACCACTTACAAGGGGGCCAGGGGCAGCGCAGCATAAGGAGCCCGTCGTGCCCTCAGTAGACAGCACTATCCAGCTGATTCAGATCAACGAACAGCAAGGACAGCAGTCCCCCACCACCACCTGCACCTCCTCCCTCGCCGACGCCCCCTGGACCTTCGACGCCGCCCCCACCTACGGCCCCGGCGCCTCCATGGCCGACCACCTCCCCGCCAACGCCCCCCGCCAGCCCGGCCTTCCCTCCGAGTACCGCAACGCCTCCCCCGCCGAGCTCGACCTCCGCATCCGCGCCGCAAAGCACGCCCTCGGCGACAAGCTCGTCATCCTGGGCCACTTCTACCAGCGCGACGAGATCGTTCAGTACGCCGACTTCATCGGCGACTCCTTCCAGCTAGCCAACGCCGCCCTCACCCGCCCCCACGCCCAAGCCATCGTCTTCTGCGGCGTCCACTTCATGGCCGAAACCGCCGACATCCTCTCCCGCCCCGACCAGGCCGTCATCCTCCCCAACCTCGCCGCCGGCTGCTCCATGGCCGACATGGCCGACCTCGACGCCGTCACCGACTGCTGGGAACAACTTACCGAACTCTACGGCCCCGACCCTGCCCCCGCCGGAAATGGGGACGCTCGCCAGCAAGTCATCCCCGTCACCTACATGAACTCCTCCGCCGCCCTCAAAGCCTTCTGCGGCGAGCACGGCGGCGTAGTCTGCACCTCCTCCAACGCCGCCCGCGTCCTCGAGTGGGCCTTCCAGCGCGGCCAGCGCGTCCTCTTCTTCCCCGACCAGCACCTCGGCCGCAACACCGCCAAGGCCATGGGAATCCCCCTCACCCAGATGCCCGTCTGGAACCCCGACCAACCCCTCGGCGGCAACACTCCCGAAGCCCTCCAATCCGCGCGCGTCCTTCTCTGGCACGGCTTCTGCTCCGTCCACAAACGCTTCACCACCGACCAGATCAACCTCGCCCGCCAGCGCCACCCCAACGTAAAAGTGATCGTCCACCCCGAGTGCCCCATGGAGGTAGTCGACGCAGCCGACTCCTCCGGCTCCACCGACTTCATCGTCAAAGCCATCGCCGCCGCACCTGCCGGCAGCACCTTCGCCATCGGCACCGAGATCAACCTCGTCCAGCGCCTCGCCTCCCAGCACCCCGAGCACACCATCTTCTGCCTCGACTCCATCGTCTGCCCCTGCTCCACCATGTATCGCATCCACCCCGGCTACCTCGCCTGGGTCCTCGAAGCCTTGGAGCGCGGAGAGATCCTCAACCGCATCACCGTCCCCGAATCCACCGCCGCACCAGCCCGCATCGCCCTCAACCGCATGCTCGCCCTCAAGCCCGGCGCAACCGTGAGCGCGGCATGAAGCACTTCATCGTCGTAGGCAGCGGTATCGCCGGCCTCATCGCCGCCATCGAACTCAGCGCCGCCCACTCCGTCACCCTGGTCACCAAAGCAGCCCTCTCCGAATCCAACACCCGCTGGGCGCAAGGCGGCATCGCCGCGGCCATGTTCGACGACGACTCCGCCGCCGCCCACATCGCCGACACCCTCACCGCCGGCGCCGGCCTCTGCAACCCCGCCGCCGTAGAAGTCCTCTGCACCGAAGGCCCCGCCCGCATCCGCGACCTCATCCGCCTCGGCGTAGCCTTCGACCACCACAACGGCCAGCTAGCCAAAGGCCTCGAAGCCGCCCACTCCTACCCCCGCGTCCTCCACGCCGGAGGCGACGCCACCGGCCTCACCATCGAGACCGCTCTGGTCCAAGCGGTAAAGGCCCGAGCCGTCGGCCCCAACCCCCGCATCACCGTCCTCGAACACACCTTCGCCAAAGACCTCATCCTCAACCCAACCGGAGCCGTCATCGGCCTCCAGATCCTCGACGAGCACGGCGCCCCCTCCACCCTCCAAGCCGACGCCATCATCCTGGCCAGCGGCGGAGCCGGCCAACTCTACCTCCACACCACCAACCCCACCGTAGCCACCGGCGACGGCGTCGCCATGGCCGTCCGCGCCGGCGCCCAGCTCGCCGACCTCGAGTTCTACCAGTTCCACCCCACCGCCCTCGCCACCCCCAATCTTGAATCCTCCGCCTCCACCACCTTCCTCATCTCCGAAGCCGTCCGCGGCGAAGGCGCCACCCTCCTCGACGCCCAGCACCACCGCTTCATGCAACAAATCCACCCCGCCGCCGAGCTAGCCCCCCGCGACATCGTAGCCCGCGGCATCGCCCGCCAGATGGCCGCCCAAAACAACCAGCCCGTCCTCCTCGACATCACCACCAAGTCCCCCGACTACCTCGCCACCCGCTTCCCCTCCATCGACGCCGAAACCCGCGCCCGCAACCTCGACTGGTCCGCGAACCCCATCCCCGTAACCCCGGCTGCGCACTACTGGATGGGCGGCATCCGCACCGACCTGTACGGCCAAACCTCCCTCCCCAACCTCTACGCCGTAGGCGAAGTAGCCAACACCGGAGTCCACGGCGCCAACCGCCTGGCCTCCAACTCCCTCCTGGAATCCCTGACCTTCGCCTGGCGCTGCGCCCACCACCTCCTCAACGAAGGACAGGCGCTCTCGGATGATGGAGCAGTAATCGGGTACCCCGAGGTTTCAACCTCGAGTCTCATAGGCTCTTCGGAAGAAGGGGCTTTAGCCCCTGAGGCGCACTCCGCAAACGCTAGCACCACCCCCATCACCCGCCTCCAGCCCCAAACTCCGTCATCTCGACCGGAGTCGGCGCCTTTTGCCGACGCAGCGGAGAGATCCCTGTATTTCGCCGATCGCGCCACCAACGAACATGGAGCGAAGACCCGGTACCCCGAGGTTTCAACCTCGGGTCTCATATCCCCTGCAAGAGAAGGGGCTTTAGCCCCCGAGGTATGCTTCTTACCGGAGCCCGAACCCAACCACCCAACCACCCCCATCACCCGCCTCGCCCTCCAAACCCTCATGTGGACCCACGCCGGCATCGAGCGCAATGCCGCCACTCTCCGCGAAGCCCTCGACGCCCTGACCCACTCCCACGTCGAAGGCGCCTCCACCCACGACCACGAAACCCGCAACCTCCTGGACCTCGCCCGAGCCTTAGTCACCGCCGCGCTCGCCCGCGAAGAATCCCGAGGAGCCCACTTCCGCACCGACTTCCCAACGCCCCGCGAAGCCTTCCACCACTCTTTGATCTTCCAACAACCCGGGTGCCCCATGTCCTCACTTTCGGGCACGGGTTCGCAGGACGCCCAACCGGCGAACGCCTCGCTCGAACCCCAGCAGGAACCCACCCCCGAGCCAGCCGCATGCCAATGAAACCCAGCCTCAAACCCAGCCAGGAAGCCACCAACGCCATCATCCGCCTGGCCCTCCAGGAAGACGCCCCCTGGGGCGACCTGACCTCCCAAACCCTCATCCCCGCTGATGCCACGGTCACTGCCCAGCTAGTAGCCCGCGAGCCCGGCATCCTCTGCGGCGAAGACCTCATCACCACAGCCTTCGCCCTCACCGACCCAACCGTCCGCACAACCTTCCACCTTCACGACGCCGACCCCTTCGCCGCCAACACGACGCTAGCCACCATCGAAGGCCCCGCCCGCGCCATCCTCCAGGCCGAGCGCATCGCCCTCAACTTCGCCCAGCGCCTCTCCGGCATCGCGACCCTGACCGCCGCCTACGTAGCCCAAACCGCCGGCACCAACGCCCGCATCACCGACACCCGCAAGACCACCCCCACCCTCCGCCTCTTCGAGCGCTACGCCGTCCGCTGCGGCGGCGGCCACAACCACCGCTTCTCCCTCTCCGACGCCGTCATGGCCAAGGACAACCACCTCGCCCTCCTGGCCACCACCCTCCCCCCCACAAAGCTGGCGGACGCCCTCCGCAACGCCCATGCCCAACTCCCCCACACCACCCACATCGAAGTAGAAATCGACACCCTCGACCAACTCCCAGCGCTCGAACCCCTCCTGGGCAACACCATCCACACCCTCCTCCTCGACAACTTCACTCTCGACGACCTCCGCACCGCCGTCATCCGCATCGCCCACCGCGCCCTCGCCGAAGCCAGCGGCGGCATCACCCTCGACCGCATCGCCGCCATCGCCGCCACCGGCGTCGACATCATCTCCGTAGGCGCCCTAACCCACAGCCCCCGCGCCCTGGACCTCGGCCTGGATATCGAGCGCATCTAGCTGCGCCCCGCCCCCGGACGACAAAGGTCAGAATCGCCCTCGCGCCCCACGCATCCAACCAGTGACAGGCCGCGACTCCCGGCTGGCCGCGCGCCTTTCACCCTGCGATACTAAACTTCAGTTCTTTCTATGACGACTGTCCGCGACACCTTCGAGAACACCCTTCGCAGCGCGCGCTCCACCGTCGCCTTCCGCGAGACGCTCAACCTCGCCTACGACAGCTTCCGCGCCAGCAAGACCCGCTTTCTTCTCACCATGCTCGGCATGGTCATCGGCTCGGCCTCCATCGTGCTCGTCGCCACCGTCGGCCTCACCGGCAAGCAGTACGCTCTCAACCTCATCTCCTCCCTCGGTCCCAACAAAGTCGAGATGCAGTACACCGGCGGCGTTGTCATGGGCCCCGACAACGTCAGCACTCCTGACTACATGACCCTCGAGGACATGCAGACCGTCGATCAGCAGGTCCCCGGCATCCGCTACAGCTCCCCCATGCTCGAGTTTCACGACCGCATCGCCATCGGCAACGGCACCAGCCGCGACGCCATGCTCCTCGGCGTCAGTCCCGAGTACAAAGACATTCGCGGCCTCAAGATCAAAGCCGGCCGCTTCTTCGACGGCCAGGATGACCTCACCCACTCCAAGGTCGCCGACATCGTCGGCCCCATGGCCGTCGAACTCTATGGCAGCTATCAGGGCGCCATCGGCAACACCATCTCCATCCGCGGCATCCCTTTCACCATCATCGGCGTCTTCGTCGAAAGCATCGACACCTTCGGCTCCTCCGAGATCAGCAATCACACCCTCCTCGTCCCGTACCAGGTCGCCCGATACTTCAGCGGTACCGACGAACTCAAAGAAATCTTCTTCAGCATGGACGACCGCGACGACGTTGAGCCCGCTGCCAAGCGCATCACCGCGCTCATCGCCAGCCGCCATCGTCCTACCAGCGAGTACACCGCCCAAACTCTCACCGACATCCTCAGCACCATGGACCGCATCGCCAACATGCTCACCATCGTCCTGGTCCTGGCCTCCGCCATCACCCTCATCGTCTCCGGCGTCGGCATCATGAACTCCATGCTCGCCAACGTCCAGGCACGCATCCGCGAAATCGGCATCCGCAAAGCCCTCGGCGCCACCAGCCGGGAAATTCGCATGCAGTTCCTCACCGAAGCCGTCTTCCTCTCTCTCGCCGGAGGTCTCGTCGGCACCATCATCGGCATCGCGGTCCCTATCAGCGTGGGACTCTTCACGCCCTTTGCCATCCCCGTCTCCTACTGGGCCGCGGTCATCTCTCTTACAACCTCAGTCGCAGTCGGAGTCATCTTCGGCACCCTCCCCGCCAAGCGCGCCGCCATCCTGGACCCCGTAGCCACCCTTAAGTACGAGTAGTCCTGCCCTAAATTCGGTTCCCCGGAGACACTCAGCATGCGTTGGCACGATCGCATCTCCCGCCGCCATCTTTACGACGCCGTCTCCGAGAAGCCTCGCCAGCGCATAAACGTCACCGGCCTTCTCGCGAGCGTGGTTCTTGCTGCGATAAGCATGTTCTGGATGACACCCTGTGCATGTGCAATCGATCATCACGAAGCCACGGCAACATCCGTCACGCTCAACGGCATCATTCACTCCGACAGCGACGACACCCTGGCCTTCACCCCGGACGGCAAGACAGTATTCTTCGACCGCAGCGAGGGCCCACACAAGACCATCCTGGTCTCCCATCGAGTGAATGGGCGTTGGTTGCCACCTCACGTCGCGAGCTTCTCCGGCCGTTGGTTCGATCAGGATCCGCTGGTCGCGCCCGACGGGAGCTATATGCTCTTCGACTCCGACCGCCCCATCCAACCCGGCGGCGAACCGCTCACCCAGAAGTACTTCGTCGGCGGCAAGGCGCCAGGGTCCAACATCTGGCGAGTCAACCGCACCGGTGACGGCTGGGGCAGTCCCGTTTGGCTCGGTCCCGTCATCAACAACGACGTCTTCATCGACTTCCCCAGCCTCGCCAGCGACGGCACACTCTACTTCATTCGCTGGCAGACCAGCGATCGAACCATGCACATCTGGCGCTCCCGCTTCAGCGGAGGCGCGTATCGCTCCCCGGAACTTGTCACGCTCGGCGATCCTGCAGTCACCGTGCACGACCCCGCCGTCGCGCCCGATCAATCCTTCATCGTGTTCGATTACGGCAAGATCAAAGGCGGCCTCGGACGCTTATGCATCGCCTTCCGCCACGGCGAGCACTGGGGGAACCCCATCGATCTCGGAGACACCCTCAACAAGGATCTTCCCTGGGGAGCGCACCTTTCACCGGATGGCCACGCCGTCTACGTCACCGGGCAATCCGGCATCTGGCGAATCTCTCTCGACCCTTGGCTCAACGGTTATCAGCACGAAGAGCTTCGGTGAGACCTCACGTCCCCTCTCAAGCTGAGTCCGGTCCACGCTAAGCCAACTCCAGCTCCACCGAATCAAACAGCCCCTGCAACAGCGCCTCGCGCTCATACGCGCAAAACTCCCCCACCTCTTCAATCGACCCCGTTTCCGCCAAATCCCTCGCTCGACACGCGCCTCCACACAGCAGCCGCACCGCACACTCCGAGCACTTCGCCAGTGTCTCCACGCTCACCTCCCGCAGCCGCTCCATCACCGGCGACATCGCATAGATCTCTGCCACCGTCTGCTCCCGCACATTCCCCGCGCGAAACTCATCGCCATGGAGCAACTGGCACGGATACACATCACCCGTCTCCGCAATGCTGATCTCGCGCTCGGCCATCGCACACCGCCGCACCCCACGCCCTCGCAGCATCTTCAATCTCCGCGCCATCGCCCCCATCGGAGCCACCCCCTTCACCGCCGTCAGCGCGCGATAATACTCCTCCCCACTCAGCGGCGTGTTCTCCATCGAGCTCCCACCACCCGCCGCCCGCCCCGCCTGAAACAGCGGCTGCAACGACAGCTTCGTTCCATACTTCGCGACCATCGCCCCAATCTCTCCGCGATTCTCCCGCGTCACCGTCATCGCCACCACCACCCGAGCGCCATGCTGCTCCAGCAGCGCAATCGCCTTCTCCACCCGCGCAAAGTTCCCCGCCCCGCGCGTCACCGCGTGCGCCGCCTCGCTGCTTCCATCCATGCTGATCTTCACCAAGTCGGTCGCCCGCGCAATCCGCTCCGCATTGCTCTCATCGATCAGCGTCCCATTGGTCAGCAGATGCACCGCATTCCCCTCGGCCTTCACCCGCTCCATAAACCACAGCGCATCCGGATGCAGCAGCGGCTCGCCGCCCGACACCACATACTCCACCGCTGCGCCCATCCCGCGCACGCTCTCTGCAATCGAACTCAGGTCCTCGCGCATCAACTCTCCTCGCGTCCCCTGGTTCCCGCCGCTCTCCGCATAGCAATACGTGCAGCGCAGATTGCACCGGTTCGTCAGCTTTAGATGAACCACTCTCAACGGCTGCGGAGCAGACCCTTGCCGCTCGCGCCCCGTCGTTACCTGACCAGCCGCCGCATCCACCAAAATGGCGCGCCCCAGCGCCTCAGCAAACAACATGGTCGACTGCTCCCACATCGCCTCTTCGCGCTCCCCCAACACCTCTTCCATCGGAGCGCCGTCACACCGCGATAACAGGATGGCCCCGTTCAGATTCACCACCATCCAGTCTGGAGCCGCCGGCTGCAGAAACAGGTGCTTTCCCCCGCGCTCCGCATACACCACACCATCCGCCAGCTTCAGTCGATACGTCTTCGCCGCCACGTCCTAATGACCTGTGCAATCCTCGCCGGCGCCACAAGCTCCGCGTCCGCCGCCGCTGCAATACTCTCCCGCGCCCGTAGCACTATGCCCTTCAGCACCGTGCCCCTTACCACCGCAACATGCGTGCTTGCCGCCGCCGTGGCC
>JBAULP010000068.1:0-3646 GCA_049578265.1 Acidobacteriaceae bacterium
TCCATGCGCCAGCTAGCCGCCAGCACCGGCGGCCAGCTCCTCGACACCCCCACCACCCTCACCGCCGCCGTCCGCCAAGCCATCGCCGCCGGCGCCAACTTCTACGCCCTCACCTACACTCCCGCCAACCCCTCACCGCCCAACACCTTCCGTCCGCTCCACATCACCCTCTCCACCCCCGCCACCGCGCAGCTCGCCTACTGGAGCAGCTCTCACTCACCCTCTCCCACTCCTCCCGACGCCGGCCTCATCCGTGCCTACCAGCAAGCCGCCATGAGTCGCGGAGCCCCCACCCCGCAAAACCTCCTCTTCAAAGTCCGTGTCCTCCCCGCATCCGCTCAACTCGAAACCTCCGCCGCGCCCGACAACCACCTCACCCCCGACATCTCCCCAACGGGCCCCTTCCGCCGCTACAACCTCGACTTCGCCGCCCTTCCCGCCGAGCTCACCTTCACCCCCCAACCCAACGGCAATCGCGCCGCATCCGTTGAGTTCCTCGCCCTCGTCTTCGACGCCGACGGCCGCCTCCTCAACTCCACCGGCAAAACCGTCTCCTTCACCGCCACCCCCTCCAACTTCTCCCAACTCGTCCGCAGCGCCATGCTTTGCCATCTCGAGCTCAGCGTCCCCGAGCGCCAGGAGACCTTCCTCCGCATCGCCATCCGCGACGTCCCATCCAACCAGTTCGGCGTCGTAGAAGTCCCCTCCGCCGACGTCAGCCACCTCCCACCCCTCCCCTCCAAACCCGCGCCCAGCCCTTCCATCCAACTCATCCCCACCCCCGCATCTTCCACTGGACGAACCACCCACCCATAGGAATAGAATCATCCCCACGCTGGTTCCTCCCGACCATGACCCCGGCCATCTTTAATCCACGAAATCGCTCCCTCGTTCGCGGCAACGTCATCGTCTATGCCAGCGTCATCCTGGCTACGCTCCTCTCGCGCTTCCCCCACCTCCGCGCCACGCCCTGGCTCATCTTTCCCTTCTTCGGCTGCCTCATCGGCATGGCCGACACCCTCCGTTGCATCCAGAAACGCTGGAACCTCTACCACGGCGGCGTCATGTTCTGCCTCTACATGGATCTCCTCGCCGTCATGCTCATCCTCTTCTTCCTCGTCTACCCCTACGTAGTCTGGCTAGGCGAAGCCTGAGGCTCCTCCCACCCTGTAAACTGACACCTGGCAATGTCAGATAAAACCTTCTACGTCACCACACCGATCTACTACGTCAACGCGCGCCCCCACATCGGCCACGCCTACACCACCATCGTCGCCGACGTCCTCGCCCGCCGCCACCGCCTCCTCGGCGAACAAACCTTCTTCCTAACCGGCACCGATGAGCACGGCCAAAAAATCGAGCGCTCCGCCGCCGCCGCCGGCATCCCCCCGCAGCAGTTCGCCGACCAGGTCTCCAAATCCTTCTCCGACCTCTGGCAGCGCATGGGCATCACCCACAACGACTACATCCGCACCACCAGCCCCAAACACAAGCAAGGCGTCCAGCACCTATTCTCCGAGCTCTACAAGAACGGCTTCATCTACCTCTCCACCTACACCGGAGCCTACTGCGTCTCCGACGAAGCCTTCGTAGACGCCCCCGTAGGCACCCCCTGCCCCGACTGCGGCCGCCTCCTGGAATCCGTAACCGAAGAAAACTTCTTCTTCAAACTAAGCGCCTTCCAAAAACCCCTCCTCGACCTGATCGAATCCAACACCCTCACCATCACCCCCGAATCCCGCCGCAACGAAGTCCTAAGCTTCCTCCGCGGCAACGTCCTCGCTGCCAGTCTGTCTGATGCTGTCATCTTGAGCGAAGCGCGCAGCGCGCAGCCGAAGGACCCCGATACGGCCGGTCCCACCACAACCGCTGATACCTTTTCCACCTTGAATGTCCAGCACAGCGCCGCCGGAACCCCCTACGTCCCCGGCGCGCTCAAAGACCTAAGCATCTCCCGCAGCAGCTTCACCTGGGGCATCCCCGTCCCCAACGACGTCCAGCGAGCCGCAGGCGCCACGCAAAGGCACGTCATCTACGTCTGGCTGGACGCTCTCGCCAACTACATCACCGCGCTAGGCTACGGCTCCGACGACGAAACGCTCTTCAAAAAATTCTGGCCCGCCAACATCCACCTCGTAGGCAAAGAGATCATCCGCTTCCACTGCGTCTACTGGCCCGCCTTCCTGCTAGCACTAAACCCCGCCTACAACACCCCCAACACCGACGCACCCAACCCAGAAGCTGTCATCCTGAGCGAAGGGCGCAGCCCGCAGTCGAAGGACCCCGATACATCTGGTCCCACCACAACCGCCAACCCCTTTTCCACCTCGAATGTGGGTACCCGAGCCCCACAGCTAACCTTCGACCAGCACAAGACCTGGGCCGAAAAATGGCTCCCCAAAGCAGTAACAGCCCACGGCTGGCTCCTCTTCGAAGAGTCGAAGATGTCCAAATCCCGAGGCAACATCGTCCGCACCGAAACCATCCTCGAAGCCTTCGGCACCCTCTGCCCACCCCCGACCGCCTCGAACGAACCGAACCTCAACCCATCGGTGAGCGCCTCGAACGAACCGAACCTCAACCCATCGGTGAGCGCTTTGAAAGGGACGGGCTTCAGCCCATCGGTGAGCGCTTTGAAGGGGACGGGCTTCAGCCCGTCCGTCAACCCCTCCCCCAACGAACCGGCTTTAGCCGCTGAGGGAATCTCCCCCGGGAGTAGCAGTGGGCTTCAGCCCACTGAATCAGACCCCAACCAGAAAGGGGCTTTAGCCCCGGGCTTCTCCGCTCCCACCCAGCACGACCGCGACCTCTTCGCCTCCGACGTCCTCCGCTACTTCCTCCTCCGCGAAATCCCCTTCGGCCAGGACGGCAGCTTCAGCTTCGACGCCATGATCACCCGTTACAACGCCGACCTCGCCAACGGCTACGGCAACCTCGTCAGCCGCGTTCTGTCGATGATTGCAAGGTATTTTAACGGGACTGTGCCGGAGGCAAAAGAACCTTGGCTTCTCGTAAGCGACCACACCAGTGGCCCCGTCGATCTAACAACGTTCGTCGCGCAGAGGATCACCCAGACTGCTGAGATCATTGAAAAACTATCCGACACTCGAAAAGCGGTGGAGGAGTTTCAAAAATCTCGCTTCGATCAACTCTTGCTCCGGCTCGCGGCACAAGTCAAAATCGTCGATATTTACCTGTCAGCTCACGAACCTTGGAACTTAGCCAAGCTAGCCGAAGAGAACGACGACCGTCGACTCACTGAGGTCCTCTACACCGCCGCCGAGTCCATCCGCATCATCACCGCCCTCCTCTACCCGATCCTCCCCTACGCCACATCCAAAGTCTGGGCCCAGCTAGGCCTCGGAGACATCGAACTCGCCGCCAAAGAAGGCAAACTAACCAACCTCGAATGGGGCGGCCTAACGCCTGGCACCAGACTCGGCCCCCTCGGCTCCCTCTTCCCTCGCATTTACGAAAAAGACATCCCAGGATTCCTCAAAATCATGACCGACATGGAAAACCCCACCCCCGCAGACACCACCCCCGCGGACCCCGCGGCCGTCCCACCCACCGCCGACCCCGCTGCCGCACCGCGCACCTCCACCCTCAACGAACCCACCTCCACCCTCCCCGTAGCCGGCAGCAC
>JBAULP010000069.1:0-10624 GCA_049578265.1 Acidobacteriaceae bacterium
ACCCTCCGCCAGGCTCGCGCCGCCCTCGCCACCGAATCCCACCCCCTCGACGACATCCGCTCCACCGCCCGCTACCGCTCGGCCGTTGCCGCCAACCTCCTCGAACAATTCCTCCGCTCCCTCATCCCCACGCCTTAACCCCCGCCGTCCGCGAAGAACCCCGCCAGCATCCCCCAGGCCACCAACGCCCCGTTATAGCTCGTGTAAATCCCATACACCTCATACACCGTACTCCCCCAATCCCCCTGCACCTCGGCCGGCAGCGCCGCACTCTGCACCGGGTCGGACACATTCCTCACAAACCCAAACTCCACCCCCGCCCCTGCGCAAACCTCCCCAATCAGCGCATCATCCATCTCAATGCAAGCAAACCCCGCATACGTCCCCGCCGTCGTCCCCACCACAAACGTAGGAGTAGTCAGCAACGAGCTCCCGCCGCCCGTCCCATCCACCACCTTCACCTGCGTATCCCCGCTGTTCAACCCATCCGGATCCAAATCAAAGATCGAATAATTCGTCCCATAGTACGCATTGAACTGTGACGCCAACCCGCGCAAGTCCTCCTCCGTAGTCGGCACCGGAAACAGCAGGCTCTGAATCCCTGCCGCCAGCGCCGGCGCCTCCTGCGCCTTCCACCCATTCGAATAAACCGGCCAACTCCCCTGCGCCTTCCCCTTCTCATACAGCGTCCCCGCACTCACCGCCCTTACCGTCCCCACGTGGTCGCCCACCGCCGCTCCGCCCGCCGTACCAATCGACATCACCAAGCCCGGCCCCACCTCCTTCACCAACAGTTGCACCATCGCCACCAACTGCGTCTGCCCCGGAAAATCCAAATGCGTATTCGACTTCCACAGCAGCACGCGCTTCCCCCCAATCCCCACCAGCCGCCACTCCCCCCAATAGCTCCACCCACTCACCGTCGCAGCCCCGGGGTCCCCAGCGGGCGTTCTTTGCCCGTTGGGGTGGTCAGGCATCCCCACGTCATACTTCGTCCACCCACTCCACGTCCCCGTGTCCTTCGCAGAGTAAGGCATTGTCGTCCCGCCCGCGCAAAACACATGCTGCATCGCCGCCCACTCCGCGTCCGCCCACGTAATCACCACCGCGTCCGCCTTCGGCAGCCCACTCCCTCCCGCCGTCAGCAGCGTAGGAGCCACCAGCCCCGCTTCGCCATACTCCACCACCGGCAGCGCCGGAGTCTCCGTAATCGTCGGCGCAAACTCCCTCTGCTTCTCCGTAACAAACAACCGCGCAGGCTTATAACGGGGCACACTCATCCATTCACCTCAACTCCCGAACATTGCGATCTCAGTCAATTAGACGCCAATCCAACCCTCGCCGCTCTTACCCCGAGCCGTCCCCGCAGGACTGCTCGCCCCAACCCCGCCAATCTCAACTCTCGCCGTCCGCGCAGGACCGCAGGACCGCCAACGCAACCCCGCCGCTCTTAACTCTCGCCGTCCGCGTAGGACCCGCAGGACCCGCGGAACCTACTGCACGTTCGGCGACGCCAGCGCTATCTCATGCGCCTCACCCACATGCAGCCGCACGATCTGCCCCGGCCCCGCCGCCGCCTTGAACAGCGCTACCTTCCCCACCATCGTCGTCGGCGCCGGGTCCGAGTCCACCTTCCAACCATCCGGCACCACCTGCTCCACCACAAACACCACCGGGTGCTGAAACTCATTCTGCAGCAGATACTCCTGCTCCTTCACCACCACCACGCTCCGCTGCACCGCCCCATTCACCACCGTCCCCTTCACATGGTTCGACGTCAACTGGCTCTCCAGGTGACACACCGCCGGGTCTCTCTCCCCACCCTGCACCGCCTGCGTTCCCGGCACGCCAATCCCCTGCACGCCATCCAGCCGGTCCTGCACAATCACGCAATCCTGGTTTACATGGATCTCCGGCACCGCAGCCACCGCCCCACTCTCCTCCGGCGCCATCGCCATCGGCTGCGGTTGCGCCTGCACCGGCGCACCCGACCTCCCACATCCCGCCAACCCCACCACGCCCAACAACCCCAACCCAATCAACCCGCGTACCAACCCATTCGTACTCATGCACAACATCCTATCCGCTCCCTATAAACCGCCGCCAACAACCTCTGCCTTGGACGCCCCAACCCCCTCAACCGTTGCTCCCGCCAACATCGCCTTCGCACCTCCACCTCAAGCCACCCGCAAAGCAGGTACCCCAACGCTTCGGCGCAGGTACCCCAACGCTTCGGCGCAGGTACCCCGACGCTTCAGCGCAGGTACCCCGAGACGCTTCAGCGCAGGTACCCCGAGACGCTTCAGCGCAGGTACCCCGACGCTTTAGCGTCGGGTCTCATACGGTCCATAAAGGGGAAGGGGCTTTAGCCCCAAGGGTTTGCCTCTGCCTTTCTTCAGACAATTTCGAAAAGAAATTGTCATTCTGAGCGCAGCGAAGAACCTGCTTCTCGCGCGTAGCGCGCCCGTTCCTGCCGTTGCCTTGCCCCTTCAAGCCACCCGCAATACCGCACCCCGACGCTTCAGCGCAGGTAGCCCGAGACGCTTCAGCGCAGGTACCCCGACGCTTTAGCGTCGGGTCTCATACGGTCCATAAAGGGGAAGGGGCTTTAGCCCCAAGGTTTGCTCCTGCCGTCGCCCCCACCCCCCAAAACCCACTAAACTACCCCAAGGGGGAGCGCCCGCATGCTAGAGCTAGCCAAAGCCCTCACCTTCTTCGCCAGCCTCCTCTCCCTCTACTGGACGGCCCTCACCGCCTTCTTCATCCCCGGCACCCGCTGGGAAGACCGCCTCTACCTCGCCGTCGCCAAACTAGCCATCACAGCCTTCATCTGCTGTTTCAGCGGCCTCATCTTCCGATGGCCCTCCCGCACCAATCCCGACGCCAACCAGCCCCTCGCCGCCACCCTCCCCGTCCGCCTCTTCCTCTGGGGAGCCGCCGCCATTACCCTCCTCTTCCTAACCTCCTGGTACCTCTCCTGCGGAGCCCCCACCTTTGGCAACCACTACCCCGCCTGCTCCTAACCAACTCATCCCCCAAAAAAATCCGCCACCCCACCCCTCAAAAACCGCCCAAAAATCACCTGTCAACCCCCCAAACCCTCCAACCCCAACAAACTAAACCACATCCGCGTGGCACAATCACCCCACCCCATCCGCTACAATTAAATCATCCCCCCAGCCCCAATAGCGCCCCATAACCCCAGCAGAATTTTATGGATACCCGTAGCCAGTTGGACTGTCAGCCACGTACGACCACTTTCAGAACACCCCTGAAAACGACCATTAACCGCAATGGAATCTTATTGATACCCGTAACCAGTGTGCCTGCAGCCACTTACAAACATTCTAGCCCGTAACAAGCTGATAACAAGCTACTTACACAAATCACCTATATCCATTGATCCATTGCCTTTAACCCTTTCATTTTGAGCCACTTACGAAGAGGGGCGGAACAGAGGGGGGAGGGGGGCACCCCCCTCCGAAATCTACTCCCTAACCTCTAATCCCCGCTCCTTAACCTTCTCCAAGTCCCCCTCGGAATCCACATCCAGCCCCAACCCCTCATCCACCACCACCCGCGCCCCAACCAGCAGTCCCCGCGCCCCCACATCCCCGCGCAACGCCATCAGATCCCCAAAATTTTCCGCCGGAAAATAAGCCGGAATCCCAACCTTCCCCGCATATCCCGAACCCGCAACCTGCAACGAATCCGCCACCAACGCCCGCAGATGTTCCGCCGCAAGCAGCACCTGGTCGCAACTCATCACCACAACCCCAGCAACGCCCAGCTCCCGAACAAACTCCACGCCGCAGCGGATCGAACTAGCCATTCCCTCCTCAGCCAGCGCATTCACCACCACCTCGCAACCTCGCAATCCCTCAGCAACCACCTGCTCCCGCACCACCACAACAGCCGGCTCCATTCCAGCCTCAACCGCGACCCGAACCGCACGCTCCAGCAGCGTCTCGCCGCCAATCACCACCGACTGCTTCGCCCGCCCCAACCGCCGCGAAGCCCCCGCAGCCAACACCACAGCCGCAATCACAGCGCACACTTGGCCTGCAGATAGCGCGAACCATCACCCGCGGCAACCTGCGCCTCCACCATCTGCGCCGTCATCCGTCGTGACACCCCAATCTTCCCCTCAACACAGCCCTGGATCTCCGCAATCACCGCCAGCGCAATCGCCTCGGCTCCATCGCCGCCCAGGTCCAACCCAACCGGCGCAAACAGCCCCTCGCAAGCCCGCTCCACGCTCCATCCCAGCAGCGCCGCCGTCTCCCGCACCAGCAGCGCGCTCCGATGCCGAGCTCCCAGCAACCCCAGGTATCGCGGCCCACACCGCAGCGCTCCCGCCAGCCAAACCCGGTCCTGCTCATAGCTGTGGGTCATCACCACCACCGCATCCCGAGCCCCAATCTCCAACCCCTTCAACTCCCCAAACCCGTCCGCAACCACCACGCGCTGAGCCTCCGCAAACCGCTCCGTCCGCGCCCACTGCGCTCGCCCATCCACCACCACAACCCGCCAACCCAGCAGCGTCGCCATCGCCACCATCGGCCGCGCATCGTCCCCTGCGCCAAACACCACCAGCCGCTGCGGAGCCTCAACCCGCTCCGCAAACGCCCCCTCAACCTCCTCTGCCTCCACATCCCCCACAACCCGCCGCAAACCAGCCCCATCGCGCGGTAGCCACGTCACCACCGTCCGCTCTTCCCCCTGCAACGACGCCTCCAGCGCCTCCATCAACCCCTCAAACTCCGCCGTTCCCGCCGGCTCCACCAGCAGCTCCACCGTTCCCCCACAGCCCAGCCCATAGGGAATCTCCGCCGTATCGTCGAACAGCGTCGAGTACGTCTCCACCACAGCTCCATCCCTCACCATCCACGCAGCCTTCCGCACCACCTCGGCCTCCAGACACCCGCCCGAGATCGACCCGGCATACTCCCCATTCGTCCCCACCAGCAACCGCGCCCCAACCCGCCGATAACTAGACCCCTCCACCCGCACAAGCGTCACCAGCGCCGCCGCCCCACCGCGCCGCCACATCGCCACGATCTCCCGCCGCTCACGCATGGTGCAATCCTACCTCCCCAGCGCCGCCTACTGCCTCTCGCTAAACGTATGGATGCCACACTCCAGCTTCCTGCCGCCCCAACGCCCGCTCCGAGCATCGGCCCCCTCCGCCGGCACCGCCGTACAAGGCTCACACCCAATGCTGGTGTACCCCCGCTCATACAACTCCAGCCGCGGTATCCCATGCTCAAGCGCATACGCCTCCACCCTACCCCACCCCCACTCCGCCAACACACTCACCTTTTTCATCATCTTCCCACTCGGCAGACGATGGTCCTCCAACTTCTTCAACCCCGCGCGCGTAGGAGACTGCTCTCGCCGCAACCCCGTAAACCACCACGCATAAGGCTCCAACGACCGCATCAGCGGCTCCACCTTACGAATCGCGCAGCACTTCGTAGGCTCAACAATATGCAGCAGCCCAAACTCACGCTCATGCTCCTCCAGCGTCGTCTTAGGCAGCGCATTCACCAGATTCAATCCCCACTCCTTCACCATCCGATCGCGATACGCAATCAGCTCCGGAAAGTGATACCCGGTCTCCAAAAAGATCACCGGCACCTGCGGCAGGTGCTCCCGCAGCAGATGCAGCACCACCATATCTTCGGTCTGAAAGCTGCTCGTCAGGCAGATGCTCCCAACGCCCTGGTCCAGCGCAGCCTGGCGCACAACTTCCGCAACAAGCTCCTCGGCCGACAGCGCCTCCGCCTGGTCCAGCACCAACTCCACGCCCTGGCTCATGCTCCCTCCTTCGCCGAATCACCAACCCAAGCCAACGCATCCGCAGCCGTCTCAAAGAAGCACTCTCCAACTACATCTCGAACCGCCGCAAGCACAGCTCCACTCAACTCAGCCCGAGCGGAAATCGCCGTAACCTCCGCCAACTGCAGCGCGCGCACCGCTCCAGCCAACGACCGCTCCGGAATCAGCGCATCATCCACAAGCACCGCCGCATGACCCAACCCATGCAGATGATCGCGCAGCGCGAGAGCCTCTTCGGCCCTTCCCTGTAACCAAAGAAACGCAGCGCCCTTCGCAGACCTCGAAGCCTGCACGTCCTCCGCTGCAGCAAGAATCATCGCCGCGCCAACGGTAGCGTTGGTCACCGCATCAATCAAGATCAACGCGCCCATCTCGCGATTCTCCGCATACGCATCGAAGAACAGCGGCAAGCTCGTATCGAACTCCACCTCCGCAATATCGTTCATCTGCAACTGCGCACTCTCACGATGCTCCGCAGTCTGAATGTCCACCCCATAAAGAATCCGCCGCACCGTCGCACGCACGGTCCGCGTAGTGTGCTTGGCCAGATACGTCCGCCCGACCTTCAGCGGCTCTTCGTGCATCCACACCACCATCGCGCGAAACGACGAACTCACCTGCGGCGCAACTTGCGCCTCTCCCACCAGCATCTCGCCGCGACTCAGATCGATCTCGTCCTCGAGCTCCACGGTAATGCTTAGCGGAAAGCTAGCAGCCTTCAGCTCACCGTCGTACGTAACGATCCTCTTCACAGTCGTTGCCCGACCACTCGGCAACGCCTTCACCCGCATCCCGGGCCGCACCTCGCCGCGCTCCACGCGTCCCGCAAACCCACGAAACTCCGCATCAGGACGCACCACCAACTGCACCGGAAACCGCAACGGCCCCTCCGCCGCCTCACGCAGCGTCAAAGGCACCGTCTCCAAGTACTCCAACAGCGTCGGCCCCTGGTACCACTCCATCGCCGAACTGCGATCCACCACGTTGTCTCCAGCCAACGCACTCACCGGAATCACCTCAACGCTCTTCAACCCCAGCCTCTGGGCAAGCTCCGTGAACTGCGCACTCACCTGCTCAAACACCTCTGCGCTGTACTCCACCAGGTCCATCTTGTTGATCGCCGCCACCACATGCGGAATCCGCAGCAGGCTCGCAATGTACGTGTGCCGCCGCGACTGAGGCAGCAACTCACCAGCCCGCTGAAACGCCTTCGCATCAATCAGCACAATCGCCACATCCGCAGTCGACGCACCGGTAGCCATGTTCCGCGTGTACTGCTCATGCCCCGGCGTATCCGCAATAATGAACTTCCGCTTCGCCGTAGAAAAGTAGCGATACGCAACATCAATCGTGATGCCCTGCTCGCGCTCCGCCTTCAAACCATCAGTCAGCAGCGACAGATCCACCGCGCCCCCCGACCGATTCACACGGCTCGCGCGAATCGAAGCAAGTTGATCTTCATACACACTCTTGGTGTCATGCAGCAGCCTTCCAATCAGCGTGCTCTTCCCATCATCGACGCTGCCCGCCGTAGTAAACCGCAGCATCTCCTGCTCCAGGTGCCCGTCCAGAAACTCCCGAAAACTCTGCTCCCGCAAACCGTCCCGCGTTGAAGGCATCGTAGCCATTAGAAGTAACCCTCCCTCTTCTTCAACTCCATCGATCCCTCTTCGTCGTGATCAATCGCCCGCCCCTCGCGCTCACTCCGCCTGAACCCGATCAGCTCTTCAATAATCTGCGGCAGCGTCTCCGCCTCACTCCGAATCGCGCCCGTGCAGGGCACACAACCCAGCGAACGCATCCGCACCTTCATCAACTCCGGCTTCTCTCCCGGCAACAGCCGCATTCCCTCATGCACCACCGTGATCATCCCGCCGCGAATCACGACCGGCCGATCCTCCGCGTAGTACAGCGGCACAATCGGAATCTGCTCCGCGTACAAGTACAGCCAGATGTCCAGTTCCGTCCAGTTCGAAAGCGGAAACACCCGTATGCTCTCGCCCTTCCTCAGCCGCGAGTTATACAAACTCCACAGCTCCGGCCGCTGGTTCTTCGGATCCCACTGACCAGCCGCATCGCGAAAGCTGTACACCCGCTCCTTCGCCCGGCTCTTCTCCTCATCGCGCCGAGCCCCGCCAAACGCCGCATCGAACCCACCCTCTTCCAGCGCATCCAGCAGCGACCGCGTCTTCAGCGCGCCGCAGCAGTTCTGCGTTCCCAGTTTCCAGGGGCTCGCTCCATCGGCAATCGCCTCTTCGTTGCGATGCACAATCAGGTCCGCGCCAATCTCCTTCGCATACGCGTCGCGAAACGAAATCATCTCCGGAAACTTGTAACTCGTATCCACATGCAGCAAAGGAAACGGAATCTTGCCCGGATAAAACGCCTTCTGCGCGAGCCGCAGCATGACGCTCGAATCTTTCCCAATCGAATACAGCATCACCGGCCGCGCAAACTCCGCCACCGCCTCGCGCAAAATGTAGAGGCTCTCCGCCTCCAGCGCCTGCAGATGATTCAGCCGCTTCTCATAGACTTTCGCGATACCTTCGCCAACAGGCTTGTCGGTTATCAAACAACCCTCCCTTTGCAGACCATGAACGGTCCCATTTGTCACAGATGAGGTGCCCCGCGAAAGGCATGTAGGGTTAGTATGAAAACTGACCTAAAGTATTAAGATGAAAGCCGTTCACGGGAAAAAGTTCGAGTACGCGCGTGCTCGTTCAACACAACCCACTTTGTCTTGGACATCGCGCAATTCGTAAACGAAAGTCTTCCATCAATCTTGAGCTTAGCTGCTTCCACGCCGCGCATCAAGTCCGCATAGAAAATTTGGGCCCGGTTTTCCTCCATCTCTCACCAGCTTCTAGGGGATACTACAGAAGTAGACGAAGCACACCTGACTGATTCCAAGGAGCTTCTGGAAACGTCTGCTCCAAGCAGCAAAGCCTCAATCTGAACGGGATACACGGGATATCTGGAGGAATCGCCGCAATGCAACGCCTGACCCAATGGACTCGCCTCGTTATGGTTCTCCTCAGTCTTGGCACTGCGGCCCTCTGTTCTGCGCAAGCCACCAAGGGAGGCGAGCAGCATATCGACTCCCGCGTCGACATCTACGGCGGCTACGGCTACTTCCATCCCTTCCATAGCGGCATCGACGGCTACCAGTTCCAGAGCGTCTACAATCCCAACGCCACCATAGGCTTTTCCGTCTTCTTCAATCGCTACTTCGGCGTCGAGCTCGAAAGCGGCTACTTCTCCGGAACCACCGAGCACAAACAATACCTTCCCAACTGCACCGGCGAAACCTGCAGCCAACTCGTCTACACCGCGGAAGGCGGTCCCATCGCCCGTCTCCCCCTCGGCCGCTGGGTTCCCTTCGCCCACGCCCTCGGCGGCGGCGAGCGCACTAACGGCCCCGCCGGCCAGAATCTCATGTGGGGTTGGGGAGTCACCGGCGGCGTTGGTCTCGACTACGTCCTTCCCTTCTGGAACCAGCACCTCGCCATCCGTCCCATCCAGGCCGACTACCAGTACTCGCAGGTCGTCTACGGCCCGCTGCTCCTTCCCTCCGGTACCGAGGGCGGCTTCAGCTCCCTCACCAACATGAAGCTCTCTGCCGGCCTGGTCCTTCGTCTCGGCAATGTCGAGCCTGCGTGGCCCGTCATGCTCGGCTGCGCAGCCCAGCCCTCCAGCGTCTATCCCGGCGATCCCATCAAGGTCACTGCCAACGCTCTCCATCTCAATCCCAAGAAGACCCCTGTCTACACCTGGGCCTCCAACGGCGGCACCATCACCGCCTCTGGTCCCGAGGCCACGATCGACACGGCTGGCCTCAAGCCCGGCGACTACACCATCACCGGTCATGTGCAGCAGGGCCCCCGTCCGCGTCAGCAGGCCTCCTGCGCTGCGCCTTTCACCGTGCGCGCCTTTGAGCCGCCCACCCTCACCTGCAGCGCCAATCCCAGCACTGCCGTCTCCGGCACAGACATCGCCATCAGCACCGTCGGCGTCAGCCCGCAGAATCGTCCGCTCACCTACTCTTACACTGCGACCGCAGGCGTCGTCGCCAGCAACGGCCCCACCGCCACACTCTCCACCGCCGGCCTCAGTCCCAGCACCATCACCGTTACCTGCAACGTCGTAGACGACCTCGGCCAGACCGCCAAGGCCACTACCGACGTCATCATCACGGCTCCAGTCATCCCTGTCGTCCCGCAGACTCAGCCGCTCTGCAGCCTCAGCTTCACGCGTGATCGCCGTCGCCCCGTGCGCGTCGACAACGAAGCCAAGGGCTGCCTCGATGACATCGCGCTCACCCTCAACCAGCAAACCGACGCCCACCTCGTCATCGTTGGCAACTCGGCTCCGGATGAGAAGGCCGACGCAGCCGCCGAACGTGCTCTGAACGCTCGCCAATATCTCGTCGACGAGAAGGGCATCGATCCAACCCGCATCGAGCTGCGCATCGGCCAGCCCACCGGCAAGACCGTCACCGACACGCTCGTTCCTTCCGGCGCAACCTTCAAGGACCAGGACACCCACACCTTCGACGAGAAGACCATCGTTCGCCACGGTCAGGCCTACGGCGTTCCACGCGAACATAGAACCCCAAGGCCGCACCCAACCTCCAACAAGACCCCCGAACCCGCAGGGCCCGCCTCCGCGACACCCACCGTGCTTGCCCCAGTACCAACCCCTGCACCCCCGGCACCGGCAACCACACCAGCCGCTACAGCGCCTGCGACACCATCGCCCGCACCTGCCGCGGCAGCCCCAGCTC
>JBAULP010000070.1:0-4054 GCA_049578265.1 Acidobacteriaceae bacterium
CGTTTCATCATCCGTTGGCCGTGTACTCGGATATTGGGACGCTGGGGACGCTGCCGGCGGAAGAGTTCAGGGCTGGGTTGCAGGAGGCGGTGAAGTCGGGAATCATTCGCGATCGTGCGCTGTTTGAGTTTCTGGAGAGCGCGGGGTCGCTGGTGCGTGTGGGCGAGCCCAAGGCGCTGACGCGCGTGGTTGCGGACAGTGTGCGCGTGAAGGCTGAGGTGGTGAGCGCGGACGAACGTGAGGGTGGGTTGCGGATGATTTTGAACCTGGGGCACACGCTGGGTCATGCGATTGAGACGGCTACCGGGTATAAGCAACTGCTGCATGGTGAGGCCGTGGCCTGGGGGATGATTGCGGCGATCTGGATTGGGTTGCGGCGTGGCACGGTGACTGCCGAGGAAGCCGAGCGGATGGAGAACGTGATTCGGTTGTATGGGCCGCTGCGTGGGTTTACGGCGGATGCTGCGGAGTTGGTGGCGCTGACGGCGAAGGATAAGAAGAATCGGAGTGGGGTGCGGTCGTTTGTGCTGCCGATGGGGATTGGGGATGCGGTGGTGGTGAAGGATGTGAGTGAGGCGGAGTTGATGACGGTGGCTGAGGGGATTGTGGCGTGGGCTAAGAATGAGGTGGGGCGTGCGTGAAGTCGGCGGCGCGGGTGAGGTTGCGGGAGTGAATGCGGGGGCGCGGCCTAAGGGTGAGGCTTCGGAGGCTGCGGCGGCGGAGCATGTGCGGGAGATCTTTGACTCGATTGCGCCTAGTTATGACTTGCTGAATCACCTGCTGTCGATGGGATTGGATCGGCGGTGGTGGGGGCGGGCGGCGCGGACGTTTCGGGAGGTGCTGGCGCGACCGGATGCCCGGGTGCTGGACTTGTGCTGCGGGACTGGCGATATGACGGCCGCGCTGTTGCGGGAACGGCCGGTGAGTGCGGAGCCGGTGACGGGACTGGATTTTTCTGCGGAGATGCTGGAACGGGCTCGGGTGAAGTACACTGCGGCCAATGCGGTTTGGGTTAAGGGCGATGCGATGCATCTGCCTTATGCGGATGGGAGCTTCGACCTGGTGACTGCGGCGTTTGGGTTTCGGAATTTGACGAACTATGCGGAGGGGCTGGCGGAGATCTATCGGGTGCTGGCGCCGGGGGGACGCGTCGGGATCCTGGAGTGCAACCAGCCAGATGGGCTGCGGGGGTTTGGGTATGGGATCTATTTTCGGCATGTGCTGCCGGTGGTGGGTGGGTTGATCTCGGGGGAGAGGGCGGCTTATCGGTACCTGCCGGATTCGGTGATGCGGTTTCCGCGGCCGGCGCAGATGCTGGCGATGATGCGGGAGGCGGGGTTTGGGGATGCGGCCTGGGATGGGTATTTGTTGCGGGCGGCGGGGCTGTATCGGGGGGGGAAGGGGCGAGTGGTTCGTGGTTAGTGGTTCTCGGTTCTCGGTTCTCAGTTCTCAGTTCTCAGTTCTCAGTTGAAGCTTCTAGCTTCTAGCTTGTTGGATTGTTGAGGGGGTTGTTGGCGGTGGTGGGATGGTGGCTTGGGTGGTAAAACTGGGGCGCTGGCGGGGCGGGGCGTGTATTCTCATGAAACGCGGACGAATGGCTCAGGGTGAAGATTCCCTGAGCTTGAGGGCCGCTTTCTTTTCGGGCTGCGGTTGGAGGCGCTGAGGCTCCTCTGTTTCAAGGCGGGATGCTCCTCTGTTGAAGGCGGGATGCTTCTCAGTTTCAACGCGGGATGCTTCATGTTTTGTGCTGAGAGCGGGAGCTTCAGCACAGCGTTCAGAGGTTTTCAAAAAGAGCGATGACGCAGACCGAGCCGACGCAGACGATGACGGGAACGGCTTTGCATACGGACCCTGCAACGACGGGAAATGGTGGAACGGCGGCGAAGCGGTCGGCGGCGCAGGCTAGTGTGCTGGCGGCGGTGGGGATTACGCTGCTGAAGCTGCTGACGGGGATCCTGACGGGGTCGCTGGGGATGTTGAGCGAGGCGGCGCACTCGTTTATTGATTTGATTGCGTCGGCGGTGACGCTGATGACGGTGCGGGTGGCGGATATGCCCGCCGATGAGGAACACAACTACGGGCATGGGAAGCTGGAGAACCTTTCGGCGGCGTTTGAGACGGTGCTGATGGTGGCGTCTTGCGTTTGGATTGCGCGGGCCTCCGTTGAACGCATGGTCCGTCATGAACATTTGGATCTGCGGTGGACGGTGTGGCCGTTCCTGGTGCTGGCGCTGTCGATGGCGGTGGACTGGACGCGGTCGCGGTCGCTGCATCGGGTGGCGACGGCGCACAGGAGCGAGGCGCTGGAGGCGGATGCGGTGCACTTTGGGACCGACATCTGGTCGTCGGCTGCGGTGTTTCTGGGGCTGCTGGCGGCGTTTGCGGGAGAGAAACTGCATGTGCCGGCGCTGGAGTATGCGGATCCGATTGCGGCGCTGATTGTGGCCGGAATTATTTTGGGAGTGACGTGGAGGCTGGCGCGGCAGACGATTGATTCCCTGCTGGATGCTACGCCGCCGGAGGTGCGGGAACAGATTCGGAGGGATCTGATTCGGGACCTGGAAGCCGAGGACGGCGTGCTGGCGGTGGACCGGGTGCGGGTGCGGCGGTCGGGGTCGAATTACTTTGTGGACCTGACGTTGAGTTTGCCGCGGCGGCTGACGTTTCAACGCTCGGAGCAGATTACGCTTGCGGCTACTGAGGCCGTGCAGCGGCTGTTGCCGGGGGCGGATGTGGTGATCCATACGGTGCCACGAGCGACGCTGGGGGAGAGCGTGTTCGACAGGGTTCGCGCGGTGGCGGCGCGGTCGAACCTGTCGATCCATGATGTGAGCGTGCGGCAGTATGAGGGGGTGCTGCATGTGGAGCAGCACCTGGAGGTTCCGGAGACGATGACGCTGCGGGAGGCGCATGAGGTGGTAACGGCGCTTGAGACGGCGATGAAGCGCGAGGTTCCGGAGATTGCGTCGCTGCTGACGCATATTGAGAGCGAGCCGGCAACGATTGCTACGGCCGCGCAGATTGATCCGAGCAAGAATCTGGAGAACCAGTTGCGCGCGACGGCGAGCCACTTCCCGGAGATTCTGGATATTCACGAGATCTCGCTGACGCGGGGGCATGGAGGCGCGGCCAACAGCGTGCAGGTGAACCTGCATTGCACGCTGCCGGATGATCTGCCCATGGAGGCGGTGCATGAGGTGATTACGAACTTTGAGAGTGAGTTTCGGCTGGATCATCCGCAGGTGGCGCGGGTGTTTATTCATCCGGAGCCGGCTACGGATAATCGGCGGTAGGACGTTCTCAGTTCTCAGTTGTTAGTTCTCAGTTGTTGCGGGTTGTAGGTTGGCCCCTAACTGAGAACCGAGAACTGATAACTTGTTGGGATGAAGCCAGTGCTGCGAGTGAAGATCGTGGGGCCGGACCGGCGGCTGATGGCTGCGCGTGTCGACAGGGCGCGGCGGGTTTCGCGGGTGGCGATGCTGGGGTTGGGGATGGTGGTGGTGATGCTGGTGTCGGCCGCGATTACGCTGCGGATTGCGCTGCATGGGCATGAGGTGACGATTCCGGATCTGGCGGGGATGACGGTGGCTGAGGCTAGCCAGGCGGCGCTGCAGACGGGCGTGGATCTGAATATCGAGAATAAGTTTTA
Organism: Acidobacteriaceae bacterium; assembly: GCA_049578265.1. Taxonomy (GTDB): domain Bacteria; phylum Acidobacteriota; class Terriglobia; order Terriglobales; family Acidobacteriaceae; genus Granulicella. Next base: position 3,650 of record JBAULP010000070.1, read on the forward strand.
TTCGACGACGGTGCCGGCGGGGAGGATCTTATCGCAGGCTCCGGCGGCGGGGTCTACAGTGCGGCATGGGTGGCAGGTGCGGGTGACGGAGAGCCTGGGGCCGCAGCAGGTGACGATTCCGGATGTGGTGGGGGAGCCGGTGCAGGAGGCGTCGATGAACATACGGAAGACGCAACTGGACCTGGGGACGCTGGCGCATATTGGGGCGCCGGGTGATGCGGATATGACGCTGGCGCAGACGCCTCCGCCGAATGCGGGGGTGGACCAGCCGGTGGTGAATCTGCTGCTGAGTTCGGCGGTGAATGCATCGACGGCGTTTGTGATGCCGTCGTTTGTGGGGATGAGTTATGGGACGGCCGCGCGGATGGCTGAGCGGCTGGGGCTGAGGGTGGCGGTGATGGGGGA
>JBAULP010000071.1:0-48084 GCA_049578265.1 Acidobacteriaceae bacterium
GAGAGCGGCCTGGCGCGCGGGGTTTTGGCCGAGGCCGGCGGGGAGGACGTTGCCCATGATGCACTCGGTGACTTCGGCGGGATCAAAGGCGGAGTTCTGGGCGGCGGCGCGCTCGACGGCAGCGCGGACGGCGATGGAGCCGAGCTCGATGGCGGAGAGATGTGAGAGTGCGCCGAGAAACTTTCCGACGGGGGTTCGGGCTGCACTGACGATGACGACTTCGCGCATGGGTACTCCTGCTTCGATCACAATGATGCGTTCAATCGCAAGCAAAGGGCTGCTGCGAGAACAACGTAGTATACGATGCGCGATCAACGATCAGCATGTGTTGATGCGGGGAGAACGTGTTGTTGCGATGGAGAAGACGATGGTAAGAATTGTGTTTGCGTGATCGGTAGAGAGGTGTTGGATGTGGCGAGCGCGATGCGATTGAGGTCAGATGACGAATGAGTTTGTTGGTGACGAGTGAACATCGCGAGTCGATGAAATGTCATGACGGGTCATGCGATGACTCGGAAGAGCGAATGTCTTCGTTTGGAAGAGGGTGGAGTGGCGAAAAATTTCGGCGCACATGCATCGTTTTTTTCTTGACTCTTTGACGCGAGAAAACTATACCTTCGTTAGCTGCTTCATATGCATGAGTCAGCGTCGATGTTCAACATCGAATGGGAGCGCAGGCAAACGCAACCAAGGCAAAGCATCAAAGCAAAGGCAACACACTCAGGGAGCGCACATGATGCGCTCCCTGAGGTGTTTTTACGCCAGTGTTCATGGGGGTTTGCGAAGGGTGTTGTGATTTGAGTGATCTGAGTATGCTGAGTGTATGACACGACGCCGATGGATTGCCGATAGCCGAACCGAGACAACTGCAACACTGACGGGTGACCAGGCGGAACACCTTGCGCGGGTGTTGCGAGCGCAGCCGGGACAAATTTTTGATGTAGTTGCGGACGGGTTTTTGCACCGGGCAGAGATTGTGTCGGTGAACGAACAGGAGATTGTGTTCCAACTGCATGAAGAGTTGGAGGCTGAGAGTGCGCTGCCAGTTCATCTGCTGATGGCCGTGTTCAAGTTCGATCACATGGAGTGGGGAATTGAGAAGGCGACGGAGTTGGGTGCGGCGCGGATTACTCCGGTGATCGCACGCAGGACGGAGAAGCATCTGGCGCAGGCTGCGGCGAAGAGAGTGGAGCGATGGAGACGGATTGTGCTGGAGGCTGCGAAGCAGTCGCGGCGGACGGATGTGCCGGTGGTGGATGATGCGGTGATGTTGAAGGCTGCGCTGGCGATGGTGGATGCGGAGACGAAATTGTTGCTTGCGGAGACGGAGCAGGAGAACTCGTTGCGGGCTGCGCTGGGGGGAGATGTGTCAGGCGTGGCGCTGGCGATTGGGCCCGAGGGTGGATGGACGCCGGAGGAGATGGTGATGTTCAGCGAGAACGGGTGGAGGCATGTGACGCTGGGGCCGAGGATTCTGCGGGCAGAGACGGCGGCGATTGCGGGGCTGGCGGTTTGCGCGGCGATGATGTGAACGGCAAAGTGTAGGGGATAGAGTGTAGAGCGTAGAGGGCGGCGTTTCGGATGCCCACGCGATTGCAAAGATATTGAAGATACGTGATGAGACGAAAACCCCGGTTGATGGCAGCCGGGGTTTTTGCTTTTCTCGACGCTCTACACCTTGCTCTTAGCTGAACATCTCCTTGACCTTGCTGAAGAGGCCGCGCGAGGTGGGGGTGTTTTCCAGGGAGATGGTTTCGGAGAGCTGCTTGAGAAGATCTTTCTGTTGCTTGGTTAGCTTAGAGGGAGTCTGTACGCGGACCTCTACGATGAGGTCGCCCTTGCCGTGGGAGTTGAGGTGGGGGACGCCCTTGCCGCGGAGTTTAATTTCGCGGCCGCTCTGCGTGCCTTCGGGAACCTTGATGGTTTCCATGCCGTCGAGGGTTTCTAGTTCGAGCTCGGTACCTAGAGCTGCTTGCGGGAAGCTGATGGGGATGACGCAGTGGAGGTCGTCGCCGTCGCGCTCGAAGAACTTGTGGGCCTTGACGTCGAGGACTACGTAGAAGTCGCCGGCGGGACCGCCGAAGCGACCGGCCTCGCCTTCGCCGGAGTAGCGGATGCGCGTGTCGGTTTCGACGCCGGCGGGAACCTTGACGTTGATCTTGTGCTCGCGGGTGACGCGGGAGTCGCCCTTGCAGACTTGGCACGGTGTGCGAATGACGCTGCCTGTGCCGCTGCAGACGGGGCAGGTGCGGGCGACGGAGAAGAAGCCTTGCTGCGAACGGATCTGTCCACGGCCTCCGCACTGCTGGCAGGTTTCGGGCTGCTTGCCGGCGGCGGAGCCGGTGCCGCGACAGTCTTCGCAGGCTTCCGCACGACGGATGGTGATCTCGCGTTCGATGCCGAAGACGGCTTCCTCGAACTCGAGTTTCATGTCGAACTTGAGGTCGCGGCCGCGTTGCTGACGGGTGGCGCGGCGATTGCCGCCGCCCATGTTGAACATCTCGCCGAAGAGATCGCCGAAGATGTCGTTGAGGTCGCCGCCCTGGAAGGGGCTGCCTCCGCCGAAGCCGCCGGCACCGTTGACGCCGGCGTGGCCGTAACGATCGTAGGCGGCGCGCTTGTCGGGGTCGGAGAGGACCTGGTAGGCCTCGCTGCACTCCTTGAACTTTTCCTCGGCCTCGGGATTGTTCGGGTTGCGGTCGGGGTGATACTGCATGGCGAGCTTGCGATACGCGGTCTTGATCTCGCCGTCGGAGGCGGTGCGTTCGATGCTCAGTGTCTCGTAGTAGTCGATCTTCATCGTTGCGGTTGCCATTCTTGGATCCTGATATTGTGGGCCGGTATCTGCCCTGAATGTTTGGGGCGTAGGCCCTTCTTTTCCTGGTTGCGTGTTAGGGCTTATTCGCTTTTTTGTGCGGCGTTGGAGGCGATGCGGACCAGAGCGGGGCGAAGGAGCTTATCGCGCAGTTTGTAGCCGCGGCGAATCTCCTCGAGGACCTGGTGGTCCGGGTGCTCCAGAGTTTCGATGCTGCCGAGGGCCTCGTGGATGCGGGGGTCGAACTGCGCGCCGACGGCCTCGACGGGCTGCACGTTAAGGGTGCGGAGGGCGTCGTCCATCTGCTTGACGATGAGTTGCACGCCGGTGCGGAGCTGTTTCACGTCGCCTTCGGATTTGAGAGCGAGAGAGAAGTTGTCGAGGACGCCGAGGAAGGGTTCGACGGCGGACTGGATGGCGTAATCACGAACGTCCTGGCGCTCTTTGGCTTCGCGTTTGCGCGTGTTGTCGAACTCAGCCTGGAGGCGGGCGAGGCGGTCCTGCGCCTGGGTGAGCTGGAGGGCAAGCTGATCGCGTTCGGCGCGAAGCTGCTCCAGCTCGCTGCTGGTCTCAGGAGCTTCGGCGTTGGCGTTTGCCTGCTCGCCGTCGTTGAGGTCGTTCTGTTCTAACTGTTCGGTGCTCATGTGTTCATCCTTCTTGCTATGGGAGTTGCGCGGCCAGCGCGGGAAGCGATCTTTCGCGGTCGTCATAGGGTTGATCCTGTCTGCGTTTGCTCGCTTAAGGGGATGGAGGCGCGAGTTCGCCGGTATCTATTCGATGCAGAAGCTGGGCGATATAGCTCACCGCATTGATCGCGCTTTCATAGTTCATGCGTTTGGGACCGAGGATGGCTACGGCACTGTCGCCGGAGATCTGCGCGGGGGCGGCAATGAGGACCAGGCCGGCCATGCCGGGGTCCTGCTGTTCGAGATCGAAGATGACGCGGACCGACTGCTCGGAGGTGTCGATGTAGGCGTTAAGGAGTTCGATGAGGCGCTGCTTTTCTTCGAGCGCGGAGAGAAGCGCTCGGAGGCGCTCGCGGTCGGTGGGAAGCTGGGGAAGACCGATGAGGTTGACGACGCCGTCGATGTAGACGGACTGCTGCTGGGCGGCGTCGGCGGGGACAGTACGGGACCAGAGGTCATTTGCATCAAGAGCGAGCTGGGCATCAGAGAGCTGCTGGTAGACGGTGCGCTCTTGTTCGATGCGGCGGCTGAGTTCGTTGCGCACGCGATCGATGTTCCAGCCGCGGAAGTGCTGGTTGAGGAAGTTCGCGGCGGTTTCAAGTTCGACGGATGAAAGGTCGTGGTCGAGAGCGAGGACGCGATCGCGGACCATGCCGCTGCGCGTGACGACGACGGCGAGGACGCGGCGTTGAGCGAGACGGCTGAAGTGAATGTGCTCGAGGAGGTCAGTGGATGCAGCCGCGCCGATGGCGAGACCGACGCCGCTAGAGAGCGAAGCTAATACGTGAGAGGTGCGCTCGAGGAGAGCGGAGGCTCCGGCGAGGCCGGCGAAGCTGGTGTCGATCTGGGTGTGGAGGGCATCGCGGGTACTCTGAAGTGCGATGGGTTGAGCCTGCGCGCTGGTGAGCTGGCCGACGTAGAGGCGAAAGGCTTCGGCAGACGGAATGCGACCGGCAGAGGTATGGGGCTGCTCGAGCAAGCCAGCGTCGGCGAGTTCGGCCATCTCGTTGCGGATGGTGGCAGAGCTCATCGCGTTGGCGAAGGCCGATTGCGCGAGGGCGCCCGAGCTGACGGGCTCGCCGGTCGAGATGTAGCTCTCGATGATGGCGGTGAGAATCTCGCGCTGACGGTTTGTGATGGGCCTGGGCATGGGGACTGTGTGTAGATTAGACCGCCTGAGATGGGGAAAGGTCGCAGGCGGCCTGTTATGTGAGCTAGCTACGAGATTTCGAGGACAACGTCTCCCTTGGCGGCTAGCTCCTGGGTGCGTTCCACTACTTTTTCGGCGATGGCGAGGAACTCTTTACCGCGCGGGGTGGCAGCGCCGGCGAGGGCTGCGGGAAGGCCGCTGTCGCCGCCGGTGCGCACCTGGGGATCGAGGTCGACGGAGCCGAGGAAAGGAAGGTTGTACTGTTTAGCCGTTTGGTGGGTGGCGCCGGCGCCGAAGACGTCGATGACGGTGCCGTCGGGGAGGGTCATCTGCGACATGTTCTCGACGAGGCCGAGGACTTCAACGTTGACCTGGTGGAACATCTCGAGGGCCTTGCGTGCGTCTTGCAGAGCGACGGAGGAACCGGTGGAGACGACGATGGCGCCGGTGAGGGGAACCGTCTGGACGAGTGAGATGACGACGTCGCCGGTGCCCGGGGGCAGGTCGATGAGGAGGTAGTCGAGCTCGCCCCAGGCTACCTGCTGAAGGAACTGGCGGATGATCTGGTGGAGCATGGGGCCGCGCATGACCATGGGCTTGTCGCCGGGCGAGATGAGGCCGATGGAGATGAACTTTACGCCATGGGCGAGGATGGGCTCCATGAGGTTCTCGCCGATGATGCTTGGCTGGCGAGTTGCGCCGAGCATGGTGGGGACATTGGGGCCGTAGATGTCGGCGTCGATGAGGCCGACCTTGTGGCCGAGCTTGGCGAGTGAGACGGCGAGGTTGACGGCGACGGTGGTTTTGCCGACGCCACCTTTGCCGGAGCCGATGGCGACGATGTGCTGGATGCCGGGAAGGCGTTGTGGGCCTTGTAGTGCTGGGGGGTGCTGGTGAGACATGATGACCTCTTCAAGATTGGTGGGGTTTAGAGATGCCATTCGGGAGCGAGGATGGCGCGGAGATCTTTTTTGCGCTGTGTTTCGCCGGAGCGCATTTCGCGGCGGCGGCCGGCGTCTTCATAGCGGCGAATCTGGTGTTCGGTTTCGGGGATGATCTGCGGGACTTCGATGCGGTGGCCGTCTTTGTCGACGGCGACGAAGGTGAGGTAGGCGGAGGAGACGTGGCGAAGCTTCTGCAGGCGAACATCTTCGACCATGGCCTTGACGCCGACTTCCATGGAGGTGTGGTAGGCACGGTTGACGCTGGACTTGAGGATGAGCAGGTCGCCGACTTGGACGGGGGCTACGAAGTCGAGGTGATCCATGGAGGCGGTGACGGTGAATGCTCGTGCGTGTCGACTGGCAGCCATGGCGCCGACGAGATCGATGAATTGCATGAGGCGGCCGCCAAAGAGGTTGCCGAGGGCGTTGGCGTCGGCGGGGAAGATGATCTCACTGCGTTCAGACTGGGAGGCGCAGACGGGAGAAGATTGGGGGCGTTCAGACATTCTTCCATTGTAATTGTTGCGCATGGCGCACGGTAAGCACGGAAGGCCGGCAGCCGATGTGGGGTTTGCATCGGGAGAGAGCGTCCCGCATCCTAAGAGGATGGACAAGATTGCGATGTTGAGCGAGATTTTGCAGCAGAACCCGAAGGACGCGTTCGCGCGTTATGGATTAGCGATGGCGTACGCGGCGGATGGGAAGAACGAGGAGGCGCTGCGCGAGTTTGTGACGACGACGGAGTACAACCCGGATTATGTGCCGGCGTACCAGATGTCGGCGCAGACGCTGGTCAAGATGGGGGAGTTCGATGGGGCTAGGACACGCTTGCAGGCGGGATTGGCGGCTTGCGAACGCACCGGAAACACGCACGCGGCGAGTGAGATGCAGGTCATGCTGGATGAGATCGCGGAGTTGTGAGGTTTGGTCTCCGCCGTTGGCTTCTGCATCGAAGAGGTCAAGGAGATGAAGCATGGCGGAGAAGAGACAGGATCAGCAGACGGCGGCGGAACATGCCTGGAAGGGCGAGGGGTTTGGTGGGCTACTGCGCGGGAAAGTTGCAGTGGTGACGGGGGCGGCGCGCGGGATTGGGCGCGCGATTGCTGTGGACCTTGCGCGGAATGGCGCGGCGGTTGTGGCGGTGGATCTCGCTGAGCGGGTGTCGCCGATTACGGAGTTTGAGCCAGCGACGAAGGCGGACCTGGAAGAGACGGGAAATCTGCTGAAAGAGATCGGAGGGACGTGGGCGACGAAGATTGCGGACATTCGCAAGATGGACGAGTTGAAGACGCTGGCGGATGAGGCGGGGCGTGAGTTTGGGGGCGTGGATATCGTTGTGGCGAATGCGGGGATCCAGGCGTTCAAGCCGCTGTTGGAGATGGAAGACCGGGATTGGAACGACATCATCGACAACAATCTTAATGGGACGGCGAATACGGTGAGGGCGTTTGCGCCGGCGTTGGTGAAGCGCGGCGGAGGACGGCTGATTCTTATTTCGTCGATGCAGGGGCGCTATGGGACGAAGGATGGGTCAGCGTATTCGGCGTCGAAGTGGGGGATTATTGGGCTGATGAAGTCTGCTGCGCTGGAGTTGGGAAAGCACAAGATTACGGTGAATACGATTGAGCCCGGGCTGATTGATACGCCGCTGACGCGCAACGACAAGCGGTGGAGCATGGCGGTGGGTGAGACGATGACGACGCCTCCGCCGGAGCATCCGAGCGAAGAGGAGACGGTGAAGGCGCGGCTGCCGAAGGTTCCGCTGGGCGTGCCGTGGTTGACGCCGGAACAGGTGGCGCCGGTGGCGGTGTTCCTTGCAAGCGATGCGGCGGCGATGGTGACGGGCGCTTGCTATGACGTGACGGGTGGGGACTCGGCGCACGTTACGGCTTAGGCGCGTGACGTTAGTAGCCGTTGGCGAGGAGGTATTCGGGGGTGAGCCAGTCTTGTTGCGCGGTTGCGCGCTGCGCGGCGGCGTACTTGGCCAGAACGTCGGTCTCGAGGTTGACGGGTGCGCCGGGGGAGAGGGTGTGGAGGTTGGTGGACTTGTAGGTGTGGGGGATGATTGCGATCTCGATGCGCGGGAGGACTGGATTGGTAAAGTCGGTGCGCGCGACGGTGAGGCTGATGCCGTCGATGGTGATGGAGCCTTGGGAGATGACCTGTGTGGTTAGCTGCTCGGGGAGTTCGAGGGTCATGCGCCAGTCGGCGGCGGTGAGGTCGGGGTGGAGAGGTTGGATGGAGACGACTTTGCCGGTGGCGTCGACGTGACCCTGCACGACGTGACCGCCGAGGGGCGAGCCAGCGGGTGTGGGGAGCTCGAGGTTGACGGTGGCGCCGGGGGTGAGCAGGCCGAGCGTGGTGCGGGCGAGGGTTTCGCCGGCGAGGTCGGCGGCGAAGTGGGTGGGGTCTGCTGCTCCACTCCTGGTGTTTTCGACGAGGATGGCGGTGAGACAGGTGCCGTTGACGGCGATGCTGTCTCCGGTGCGCCAGCGGCCGGCGAGGGTGGGCGCAGCGATGATAAGGCGCGTGGCTCCGTCGGTTGGAGTGCGCGAGATGATGGTGCCGGTGGTTTCGATGAGGCCGGTGAACATAAGAACAGTGTATAGAGGGTAGACAGTAGAGCGTTCGTCAAGCGCCGGACCAGGGGTCGTGGAGGTATCCGGTGATGCGAATGTCTTCGGCGTTGGGTGCGAGGTCGGAGGGGAAAGTGGCGCGTGTTGTTTGGGTGAGGCGTTGTTGGACGGCGTAGGGCGAGTCGTAGTTGGCGGCGAAGGAAACGGCGTCGAGGCCTAGTTCGCTCTCGGCGTAATAGAAGACTAGCTTGTCGACGAAGTCGGCGCGGAGGAGCGTGCCGTTGATGTTGGAGCCCGCTTCGACGAGGACGCTTAGGATGTTGCGTTGGGCTAGCGCTGCGAGGGCGGCTTGGGGATCGAGGTGGTTGGATGCGGAGGGGATGCGGAGGACTTCGGCTCCTGCGGCGGTGAGGGCTGCGGCGCGGTTGGTTGGTGCGTGGATGGTGTCTTCGGAGCAGAGGATGAGGAGGTCCGCGCCTTGTGACTGCACAGCGGCGGTGGTGACGAGGGTGGACGTGAGCGGCGTGCGGAGGGCGCTGTCGAGGACTACGCGGAGGAGCGGGCGGCGACGTGGGAGCGCGGTGCGGTCGGTGAGAGAGGGGTTGTCGGCGAGGACGGTGCCGATGCCAGTGAGGATGGCGTCGGAGGTGTGGCGGAGTTGTTGTGCGTCGGCGCGCGCGGCGGTGCCGGTGATCCAGTGCGGTGCGATTGTGGCGCGTGTGCGGGGCGGCGGAGCTAGCTTGCCGTCGACCGAGAGGGCGGCCTTGAGGGTGACGAAGGGGCGATGGTGCTGGATGGAGAAGGCGAAGGCGTCATTGAGGTGACGGGCTTGCTGGGCTAGCGGTGAGTTGCGGTTGGCGACGTCGACGGTGAGGCCGGCTTCGCGCATCTTTGCCAGTCCGAGATTGCGCGTGAGGGGGTTGGGATCGATGGCGGCGACGACGCAACGTGCGATGCCGGCGGCGATGAGGGCGTCGGAACATGGGCCGGTGCGACCGTGATGCGCGCACGGCTCCAGCGTTACGTAGGCGGTGGCGCCGTGGACGTCATGGCCGCGAGCCGTGGCTTGTTTGAGGGCTGCAATCTCTGCGTGGTCGAAGGCGTCGTAGTGGTGCGCGCCTTCGCCTAGGACTTCGCCAGTGGAGGAGGTGAGGACGCAGCCTACGGTGGGGTTGGGCGACGCTAGACCGACTGCGGCTTGCGCCAGGTCGAGTGCGCGCTGCAGGTGTTGCTCGTCGTGAGGGGTGAGAGGCATGTTGGCTAATCGAGGAGCGAGTCGACGAAGGCGGTGGCGTCGAAGGGGATGATGTCTTCGAGCTTTTCGCCGACGCCGGCGTAGCGGACGGGAAGGCCTAGCTCGTGGGCGATGGCTACGACGATGCCGCCTTTGGCAGAGCCGTCGAGCTTGGTGAGGACGATGCCGGTGACGTGCGCGGCTTCGGTGAAGAGGCGGGCTTGCTGCAGACCGTTCTGGCCGGTGGTCGCGTCGATGACGAGGAGAGTCTGGTGCGGCGCGCCGGGAACGAGGCGCTCGGCAGTGCGGCGCATCTTGTCGAGCTCATTCATGAGGTCGGTCTTGGTGTGGAGGCGGCCGGCGGTGTCGACGATAAGGACGCCGGTGGAGCGCGCTTTAGCGGCGGTGAGTGCGTCGAAGAGTGCGGCGGAGGGGTCGCCACCCTGACGGGTCTTGATGAGGTCAACGTTGGAGCGCTGGGCCCAGACTTCTAGCTGCTCGATGGCAGCGGCGCGGAAGGTGTCGGCGGCGCAGAGCATGACTGAACGATTTCCGCGACGGTAGAGAGCGGCTAGCTTACCGCTGGTGGTGGTCTTGCCGGTGCCGTTGACGCCGACCATCATGATGACTTCGGGGGGCGTGGTTGAGTGGGCGACTGGGCTATTCACGGAGTTCAGGATGCGAAGGATTTCGGCTTTGAGCTGCGACTTGAGTTCGGCGCCGTCGGAGATGCCGTGGCGAAGGGCGCGATCGCGCAGGCGGGTGATGATCTCGTTGGTGGTGGTGGAACCGATGTCGGAGGCGAGGAGAGCTAGTTCGAGGTCGTCGAGCGAGGCTTCGTCGACCTCGCGGGTGAGCGCGACGACCGAGGCTAGAGAGTTGGTGAGCGATTCGCGGGTGCGCGTGACCGCCTGCTTCATGCGGTCGAAGAGGCCGCGCGGCTGCTGGGGTTCCTGCGGGTCTGGTTCCGGTGTGGGGTTGTCGCGCTTGCCGAAGATTGAAAAAGCCATCGGTTTTAGTTTAGCGGAGTGCGACGTCTACTCGGTGCGGCCGGGGCGGGACATGAGCTCGCCGATGGCGTCGAGAGGGGCTTTGTCCTCGTGGAGAATGGCGGCCATCTGCTCGGTGATGGGCATCTCTACGCCGTAACGCTTGGCGAGGCCGAGGGCTGCTGTGGTGGTGAGGACGCCTTCGGCGACCTTGCCGTTGAGGCCGGCGATGATGTCCGCGAGCTTGCGGCCTTTACCTAGCTCGACGCCTACGGTGCGGTTGCGGGAGAGGCCGCCGGTGCACGTGAGGACCAGGTCGCCGATGCCGGAGAGGCCGGACATGGTTTCGCGGCGGCCGCCGCAGGCCATGGCGAGGCGGGTGATCTCAGCGATGCCGCGAGTGATGAGCGCGGAGGTGGCGTTGTTGCCGAGTTCGAGGCCGGTGACGACGCCGGCGGCGAGGGCGATGACGTTCTTAAGTGCCCCGCCGAGCTCGGTGCCGATGACATCTTCGTTGCGGTAGGTGCGGAGGCTGGCGGAGCTGAAGTCATCTTGCAGAGACTTGCCGAGAACGGCGTCCTCGACGGCCAGGGTGATGGCGGTGGGCATGGCGGCGGCGACCTCGTAGGCGAAGGAGGGGCCGCCGAGGGTGCCGATGGGGTTCTCGGGGGCGTACTCGGCCATGATCTGGGACATGCGCAGGAAGGTCTTCTCCTCGATGCCCTTGCTGGCGGAGAGGAGGACCTGGCGGCCGTTGAGCATGGGTGCGAGCTGCTGCATGATGGAGCGCAGGGCCTGGGAGGGGGTGACGCAGAGGATGATGTCGGCGCCGGAGATGGCGTGGCGGAGTTCGTGGGTGATGTCGACGTCGGCGGGGAGGATGAAGCCGGGGAGATAGCGGGTGTTCTCGCCGGTGTCGGCGAGAGCCACGGCGTGGTCTGGCGAGTGGGCCCAGAGGGTGAGGCGGTGACCGCCGCGACGGGCGAGGGAGACGGTAAGTGCGGTGCCCCAGGCGCCAGCGCCGATGACAGCAATACGGCTCATGCGTTCCCCTTGGTGGTGGAGTTGGATCCCTTGCTGGAGCCGAAACGGCTCTCTGTGCCGTGCAGGAGACGGCCGATGTTGGCGTGGTGCTTGAGGATACTGAGCAGGGAGATGACGCTTAGACCGATGAGCAGCGCTGGGGAGCGATGGTGCACCAACAGGAGCGCCAGGAACGGGATAGAAACGGCGGCGACGATGGAGCCGAGGGAGACCAGGCGCGTGGTGCCGACGATGAGGGCGAAGACTGCTACCGAAGCGAGGGCGACCATGGGAACGAGGGCGATGAAGACGCCGAGTGCGGTGGCGATGCCCTTGCCGCCGCGGAAGCCGAGCCAGACGGGGAAGATGTGGCCGCAGACGGCGGCGACGGCGGCGGCGACCGCGATGGTCGAGGGGCCGTGCGCCGTGCTGGGGACGAACTGCATGGCGAGGAAGGCGGCAATGAAGCCTTTCATGGCGTCCAGGAGAAGGGTGAAGACGCCGAGCGTGGTTCCACCGGCGCGGGCGACGTTGGTGGCGCCGATGTTGCCGCTGCCGGTGTCGCGGACGTCCTCCTGCTGGACGAAACGGACCAGGAGGTAGCCGAAGGGGATGGAGCCGAGCAGATAGGAGGTCGTGAGTATGAGGAACGAGAGCATGATGATCTATCGGAGTTGAGTTTAGCAGTGGGAGGTTACTGGAGGTGTTGGCGGAGCATCTCCAGGGCGTGCTGGGTGGACCAGAGGCGGACGCGGTCGCGGTCGCCGGAGATGTTGACCTCCTTGACCTGGGTGTCTTCGCCATCGGTGAGGGCGATGTAGACGAGGCCTAAGGGCTTGTGGGCGTCGGGACCGCGCGGCGGGGTTGGGCCGGCGATGCCGGTGATGCTGAGAGCGAGTGAGCTTCCGGTGCGGCGACGGATGCCTTCGGCGAGGGCGCGGGCAACGGCGTCGGAGACGGCTCCGTGCTCGTCGATGAGGTAGGCGGGAACGTCAGCCAGGGCGGTCTTGCTGCGGTCGGAGTAGGCGATGGCGCCGCCGAGGAAGACGCGGGAGCTGTTGGGGACGGAGGTGAGGCGCTTGCCAAGCCAGCCTCCGGTGCAGCTTTCGGCGACCGCGAGGGTCTTGCGGCGGACGCCGAGCATGAGGAGGACGACCTCCTCGAGGCTCTCGCCGTTGAGGGAGAAGATGTCGTCGCCCATCTCGCGGGCGACTGCGTCGGCTACGGCTTCGACGCGGGCTTCGGCATCGGCCTTGGTGGGCTTGACGCAGACGAAGTGGAGTTGGATCTCGGCGTTGCCGGCGAGGATGGTGGTTTCGACGTCAGGGAACTGCTGATAGATGGGCGCTGTGCGGGCGTCGACCTGGCTCTCTGGAATGAGGGCCATGCGGAGCTGGCGGCGAGCGAGGTGGCGAGGTGGAAGCGCAGCGGCGAGGCGTGGTTTGCACTCGGTGTCGAAGAGGGGCTTGAGCTCGCTGGGAGGGCCGGGAAGAAGGGCGAGGAGCTTGCGGTGGCTGTGATAGGCGAGGTCGAGCCACTGGCCGGGAGCGCTGCCGTTGCGGTTAGGGAGGATGGTGGCGCCGTCAATCTGGTCGGCCTGGCGGGCGTTGTTGGCGGGCATCTCCATGTTGCGGGCGGCGAAGCGCTGGTGGAGGGTCTCGAGCAGAGCTTCGTCGCGAACGAGGGGAAGGTTGAGGGCGAGAGCGACGCACTCGCGGGTGAGGTCGTCTTCGGTGGGGCCTAGGCCGCCGGAGAGGAGGATGACGTCGGCGCGGTTGAGGGCGATGTAGATGGCTGCGCGGAGATGATCGCGGTTATCGCCGACGATGGTCTTGAAGGCGACGGAGACACCGAGGTCGTTGAGACCAGCGGTGAGGTAGAGGGAGTTGGTGTCTTGACGATGCGGCGTGAGCATCTCAGACCCAACGGCGATGATCTCGGCTAGCATGTGTGGTTCGATGGTATCGCGGGAGGATGTTGATACGGCTCACGATCGGTGATGCGGGACGGTTTTCGGCGCGGAATGCTGGGTTTGAGGTTGGGCGCGCTCGGCGGTGAGAAGAGGTTCGGGGTTGAATGCTGGCTGCTTGCGGCGGATGCGAGCGAGGTCGAGCTCGTAGCGGCGCATGGCGATGCCGATGCTGCCTTTGACGCGTGCGGCGAGCTCGGCGAGGAGGTCGCGTCCGTCGAGGGCGGCTTGCGCGGTGCGGGTTTGGAGGTCGGCCATCTCGGAGTGATGGAGGGCTTCGATCTCGGCCGCGATGGTGAGGAGATCGTGATGGGCTTCGACGATCTGAGAGCGGATGCGAGCTAATTGAGCGGCGAGCGTGAGGTCGTCGCCTGAGTCGGTTGCGGGGTCGTAGCCGTGAAGCATGCGCGCGAGGATTGCGGCGTCGTCGCGGAGGAAGGCGGCGTTTGCCTGGGCCATGAGATGCGTGCGGTGAAGCTCGTCGTGCGGGTTGGCGGCGCGGTCGGGATGGATGCGCTTGGCTACTTCGCGGAAGAGGGCTTTGAGGGCTTGGAATTCAACGTGAGGTGCTGCGATGTTTTCTTCGGATTCGGGTTCGGCGATTGTGTTTTCGGATTCGGTTGCGGGTTGGGGTGTGGGTGGGTTGAGGAGGTTGGCGATGCGATCTTCCCAGTCGTCGAGCTGGATGTAGAGGACGCCTACCTGGCGGATGTAGCGGCCTTCGAAGCTGTTGAGCTGGGCGCGAAGGTGGTCGAGCTCGGTCTCGCGGAAGGCGAGGGCGGCGCGGAGGGTGGCTAGCTCGGCGCGGCGGAGGATGAGTTCGGCATCCTCGGGACGCGGGCGGCGAGCGATTTTTGAGGTGGAGACGTTCGGCATGGTGCTGGTTCGATGATATTTGTCGGGCTGTCCTGCGCGGACGGCGAGGGGCTTCGCTCGGTGGGGTGGATTGTGGTGTTCGCAGGGTACCCCCCCTCCCCCCCCTCCCCCCTCTTTGTTGTTTTGGTTGTAAGGCTATGAAAGCAAGTAGGTTGTGCGACAAGATGCCGGTTTATAGGTGATTTTAGTAAGTGGCTTATTGTCAGTTAGTTGTGGGTTAAAGTTCTTGTAAGTGAGGCAAATGAAACTGGTTGCGGGTATCAATAAGATTCTGTTGGGGTTAGAGGTCGTTTTTGGGGTGTCGGTGCAAATGGTTGTAAGCGGCTGATAATGAAGGTTTTTACAGTATAAATAAGATTCTATTGGGGTTATGGGCGTTGTTGGGAGCCTTGGGGAATAGTTAAATTGTAGGGGATGGGTGGGGGTGGTTGTGCCACGCGGATGTGGTTTGGTTTGTTGGGGTTGGAGGGTTTTGGGGGTTGACATGCTGTTTTTGGGCGGTTTTTGAAGGAATTATTTTTTGGCCTGCGCGAACGGCGAGAGTTGGGATGTGGGGGCTTGGGATTGGTGGGGGTGCGAAGGAGTGCAATTCAGCCCGTTCGGCTTCGCTCAGGGCTTCGCCTCCGGCTGCACTCCGGCCTTCGGCAGAGCGGTAAGGGGTCTTCGACCCCTGCTATGAGACCCGAGGCTGAAGCCTCGGGGTACGTGGGTTTGTGGTTGTCCTTGGGGGCTGTTGGTTGGGGAAGGGGGCCTTCAGCGGGTGGAGGGCGGTGGGGGAAAGGGGCGGTTTTGCGGGGGCAAGTTAAGCACAGAAACGCCGAGTTTTGCACCGATATTTTGCTGTTGCACTGCAATGAATTTGTGGGATGATTCTCAGCAACGGAAGAGAGATCTTCCAGAGAAGAGAGAAGAATCAGAGGCAGCCGGGAGTCGGACGCGACACCCACGTTGGGCGACCAACGAAAGCTGGTGAAGAGGGAGCTCGCAGGACCAACGTCACGGAAGAGTTCAGGATGAGCGGGCTGGCCCGATTGCCTGAAGGACGACGAGATGAGCGGGAATGATCTGGGGCCGATGCCAGATCTTCGAGAGATTCGGATGGCAGAGGGCGAGTTCTCGCGAGAGGATTCGCCCTTTGTGCTGTTGGTGGCGAGGGTGGCCGGGTCGGGGGATGGTGTTGGGGGCGCGGGTGTTTTGGGCGGGTCGATGAAGCGGGCCTTCAGCCCTCGAGTTTCTTGATGGGCGTTGACCTGGCTGCCGCCCCAGGCTGGTATGAGACGGGCCGTTGGCCCTGAGGCGAGGGCAAAGGCAAAGGCAAGAACAAAGGCCAATGCGGGGGTCCTTCGCTTCGCTCAGGATGACGGCGTAAAGCTGGGTGGGTTGGACTGCGGCGCGGAGTGGTTAGGGGAGGGTTTGGGCTTCTACGCTTAGGACTGCTGGTAGGTCGTGGGTGATGGCGGTCCAGGTGTCGCCGGCGTTCGATGATGCGTACACTTGTCCGCCTGTTGTGCCGAAGTAGATGCCGCAGTCGTCGAGGGTGTCTACGGCCATGGCGTCGCGGAGGACGTTTACGTAGCAGTTGGATTGGGGGAGGCCGTTGGTTAAGGGCTCCCACTCGTTGCCTCCGGATTTGCTGCGGAAGACCTGGAGTTTGCCGTCGAGGGGGAAGTGCTCGGAGTCGGATTTGATGGGGACTACGTAGACGGTTTCGGGTTGGTGGGTGTGGACGTCGATGACGAAGCCGAAGTCGGTGGGGAGGTTGCCGGAGACTTCGGTCCAGTGGTCGCCGGCGTCGTCGGAGCGCATGACGTCCCAGTGCTTTTGCATGAAGAGCGTGTTGGGCGTGCTGGGGTTCATGGCGATGTGGTGGACGCAGTGGCCGACTTCGGCGTTGGGGTCGGGGATGTGATTGCTGCGGAGGCCTTTGTTGATGGGCTTCCAAGTAAGGCCTGCGTCGTCGGTGCGGAAGGCCCCGGCCGCGGAGATGGCGATGACGATGCGGTTGGGGTTGGTGGGCGAGAGGATGATGGTGTGGAGGCAGAGGCCGCCGGCGCCGGGTTGCCAGTGGGGGCCGGACTCGGTGTGGCGGAGGCCGGGGAGTTCGTGCCAGTTGGCGCCGCCGTCGGTGGTTTTGAAGAGGCCGGCGTCTTCTACTCCGGCGAAGCAGGTGTCGGGGTCGGTGAGGGAGGGCTCGAGGTGCCAGACGCGCTTGAACTCCCAGGGGTGGGGCGTGCCGTCGTACCACTGATGGGTGCCGGGGGCGTCGGCGTAAGTGAACTGGTTGTTGACGGGGTTGAAGGTGAGGCCGCCGTCGTCCGATCGTTGGAGTTGCTGGCCGAACCAGCCGGAGGACTGCGAGGCGTAGATGCGGTTGGGGTCGGAGGGGGAGGCTTTGAGGTGGTAGAGCTCCCAGCCGGGGAAGTGGGGTTGGGAGATGGCCCAGGATTTGCGGGCGGCGTCGGAGGTGAGGATGAAGGCGCCTTTGCGGGTGCCGATGAGGAGACGGACGCGGGACATGGGAGGCTCCTGAGAGCGGAGATGTTCGGGCGCGTTCAGTATAGGGGTTTGGTGCGGGGAACGGGAAGGATGTTTCTCATCCTATCGCTCGACAATCTGTCGTTCGTGGAGCAAACGCTGGACTTTGATCCCGTCCTTTAGCGGCTGATAGAGAATGATGTGGCTTGCGTGCTCGAAACGACGCCATGCAGGGTTCTTCTTCGAGAAGGACGACCCAGCGAGTTGTACTGAGTGAGCAGCGACAAGGTTCGCATAAGGCCATCAAGATAGGCCTGAGCCTGCGACTCACCCCAGGTTTGCCGGGTGTAACCGAGGATTTCGGAGAGTTCATGTTCTGCTCTGCTGGAGTAGAGGACTTTCGGCACTAGAAGCCTGCAGGGCGTCGCAGGCCGTGCTTTTCGCAGATGCGTCCGATGACGTCGCCCTCAGCCAGACCGCTGGCTTCGCCTTCTTCGGCCAAGGCTTCGAGGATGCGGTTTTCTTCTTCCTCAGACATCCGCTCGCGGCGGAGGGCGGTCATGGCCGCGTGGAGGACATCGGCTGTCGAGGGGAACTCGCCGCTGGCGACGAGTGGGGCGGCGAAGGCTTCGAACTCGGCTGAGAGGTTTGTGGTGGGAGATGCCATGCGTGACCTCCTGTGGAGATGGTAGAACGAAGCGGGGAGCGTGCCAAGGATTATGTGGTTTGGCGATCGAGGAGTTGTGATCCTGTGAACCCATGTCTCAGAAGCGAGACATGGGTCACCCGGGTTTTTGACGCGAGACGATACATACGCCGATAAGGGCTACCATACCCACCACGATTATCGTGCCGAACAGGCACATGCGGAATGTCTGTTCATCGGAACTGCGCGGCCAGCTACGTTGGAGGTAGTAAGAGAACAGAAGCGCCGTCAATGTAAGCCAAACAATTACGGTTATTGAACGGCGGACAATCTTGCCGGTTGGATTTTGGGGTGTAGCTCGAGCAGAGAACAACGACGGCGTGAATATGAATTGCATAACGCAACCAATGCTCGCAGAAATAATTATCTTCGAAATCGGAAATCCAACCCCTAAATGAAAGATGGGGATAAAGAGAAGCAAAGACCAGATAATCCAAGCGAGCAAAGTACCGAGGAACCACTGAGAAAGACGATCGTTATTAATTATCGTTTTCATTCCGTTCTTACCCAGTGGTTCAACTCAGCGCCGTATTAGAGGAAGAGGGGGGCTAGGACCAGGGTGATGGTGGCGAGGAGTTTGATTAGGACGTGGAGGCTGGGGCCGGCGGTGTCCTTGAAGGGGTCGCCTACGGTGTCGCCTACTACGGCGGCTTTGTGGGCGTCGGATTTTTTGCCGCCGTACTTGCCGGTTTCGATCCACTTCTTGGCGTTGTCCCAGGCTCCGCCGCCGTTGTTCATGAGCATGGCCATGAGGACGCCGGTGATGGTGCCGACCATGAGCAGGCCGGCGACAGCAGTCGCTCCGCCGAGGTTGACCGGGACGTTGTTGATGGTGGGGACGGTGGAGAAGCCGCCGCGGGTGAGGACTTCGGTGCCGGCTCCGTAGACGCTGCTGAAGTTGCGGAAGATTAAGCCGACTGCTACGGGAAGGCCTACGGCCAGGATGCCGGGGAGGATCATCTCCTTGAGGGCTGCGCCGGTGACGATGCTGACGCAGCGGGCGTAGTCGGGCTTGCTGGTGCCTTCCATGATGCCGGGGTTCTCGCGGAACTGGTCGCGAACGTCTTTGACTACCATTTGCGCGGTGCGGCCCACTGCTTTGATGGCCATCGAGGAGAACAGGTAGACGAGCATCGCGCCTAGCATCGCGCCGGCGAAGACCGGGATCTCTGCGAGGTTGACGTTGGTGAAGGACCAGCCGGGGGGCATGTAGGACGGGATACCCGCTGCAGCCGCCACCTGCACTTTGGTAGTGACCAGGGCCTTGATCTCTTCGAGGTACGCGGAGAAGAGAAGGAAGGCTGCTAGCGATGCTGAGCCTACGGCGTAACCCTTGGTGAGGGCCTTGGTGGTGTTGCCGGCCGAATCCAGCTTGTCGGTTTTGTCGCGGACGCTGTCTTCCTGGACGGACATCTCGATGATGCCGCCGGCGTTGTCGGTGATGGGACCGAAGGTGTCCATGGCGAGGATGTAGGCGGCGCAGCTAAGCATGCCCATGGTGGCGATGGCGGTGCCGTAGATGCCCTTGACGTAGTTGGAGACGCCGGCGAGGTGGACGCCTTCGAGGCCCTTGACGCCGCAGTAGTAGCTGAGGAGAAGCGCCGAGCAGATGACGATGACCGGCATCGCTGGGGTTTCCATGCCGACGGCGAGGCCGCTGATGATGTTGGTGGCGGGGCCGGTGAGGGAGGCTTCGGCGATGGACTGCACGGGGCGGTAGCGGCTCTCGGTGTAGTACTGGGTGATCCAGACGAAGAGGAAGGCGGTTACGAGGCCGATGACGCCACAGAGGAAGAGATAGAGGGGCTGGACGCCGGGGCCACTGAGCATCTTCCAGACGATGCCTGCGAAGCCTGCGAGGGCGAGGATGGAGGTGACATAGAAGCCGCGGTTGAGCGCGCGCATGGGGTCTTCGTTGTCGTTGGTTTTGACGACGGCGACACCGATGATGGAGGCGATGAGGTTGATGGCGTGGACCATCAGCGGGAACAGAATGCCTTTGATGCCGAAGACGGGATAGAGGGCTGCGCCGAGGATCATGGCGCCGACGTTTTCCGCGGCGGTGGACTCGAAGATGTCGGCGCCACGGCCGGCGCAGTCGCCTACGTTGTCACCGACGAGGTCGGCGATGACGGCGGGGTTGCGGGGATCGTCTTCGGGGATGCCGGCTTCTACTTTGCCGACGAGGTCGGCGCCTACGTCAGCGGCCTTGGTATAGATGCCGCCGCCGAGCTGGGCGAAGAGGGCTACGAGGGAGGCGCCGAATCCGAAGCCAACGAGCTCATAGACGACGTGGCGGGGGTTATTCAGACCACCGAAGAAGAGGAAAAGGACTCCAATACCAATGAGCGCGAGCGCCACGACGACCAGGCCGGTGACAGCGCCGCCGCGAAGGGCGGACTGGAGAGCCTTATTGAGCGAGGAGCGGGCGGCAGAGGCAGTGCGGATGTTGGTGCGGATGGAGACGTACATGCCGGTGAAGCCGGCGAGTCCGGAGCAGGTGGCTCCGACGAGGAAGGCGATGACGGTCTGGATGGCGACGTCATGCGTACTGGGAGAGAAGTAGTAGCCGAGGAAGATGATGACAGCAAGGACAGCGGCCATGATGCCGATGGAGCGGTACTGGCGGGAGAGAAAGGCTTCGGCGCCCTCGCGGATGGCGTCGGAGATGACGCGCATGTCGGCGGTACCGGTGTCGCCGGCGAGCACGACGCGGGCGAGGATGAAGGCAGCGATGAGGGCCAGGACGCCGACGGAGAGGGCGATCCAGAGCCAGATGGTGTCACTCCCCTGGGTCATACCGGGGGCACTTGAAGGAAGGTCTTGGAAGTTGAACATCAGTGAAGCGACTGCGCCTAAATTCATGAAGGAAGGTCCTCTTGATTCTTCTCGAAAGGTGATGATGCAAGTTACAGCAGCGAATACGCGCGATATGGCGAATGGGCGAATTAGAGCATACGCGCGAAGGGCGGTCAATGAAAGGTCGGAGGTCACAGGGGGCGTGCTTAGAGTCGTTTGGGAGCGCAAGGAGGAGGGGTGGTGGCGTAAATTGGAGAGGCGGCTGTCGGCGCTACCCTGTAGGGCGAAGAAGGCCCGCCGGGGAGTCAGAGCGGGATTGGGACGGATGGAAAGGTCGACCGATGGTCGCGAGGGGAACTATGCACCATCGTTGTAAGACATGGGTTTGGATGGCGGGAGCGGGTTTGCTGGCTGGGGCGATGGGCCTGGTGAGCCTGAGGGCTGCGGCGCAGACGGCGAATCAGGATTCGGCGACCCAGACGCCGTCGAGTAAGAGTGCGGTGATTCAGAAGCGGACGCCGGCGCCATTGACGGTGGATTCGGACCCGGTGCCTTCGCCGGACGCTGGGGTGGTGCCGGGGCCGCAGCAGATGCCGTCGCAGGCGGGTGTGATCACCCAGGAGGATGGCCGGTACACACTGCTGACGAATGCATTTGAGGTGCGGCTGAATGCGTCGGTGTTTGACAGCTCAGGCCATGAGGTGGACACGCTGCCGGAGAACGCCTTCAAGGTGTATGAGGATGGGGTGCTGCAGAAGATTGTGGGATTTCGTCATGAGGACCTGCCGATTTCGCTGGGGATTTTGATTGACAGCTCGGGGTCGATGTATGACAAGCGGGCGGCGGTGGATGCGGCAGCGCTGAACCTGGTGAAGCTATCGAATCCGAAGGACCAGGCGTTTCTGGTGGACTTCAATTCAGAGCCTTACATTGACCAGGACTTTACCAGCAGCATTGCCAAGCTACAGCAGGGCCTGAGCTACATCAAGGCGGGCGGAGGTACGGCGCTGTACGACGCGGTGATTGCTTCGGCGGATTATTTGTCGAAGAACGCGAAGCAGCCGAAGCAGGTGCTGCTCATCGTGACCGATGGGGACGACAATTCTTCGAATGCGACGCTGGAGGAGACGATTCAGCGGGTGCAGGCGCTGGATGGGCCGTCGATTTATTGCATAGGGTTGCTGTTTGGAGGGGACTTGAATCATCGGGACGCGAAGCACTCGAAGGATGTGCTGACGCAGTTGGCCGATGATACGGGAGGGCAGGCGTACTTTCCGAAGAAGCTGGAAGATGTGGACGAGATTGCGCAGCAAGTAGCGCATGATATCCGGTCGCAGTACATGATCGAGTACCACTCGACCAAGCCGATGTCGCAAGGTGGGTATCGGACGATCCATGTGGAAGCGAGTGCGCCGGGGTATCACGGGATGCGGGTGAGAACCCGTGCGGGATACTTCCCGAAGATTGCAGGGCAGAGTTCGCAGCCGACGCCGCACTAGAGGGTCGGTTTCGCGCTTGGTGGGGCGCGAGGGGAAAAAAGGGCCCTCACGCGGAGTGCGCGAAGGCTAACGCAAAGTTTCGCGAAGGAAGCCTGGGTCGGGGGAAGGCTTGGTGGGATGGAAGTGCGGTAGTCTTTTCAAGGGGCGGAGCTCGCTGGCCGCTGTATTGGATTTGTAGAGACGATGCGTATTGGAAGAGATGTGACGGAGTTGGTGGGGCATACGCCGATGGTGCGGATGAACCGGCTGGTGGGCTCGGGCGATGCGGAGCTTTGGGTGAAGCTGGAGACGATGAATCCCGGCGGAAGTATTAAAGACCGCGCGGCGCTGGGGATTGTGCTGGATGCGGAGCGGCGCGGGGCGTTGAAGGCCGGCAATACGATCTGCGAGGCCACGGCGGGAAACACCGGTGTGGGACTGGCGCTGATCGGCGTGCAGCGTGGATACAAGGTGAAGATTTTTATTCCTGAAGGATATGCGGAAGAGAAGTGCATTCTGATGCGCGGGCTGGGCGCAGAGGTGGAGCGGACTCCTGAGGCTGAGGGGATGGCTGGCGCGATTAAACGGACGCTGGCGTTTGAGAGTGAGACTCCTGGAGCGTTTGCGGCGATGCAGTTTGAGAACCCCGCGAACCCGGACTTCCACGAGCAGACTACGGCGGTGGAGATCTTCGAGCAGATGGACGGGCGGATTGATGCGGTGGTGATCGGCGTGGGGTCTGCGGGGACGTTTACCGGGATTGCGCGGGCGATGAAGAAGCGGCTGAAGGAGGTGCTGTGCGTGGCGGTGGAGGCGCAGGGAAGCGTGCTGCAGGGTGGAACTCCTGGGCCGCACCGCGTGGAGGGGATTGGGGTGTCGGAGATTCCGCCGACGTTTGATCGCAGCGTTTGCGATCGAGTGATCATGGTGAGCGACGATGATGCGTTTGCGACGGTGATGCGGATGGCGCGCGAGGAGGGCGTGCTGGGCGGGTCGAGTTCGGGCGCGAACGTGTTTGCGGCGATGGGAATTGCGAAGGAGTTGGGTGCGGGAAAACGCGTGGTGACGATTGTGCCGGATTCGGCGGAGAGATATTTGTCGAAGAAGGTGCTGGGGTAGGTTCTCAGTTCTCAGTTCTCGGTTCTCGGTTGTCCGTTGGGAAGGGGAAGGTTGTCTTGAGGGAGGCTCGAGTCGATCGTCGAAGGCTGGTTTGGATGTTCGTTCGGGTTCATGACTTCATCAACTGAGAACCGAGAACCGAGAACCGAGAACTGAGAACTAAGAACTGAGCACGGACAACTGAGAACCTGAAAGTAAAGGTGCCTTGGAAGGGACGCTGGGGCGCGGTTTGAGCAGATTGTCATGGAAGAGGGGTAGGATGCAGTTGCGCCGGATGGCTGGCGGCTAGAGCTCAGGATGAGGGAGAGTGTGCATGGTCGATTATTCGACGCTGGAGTTTGCGACGATCAACGATGTCTTTGAGCGGATGAGCCATCGCGGTGGGGCGACGGCGGCGATGTGGAAGAGCGGGTCGGAGTGGAAGGACGTTTCGTCGCAGCAGATGTATGGGCGGGTGAGGGCGCTGGTGGGACAGTTGCAGGCGTGGGGGATTCAGCGCGGAGAGCGCGTGGGGCTGGTGAGCGAGAACCGCTGGGAGTGGCCGGTGGTGGACTTTGCGGCGTTGGCGATTGGCGCGGTGGATGTGCCGCTGTATGACACGCTGACTCCGGAGCAGATGGGATATGTGCTGCGCGATGCGGGCGTGCGCGCGGTGATTGTGTCGAATAAATTGCAGTACAAGAAGCTGGTGGCGGCGGGGGAGATTCCTACGCTGGAGTTTGTGGGCGTGCTGGATGAGGGCGAGTATGACGGCGCTACGAGTTTGGCAAAGGTGTTTGAGGGGGCGGCGGCGCTGGAGCAGATCGATGCGGCGTTTGATGCGTTGATGAAGGAGACTCGGCCGGATGATTTAGCCACGATTGTGTATACGTCGGGGACGACGGGTGATCCGAAGGGCGTGATGCTGACGCATCGGAATCTGGCGGATAACTTGCGGTACTCGACGGTGGGGCTGAGGATTGGCGAGGGGGATGCGACGATTTCGTTTTTGCCGCTGAGCCACTCGCTGGCGAGGCATTTGGGATATGCGATCTATGGGCATGGGGGGAAGATTGCTTACCTGGCGAAGTTTGATGATTTGAAGGGCGCGATGCAGGCGGTGAAGCCGCAGATTTTTCTGGCCGTGCCGCGAGTGTACGAGAAGATTCGGCAGGGGACTGAGGCGAAGTCTACGGGGATGAAGAAGAAGATTTTGCATTGGGCGATGCGGACGGGGAAGAGGCATCGCAAAGAGTTGATGGAGGGGAAGACGCCGGGGTCTCCGATGTGGAAGCTGGCCGACAAGCTGGTGTACAGCAAGTTGAAGGAGGCGTTTGGGGGGAAGGCGAATATTTATGTCTCGGGGGGCGCGCCGCTGGGGATGGATTCGGCGGAGTGGTTTCTGGATATGGGAATTCGCATCTTCGAGGGGTATGGGTTGACGGAGACTTCGCCGGTAATCTCGCGGAACACGTTTGATGGATACAGGATTGGGACCGTGGGGAAGGTGGTTCCGAACCTGGAGCTGCGCGTGGCCGAGGATGGTGAGATTGAGGTGCGCGGGACTACGGTGTTCGCGGGGTACTGGCAGAGGGAGAAGGAGACTCGGAGCGAGTTTACCGAGGATGGTTGGTTCAAGACGGGCGACATTGGGAAGTATGAGGATGGGTTTCTTTCGATCACGGACCGGAAGAAGGAGCTGATCAAGACCAGCAGCGGGAAGTACATTGCGCCGCAGCCGATTGAAGGGAAGTTGAAGGCAGACGAGCTGGTGGGGAATGCGGCCGTGATTGGGGACTCGCGGAAGTTTGCGGCGGTGCTGATCTCGCCGGACTTCCAGGCGCTGGGGCGGTGGGCTGCGGAGCATGGTGTGACGACGAAAGACCATGCTGAGTTGGTGCGCGATCCTAAGGTGAAGCAGCACTACGAGGTGCTGGTGAAGCGCGTGAACACCGAGCTGCAGGACCATGAGCGGCTGAAGAAGGTGGGCGTGATGCCGGAGGAGTGGAGCATCGAGAGTGGGGAGTTGACGCCGAGCATGAAGCTGAAGCGGCGGGTAATCTTTGAGCGGTATAAGGACCGGATTGATGCGCTGTATGGGGGCGAGTGAGGGGCTCTGTGCGGCGATGGTTGTGCGGTAATGGTTGCGCCGAGGACGTTCTGTTGAGACGATGAGGCGATGGGTGCATCCAATGGGGCAGTGAGCTATCTGAAACGAGCAGAGAAAGATGGGCGCAAGTATTTGAATCCTGTGCCTACGGCGGTGGGCGGGTTCGGCGTCGTGTTTAAGGTGCTGCCGCAGTATGTAGGGAACAAGGCACAGGTGGAGCCGAAGTCGCCGTTGGGGCCATTTCCTACGGACGCTGGGGTGTATGCGGCGGAGCCGGCGAGCGGGTTGCGGGTGACGTGGTTTGGGCACTCGTCTTCACTGATTGAGATAGACGGGATGCGGGTGCTGGTGGACCCGGTGTGGGATCCGCGGGCTAGTCCGTTCACATTTATGGGGCCGAAGAGATTTTTTGCTCCTACGATTGCGTTGGAGGCGCTGCCGAAGATCGATGTGGTGCTGATCTCGCATGACCATTATGACCACCTGGGAGCAGGGACGATACGGCGGCTGGCGAAGGTGGAAGCTGCGCGCGGGGCGCGGTGGGTTACGTCGCTGGGGGTGGGGAAGAGGCTGCGGGGGTTTGGCGTGGCGGCGGAGAAGATTACGGAGCTGGATTGGACGGAGAGTGTGGAGGTTGGTGGGCTGAGGATTGATGCTTGGCCGGCTCGGCATTTTTCGGGGCGCGGGTTGGCGGATCGGTTTAGTACGCTGTGGGGGTCATTTGTGATTGAGGGGCCGACACGACGGGTTTATTTTGGGGCGGACTCGGGATGGTGGGAGGGGTTTGGGGAGATTGCGGCGCAGTATGATGACCACCCCAGCGAGCAAAGACCGCTCGCCGGGGGCCCCGGCGGCTTTGATTTAACGATGCTGGAGATTGGCGCGTTTCATCCGCTGTGGGAGGCGATTCATCTGGGGCCGGACAATGCGGCTCGGGCGTTTGAGGCCATGATGGCTGGTGGGCGCGGGTCGCGCGGCGGGTTGATGATGCCGATTCATTGGGGGCTGTTTAATCTGGCGCTGCATGCGTGGAAACAGCCGGTGGAGCGGATCGTGGAAGTCGCCGACGAGAAGGGGATCAAGCTCTGGCTGCCGGTGCCGGGGGCGCCTACGGAGGTTGTGTCGGGGGCGGAGCTGAGGTCGGGGTGGTGGGTTGGGAAGGAGTAGAGTAAGGAGTAGAGACGGCGCGTCCCTTGTAGCTCCCACTGTCTACTCCTTATTCCTTGCTACTTGTAGATGAGGTGGATGGTGGTTTCGGTGGTGGGGCAAGAGACTTGCATGGCTGCCGTGTCGAAGGAGGGGGCGGAGAGGAAGACTTTGGGGTTATTGGTGAAGCCGAAGCCTTCTTTGGGAATGCCGAACATGTTGCGGTCCAGTTTGTGGTTGGAGTTTTCATCGTGCAGCGCCGCGACGGCGTAGTGGCCTGGCGGGACCTGCACGGTGATGGTGGTGGAGGTTCCGGTGAAGGGGTAGGGGCCGTGGAGGAAGGCCTTGTTGTTGTCCTCGGGCCAGCCTTCGGGGGAGTTGAAGACGGAGATGCCGG
Organism: Acidobacteriaceae bacterium; assembly: GCA_049578265.1. Lineage (GTDB taxonomy): Bacteria > Acidobacteriota > Terriglobia > Terriglobales > Acidobacteriaceae > Granulicella. Next base: position 26,472 of record JBAULP010000071.1, read on the forward strand.
CGTCACCCTTTTGATTGCGGAAGCCGTCGATGTGGATGACGAGGTTGCAGGTGGTGGCGGCGGGGGTTTGGTGCGCGAGCGCGGGAGTGGGGGTAAGGGCCGTTGTGAGCAGGAGGGTTGCGGCTAAAGCGGTGAAGCGCGTGAGGGTGAGGTTCATGAGGCGATTCCTTGGGGTTTGTCTAGAACTTTCCTTCCACTACAAAGTATGGCTGGCGCTTGAAGAATGCGGGGATCCTTCACTGCATTCAGGATGACGGCGTGAAACAAGCAACGGCGACGAATTGACGTCACAGCGTTATTTGAAATGAGCGAGCGGCAGGAACGATTGGGCTGTCCTGCCGCTCGCTGTGGGTTACTTCTTTTTGGGGGTAAGGATGTTGCGGCCAAAGTGGAAGGAGGGGCCTACGGAGTAGCGGTAGCTCCAGCCGCCGTTGGCGGTTACGTAGTTGAAGGGGTGGTTCCAGGCGGCGTCCAGTTGAACGCGAATGCCGACGTGTTTGTTGATGGCGAAGTCTGCGCCGCCGCCTACACCGTAGGCTCCGGTCCAGTCGGTGATGGTGCCGTTGGGCTGAAGGACGTTGCCTTCTTCAAGGGCGCCAACGACGATAAGGTCCGGTGTGTCGGGCCGAGGATGCGCCGTGGCGGCGAGGCGGAAGGCGGCGAGGCTGGGACGGATGAAGAGAGTCATCTTGGAGAAGTGACGATAGTTGAGCTGCGAGCCGGCGGTGAAGGTCTGGGTGGTTGCGCTTAATGGGACGTCAACGGCGTAGGTGGGGGGAAGGCCTTCGGTGCCTTCGGAGAGGGCGTAGAGCTCGTAGAGCTGGGTGATGCCGGCGATGATGGCAGGGCTGGCAAAGCTCGGTACGAGGCTGGTGTTGCCGGTTTGGACGCTGTAGTCGAAGCCGGTGGAGAGCCAGCGGTTATTGTTGATGCCGGCCTGAAGGTGGAAGCCTTTCTGGTTGATCTTGTTGAGCGCGGGAGTGTAGAGGTCGGAGAAGCCGGTGTAGAGATCGTAGCGGCCGACATACTGCTGCTGCGCGAAGGCAGCGGGAATCTGGGTGAGGAAGACGAAGAGTGCGACGAGCAGGCCGATTTGTGTGATGCGGGTGATGCGAGTGTTGCTGGAATCGTGCGTCATTGGAGCTCCTTGGTAAGGGCGAAACGTTAAAGGCGGCTGCCGCTGGTAGACGGAAGCGGGTTGAAGAGGTGCGTGGGGGACAGGAACTGAGATACCCGTTGAAGGACGCGGTCGGTTTGTTCCCGGTGAGGGAGGTGACCGGTGTCGGGATAGATCTCATGCTCAAGATGGGGAATGGTTTCCTGGAGTGCAGCTAGTTGCAGGGCGATGCCGAACTCATCGCGCGCACCCTGAAGTGCGAGGACGGGGCAGGCGATGCGAGGGAGAAAGTCGCGGTAGGCAAAGACCTCGTTGCCGAGAGTGGCGGCCCAACTGGTCCAGGCGTTGAAGACGTCGTCGGGATGCTGATGGTAGTGGGCGAGACGCTCCTGGAGTTTGCTTCCCGGATAGGCGGCGGCCATCTTGTGGATGAGGTCGCCGGCGGCGTTGGTGGAGACGACGAAAGGGCTTTCGAGGATGAGCGCGCGCACGGTGGAGTTTTGCGCGGTGTAGAGCATGGCGATGCCGGCGCCTTCGCTGTGACCGTAGAGCACGGGGTTGGCGACGGCGAAGTGGTTGAGGAGGGTGGGGATGACGTCGTTGACCTGGCGAAGGTAGTAGGCGTCGGTGCGCTCGGCCAGCGGGCCTTCGGAGTTGCCGTGGCCGGCGCGGGAGTAGGCGATGACGTTGTAGCCGGTGGCGTGCGCGAGGTGATGAGGGAAGTGCTTCCAGTAGGCGACGGAGCCGAGTGCTTCGTGGAGGAGAAGGATCGTGCCGTGCGCGGAGGGCAGCGAGTGGTAGGCGACCTCGGTCTGCTTGCCATCGAGCTTGAGGTGGAGAAGCTGCGTGTGGAGAGCTTCGGCTGTGTTCGGTACGGAATTAAGAGGGCTCATAGCTTCTCCATCCAGATGACCTTCTGCTGGGAGGCTTCCCAGGAGTTGAAGTTGGGGGAGAAACGTTGTTCGAGCGCGGTGCGGCGGACTTTGAAGGTCGGGGTGAGGAGCTCGTTGTCGATGGTCCAGGGCTGCTCGGAGATGACGATGAAGCGGAGCTGCTCGTGGTGCTCGAGCTGGGTGTTGACGGCTTCCATCTCGGCGATGAGTTTGGCCTCGATGTCGGCGCGGCGGCCTGGGGGTGGGAGTTCTTTGCGAATGGGCGGCGAGAGGACGGCCATCGCGAACGGTGCGGTCATGCCGCTGCCGAAGACGGCTACGGCTTCGAAGAGGTACGAGACGGCGAGAAGTTTTTCGATCTGGCCGGGGGCTACGTATTTGCCCTTGGAGGTCTTGAACTCTTCTTTGAGACGGCCGATGAGGCGAAGGCGACCGTGGTCGTCGATCTGGCCGCGGTCGCCGGTGCGGAAGAAGCCGTCGTCGGTGAAGACGTCGCGGGTGAGCTCGGGATTGCGGTAGTAGCCAAGCATGTTCATGGGGCCGGCGATCTGGACTTCTCCATCGGGCGAGATGCGAGTGAGCGCCCAGGGGCTGGCGTTGCCGACGTAGCCGACGCGCGACTGACCGGGGAGCGGGACGTGCGTGATGCCGCTCTCGGTCATGCCGTAGCCTTCGAGAAAGTTGAGACCCATCTTGAGGTACCAATTAATGATTTCAACCGGGATGGCCGCGCCGCCGGAGCAGATGAGGCGCGTGCCGCCGAGGCCCATGTTGGCGAGAATCTTTTTGCGGATGATGTTGCCGACGATGGGGATGGAGAGCAGGAAGTTGAGTTTCTTCTCGTGGATCTTTTCGAAGACGCCCTGCTGGAAGCGAATGTAGAGGCGCGGGATGGAGAAGAACAGCGTGGAGCGCGAACGGATGAGATCGTGAAGGAAGGTGGGCTGGCCTTCGGTGAAGAAGATTTGCAGGGGGGAGAAGAGGGAGTTCATCTCGACGATGGCGCGCTCGGCGATGTGCGCGAGAGGAAGGTAGGAGAGGATGCGGTCGATGCCTTCGGCGGGGTTGGGGCCGATGGCGGGCTCCATGGATTTGCCCCAGAGGGAGAGCGCGCGGAAGGTGTGGACGGCGCCCTTGGGCTGGCCGGTGGTGCCGGAGGTGTAGATGATGGTGGCGATGTCGCCGGCGGGGCGGACGGGAGAGGATTCGAGCGGCGGCTGGTTGGCGACGATGTGCGACCAGAGTGCCGCGTTGGCGGGTGCGTGCTGCGCGGCGCAGTTGGGGAAGACGACGCAGGGGAGGTTGTGGAAGATGTCTTCGGTGAGGGGAAGAGGGTTGTCGAGCTGGCCGACGAAGTAGGCGACGGGCTGGCTGTGGCGGAAGAGCGCGGCGAGAGAGAGATCGCGGGCGGAGGGGAAGAACGGAACGCTGACGTGGCCGGAGATCCAGATGGCGTAGTCGGCCATAATCCACCACGCGCAGTTTTTGCTGACGATGGCGATGTGGGAGCCGGAGGGATAGTTTTGCGCCTGGATCCAGGCGGCCATGCGGCGGACTTCCTGCATGGCGGTGTCCCAGGTCCAGTCGAAGATGCGACCGCCGAGCGGTTGCGAGAAGAGCGGCTGCGCGGGGGCGTTGAGTTCGCAGGCGTAGATTCGCTGCAGCGGCAACTCGTTATCCGGGAGAGCAGGGCCGATGGAGATTGTCCCGGAGGGTTGAGTTTGATCAAGCGATTGCATCGGACTCCTTCTTGTTTATTTTGCGTCCCAATTTCTTTTGGGTAGCAATTTCTTTAACGGAGGGTAAGATAACCAAAAGACACGACGTCTGTCATCTTGAATTTTCTGTGGGCAGTTTGCAGGGGTTGAAAGAGGGCAGGATCGCGGAACGAACCATTTTGGAAATGGCGTCTGGGAGCGAGCACGGAAGATGGCTGACTTGAAGGATAAGACACTCTTTATTACGGGCGCGAGTCGGGGGATTGGATTAGCGATTGCGCTGCGGGCGGCGCGCGATGGAGCGCACATTGTGGTCGCGGCGAAGACCAGCGTTCCCAACCCGAAGCTGCCGGGGACGATTTACACAGCGGCTGCGGCGATTGAGGCCGCGGGTGGAAGGGCGCTGGCGCTGGAGTTGGATATTCGCGATGACGTGAAGGTGCAGGAGGCGGTGGCAAAGGCTGCGGAGCACTTTGGCGGGATCGACATCCTGGTGAACAACGCGAGCGCGATCAGCTTAACGCCTACGGAGCAGACTCCTGTGAAGCGGTTTGACTTGATGATGGGGGTTAACATGCGAGGTACGTTTGTCTGCTCGCAAGCTTGTTTGCCTTATCTGAAGAAGGCGGCGAACCCGCAGATTCTGATGATGTCGCCGCCATTGAATATGAAGCCGAAGTGGTTTGCGTTGCACACCGCTTACACGATGGCCAAGTATGGGATGAGCATGTGCGTGCTGGGCATGGCAGAGGAGTTTAGGACGATGGGCATCGGGGTGAATGCGCTTTGGCCTCGGACTGTGATTGCTACCGCGGCGCTGCAGGTGATTCCGGGAGCGAACGCGGAGCGCGGGCGGAAGCCGGAGATTGTCGCCGATGCGGCGCATTGGATTCTTACGCAGAATAGCCGCGAGACGACGGGGAATTTTTTTATTGACGATGAGGTGTTGGCGCGCGCGGGCGTAACGGATTTGTCGGGCTATGCGATGACACCGGGAGAGCCGCTGCAGCCGGACTTCTTTCTCGAGTCCTCCGCGGACGGCGAAAGTTGAGTGCTTGCAGGATGAAGATCAGACATGCCGGGGTTGTGGCATAATCCGTGCTGAAGAAAGTGGGCTGATGACGTTGACCAAGGGACGAAGCATTTTGGCGAAGAGTGCGGCGACGAAGACGGAGGCGAATCAGCCGCGTGAACCGTGGAAGGCGTTCCAGGTGCGTCAGCGCAACCTTGATACCAAGCGCGATGCGGTGTTGCAGACGGCGGCGCATCTGTTTTTGGAGCATGGGTATCGGCGCACGTCGATGAGCGAGCTGGGGACTCGGCTGAAGATTACCAAGCCGGCGCTGTACTACTACTTCCATAACAAGGAAGAGATTTTGGTGGAGTGCTACCGGCTAGGGATTGCGGCGATTGAGCAGTTGCTGGACAAGGCCGCGGTGAGTCAGGGGAATGGGCTGGATAAGGTGCGCGCGTATGTGGAGGCCTATGCGAAGGCGGTGGTGAGCTTCGACTTTGGGCGCTGCGTTGCGATGCTCGACGACGCGGAACTTTCGCCGAAGGCAAGGCGCGAAGTGCGGGATTTGAAGCGCAAGATCGATATGACGATTCGCGGATATGTGGAGGAGGGGATTCGCGATGGGTCGATTGGCGCGTGCAATGTGAAGCTGGCGTCGTTTGCACTGGCGGGCGCGGTGAATTGGATTGGGACGTGGTATCGGCCAGAGGGCGTGCTGACGGCGGATGAGATTGCGACGCAGTTCGCGAGCTTGTTGACGCAGGGGCTGCGGGGTGGTGGCGCGGTGTGCGGGTTGGGCGCTGCGAAGGGGACGAAGGTGCGGCGCGGGTAGAGTTCAAAGGGAAGCGATTCATGCAGCGTTGATGTGAGAATCGGTAGATTTGCTGGATTTTCGCAGATGTTTTGCGCTGTTTGACTTTCTTACCGTGCGTTCAGTATTCTGCACGGGCTGGAGAGGGCTGCGTAATTTTGGCCTTCCAAAGAGATTGAGAAAGCCCGGCCTTGGCTGGGAGGAGTGAGTGGCATGGCGTTGCTGGAATCGGAACAGATGCAGGCGGGGACGCCGCAGATGAGCAAGAGTGAGCGCGTGTATGACGTGCGGCGTGTGGCGGTGTTGGGGGCGGGAACGATGGGTGCGCGCATTGCCGCGCATGTGGCCAACGCGGGACTGCCGGTGCTTCTGCTGGATATCGTGCCTGCGAACGGTGAGCGGAACTCGCTGGCGGTGAGGGCACTGGAGGAGTTGAAGAAGGCTAAGCCCGCGGCGTTCGCGGATGCTTCGTTTGCTGCGCATGTGCGCGTGGGGAACTTTGAGGATGACCTGGAGAAGTTGAAGGACTGCGATTGGGTGATTGAGGCCGTCGCGGAGAACATGGAGATCAAGCGCGCGCTGCTGGCGAAGGTTGCGACGCATCTGCGCGCGGATGCGATCTTGACGACGAACACCAGCGGGCTGCCCGTGGGGAAGATTGCCGAGGCGTTGCCGGAGGATGTGCGGCGGCGTTGGTTTGGGACGCACTTTTTTAATCCTCCGCGGTACATGCGGTTGTTTGAGTTGATTGCGACGCCGGAGATGGACCCGAAGGCTGTGGCTGCGATTACGGAGTTTGCGGACAAGCGGCTGGGTAAGACGGTGGTGCCGGCGAAGGATGTGCCGAACTTTATTGCGAATCGGATTGGCACGTTCTTCATGCTGAACACGGTGCGGATTATGAAGGAGCAGGGGCTGAGCGTCGAGGAGATCGACGTGCTGACCGGGTCGGTGATGGGATGGCCGAAGACGGGGACGTTTCGGCTTTCTGACATGGTGGGGATTGATGTGCTGGCGAGCGTGGCGAAGAACTTTGCGGTGAACATTCGCGATGAACGCGCGGATGTGACGCTGCCGGCGATCATTACGGAGCTGGTAGAGCGCAAGTGGCTGGGCGACAAGACGCGGCAGGGGTTCTACAAGAAAGAGCGCGGCGCCGATGGCAAAGAGGCTCGGCTGGTGCTGGACTTCGCGTCGATGGAGTACAAGCCTGCGGCACGCGCGGCGTTGGCTGAGATCGAGATGGCGAAGACGAATGACTCTCTGGCCGGGAGGATTCGCGCGCTGCTGGGTGGGAATCCTGCGAAGGACAAGGTTGCGAAGTTTTATTGGACGGCGCTACCGGAGATCTGGGCTTATGCGGCGAATCGGATTGGCGAGGTTGCGGACACGATTGTCGAGATCGATCGCGCGATGAAGGCCGGGTTCAACTGGGAGCTGGGGCCGTTTGCGATGTGGGATGCTGCGGGGGTTCCTGAGACGGTTGCGAAGATGCGCGAGCTGGGAGAGGCTGTTCCGGCGGCGGTGGAGAAGCTGCTGGCTGCGGGTGGGACGTCTTGGTATCGGAATGAGGGTGCGGAGTTTTTTGATGTGGCTTCGGGTGCGTATCGCGCGGTGGATTTGAATCCGGAGCTGGCGCCGGTGGCGAACTACAAGAGAAGCAATGGGGTGTTTGCGAAGAATGCTGGCATCTCTCTGATGGATGTGGGCGATGGGATTGGGTGCTTCGAGTTTCATTCGAAGATGAATAGCCTGGGGCAGGACATCGTCGGGTTTATTCGGCAGAAGCTGCAGCCGGGTAGCGATGCGGTGAAGCAGTTCGACGGGTTCATCATTACCAACGATGCGCAGAATTTTTCTGTGGGCGCGAATTTGATGCAGCTGCTACTGGCGGTGCAAGACCAGGAGTGGGACGACATTGACCTGGTGGTGCGCGAGTTTCAGAACATGACGCAGGCGATTAAGTTCTGTCCGCGGCCGGTGGTGTCGGCGCCGTTTGGGATGTGTCTGGGCGGAGGGACGGAGATCTCGATGCACTCGGCGGTGCGGCAGCCGCATGTGGAGTTGTATAGCGGGCTGGTGGAGACGGGTGTGGGGATTTTACCGGCAGGCGGCGGTTGCAAGGAGATGGTGCTGCGTGCGCTGGATGCTGCTGCGGCGGTGAATCTGACGGGCGGGGCGGAGTCGGTGGAGGTGCATGAGGCCATCAAGAATGTGTTTGAGACGGTGGCGATGGCGAAGGTTTCTACGTCGGCGTATGAGGCGCGCGGGTTGAGGATTCTGGAGGAGAACGATGCGATCTCGATGAACAGGGACCGGCTGGTGAGCGATGCGAAGGCGCAGGCGCTGCGGCTGGTGCGCGCGGGGTATACGGCGCCGGCGATGCGGACCGATATTGCGGCACCGGGTGCTTCGGTGGAGGCTACGCTGAAGCTGGGCGTGGCGATGATGCTGGAGGCGCAGTACATCAGCCCGCATGATGCGAAGATTGCGAACCGCGTGGCGCGGGTGTTGACCGGAGGCGGGGTTACGGCGGGGACGTTGATGAGCGAGCAATACTTGCTGGATCTGGAGCGCGAGGGATTTCTTGCGCTATGCGGTGAGGCGAAGACGGTGGAGCGGATTGGGTTCACGTTGAAGACTGGAAAGCCGCTGCGAAATTGAGGTCCTACGCGGACGGCGATGGGCTTCGCGTGGCGTTGATTTGAGTGGATTGGTCGAACAAGGAGTTGGTGATGAGAGAAGCAGTGGTGGTGAGTGCGGTTCGTACGGCGGTGGGTAAGGCTCCTCGTGGGACGCTGAAGCAGACGCGGCCGGATGACCTGGGAGCGGCGGCGGTGATTGGTGCGATGCAGCGTGTTCCGATGCTGGATGCGAGCGAGATTGAGGACGTGATTATTGGCTGCGCGATGCCGGAGGCCGAGCAGGGGATGAATGTGGCGCGGGTGATTGCGCTGCGCGCGGGGCTGCCGGTGGAGTCGGCGGCAATGACGGTGAACCGGTATTGTGCTTCGGGGTTGCAGACGATTGCGCTGGCGGCGGAGAGGATTCGCGGCGGCGGTGCGGAGGTGATTGTGGCGGGCGGCGCGGAGTCGATGTCGTATGTGCCGTTTGGTGGGAACAAGATCTCGGTGAACCCTTGGCTGGTGGAGAATTTTCCTGGCTCGTATATGTCGATGGGCTTGACGGCGGAGCGGGTGGCGAAGCACTACGGGATTACACGCGAGGAGTCGGATGAGTTTGCGCTGAGCAGCCACCAGAAGGCGCTGGCCGCGATTGCGGAGGGGAGGTTTGCGGACGAGATTGTTCCGGTGAAGGTGGTGACGACTTCGCTGAATGGGAAGGGCAAAGCGGAAGCGAAGGAGTTCGAGTTCAAGGTGGATGAGGGGCCGCGCGCGGATACTTCGCTCGAGGCGCTGGCGAAGTTGAAGGCGGCGTTCCATGCGAAGGGCGTGGTGACGGCGGGGAACAGCTCGCAGACTTCGGATGGTGCGGCCGCGGCGGTGGTGATGTCGGAGGAGCGTGCGAAGCAGATTGGGGCCAAGCCGCTGGCGCGGTTTGTGTCGTTTGCGTATGCGGGATGCGCGCCGGAGGAGATGGGCATTGGGCCGGTGTATGCGATTCCGAAGGCGCTGAAGTTGGCCGGGCTGAAGCTTGAGGACATCGACGTGATTGAGCTGAATGAGGCGTTCGCGGCGCAGTCGCTGGCGGTGATTAAGACGTTGGGGCTGGATCGATCGAAGCTGAATGTGAATGGCGGCGCGATTGCGCTGGGGCATCCGCTGGGATGCACGGGCGCGAAGTTGACGGCGACGCTGATCGGCGAGATGAAGCGGCGCGGGTCGAAGTATGGGTTGGTCACGATGTGCGTGGGCGGCGGTATGGGCGCGGCGGGCATCTTTGAGAATTTGCAGAATTAGTGGTTAGTGGTTAGTGGTTAGGGATTGCAGAAGGAGAGACGATGAGTGCAACGGCTGTAGCGAATCCGACGAAACGTGCTTTGGGTGGAAGTTTTTTGATTGAAGACCTGGGGCCGGAGGATGTGTTTACGCTTGAGGATCTTTCTGCGGAGCAGAAGCAGATTGCGGAGATGACGGCGACCTTTGCGGAGGAGAAGATTCTGACGCAGGTGGCGGAGATTGAGGCGAAGAATTTTGATGTGAGCCGCAAGTTGATGCGCGAGGCGGGCGAGCTTGGGCTGCTGGGCGTCGATGTGCCGGAGGAGTATGGCGGCTTGGAGTTGGATAAGATTACGTCGGCCCTGATCGCGGACAAGATTGCGGTCATGGGAAGTTTTTCCGTTACGTTCAGCGCGCATGCGGGGATTGGGACACTGCCGTTGATGTGGTACGGTACGCCGGAACAGAAGAAGAAGTATCTGCAGAAGATTGCGTCGGGCGAGTGGATTGCGGCGTATGCGCTGTCGGAGTCGTCGGCGGGTTCGGATGCGATGAATATTCGGACGCAGGCAAAGCTGAGTGAGGATGGCAAACACTATGTGCTGAACGGCGAGAAGATGTGGATCTCGAATGCAGGCATGGCGAATTTGTTTACCGTGTTCGCCAAGATTGATGGAGAGAAGTTCACCGCGTTTTTGATTGAGGCGGGAACGCCTGGGCTGACGGTGGCGGCGGAAGAACACAAGCTGGGGATTCGCGGATCGTCTACTTGCCCGCTGCGGCTGGAGGACTGCAAGGTGCCGGTAGAGAACCTGTTGGGCGAGGCTGGTAAGGGGCATCATATTGCATTCAATGTGCTGAACGTGGGGCGGTATAAGCTCGCGGCTTCGGCGATCGGTGGGATGCGGATTTCGTTTCGCAACGGCTTGCGGTATGCGAAGGAGCGGATCGCGTTTGGCAAGCCGATTACTTCGTTTGGGCTGGTGCAGGAGAAGCTTGCGGCGAGCGCGGCTGCGATCTATGTGGGCGAGGCGCTGATCTATCGGACGGTGGGCGCGATTGATGCGGCGCTGGCGGAGTTGGATAAGCACTCGCCGACCTATACGCAGGAAGTGCAGAAGAGGATTGAGGAGTTCGCGGTCGAGTGTTCGATTTTGAAGGTGTGGGGCTCGGAGGCGCTGGACCGCGTGGTGGACGAGATGCTGCAGTTGCATGGCGGCTATGGGTACGTCGAGGAGTTTCCGGCGGAGCGGAGTTATCGCGATGCGCGTATTAACCGGATCTTTGAAGGTACCAATGAGATCAACCGGCTGATCATCACGGGGTGGATGATCAAGCGGGCGCTGCAGGGTCGACTGGCGCTGTTGCCAGCGATTAAGCAGGTGATGGATGAGGTGATGGCGGGGCCGGTTGCGCGTGCGGACTACGAAGGGCCGCTTGCGGAGGAGCGCGCGCTGCTGGCTAGCGCGAAGAAGCTTGGGTTGTTCTGCGCGGGCGCGGCTTCGCAGCGCTTCGGCATGGACCTGGCGGATCAGCAGGAGGTGATGGGTGCGCTGTCGGATGTGCTGATTGAGGTGCTGGCGCTGGAGTCGGCGATCTTGCGCACGGAGAAGATGGCGGGCAAGAATGAGCTCGCGGTGAAGATGACGAAGTACTATGCGGCGAAGTCGTTCCGCGTGGTGGAGGGTGCTGCGGAACGTGTGGTTGCGGCCGTGGCGGAGGGCGACATGCTGCGCACGCAGATGGCGATCTTCCGCAGGCTGGCGAAGCATGACCCGGTGAATACGGTGACGCTGGGGCGCGAGATTGCAGCGGTGATGGTGGAGGCTGGCCGGTACACGCTGTAAGAAAACACAGCCCGCGGAGCGCGTGAAACGAATGCGCTCCGCGGGCTTTTGTGTGTCTGGTGGGTTAGAGCGCAGAGGGCCCGAGGTTAAAGCCCCCTCTTTCTAATCGCTGTTACCGCGGGCTAAAGCCCGCTGCTACTCCGGCGGCGTGGCATCTCTATGCCATCGAATTTGCTTTAGCTTTGCAGGACTTGCTTGGCGATGGTGGCTAGCTGCATGTTGGAGGTGCCTTCGTAGATGGTGCCTATTTTAGCGTCGCGGTAGAGCTTTTCTACGGGGTAGTCTTTTACGAAGCCGTAGCCGCCGTGGATCTCTACGCACTTGCTGGCGACGCGCTCGGCTACTTGCGAAACGAAGTATTTGGTCATGGCGGCTTCCTTTAAAAATGGAAGTCCGGCTAGCTTGCGGCGGGCGGTGTTGTAAACCATGAGGCGGCTGGCTTCGATGTCGGTGGCCATCTCGGCGAGGCTGAATTGGACGGCCTGGAACTCGGCGATGGGCTTGCCGAACTGGCGGCGCTCCTGCGCGTATTTTGCGGCGTGCGACCAGGCGCCGGTGGCTAGGCCGAGGAGTTGGGCGGCGATTCCGATGCGGCCTTCGTTGAGGGTCTCGATGGCGATCTTGTAGCCTTTGCCGATCTCGCCGAGGATGTTGGCGGCGGGGACGCGGCAGTCGTCGAAGAGAAGCTCGCAGGTGGAGGAGGCGCGGATGCCTAGCTTGTCTTCCTTTTTGCCTACCGTGAAGCCTGGTGTGTCGCGCTCGACGAGGAAGGCTGTGATGCCCTTGTAGCCGGCGGCGGGATCTACGGTGGTGAAGACGATGAAGAGGCCGGCCTCGGCGGCGTTGGAGATCCAGAGCTTGCGGCCGTTGAGGATGTAGTGGTCGCCGTCGGCACGGGCTGTGGTGGTGAGGGCGAAGGCGTCGGAGCCGGAACTGGCTTCGGAGAGCGCGTAGGAGCAGATGGTGTCGGCGGCCATGCGCGGGAGATACTGCTGCTTCTGGGCTTCGGTGCCCCAGCGCAGGAGCGCGTTGACGGTGAGGGTGTTTTGGACGTCGACGAGGACGCCGATAGCGGGGTCTACGGCGGAGATCTCTTCGACGGCGAGGATGGAGCTGAAGAAGGAGCCACCTACGCCGCCGTATTCTTCGGGGATTTCGATGCCCATGAGGCCTAGTTCGAAGAGTTGCGAGATGATGGCGGGGCTCATCTTCTGGGCTTCGTCCATCTCGCGGACAAGGGGGGCGATCTTGTTGCGGGCGAACTTGCGGACCGTCTCCTGGAGGAGTTGCTCTTCGGCGGTGAGGGTGGAGAGCGGTGCGGGGGCGGCGGTTTCGGGAGTGAGTGTTGCCATGGTGAAGGAATCTCCGGTGAAGGGGTTGCGAAGTTATTCTACCCGAGGGTAAATTAACAGACCAGCGGTAAGCGAGACAAACTTTGGCGCTGTCATCGTAGGCTAAGGGATGCTTGAGTGAGAAGTGCAGGAGTGGATGATGCGGATTTTGACGTTGATACGCCAGGTGCTGGATGCGGAAGAGAGCGTTCGGGTGCGGAATGGCGCGGTGGAGTTGGAAGGCAGCAAGTTAGTGATGGACACCATGGATGAGTACGGCGTGGAAGAGGCTCTGCGGCTGCGCGAGCGCGGGGCGGACGCTGAGATTGTCGTGGTGGTGGTGGGGCCGGCGCGGGCTGAGGAGGCTGTGCGGACGGCGCTGGCGATGGGTGCGGACCGCGGCGTGCATGTGGTGGCGGATGTGGCGCTGGATGTGATTGCGCTGAGTTCGGTGATGGCGGCGATTGCGAAGACGGAGGGAGCGGAGTTGATCTTCTGCGGTGGCCAGCAGGCGGACTGGGACAGCCAGGCGCTGGGTGCGGCTACGGCGGAGCGGCTGGGTTGGCCGCAGGCTACATGGACTAGCGCGCTGGAGTTGAAGGGAGCTGGGGATTCAAAAGGACTGATGCTGGTGGGGAAGCATGAGGCGGACGAGGGGAGCGAGTCGTTTGAGGTGGCGCTGCCGGTGGTGGTGACTACGCAGCAGGGGTTGAATGAGCCGCGCTATCCTACGCTGCCGAACATTATGAAGTCGAAGAAGAAGGAGATTCGCAAGGAGACGCTGGAGGCTTACGGCGTGACGGCGAAGGTGAAGGGCTTGGGCGCGGAGATCCAGGTGAAGGAGCGGCGGAAGAAGATGATCGATGGCAAGGATACGGCTGCTGCCGCGGCGGATTTGGTGAAGTTGTTGCGCGAGGAAGCTGGGGTGATTGCATGATTTTGATTGTGGCGGAACACACGAATGGGGCGCTGAGCAAGAGCGCGTATGAGTTGGCTGCGGCGGCGCGTGGGTTGGGGCAGGGTGATGTGGCGGCGCTGGTGCTGGGTAGTGGCGTGACGAAGGTTGCGCGTGCGGCGGCGTTGATTGCGGACCAGGTGCTGGTGGCGGATCTGCCGGAGCTGGCGCAGTATGATGCGGAGGTTTGGGCTGCGGCGGTGGCGCAGATTGCTACCGAGGGCGAGGCGGCGGTGGTGTTGATTGCGGGGAGCCGGAGCGGGCGGGAGTATAGCCCGAGGGTTGCTGTGAAGCTTGATGCGCCGCTGTTGGAGGATGTGATTTCGTTGAAGGATGAGGGAGGGGCGCTGCAGGCGGAGCATTACACGTTCTTGACGCGGGTTACGGAGAAGGTGGAGGCGTCGGGGGCGGTGGTGGTGGCTACGGTGAAGCCGGGGGCGTTTGCTGCGGTTGCTGCGGGCACGGTTGCGGCGGAGCAGTTTGATGTGGAGTTGCAGTTGCCGAAGCGGCGGCTGGTAGTTACGGGGAGCACGAAGGAGAAGACTGGACGGATTGCGTTGACCGAGGCCGATGTGGTGGTCTCGGGTGGGCGCGGCGTGGGGAGTGCGGAGGGGTTTGTGCAGTTGGTGGAGGGGTTGGCGGATCAGTTGGGCGCGGCTGTGGGCGCTACGCGCGCGGTGGTGGATGCGGGTTGGAGGCCTTACTCGGAGCAGGTGGGGCAGACGGGCAAGACGGTGCAGCCGAAGCTGTATGTTGCGGTGGGGATCTCGGGTGCGGTGCAGCATCTGTCGGGGATGAACAAGAGCAAGTGTATTGTTGCGATCAATAAGGATGGCGATGCGCCGATCTTTAAGATTGCGGATTATGGGATTGTGGGCGATGTGAAAGAGATCGTCCCGGCGGTGATTGCGGAGCTGCGCAAGTAGGCGCGCGCTGAGTAGAACGGTAAAGCAAGTAGGAGTGAGACCGGATGCTTCCTTTCGCGCAGAAGATTGCTTTCCTGGTGTTCGCCGTCGTTACCGGGGCGATTGGGGGGTGGGGGTTTTATCGGCTGTATCGGCGGATCGCGGCAGGGCGCGCGGATGCGGATGCGCGGTGGGATCGGCTGGGGCGAAGGCTTTGGTATGCGCTGACGACGACCTTGCTGCAGACGCGGACGTTTCGGAAGCGGCCTTGGGTTAGCTTCTTCCACTCGCTTATTTTTTATGGGTTCTCGTTCTATGTGCTGGTGAATGTCTTCGACTTAGTGGAGGGATATTTTCCGCTGTCGATCTCGTCTGCTACTTGGGCGGGGGCCACGTATAACCTGCTCGCGGATGTGATGACGGCGCTGGTGATGGTGGGCGTGGTGGCGCTGGTGGTGCGGCGATTCTGGCTGCCTAGTGGGCGGGATTTTCGGTTCAATGAGCGGACGTTGCTGCATGAGGATGTGCGGCGGAGTTATATCTCACGGGACTCGCTGATTGTTTCGATCTTTATTTTGTTTCATGTGGGAAGCCGCGCGGTTGGGGCTGGCGCGAAGATCGCTGCTGAGGGGCCGGATCGGTTTCAGCCGTTTGCTACGCTGCTGTCGCACCTGTTTACGCCGGCGAACGCCGAGGCTTGGCGGGTGTTTGGGTACTGGGGTGCGCTGGGGAGTGTGCTGCTGTTCCTGATGTACTTTCCGTATACGAAGCATGTGCATCTGCTGATGGCGCCGGTGAAGTATTTGGTGGCGCGGGAGGTGTCGTCGGGGGTGTTGCCGGCGGTGGTGTTGGATTTGGAAGTCGAGGAGCCGAAGCTGGGGGCGAAACGGCTGGAGGATCTGGCGTGGCCTCGGCTGCTGGATGCTTATGCGTGTATCCAGTGCAATCGGTGCCAGGATGTTTGTCCGGCGGCGGCTACGGGGAAGGCGTTGAGCCCGGCGGCGCTGGAGATCAATAAGCGGATGGAGTTGAATGATCTTGCGCGGAGTGGGCGTGGGTTTGAGCTTGGGGGGGAGAGTCCTCGGCCGCTGCTGGCGTTTGCGCTTTCTCCCGAGGCGGCTTGGGCTTGCACGACGTGTGGGGCTTGCATGGAGGTCTGTCCCACGCAGAATGAGCAGATGCTCGACATCATTGACGTTCGGCGGCAACAGGTGATGATGGAGGGCGAGTTTCCGACGCAGTTGCAGGCGGCGTTTCGGGGGATGGAGCGGGCGAGTAATCCTTGGGGGATTGGGCAGGAGAAGCGGCTGGAGTGGGCTGAGGGGTTGGTGGTGCCCACCGTCGAGGAGAATCCGGAGCCGGATGTTTTGTATTGGGTGGGGTGCGCGGCAAGTTATGATCCGCAGTCGCAGAAGACGGCGCGGGCGTTTGTGCAGTTGCTGACGCGGGCGGGGGTGAACTTTGCAGTGCTGGGGAAGAAGGAGTGCTGCACGGGGGATACGGCTCGGCGGGCGGGGAATGAGTATTTGTATCGGCAGCTTGCGGACCAGAATGTCGCTACGCTGACGACGGTACGGCCGAAGTTGATTGTCGCTACTTGTCCGCACTGCATGAACACGATTGGCAAGGAGTACCGCCAGATTGGCGGCGACTTTAAGGTGATGCACCATACGGAGTATCTGGAGTCGCTGGTGCGCGAGGGGCGGCTGGTTGCGGAGGCTGCCGGGGCGGCGGTTACGTATCACGACCCCTGCTACCTGGGTCGGCATGGTGGAGTCTATGACGCTCCGCGGAATGTGCTGCGGGTGCTGTCCAATGACTTTGTGGAGTTGGAGCGGAAGAGGGAGAACTCGTTCTGCTGCGGGGCCGGCGGGGGTCAGTTCTGGAAGGAAGAGGAGGTTGGGTCGGAGCGGGTGTCGGATAACCGGTACCACGAGGCGCAGGGACGGCTGGAGGGCCACGGCGATGGAGCGGTGCTTGCGGTAGGGTGTCCGTTCTGCAAGAGCATGCTGGAGAGCACGCCGGAGAAGGGCGAGGCCGGCGTGGCGGTGAAGGACGTGGCGGAGCTGCTGCTGGAGAGCGTGCTGCGTCGGGCGGGGGAGACTGCTGGAGGGAAGGCTGAGCCGGTGGGACCGGCGGAGGCCGCGGCTGCGGTGGCGGTCGCTGAACCGGCGGATGCACCTTTGGTTGAGGCGCGGGTTGTGCCGGAGGTGGTGGAGGCTGCCGCGCCAGAAGCGCCTGCTGTGGCCTCGAGTGAGGCCCCGATAGTAGCTCGAAAGAAATGGGCACCAAAGGCGGCGGCGAGTGTAGCTCCAGTTGCGGGACAGGCGGGGGAGCCCGGTGTGCGTGAGGAGAAGGCCGCGAGTGCCGTGGAGGAAGCTGGAAGTCTGGACGCTCCAATACGCAAGAAGTGGGCTCCGAAGGCGGCAGGAGGGACTTCGGTTGTTGCGGCTGCGCCGAGTGCTGGACCAGTTGAGCAGCCGACGGCGGATCCGGCTGGGGCGAAGGTTGAGGCAACGACGGCAGCGGAGGGTACTGCGGTCGAGAGTGTGGAGCGAGCGCAGGAACCGGTGCGGAAGAAGTGGGAGCCGAAGCGGCCTGGGAAGCCACCAATAACGGAGGAGTAACTCTCAAAGGTTATACATGTTTGCAAGTCTCCTGTTTGCTGTATTTATATTTAAGAGTTAAAGCAGTGCGCTAATGGATTGATTGTATGTACTCGTTGATTAAGAGTGGCGAGCTGGGGCCGTATAGAACCTCCATGGTCTTGTATCCCTGTGGAAAAACGGGTACAACGAGGGGTGCACAGGTAAACCCGGAAGATTTACCCAGGACTGGAGACGTTTATGGCAGCAGGAACGACACAAGGGCAGTTGGTGTTCCGCGAGGTGATGGATATTCGCCAGGCGGCGGATTACCTGGGGATCAGCGGGGACACGTTGTACCGGTATGCTTCCGAGGGGTTTGTGCCGGCGTTCAAGCTGGGCAACCGCTGGCGGTTTCGGAAGAGCTTGCTGGACAACTGGATGGATGTGAAGAGCGGGGTGGGAGCGAAGAGCGCGGCGGTCGAGCCGGGTAAGAAGAAGCCGGTGGCGAGCGCGCGGTAAGCCTGTAGGAAACGATCTGATCCTGTTGGAAACCATCTGAACTTGCTCATGCCCTGCGATGAGAGGGGGCGTAGCGGGTCTGAATAAGGTAGATCGCTGCGCTGGCACCAATGACAACGAAGAGGCCGATGATCTCTGTGCGGGAAGCCAGGGCGATCAGAGCCAGCATGCTCCCGACACCTACCACCATGGCGACACCCAGCCAGCGGAAGTTCAGCGGTGTGCCGGCCTCGGCTACGCCTTTGCGCGCTAGCCGCCACGCCGCCGCGCAGGCGGCCATATACAACGCAGCGGTGGCGAGGGTGGAGAGAACGGCGAGTTCTTCGAAGTTGCCCGCCAACGCCAAGGTAATGGCCAGCGCGGCGTAGCAGAGAATGGCGATATAGGGCGTATGGCTGCGGGGGTGCAGGCGGCCGAGAACGCGTGGGAGCAGGCCGTCCCGGGCAAAGGCGAAGAGGATGCGGGGGGTGCAGAAGATGTCGCCGGAGAGAAAGCCGAACATGGCGATGGCAGCGCCGGAGAGCATGACGAGACGCAAGGCCGGATTGATGCGGGCCATCGCGTCCACCAACGGCATCGAGGAGTGGGCAAGTGCGGTGCCGAGGATGCCCTGCGCGGTGACCTGGATGACGATGTAGAGGAGCGTGACCGGAACGATGGCCATGATGAGCGCTCGGGGAATGGTTCGCGCGGGATTGGCCACCTCGCCGCTTGCGCTGAGGGAGATCTCCATGCCCGTGAGGACAAAGAACGCCAGGATGAGGGCGCGGCCTACATCATGCGTGCCGTGCGATGCGGGTTGAACGAAGTTCACGCGATGGATGGCCGAGGCGCCGGCGATCACGAAGATGGCGAGAGGGAGAAGTTTCAGCAAGGTTGCGATGTTGATCAAACGAGCACCGCGTTCTACGCCGCCGATATGGACGAAGGCGATTCCGCCGATGACGCAGAGGATGACCGCAGAGCGTGCGAATGGTTGAAGGTGGATGGGCACCACGCTTGCCGTTGCGTCTGCCAGGGCCGCGGCTACGCCGCCAGCGGCGAGCAGATCGCTGATCCAGAGCAGGGTGCCGACGACATAGCCGGTGAGCGGGCCAAAGGCGTCGGCAACGTAACCGTAGGCGCCGCCGCTGGTGGGCATACGGCTGCCGCCTTCAGCGAAGCAGATCGCAACTGCTCCGATGGCGACTCCGCAGACGAGGAAGGCAAGAGGCGCGTATATGCCGATACAGGCGGCGAGCGCTCCGGGAACCTCGAAGATACCGGCGCCGATGGTCAGGGTGATGATGCTGGCAGCCAGGCCAAAGAGGCCGACAGCGCGTACCAGACCGGCGTCCCGCTGGTTTTCGCTTACGCCCAGATTCTGTGAGGGTGTTGTAGGCCGGGGCACCAGGACATCGAGCACGGTGGTCTCCTTAGGGGACGATATGCTTTCGAGGTGGCCCGATGTCTTCTCTGTGGCTTGGCCAGAGTGTACAGCATGACGGGTAGAGCGGGGTGGTATCAAGACCGCCGGTTGCGGCTTGGCGTCAGGCTCGCACCAGGGTGAATTCTGTCAGTTCGGCGGGGCAGTTCAGGCGGAAGGGTAGACCCACCGTTCCTATGCCGCGATTGACGTAGAGTTGCATGTGTCCGAGCTGGAACATGCCCTCGACGTATTTCTGTCCCATGGGGGGAAGGATGAGAGGACCGATCACGGGAAGCCGGATCTGGCCGCCGTGGGAATGGCCGGAGAGCATGAGGTCGATGAGCGGGAAACGGGGGTGCTCAACGACCTTCTCGGCGTAGTCCGGCTCGTGGCACATGAAAATGACAGGTGCGCGAGGGTTGGCCGGGATGGCGAAGTTGAGGTCGGGGATGCGGGTGCCTGCGTCGTTGGCGCCACAGACCCAAAGGACATCGCGGCCACGCTCGAGGGGAGTATAGCTGTCGACGAGAACAGGGGTGCCATGCGCTTCCAAGGGGCGGATGACGTGGTCGGCGCCAACGTTGACGTCGTGGTTGCCGAGGACGCCGATACGCTGGGGAGCTTTGAGTGTCGAGAGGATTTCAGCGGCGACGCCGGCGGCATTCCAGGAGACTTTGAGCGACAGCGGACCTCGGCTGACGTAGTCCCCGGTGATAAGGACCAGGTCGGGATTGAGTTCGTTGACCTCGGCGACCATACGTTCCAGGAAGGAGGGTTCGGTGAACTCTTCCAGGTGAATGTCGCTCATCTGTACGATGCGGAAGTTCGCAAATCCATCGGGGAGATCGCGGATGGGGACGGTCTTGTGGGTGATCTCGAACTCGTGGCGGGCGTAGGTTCCGGAGTAAGTGGCCAGGCCGAGGCCAGCGACGGCGAGTGTGGCACCGAGGAAGCTGCGGCGAGTTACGTGATGGGTCTCAGGATGGCCGGTGGGAGCGGAACCGCGGTGCATACTCCATGATAACGGCTAGGTGCGATTGAAGGGTACGCGAGGGGCATTGAGGGTGTGATTGAGCGGGGACACAGGTAAAATGGGGAGATGCGTGAACGGGCTCGAAGGAAGAAGGCGGTACAGGCTGCATTGAAGGCTGGAGCAGACGGCCTGGTGGTGACACACGGTCCGGATGTGCGCTACCTGAGCGGCTTCACGGGATCGAGCGGAGCAGTGGCGCTGGTGGGCGGGCGCGCGGCACTGTTTACCGATGGGCGCTATACGGCGCAGGCCAAGAGTGAGGCAGAGGGTGTGCGAGTGGTGATCGACAAACGGCCGCCAGCGGCGCAGGCCGTGGAATGGTTGGCTGCTGCGGGCGTGAAGAAGTGCGCGTTTGATGCCGGACAGACCACCGTTGCGGCACTGGATGGGATGAAGAAGGCACTTCCGGGAGCGTTGCGGCGGAGGTTCCTGGTGGCGACCGATGGGCTGGTCGCACGGATTCGCCAGGTCAAGGACGAGGATGAGATTGCGCGCATGCGGAAGGCAGCGGCGCTGGGATGTGGGCTGTTTGGGACGGTACTGCAGTACATTGTGGCGGGAGCTGAAGAGGCGCAGGTGGCAGCACAGTTGGAATTCCTGGCGCGGCTGGCAGGTGCAGAAGCGATGAGCTTTGAGACGATTGTGGCCAGCGGTGAGCGGTCGGCCCTGCCGCATGGAAGAGCGACGTCGGCAAAGTTGCCGTCTCATGGGTTTGTGACGCTGGACTTTGGGGTCGTGCTGGATGGGTACTGCTCGGACATGACGCGCACCGCGCATCTAGGCGGGGCGAGTGGGCGGGAATGGGACGTGTATCATTCGGTGCTGGAAGCTCAGCAGGCCGCAATTGCGGCTGTAGCGCCGGGAGTGACGTGCGGAGAGGTCGACGAAGCGGCACGGTCGGTGCTGCGGGCCGCTGGTTTGGAGAAGGAGTTTTCGCACTCGACTGGGCACGGCGTCGGGCTGGAGATTCACGAGGGACCGAGGGTTGCGGCAAAACAGACACAGGTGCTGGAGCCTGGGATGGTGATTACGATTGAGCCGGGAGCGTATCTTTCTAGTGTGGCCGCGGAGGGCAAGCGGAAGAGCGGTTCCCGAGCCAAGGGGGTTCACCCAGTCCCAAAGGCGTTTGGGGTACGGATTGAAGATATGGTGTTGGTGACGGAGAGCGGCTGCGAGGTATTGACGGCAGCGAGCTCAAAGGATTGGATTGAACTGTAAGGTAACGCGAAGAATTGGCAGGACATAGAATTCTCAAGGTAGAGAATTCTCGAGGTAGAGGATTCTCGAGAGATAGGATTCGCAAAACAGAGGCCCGGCACGAGCGGGTTCGCAAAACGAAGTTGAGGAGCAGGGACGCACATGGCAGGTACGGAAGGTAAGGATTTGCGCGAGTTGAAAGAGTTGGTTGAGTTTCTGAAGGCCAACGGCATCGCCGAGTTTGAGATGGAGCGGCCGGATTTGAAGGTGGGACTGCGGTTTGCGGGCGAAGCGCCTGCGGCAGCGCCGGGTATCGATCCTGCGCAGATGGCCGCGTTGCTTGCGGCGGCGAAGGGCGCGGGCCCGGCACCAGTGGC
>JBAULP010000072.1:0-12540 GCA_049578265.1 Acidobacteriaceae bacterium
GCGGAGCCCCCACCGCGGGCGGCACCGCCAGCTTCACCGTAACGCTCACCGACGCCGGCTCCCCCGGCCTCACCGCCACCGCCGCCTACACCCTCACCACCCTCTACGCGCCGCTCAGCATCACCACCACCGCGCTCCCCAACGGCGTAGAAGGCACCACCTACTCGCAGCAACTCACCGCCACCGGCGGCAACGGCGTCTACACCTGGACCTCCACGGGCACGGCCCTCAGCGCCGTCGGCCTCAGCCTAAGCTCCGCCGGCGCCATCACCGGCACGCCCAACGCCGGCGAAACCTCCGCCCCCCTCGCCGTCACCGTTACCGACACGGCCGGCCACACCACCACCGCCAACCTCACGCTGACCGTCACCTCCGTAGCCTTCCAGGGCCAGGTCCTCGCCGGCACCACGCCCGTCAACGGCGCCACCATCCAGCTCTACGCCGTGGGCGCCACCGGCAACGCCTCCGCCGCCATCCCCATGCTCACGCAAACGGTCCTCTCCGACCCCCTCGGCATGTTCCAGCTCAAAGGCCTCTACACCTGCGGCCAGAGCAACACCGGCGCGTCCATCCCCGCAACGGCCCAGCTCTACCTCGTCGCCACTGGAGGCATCGCTTCCTCCACCTCCAACGCCAGCAACTCCGCGCTCACCATGGTCGTCGCCATCGGCCCCTGCACCACGCTCACCTCCACGCCCGAGTTCACCCTCAACGAGCGCACCACGGCCGCCGCCGCCTGGGCGCTGGCCCCCTTCGCCAGCTCCGCCACCAACATCGGCGCCAGCTCCACCAACATCCTCGGCCTCACCAACGCCTTTCTCGACGCCGCGCTCTTAGCCAACCCCGCCACCGGCGCCCCCGCCACTCTCCCCACCAACCTCACCGTAGAGACCGGCAAGCTAAACGCCCTCGCCGACGCCCTCAATAGCTGCACCGCCGGCGACGGCAGCACCTGCACGCCCCTGTTCACAGCCGCCACGCCCACCAACGGCACCACCCCCACCGACACCTTCACCGCTGCGCTCAACATCACCCACCACCCCGGCGACAACGTAGCCGCCGTCTACTCTGCCATTTCAGCAAATGGCCCCACCGCGCCGCCCTTCGCCACCACCCCCCTCACCCAATCCCCCAACGACTGGACGATGTCCCTTACCATCACCGGCGGCGGCCTCTCGTCCCCCACAACCCTCGGCGTCGACAGCCTGAACAACATCTGGGTAGCCAACGAAAACAGCCCCCTCAGCGCCTTCAACGCGCAAGGCACCCCACTCTCCACCACCGGCTACGGCGCCGGAGTTATCGCCCAGACCTACGGCCTCGCCATCGACACCTCCAACAACATCTGGGTCACCAACTACAACGGCAACGGCGGCCCCGGCAGCGTCACCGAGTTCGACGGCATCACCTCCTCCACCCCCGGCGCCTCCACCTCCTACGGCAACGGCATCTGCTATCCCTACGCCGCCGCGGCCGACACCAACGGCAACGTCTTCTTCGCCAACGAAGAGTGCTCCTCCGCCACCATCCTCAGCCCCACCGGCGCCGTCGTCTCCTCAGAAGTCGGTCAGACCCTCGGCCTCAACGCCAAGCCTCTCTACCTCGCCGTCGATACCGCGCACGGCTTCTGGCTCTCCGACGACGACAACACCATCGCGCACATCTCCGCGCCCTCCACCACCTATCCCAACGGCCAGCTCCTCAGCCATCCCGACTGCTGCTACAACTCGCACGGCGTCGCACTCGACGTCGCCGGCAACGTCTGGGTCGCCAACTACCTCAACAGCACCATCAGCGAAGTCGCTCCCGACGGCACCGTCCTCATCAACCAGCAGACTGTCGACGCCGGCGCCGCCACGCCCTTCGCCGTCGTCGTCGATGCCGCGCAGAACATCTGGTTCACCGACCTCAACAGCGGCTCCCTCCTCGAGCTCTCCGGCCCCAACTCCACCACCCCCGGCACCGAGCTCAGCCCCTCCCCCGGCGTCCACTCCTTCGGCGGTTTCGGCCTCGACGCCTCCCTCACCGAGCCCTACAGCCTCGCCCCAGACCGCTCCGGCAACCTCTGGGTCTCGAACCAGGGCCAGGACGCCCTCACCATGTTCTTTGGCTTGGCCGCTCCCACCCTCACTCCGCTCCAACCAGTCCCCACCGCCCCCTAGATAGCTCGTAAAACGATTGAGACAACGTGGCATCGATGGGTCGCGGCAAACTTTTATTGCAAAATTTTGCACACTTCTGCAGCCCAAATTGGTACTATCAGCGTACTCATTCTGAGTTTCCCCTAATTTTTCCCATAGTTTCCACGGAGCACCTGATGAAGCCCGCTTTCTCGTCGTCCGTCTTCAATACCCCGCGTGTGTCTGCACTTGGCCTGTCCGTTCTTCTTGGCCTCCTGGCCCTCACCGGTTGCTCCGGCGTCTCCACCATTCCAGATACCGTCATGCCCGGCGCCGTCACACACCCCGGAGCCATCCAGGGCAGCGTCTTCGGCGGCCATGCTCCCATCGTCGGCGCTCATCTCTATGTCCTTCAGGTCGCGAATAATGGCTACGCCGCCGCTGCCACCCCGGAGCTCACCACCGGCAGCGGCTCGGACGCCAATGGCACCTACGTCATCACCGACGGGAACGGGGGCTTCAACATCACCGGAGACTATAGCTGCAACGTTGGCGAGCCTGTCTACCTGGTCGCCGTCGGTGGCTCCACGGTCGCCAACCCCACGCTCACCATCACCGCAGCCGGCTTCAGCGAGACCGGAAACAGCGGAAAGTACGCCGTCACCTTCACCGCCGCAAACTCGCTCACCTCCGGCACCAGCGTCACCTTCTCCGGCCTCACCGGCGGCTACGCCCAGTTGAACGGTACCACCCAGACCGTCACCACGCCGCTCAGCAGCACATCCTTCACTATCGACTTCACGGGCGGCCACGGCTCGCTCAGCGGATCCACCACCGGCAACGCCGTCTACGGCATCAACCCCTCCATGGTCAATATGGCGATGCTCGGCCTCTGCCCAGGCACCACCGGCGAGTTTGCCAACACCCTCAGCTACGTCTACATGAATGAGGTCTCCACCACCGCGACCGCGTTCGCCATGGCCGGCTTCGGCTCCGGTCCCTTCAACATTGGTGCTTCGTCTACCAACCTCATCGGCATTCAGAACGCGGCCGTCAACGCTGGCCAGCTTTACGACATTCAAGGCTCCAACCTCAGCACCACCTCGGATGGCGAAGACCACATTGCCCGCCCCGCTACCCCCGCCGGTAATGGAACCGTCCCACAGGCCACCATCGACACCCTCGCTGACATCATCGCCTCCTGCATCGATTCCAGCGGCAACACCTCTTCGCAGTGCACCACCCTCTTCTCCAACGCCACGTCCACCGGCGCCACCAATGGAACCAAGCCCACGGACACCGCCACCGCCGCCTTCAATATTGCACACTACCCCGCCGGCACCGGCAACGCCACCTTCGTCAGCAGCCTCTACAACCTGCAGTCCTCTGGCGTCGTTCCTTACACCCCTAACCTCACCACCACGCCCAACGACTTCACCCTCGCCATCAGCTATCCGTCTACTCTGAATCCCGACATGTCCAACCCTGAGAGCATCGCCATCGACTCCAATGGCAATGTCGTCTTCTCGAATCAGGGCAACGGAGGCGACGGCTACATTACGAGGCTTCTGCCCACCGGGGCTCTCTCCTACAACTACTCGAGCGGCGGTACCCCCGGGTATGTCACCATCGATCCCAGTAACAACGTCTGGTTCGGATCGATCACCTCCAGCAAGATCGTCGAGATCTCCTCCTCCGGCAACAGCTTCACCCAATCGACCTCCAACTTCTCTACGGTCTCCTCCACCGCAACCGATAAAAACGGAAACTTCTATTTCATCGCCGCTGTTGGCGGCAACGCAGACGTCTATGAGTACACCAGCAACTTCGGCTCACCCAGTTACTCACCCTTTACCGGTTCCACCACCTGCATCCCGAGTAAAGACACCTACGACCACCTCGCCATCGACAGCGCCCAGGACCTCTGGGTCACCGACGAGCACGGCAGCGCGGTCTGCCGCTTCTCCGCCACCGGCGGCGTCGCCAATGCTAACTTCCCCGTCACCACTGGAACCTACCCAGAGGCCATCGGCATCGATGCCTCCGACAGCGCCTGGGTCACCCTCGAAGACGCCAACGAAGTGGACCACATCACCCTCAACGGCAGCGGCAAGCCCACGGTTCACGTCCTTACCAGCGGCGGCACCGGCGCTACCTTCAGCGAGCCGTTCTCTGCAGCCATCGATGGCTCCAGCAATATTTGGGTCACCAACCGCACCGCGAACTCCATCGCCGAGCTCAACAACTCCGGCACCGCTATGTCGCCAACCAACAACTATCAGTACGGCACCAATATCCTGAACGACCCGCTCAACGCCGCAGTCGATGGCTCGGGTAACGTCTGGATCACCAACTACGGCGGCCAGAAGATCGTCGAGCTGGTTGGCGCCGCCACCCCCGCCACCACCCCGCTCTCTCTCGCCTCCGGAAACGGCGGCCTGGG
Organism: Acidobacteriaceae bacterium; assembly: GCA_049578265.1. Taxonomy (GTDB): domain Bacteria; phylum Acidobacteriota; class Terriglobia; order Terriglobales; family Acidobacteriaceae; genus Granulicella. The sequence continues at coordinate 4,564 of JBAULP010000072.1, forward strand.
CAACACTCCCTAAGCCAAAGCTCAACGCCTCACCCAACAAGCCCACTCCCCACTTAGGAGTGGGCTCGTTGCATCTGTGCCATATTCATCAGTGCCCCCTCGAACCGCGCGGGAAAAGCCAACGCTCTCCTGCGGTTAGAATCGTTCCTGCATGAACTTCGGTCCCACCTCCGCGCCCATCACCCTCCCCATCGCCCCCCTCGCGGACAGAGTGGCCGGGCTTGACAGATCGGCCCCCCAGGCGACCCCAGGGATGACCGAACATCGCGCGGGAATCAATCGCCGCAGGAGCCAAAGCGCTCCTTCCCGCGCCCCGGGAGCTCATCCGCGAAAACGCCGCGTCGAGAACCGTGCTATAACCCCCTTTTTGCAACACAAAACCCAGCTAAGACCCGCTCGAAATACACACGTTTTCGCGAATCTCGGCAAAAATACAGCCTCCCCGGCGACGAGGCTCGCCTGATGCCCACCCGCGTCCGCTCCTACGCAAAAATAAATCTAGGATTAGCCGTAGGAGCCCCCCGCCCGGACGGCTTCCACGCCCTGGCCACCCTCTACCAGACGCTGCAACTCCATGATTTTGTGACAGTTACAGCAACGCGCGCGGCGCAGACCCGCATCGAGATCACCTCCAATCACCGCGGTGTTCCCCGCACCGAAGCCAACAACGCCGAACGCAACACCGCCTGGAAGATGGTCCATAAAGCGCTGCAGCGCTTAGACTTAGCCGCCAGCGTCCAGATCCACATCGAAAAAACCCTCCCCGTCCAGGGCGGCATGGGCGCCGGCTCCGCCAATGCAGTGGCCGCAACTCTAGGATTAGAAAGGGAGTTAGGCGTAGCCCTCCCCGGGCCCGACCGCCTGGAGATAGCCGCCGAGGTAGGCTCCGACGTCCCTCTCTTCCTGTTAGGAGGCACCGTTTTAGGCCTCAACCGCGGCGAGGAAGTCTACCCTCTACCCGACGCAACCCCTTTGCAATGTGTAGTTGCGCTGCCAGAGATTGGCGTTTCGACAGCCCTCGCCTTCCAGCAACTCGACGCCAATCGGTTGACTTCCCCCCACTCTGTGGATAAACTAAATGAGTTGAGCCGCGCTCTCGCCTCTGTCTGGTCGACATCTGGCGTCGAGTCTGGCCCCTCCGGTATCGCTTTTATGAACCGTTCTGGACTGATTCCAGACGACTTACCTTCGGGTAGGGCTTCTCTCGAGAAGGACGTATCAGGCGATCTGGCCGAGAACCCCCTTCTCGCGCTTGTCCGCACCGGGATTGAGAACGACTTTGAAGAGGTCGTCTTCTCGCAGCATCCCTCTTTGCGTTCAACCAAGCGTGATTTGTTGGGAAGTTCTGAAGAATCTGCGGTTTACGCAGCTCTCTCGGGTTCTGGTTCGGCGTTGTTTGGACTGTATAAGTCTCAGGCAGACGCTCGCGCCGCTCAACATCGTGTGCAGCAAAACGGCACCCGGGCCATCTTGACAGAGACCCAGACCCGCCGCGAGTATTGGCGCACGATGTTCGCAGAGTAACTTTCCCGGCAAAAAGCGCGCCGGCAGTACTGGGCGATCGACTAATGGTAGGTCAAGTGCCTTTGACGCACTTTGTCTAGGTTCGAATCCTAGTCGCCCAGCCATTCAGTCGTTCGCTAGACTTGTGGGTATCCCCTTAAGTCCGCGAACAAGAATAGTTTAGGGAACTTTTGATTTTTCGCGATGGAAACCATATCGCCCAAAGATTGAGCAAGACCCGCAACGAAACCGGTAGACGAACCGGCGCGGGAGTAGCAAGAAGTTTTGTAGATTGTCCCGGGAAAGACCAATCCACAGGGCAATTCATAAGGAACCAAGGTCTCGCAATGCAAACGACCGGCTGAAAACAGAGTCGGCTGTATGGCAGTAAGGCAAGCAGTATGAAACACCCAAGGGTCAACCAGCCTGGAGGATTTCAACGTGAGCGAACAAGACACGACTGTGGTTCCTTTCCCGAGTTCTATCCATGATGCTTCCCCCGCAATGGCCGCATCGGCCCCAGGCGGATCGGAGCAACCGAAGCAAGCTGCTGATGGCAAAGATAATGCAGCAGGCAATGCTCCGGGCACAAAGGCGGCAGATCCAAAAGCAGGGGAGAAAAAACGCCCCTCTCGCCTAAGTGAAGACAAGCGCTTCAAGATCTTCTCCGGGTCGGCCAACCGGCCGTTAGCGGAGGAGATCGGTAAGTTTCTGGGTGTACCTGTCGGGGAGACGCGGTTACAACGCTTCTCCGATGGCGAAACCCACTTTCAGCTCATTGAAAATGTGCGTGGCGCGGACGTCTTTCTGATCCAACCCACATGTCGTCCGGTGGACCAGAACCTGGTCGAACTGCTGATTATGATGGACGCGCTGAAGCGCGCCTCGGCAGGTCGCATCACGGTGGTGGTCCCGTACTACGGATATGCGCGGCAGGACCGCAAGGACCGGCCGCGGGTTGCAATCACCTCCAAGCTGGTTGCGGATCTGCTCACGACGGCCGGCGCGAATCGGGCGCTGTTTGTTGATCTGCATGCAGCGCAGATTCAGGGCTTCTTCAACATTCCCGTGGATCATCTCTTTGCCAGCCCAGTGCTGGTGGGATACTTCCGGGATCTGAAGCTGCCGAACCTGACCGTGGTGAGTCCGGACGCTGGCGGCGTGGAGCGGGCGCGGTTTTTTGCGCAGCGACTGGAAGTACCGCTGGCGATCGTAGATAAGCGTCGCACCGACATCAATGTCACGGAAGTGATGAACGTGATCGGCGACGTGCGTGGACGGACTTGTCTGATCCTCGACGACATCATCGACACCGCGGGAACGCTGGTGAAGACGGCAGAGGCACTGCTGGAGCAGGGTGCCGAAAAGGTTTATGCGTGCGCCTCGCATGCGGTTCTCTCGGGACCCGCTGTAGAGAGAATCAAGGCGTCGAAGTTGGAAGAGGTTGTGGTGACCAACACGATTCCGCTCTGCGAGGAAGCGCAGAAGGTGAGCAAGATTAAGGTGCTGTCGATTGCAGGGTTATTAGGAAGAGCGATCGAGAGCATTCACATGGAGACGTCGGTTTCGACGCTCTTCAACTAGAGTTTGCAGTTTGCAAGATGGTTTGCAGTGCAGGCTGGAAGTTTCAGCAAAGGGAGCGAGGCTCAACCTCGTGCCCGAAAGGATAAAGACGATGGCAGAGAAAAAGATTGAAGCGGTGGTGGCAACGCCCCGCACGGGTACATTCAACAAGAACCACGCACGCCGCGTGCGCGTGCAGGGACTGATTCCGGCTGTGTTGTATGGCGCGGGCCAGGAGTCGGTTGCGGTGACAGTTGATCCCAAGGTCATTACGAAGATTCTGTATTCGGAGTCTGGTCACAACACCATCTTCGATCTACAGATCGAAGGTTCGGGCGCTACCAAGGCGATGATCGTTGACTGGCAGAACGAGCCTCTGAAGGGCAAGCTGCTGCACATTGATCTGAAGCGCATTGCGATGGACAAGGCCATGCGGGTTTCGGTTCCGGTGCAGTTGGTTGGTGTGTCGACGGGCGTGAAGAACTCTGGCGGCATTCTGAGCCAGGTGCTGCACGAGGTTGAGGTTGAGTGTCTGCCGGGAGATATTCCGAGCCACATCGACGTCGACGTGTCGAACCTTGACCTGCATGGTTCGATCCACGTCTCCGATCTTCCGCACTCGGACAAGTTGAAGTTCCTGGCTGATGAGGATGCGATGGTTGCGCATGTGACCGTACTGCGCGAAGAGGTTGTGGCCGAGCCGGTTGCTGGCGCGGCTGAGCCCGAAGTTGCCAAGAAGGGCAAGCAGGATGCTCCTGCTGCTGACGCGGCTGCTGCGGATAAGGCGAAGAAGTAAGTTGAAAGGCGTTGTGCGAGCGTGAAGTCGTGAAGCTGATTGTGGGTCTTGGAAATCCTGGTCCGGAATACGCCTTCACGCCGCACAATGCCGGGTTTCTGGCGATCGATCGCATTGCGGAAATTTGTGATGTGCAGATTGCCAACCGTCGCGGAAGAGCGCTGACGGCGCGGACGAAGTTTGCAGGACATGATGTTCTGCTGGCCAAGCCGGAGACCTTTATGAACCTGAGCGGGCTTTCGGTGGCCGCTTTGTTGGATGAGTTGGAGCTTGGCTTGGAGGACTTGATTGTTCTCTACGACGAGCTGGCAATTCCGCTGGGCACGATTCGGATACGCGAGCGTGGATCAGCGGCTGGGCATAACGGAGTGAAGTCGATCTCCGGTGTGCTTGGGACCGAGGAGTGGACGAGGATCCGTATCGGGATTGGCAGAGAGCCAACCGAGACGGGCGGGATCGTCAAATCCGGCGGGAAGGATTTTCTTCTGGCACCGATGCGCAAGCAGATGCTGAAGGAGTTGGATGAGTCTCTTGACCAGGCAGTTCGCGCGGTTGAGGCTGTGTTGACGAAGGGTGTCAACGCGGCGATGAACGAGTTCAATAAGAAAGTGAGTAGTGAGTAAGGAGTAAGGAGTAGTGAAGACGGTTTTGTTGTACTCCTTGCTTCCTGTAGTACCAATCTTCCACACCGGTTTCGGATGGAAGTATCAACCGGAACGGTGCGGGGCAAAACCCCGCAGAAAGAAGTAGAGATGAATCGCACTTACGAAATCATGTTTATCGTTCGGCCGGATGTTGAAGAGGCCGAGCTCGACAAGCTTATTGAGACGTTCTCCGGACACGTCACCACTGGTGGCGGAACGGTGAAGACTACCGAGAAGATGGGTCGGCGCCGGTTGGCTTACACGGTGAAGAAGTTCAATGACGGCTTCTATATTCTTCTGGTCGTTGAGGCGCCTGCGTCGCTGATCTCGGAGATCGAGCGCCGGTTGCGCGTGTCTGAGCCGGTGATTAAGTTCATCACCGTGCGCATGGACGAAGAGGACAAGCGCGTGGCCAAGATCAAGGCGCACCGCGATGCGCATGTGAAGCGCAGCGCACTGCCGCAGGTGAATGCGGAGGCTGCGACCGAGGTTGCTGCTGAACCGGCCGCTGTTGAGCCGGTTGCTGCTGCTGAGCCAGTTGAGGCTGCAGCGGAGCCCGCAGTCGCTTCGTAGAAGTTTGTCGCGCACACGTTGCGCGGCTGCAAGACAAAGCTTTGCAGGCTGGAGGATTTCGGCCTGCTGACAGGACAAACGCAACGCTGCAAGATGCTTCCATGATCTTCGGAAAAAAGAAGATCTAGTCCAGAGACCCCACGGCGGGTCTGGAGCATGAGCAGCAGGACCGGTCGAGGACGAGTGAGTCTTCGGCAGACAAAGGACAAGCAACATGGCTGACGAGACAGTAAACCAGGCAGCACCCGCGCAAGCCGCGGCACCGACGGAAGGCACCACGGCGGCACCGGCACCGCGCACGGGATATCAGGGATCGCGTCCCCAGGGGTCGCGGCCACCGCGTCCGGCTGGAGCGGGTGGAGCAGGCGGACCTGGCGGACGGAAGTTCTTTCGCCGCAAGAAGGTTTGCAAGTTCACGGTGGAAAAGATCGACACGATCAGCTACCGCGATGTGCGCCTGCTACAGCAGTTCGTGTCGGACCGCGGCAAGATCATTCCGCGCCGTTTGACGGGCACCAGCGCTCCGTTCCAGCGCAAGCTGACGCGTGCGATCAAGCAGGCCCGCGCGATTGCTCTGCTGCCGTTTGCAGCGAAGTTCTAGTTCAACCGCGCCCCACGATGCGGCGCGAACCCGAGTACGTTGGAGACGTGTGATGGAAGTCATTTTGAAAGAGGATGTAAACAAGCTGGGCCACCGCGGCGATGTGGTGAAGGTTGCCGCCGGGTATGGCCGCAACTATTTGCTGCCGAGCAAGCTGGCGATGGAAGCTACGCCGGCGAACAAGGCCGTGATTGAGCAGATGAAGGCTTCGTCGATCCGCAAGTCCGCTGCTGAGAAGGGCGGAGCTGACGATCTGGCGGCCAAGCTGAACGAGCTGGTGCTGACGTTCGAGCGCAAGACGGGCGAGGGCGATCGGCTGTTTGGCTCGGTGACGTCGCAGGACATCGCGGTCGAGCTGGAGGCGCAGGGTTATAAGATCGATCGGCGCAAGATTCACCTGGAGAATCCGCTGCGCACGGTTGGCGAGTTCCATGTACCGATCAAGCTGCACCGCGAGGTTTCGGCGCATCTGCAGGTGAACATCAAGAGCGATGCTCCGGAGCGTTCGGCTGAAGAGGCTGCGGTTGCGGATGATTCGGTGTTCAAGTCTACCTATACGGGTGAGCTGGACGATAACCGCGACTAGTTTTTGCTTTTCTAGCTCTTAGCTTCTAGCTCTTGGCTTCTAGCTTCTGGCTGCGCCCGCATCTTCTTTGGAGGTGCGGGCGTTGCTGCGTCTGGGGGTACCCCCTCCCCCTCTGAAGGCTGGATGGTCGTGTAAGTCGCGCATAGCAATGGGGTTAATTGCATTGACTCACTGTTTATAGGTGAATCGTGTAACTCGCATGGAATGTGCTGGTACGAGGGAAAATCCGTGTAAGTGGCTGAGCAGCCACTGGTTACGGGTAAGAATAACGAAACATTGGAGTTAAGGGGCATTTTCGAGGGGGTCGACATTCATGATGCCGGGGTGCCGTCTGCGGATACTTGCCCTCTATTTCTATTGTAGCGAGTGGATGGGGTAACTATGCCAGGTTTTGGAAAGATTTATCTGGCTTGTTTTGTGTTAGATGCGTTGAGTTTTCTGAGTTTGAGGGGTTGACACGGTTTGACGGCCGGGGAGGAGTCAAGTGGGGGCTCGGGATGCTAGGCTATCGGAATGTGCGGTCGGTACTTCAGGAGATCGGAGAAGCAGCAGCTCGCGGAGCGGTTCCGGGCGGGGAAAGTGTTTGAGGATCCGCTTCTGCCGGACTACAACATTGCTCCAACAACGTTCCAGCCGGTGATCCGATTGAATCGGGATACGGGTGAGCGGGAGATGGCGCTGCTTCGGTGGGGGCTGGTGCCGTTTTTTGCGTCCAGCCTGAAGGAGTTCAAGGGGATCTCGACGATCAATGCGAAGGCGGAGTCGGTGGCTACGTCGGCGACGTGGAGAGAGCCGTTCAAACGGCGGCGGTGTTTGATCCCGGCGGATGGGTTTTATGAGTGGGCGGAGAAGGCGGCGGAGATCCCTCGGCCGGGAATGCGACCGAAGCCGCCATCGAAGGGTACGAGCCGAAGCGGACGGCAGCCGTATGCGATCACGCTGGGTGATGGAGAGCCTATGGCGATTGCGGGGTTGTGGGATGCGTGGAAAGAACCGAAGAAGTCGCCGCAGGAGGTGGACCGGTGGCTGCAGAGCTTTGCGATGGTGACGATCGAGGCCAATGAGTTGATGGCGACGATTCACACGCGGATGCCGGTGATTCTGCGGGAGAGAGACTGGGCGGAGTGGCTGGAGAGAGATGATACGCGGCCGGCGCCGGCGCATCTGCTGCGTCCATATGATGCGGACGAGATGAAGATGGAGCCTGCGAATACTGCGGTGGGGAATGTGCGAAACAATGGCCCGGAGATGTTGAAGGCGAATGAGGGGGCGAAAGGGTCGGAGCTGCTTGATGGGCCGGGGATGTTGATCGAGCAGTAGCGACTTATGACGTGGAGTTGAAGGGGTACACGTCGGGGTGATAGGTGTCACCGACCGGCGTGGTGGGCAAGCGATACAACTGGAAGACGTTCGCTGGAGCGGACGAACGCGACGGAATCGTTGCGAAGGGAGAGTCCATGTTGAATGCTTCGGAGTCGTATACAGCGGGCGGGCGAATGATGTCTGCCGCGGATGTGATGAGCCTGCTGGGTGGGTTAACGCTGGGCTCCGAAGAGGGGATACAGACGGGCCGGACAGCGGCGACTGGGTTGAAGGCGCAGGGTTCGGGAAGCGTGGGAGCGGTGGATTGCGCGAGCGGCAGCGGCGAGAGCGGTGCGGGTGAGGATTGCAGCGGCGGCGGGCATGGCTGCTGCGGCGGTAAGGGCCACCA
>JBAULP010000073.1:0-4003 GCA_049578265.1 Acidobacteriaceae bacterium
GATCAGCAAGTCGAGCAAACTCGATGGTGAGGTTGCCACGCGGGTCATCCAGTCCCGCTCGTTTCCCGGCGACGGAGAAAGACTGGCAAGGTGTTCCTCCGGCCAGAAGGTCGATTGCTCCCACATCTTCCACTCCGATCTTCGTAAAATCTCCGGCATTGATGACGGCGCCATCGGCAGGCAGAGCAATGACGTTACGAATGGCTGCCGCGCGGCGCTTGGCCTCTTTCCTGTCCGGCGCGTCATGCGGACTCGGCATGTGCGTGGGCCGCGATGCGCCATAGCGCGAGCGCAGCAGCCAACAGCAGAAGGAATCAATTTCGGCGAACATCGCCGGTTCCCACCCGAGAGGTTGCCACGCAACCGAGACTGCTTCGATGCCGGAGCAGACGGAGAGATATCTCACGCGATACTCCGAGAACAGCGCTTCCGGTCGCAGAGCAGGTTCAGTGCGGAGAGGATGTGGGCCATCGAGGTGTTGCGTCCGTAGAGCACCATGTCCGCGTAGCGGACAGGTGCGAGATCGCCCGCACGATCGACCAGCAACACAGGGACATGCAGGTCCGCTTCGAGCAGACGATGAATGAGCCTGCCGGCGAAGTCACCCTGCCTGGCGTGAATGAGGATGCCGCACACGAGGTCGCTCGCCATCATGATGGCGGCGGCGTTGCGGCTATCGTCCACAGCAGTCACCTCGTAAGGTTGCAGACGCAGAGCGAAGGCCATCGAAGAGAGCAGTTCGCGGTCGGGGCAATATAAAAGGACAGACTTCTTCGCTTTCATCGCATTAGCTCCCGAACGCCTGGTCTTCGTGGATATAGCTGATGACAAGTCCGAGGGGATTGGTGAGCAGCATCTGATTGGGGACTTCGTCGCGGAAGCTGTAGACCACGTTGGCGGTCCAACGTTCGCGGCGCTGTTCCTGCCCATCACCGGGGGAACGGAAGACCTTCTCGAACTGGATCTGCGCCGTGTAAGGCGCATGACGCAGGTCTTCCAGAATCACGGCATCGATTTGGATGTCCACATTGGGCTGGCTTGGATCGAGCAGAAAGTTCTCCAGCGTTTTTGCCTTCTGCACCTGTTCGAGCGTTGCGTTCTGCAACGGATTGGAGAAGAAGTTCAGAGATCCGGCGAAGTCGCGCTGCAAAGTGGCATGATTGCGACCGTAGTAGAGGGTCGTCCAGCGGGCAAGGTAATACTTGCTGACGCGATCGACGGGGATCTTGGCGAAGTCGTCGTAGTTCATCACCTGTCCGCGCCCGATGTCCGAAACGGAGATGACGAGCGGCTTCAGCCGCGAAGCCGCAGTCTGGGCGCGGTAGAGAAGCGCAAGCGAAGCGAGCGTTACGACCGACAGCACAAGCAAGGCCACTTTGAGATAGGTGTTGGTGACGACCGGCTCGGCATACAGCTCAAGGAACTTGTGTCCGGCGTGGGTGGTGACAGGTGTTGTGTGTGTCGGCATGATTAGTCTCCCATCACGTTGACCCAGGTGCCGGTGCGTCCGCTGAGGATGGCAGACGTAAGCTCTGGGATTTTGACCAGCCCGTAAATGCAGACAAAGAGCGTAATCAGCAGCGCTGGCAGAATCGTCAGCGCGTTCTCGATGGTGATGGTGCCGATGACCTGGAACATAGACGCCAGCACTTTGGCGAAGACGTAGATGAACGCGGAGGCAACAACCTGGTAGAAGCTGAAGCCGATAAAGGCTTTCAGCCATCCCCAGAAGAGCCAGTCCATCTTGGGCACGATGAACCAGGGGATGAAGATAGGGCCGATCAGCACGCATACGGCGGCGGCGACGTAACCATACGCGATAACTGCAAAGGCTGTGGCCTCCATCGTGGCAAGGATCACGGCTATTAATAGATAGGTGAGGTCTTCGAGGATGTTGAAGCTGCCCGGAGGCGCGCCGAGCTGGTTCTCGGCTCCGGTGATGGTGGTGGCGATCTGCTGGGTCTGGTCGGATTCGATCTGAGTGGACAGGTTCAGTCCTTCTTTGGTGATGAGGTCCGAGAAGCTGTAACTGGTGCCGGGGATCGGCGTCGAGTAATAGGTCAACATGCCGAGGCCGAGGGAGATCATCAGGATCAGGTCCGCGAACTTGGCGAAGTGGAAGCCGCCATGTCCCTGAACAGAGGACAGAGCGGCCTTGATGCCGAACCAGACGATGAGGATGGTTGCCAGGCCACGGAAGATGTCGAGTCCCGTGGCCTGTAAGGTATTGCTCTGCGAAGAGAGCAATTGCGTGATGGCCTGTCCAAGCTGCGCGATGATGTTCTGTCCCATCAGTAGCTCCCATTCAGGCTGAGGGAGATGGAATGCATGGAGTCGCTCACCCCGTTGTTCACGTTCTGCACGCTGTTGGGGAAGTTCTGCTGGAAGTAAATGGCGTTATTGATGGCGCGGTTCTGCGCATCGATCTGCTGCTTCTGTGCGACGAGCTGCTGCTGAATGGAAGCCATGAGTAGCTGGTTGGTGTCCTGCTGCGAGTGAATCTGCAACAGAGTGGCGGAGTTGATCTTGCCGAGTAGCGCGGCCTCGGTCTGCTGGCTGGAGTCGATGGAGAAGGTATCGGAATCGAGGTTTGACAGCTTGGTGGCGAACGCTTGCTCGTCGGTGCGGATGGTGCCCAGCGTGGCGAGCGTGTTGGTGGTGGTCGTCTGCGCCAGCTCCGACGTGGCGTATTGATTGGCGACCGTGGCCTGTGTGCGGGAATCGAGAGAGGAATATGTTCCCGAGGGGTAGCTCTGGGCCTGCACATAGGCGCTGTTGTAGCCCTGTTGCGCGTTGACGAGCGCGCCGTAGTTGAGCGCGCTAACCAGCGCCGACGTGTTGCCATAGGTGTTCGCCGGAGCCTGCAGGCTGGTCCATTGCGACCAGTCGGCCTTGTACCGTGCCTCAAGGTTCTGCGGAAGCTGGGACATCTGGTAGGCGAGGTTGTACATAGTGACGATCTGGTTGCGGGTGGCGACGGCAGTCGTATAAATCTGCGATCCCTGCTCTATCTGCTGAAGCGCATGTGCAGACTGAGTGGGGTCGTAGACGATGCCGCTGCCGAACTGCGCGTGCGCCAGCGGCGCGAGCGCGAGAGCAGCAGCGAGGACAATGAAGAAGGACTTGCTGGATTTCATGACAGCTCCTTTGCTTGAGCGCCGGATGAGGCGCAAATCAGAAATTGCCGGGCATCGAATGGTTCTCATACGCAGGCAACAGCAGGTCCTGCGTGATGTACACCTTGATCCGGTGGCCTTCGCGGATGGTGATGGTGGGCGGGATATTGATGAAGCGGTCGAGCACGTTCGCGCTCGACTGCGACAGGCTCGAAGCGATGCCGGACTTGTACGCTTCCGTACCGGACTCGTTGTAACCCTGGTTGGCGCTGGTAGCCTCCGCTGCTCCAGCGACGATGCCGAGAGCAATCGACGCGCCGAAGATTTCTACGTAGTGGTTGTTGACCTTGTCCTTGAGGCCGGTGGCTCCGGCCTGATCGAGACCGTGGAACTGGTCGAGATCGACGGAGTACCCATCCGGCATGATGAGCCGATGAAAGGTGACAGTCAGACGCTTCTGGCCCATGGCAGCGACCTTCTGCACATCGCCCAGAATGAACGTGCCCTCCGGAATGAGCAGATGCTGGCGGTCCTGGCTATAAATGGGATTGGTGACCATCACTTTCAATGGCCCGGCAAATTCGCCGTCCAGGCGATTTACCAAGACCGTGTCGATGGTTGTGCCCTCGAAGACCACATAGGGTCGGCCATGCGCCGAGTTGATGTTCACCTCCGGCGCGCGCTTATTACCAGTTGCGCCAGTAGCAGTAGCCCCGACCCGTGGAGTGGTGGTCTGCGGCACGCTCGAAGAGCGAGCCGGAGCATTGTCTGCAAGGCCGGCGGACTCCACCGATGGGTGCGAAGCGCCGTCATCGGCGGAGACAAGGTTGGAAGCAAAGCGCGCTTTGAACGCCAGCGCCTTCTCTGCATCCGCAACAGGATCGCGG
>JBAULP010000074.1:0-2492 GCA_049578265.1 Acidobacteriaceae bacterium
GGGCGAGAGCAACTGCAACTGCAAGGGCAACTGCAGATCCCTGCGGGATGACAAACAAAAAGACCAGAGCAAGGGCAACTGCAAGGGCAACAGCAAGGGCAACTGCAGATCCCTGCGGGATGACAAACAAAAAGACCAGAGCAAGGGCAAAAGCTAGGGCGAAGTTGGCGGGGTTAGCCTAGCCACTTGGGGTTTTGGGCGGTGCTGTCGAAGTGGGGGGTGGTTTTGAAGAGTTCGTATTTGCCGGTGGACGCGGCCTGGGCCGTGCGGTCCAGGATGGTGCGGATCTGGGCGTCGGTCAGGGGTTGGAAGGTGCGGGCGGCTTCGAGGGCTTGCTGGAGGATGGGCATCGAGTCGATGCCGGTGATGAGGACGGAGATGGGTTGGGTGAGGCCGTAGTGGAGGGCGTCGAGGGGGGCTACGGTTTGGCTGTCGAGGATGAAGTGGTCGCCGAAGGTCTTCATGGCGAGGACGCCGATGCCCTGCTGGAGGGCGACGGGCATGACTTCGTGGGTGAAGGAGCGGAAGTGGGCGTCCATGACGTTGATCGGCATCTGGACGGTGTCGAAGTGGAAGCTGTGCTGCTGCGCGATTTCCAGCATGCGGAGGTGGACGGCGGGGTCCTTGTGGCCGGTGAATCCGATGTAGCGGAGCTTGCCGGCCTGCCTTGCGGCTATCGCCGCGTGGATGGCGCCGTCGTCCGCGAAGATGCGGTCGGGGTCTTCCATGCGGATGACTTCGTGGAACTGGACGAGGTCGATGTGGTCGGTGCGGAGGCGGTCGAGGGATTGCTCGAGCTGCTTGTTGTACTCGGTGGCGGTGCGGCCGTCGAGCTTGGTCATGAGGAAGACTTTTTGGCGATAGCCGCTGGTGAGGGCCTGGCCCATGCGGAGCTCGGAGGTGCCGTCGTTGTAGTCCCAGGAGTTGTCGAGGAAGGTGATGCCGTGGTCGATGGCGGCGTGGATGAGGTTGATGCTGTCGGCGGGGTCGGCTTGCTTGCCGATGTGATAGCCGCCGAGGCCGATGGCGGAGACGAGTTCGCCGGTGGTGCCGAGAGGGCGGTAGAGCATGTCGGGGGATTGGGGGCGGCCGTTGGCGGTGGCGGGGGTTTGCGAGTGGGCTCCAGGGGTTTGGGCCAGGGAGGTGGTGCTGGCGGCTGCGGCGGCCGCGGTCTTCAGGAAGTCTCTGCGCTCCATGGGGGGTCTCTCTCCGGTGGGGTGAGCTTGCATCTGGTGAGATGCGGAGAGGCGGGAGGCGGGATCCTCCGGGGCTAAAGCCCCTCGTTTCTTTGGTTGGATATGAGACCCGACCCTGAAGGGTCGGGGTACCTGTCTTTTGGGTTGATAGGAGACCCGACCCTGAAGGGTCGGGGTACCTGTTTGTGGATTCCCGCGCGGGGGTTATTTGCCGATGACGAGGAGGCGGAAGGTTCCGGGGATCATGGGGCGGCGGGTGCGTTTGCCGGGTATGGGGGTGGGGGCGGGGCCGAAGTCGGCGGTGGCGGTGAAGATGCGGCCGGTCTTGGAGTCGAAGGTGATGGTGCGGGCTCCGGGTTCGGTTTGAAGGGTTTGCGCTACAGCAAAAGACGGCGTCGAAGTGGTGGAGGGGGATTCTTTGATGATGGTGAGGGTGCCGTCGCCTTGCGTGCTGTAGACCTCTTGCGTGGCGGGGTTGAAGATTGCGCCGTCGCAGCCTACGCCGATGGGGAGGGTGGTGAGGATTTTGCCGTCGGTGGACTTGAGGATGACCATGTTGTTTTTGTCGCGGCAGGCGGCGAAGAGGATGCCGTGGGCGGCGTCGATGGCCAGGCCGGCGCAACCGCCGCTGACGGAGGAGATATCGTAGTTGCCGGTGAGGGCCATGGTGGCGGTGTCGACTACGGCGATGCGGTTCATGTTTTCTACGTCGATGAAGAGATGGCCGTGGTTGTCGAGCTTGGACTCTTCGGGTTCGCCGCCGAGGTTGATCTGCTTGAGGATGTTGCCGGTGGCTGCGTCGAGGATGGTGAGGTTGGGTTCGGCGTGGGAGAGGATGTAGACGCGGTGGAGGGCGGGGTCGTTGACGTAGCCGTCGGGGTGGCCGCCGGTGTTGATGGTCTTGATGACCTTGAAGGTCTGGGTGTCGAACATGGTGACGGGATTGCTGGTGGCAAAGCCGTGGTGGGTGGCGTTGTCGATGGCTGCGCCGTGGGCGGTGCCGGTGGGGATGTCGGCGAGGGGGGTGAGGGTGTCGAGGTTATAGACGTGGAGGCTGCCGGTGGGGCCGGAGCGGGCGATGTAAAGCTGGCGGGTGGCGGCGTCCGCTGCGAGGTAGTCCCAGCCACCGTCGCCGCCGAGGTTATCGACTTTGAGGATCTTGTAGGGGCCGGTGGCTTGCGCGGAGAGCGCGGGGGAGAGGGTGGCGGCGAGGACTGCGGCAGAGAGGGCGACGGCTAGGCGGGCTGATGTCATGATGCGGACAAGTGTACGACGGGCGGCTTAAGGGGAGCTGAA
>JBAULP010000075.1:0-4626 GCA_049578265.1 Acidobacteriaceae bacterium
CCAAGGGCGACGCCGAGATCATCCCGCCTTCAGCCGCCACAGGTCCGGACGCACTTCAAGCCCGTCTCGAAGAATCCCGCAAGACCGGCGTCCCCCTGCGCATCAAGGCCGGCTTCGACCCCACCGCCCCCGACCTCCATCTCGGCCACACCGTCCTCATCCGCAAACTCCGCCACTTCCAGCAGCTCGGCCACACCGTCATCTTCCTCATCGGCGACTTCACCGGCCTCATCGGCGACCCCACCGGCAAAAACGTCACCCGTAAACCCCTCACCCAGGAAGAGCTCAACGCCAACGCCGTCACCTACAAAGACCAGGTCTTCAAGATCCTCGACCCCGAAAAAACCGAGGTCCGCTACAACTCCGAGTGGTTCAATCCGCAGTTCGGCCCCGCCGGCATGGTCAAGCTCGCCGCCAAGTTCACACTCTCCCAGATGCTCGAGCGCGAAGACTTCCACAAGCGCTTCCAGGACGAGCAGCCCATCAGCATGCACGAGCTCCTCTACCCCATGGTCCAGGGCTACGACTCCGTCGCCCTCCAGTGCGACGTAGAGCTAGGCGGCACCGACCAGAAGTTCAACCTCATGCGCGGCCGAGACCTCCAGCGCGACGCCGGCCAGAAGCCCCAGATCATCCTCATGACCCCCATCCTCGAAGGCCTCGACGGCGTCCAAAAAATGTCCAAGTCCCTGGGCAACGCCATCGGGATCAAAGACCCCGCCACCGAGATGTACGGCAAGCTCATGAGCATCAACGACGAGCTCATGTGGAAGTACTACACCTTCCTCACCGACCTCCCGCAATCCCAAATCGACGACCTGCAAGCCCAGGTAGCCGTCGGCGCCCTCCACCCCATGCAGGCCAAGAAAAATCTAGCCCACAGCATCACCGCCGACTTCCACTCCGAAACCGAAGCCAACACCGCCGCCGAATCCTGGTCCACCCAGTTCCAACAAAAAGGCGTAGCCGAAGACCTCCCCATCGTCGAAGTAAGCAAATCCTCCGAAGGCCTCATCGCCTCCGAAAGCGCCGACCTCGACCCCCGCTACCGCGTCCCCAAACTTCTCCAACTAGCCGGCCTCGCAGCCTCCGCCGGTGAAGCCACCCGCAAGCTGGCCGAGAACGCCGTCTCCATCAACGGCGAAAAAACCACCGAGCGCACCATCGACGCCGCCTACCTCGGCAACACCCCCACCCTCCGCCTCGGCAAAAAAGCCGTCCGCATCCACTGGACCGACTAGACCGAGTCACCGCACAGCCGGGTGCCCCATTCATGCCCAGCACCTGGGGCATGAGTGGGCCGCCCATGCAGCCAAGGTCGCACCACCACCAAGCCAAATACCCCTTTACCGCCCACAGACTGCAACATGAGTGCGCCAGCACAGCTTCATCCCTCACACCGCGCCACAAAGCCGGGTGACCCGTCCTCACGACGGCTTCATCGTCGTTAGGGCGGGCATCGCGCGGCGACGCGCGACCCCCACTCATCCCAACTCCAACCAAAACTCGAAGGAGCACGGCTGGTACCCCGAGGCTTCAGCCTCGGGTCTCATAAGCCGGGGTCGAAGACCCCCACCTCGCTGCCGCAGGCCGGAGTGCAGCCGAAGGCGAAACGACCAACTTGCCTTCTTCCCAACCCCCGGAACCCCTCCCCAACGCTGCCGCCCCCCCCAAAAACCAACACCGCCGAAAACCCAGCTCAAGCCCCCGAATTGCAACACAAAACCCAGCTAAGACCCGCACCAAAATCACGCGTGACCCCCATCACTTCCCCCTCCATTCGCACCTGCGAATATTCATCCATGCAAGAACCCCTCCGCCGCTTCAAGGCCGACATCTTCCAGGCCCTCGCCCACCCCACCCGCATCGCCATCCTCGAACTCCTCTCCGAAGGCGAACTCTCCGCCGGCGCCCTCAACGACAAGCTCGGCATGGAGCAGGCCAACGTCTCCCAGCACCTCGGCGTCCTCCGCTCCAAGCACCTCGTCTCCAACCGCCGCTCCGGCAACCAAGTCTTTTATTCTGTGCGAGATCCCCTCATCAACCAAGTCCTCTCCCTCCTCCGCACCTACTTCCACGCTCACCTCAAAGAGTCCCTCATCATGCTCGACGAGATGCAGACCGCGACCGCGAGCACCCTTTGAAATCCCCCAAAGCGACCCCCTCCAACCAGCCCGCCCGCCAGTGGCTACCCCGCTCCATCCAATGCCTCCGCGGCTACTCCACCACCGACCTCACCCACGACCTCATCGCCGGCATCACCGTAGGCCTCGTCGCTCTCCCCATGGCCATGGCCTTCGCCATCGCCTCCGGCGTCCCTCCGCAAGTTGGTCTTTACACATCGGTTATCGCCGGCTTCCTCATCTCCGCCCTCGGCGGCTCGCGCGTCCAGATCGGCGGCCCCACCGGCGCCTTCGTCATCATCGTCGCCGGCATCGTCGCCAAGTTTGGAATGTCCGGCCTCGCCCTCGTCGGCCTCATGGCCGGCGTTCTCCTTCTCATCATGGGCGTCACCGGCCTCGGCTCGGCAGTCAAATACATCCCCCGCCCCGTCACCATCGGCTTCACCAACGGCATCGCCGTCCTCATCGCCTCCACCCAGATCAAAGACTTCCTCGGCCTAAAAACCCCACCCGTCCCCGGAGACTTCGTCTCCCGCATCGCCCTCCTCTCGCACCACCTCGCCACCATCAACTGGCAGACCGTAGCCGTCGGCGCAGGCTCACTAGCCGTCATCCTTCTCTGGCCGCGCATCACCCGCCGCCTCCCCGGCGCCATCATCGCGGTAGTCGTCGCAACCGCCGTCGTCACGGTCCTCCATCTCCACATCCAAACCATCGGCACAAAATTCGGTGGCATCCCTCGCGGCTTCCCGCACTTCGCCTTCCCCGCCTTCCACGGCGAGCACATCGTTCCACTCCTCCCCTCCGCCTTCACCGTCGCCATGCTGGCCGCAGTAGAAAGCCTCCTCTCCGCAGTCGTAGCCGACGGCATGAGCGGCGATCACCACGACTCCAACATGGAGCTCATCGCCCAGGGCTTCGCCAACATCGCCGCCCCGCTCTTCGGCGGCATGCCCGCCACCGGAGCCATCGCCCGCACCGCCACCAACATCCGCTCCGGCGGCAAGACCCCCATCGCCGGCATGGTCCACGCCTTCACGCTCCTCCTGATCCTTCTAGTAGCCGCGCCCCTGGCGAGCTACATCCCGCTAGCCACGCTATCCGCCGTCCTCTTCATCGTCGCCTACAACATGGGCGAGTGGCGCGAGATCGCCACCATCTTCCGCCTCTCCAGGACCGAGATCTCCGTCTGGTTCACCACCTTCGCCCTCACCGTCTTCGCCGACCTCACGGTAGCCGTAGGCGTCGGCATGTCCCTCGCCGCTCTGCTCTACATCTACCGCGTCGCCGCCACCACCACCGTCGCACCCGTCACCCGCGAGTACCTCGAAGACGGCCAGGCCCACATCCTCCAGGACAAAGAGATCCCCTCCAACCTCACCATCCTCCGCATCCATGGCCCCTTCCTCTTCGGCACCACCGAAAAGCTAGCCGAGGCCACCCGCGACCTCAACCAGCTAGGCGACATCGTAGTCCTCCGTCTCCGCAACATGACGGCGCTCGACTCCACCGGCGTCCACGCCTTCGACCAGTTCCACGCCCGCCTCAAAAAAACCGGCCGCACCCTCCTCTGCTGCGGAGCCCTCGACCAACCCCGCCAGATCATCACCGGTTCCGACTTCTTAAAACACATAGGCCCCGAAAACTTCTGCACCGACATCCAGGCCGCCCTCGACCGCGCCCGCATCCTCCAAGCCAGCTTCGAAGGCATAGGCCAGGAACTAGCCCAGGAGATGAAAACCCAAACCATCTAAATCACCTCTGCCCCTCGCCCCAAATCTGTCATCTCGACCGGAGCATAGCGGCATCATGCGATGCGCAGCGGAGAGACCCGCGGCCAGCCTCAACCACCTGCCCCCATCAGCCGCTCCACCCTCGATCGCAATAACCTGTTGAGCCTCCACAGCTAGAAGCTGGAAGCTGACAACCGAGAACTGAGAACCGAGAACCGAGAACTGACAACTGACAACTGACAACCCTCGAACCCCCACGTTCGCGATAGCATCTCTCATAAGATGCCGCTCCAAACCGCCAACATCATCGGCTCCGGACCCAACGGCCTCTCCGCGGCCATCACGCTCGCCCAGCGCGGTGTCGCCGTCACCGTCTACGAGCGCAACCCCACCCTCGGCGGAGCCTGCGCCAACGCCGAAGTCACCCTCCCCGGCTTCCACCACGACCTCGGCTCGTCCTGCTACCCCTTAGGTGTAGCCTCCCCGTTCTTCCGCAGCCTCCCGCTCGAAGCCCACGGCCTCCGCTGGATCGAACCCCCCACCCCGGTCGCTCACCCGCTAGACGACGGCACCGCCGTCACCCTCGAGCACGCCCCCAACGCCGACGCGCTAGAGGCCACCACCGCCCAGTTCTCCCCCCACGACGCCGCAGCCTGGCGCAACCTCCTCGCCTCCTCCGTCCGCAACTGGCCCGGCCTCGTCTCTGACCTCACCCAGCCCCTCCTCCGAATCCCCGACCACCCCATCGCCGTCGCGCGCTTCGGCCTACC
>JBAULP010000076.1:0-18326 GCA_049578265.1 Acidobacteriaceae bacterium
TCATCCTGAGCGAAGCGCGCAGCGCGAAGTCGAAGGACCCACTGCAGACCAACCTCGAAAGCCCGTCATCCTGAGCGAAGCGCGCAGCGCGAAGTCGAAGGACCCCGAAGGTGCCCAGCCCACCACAACCGTGACAACCTTTTCCACCACGAATCCCATTGCTGATGCCGTTGCCGTTGCACTTGCTCTTGCCTTTCTGGCTGTCATTCCGCAGCGAAGCGGAGGAATCTGCTTCTGCCGTTGCCCTTGCCGTTGCTCGTTTTACGCCGTCATCCTGAGCGAAGCGAAGGACCCCCGCTTTCCCCACCCATACAGCCCGTCATCTCGACCGAAGCGAAGCGGAGAGACCCCTGCATTGGCCGTTGCCGTTGCCGTTGCTCTTGCCGTTGCCGTTTTCCGCTGTCATCCTGAGCGAAGCGCGCAGCGCGAAGTCGAAGGACCCCGAAGGTGCCCCGCCCACCACAACCGCGACAACCTTTTCAACCACGAATCCCGTTGCTGATGCCGTTGCCCTTGCCTTTGCCTTTGCCCTTGCCGTTGCCGTTGCCGTTGCTCTTGCCGTTGCCGTTGCCGTTTTCCGCTGTCATCCTGAGCGAAGCGCGCAGCGCGAAGTCGAAGGACCCCGAAGGTGCCCCGCCCACCACAACCGCGACAACCTTTTCAACCACGAATCCCATTGCTGATGCCGTTGCCGTTGCCGTTGCCTTTGCCCTTGCCGTTGCCTTTGCCTTTGCCCTTGCTGATGCCGTTGCCCTTGCCTTTCTGGCTGTCATCCCGCAGGGATCTGCTTCTTCCTCTGTTTTTGCCGTTGCTCGTTTTACGCCGTCATCCTGAGCGAAGCGAAGGACCCCCGCATTGGCTGTTGCTGTTGCTTTTGCCTCAACGGATTAGCAGGGGGGGTTACCCCCGGGCCCCGCGTGGCCTTCGCGTCCCAAGCGCCGACGCTCGGTATTGGGTCAGTTTGGATTTGAGGTCTTAAAGCGACCTTTCTTGTGAACTCCGCAAATCACGCATGTGCCCTTCCCGTAGGCGAAATTTCCGCGTTCGCCTTCGCAAAACCCTCTATGGCACGCTAAGCAATATCGTCTCGTCTCTCGCCGACGTTGAAACACCGACTCACATATCCAGCAATTCGCCCATTTGCCTTTGATGATTTTCTCTTGCGCCGTCATTTCAGCCATTCAGACCTCCTGCGTAGCGACGTTGAGAATACTCCGAATCCGCTCAGCGCACTTCTGTCCTCTGGCCTTAGCAGCACAGTCGAAAGCTCTCTACTCCCCGGCGTGGCGCGGACCATCCATCCTGCGCGGAGTAAGCTAAAGTTCATGCTCGGACTCTCTGCGTACTTTGATGAATCGGGCCATTCGGAAGATGAAAAGTGTCGTTTCGTGGGTATGGGCGGCTTATGCGCACCCTCTTTAGCGTGGGGCGAATTCGATCGCAAGTGGCAATCCATACTGAATGAGCATTGCGATAGCAATCCATTCCACATGAATAAATTTGCAAACCAGGCCCCGCCTTACGATGGGTGGAGTAAGTCTAAAAGAGAACAGGTCTTCGCTTTGCTGGTAGGAGCGATTAAGGGTTCTGGGGCGCTTCCGTTCGGAGCCGTAGTCTCGCTGGATGCCTACGAATTCATATGTCAGGGTATTCCGGCAGCGAGGCAGGCTTTTCTTGATCCGTACTATCTCTGCTTTCAGGACGTAACCCGGGCGGCAGCTGTGAGTCTAATTGGTTATTCCATTGAGCACCCCGACGACTGGGAGGAATTTGAGAAGAACGAACGAGTCGCTATGATCTACGCCCGCCAGCCGCGATTCGGAACTATCTCCAGCCCAGACGGGACTTCGCGTGAAAACATGGGAAGGGCCGAAGACCTGTGGTATGCGATAAAAGACAAAAACCTTCACTTTGGAAAGTGGATGGGGTCGTATAAGTCTGCTCCTGCGAGCGAAATGAATTTTTTGCAAGCAGCGGATTTGTTCGCTTACGAATTGACCCATGAGTTTGAGAACCGCGTGAATAGACCCGGAGATGCGATGCGGTGGGGACTCACCCAACTTCTTCCAGGGAGCTGGCATGACTTCCTGCATAGGTTTTATGGCGTTCCCCAACTGATGGAGCTGTTGACTGAAAGCGGCATTTTGGGCCCACATGAAGATCCACGGCATGGGGTATCGATCCATTCGTCCATGAGCAGCATCATGCACCGCGATTTGTTATTTGGCCGGATGTACCAGCGACGAAATAAAGACAAATAAACATAAACGGAAGTCGAAACGTTCAATGCGAATCTCAAGAACATACTCACCGTGTCTGCGAGAGATGAATGGGCGTCTGGTAGAAGAGAAGAAGTCGAAAATGGAACGGCTCAACGCTGATATACGTTCCGCCCAGAGACCGCTTCAACAAGTCCCTGAAACTCTCAATCCGATTCGTGTGGATGCGGCCGTTGAGATATTCCACCTTCAAACCACTTGCACCTCCAAGAAACCCAGGAGTATATTCCACCCGCCAGTCAGGGTCGTAAAGCGCCGTTCCCAACCACAACCCCTCCTGGCAAGCGCAAGCACGTCGCGCAAACAGCTTCAGGATCGGTTGGTGCTTATGCAAAGGCTCAAGTCGTATATCGCCCTCTCCGCCCTCCTCGTCACCCTCGCGACCATCGGCTGCCACGGCCACTCCATGGCCGAGAAGTACTTCCTCGTCGCCAACAACCTGAAGCTCCCCTACTGGCAGACCGTAGACGCCGGCTTCGAGAAGGCTGCCGCAGAGTACGGCGTCAAGCCCATGCTCAGCGGTCCCGACACCCTCGATCCCCAGGCCGAACTCACCGCCTTCCAGCAGGCCGTCGCCCAGAAGCCCGCCGGCATCCTCGTCTCCGTCGCAGACGCCGCCATGTTCCGCGACGACATCAACTCCGCCATCGCCGCCGGCATCCCCGTCATCACCGTCGACTCCGACGCCCCCACCAGCAACCGCCTCTTCTTCATCGGCACCAACAACATCGAGGCCGGCCGCCTCGGCGGCAAACTCCTCGTCCAGAAACTCGGCGACAAGGGAAACATCGTCTTCTTCAGCTATCCCGAACAGCCCAACCTCGCCGAACGTCTCGAAGGCTACAAAGACGAGATCTCCAGCCACCCCGGCCTCAAGATCGTCGACGTCATCGACATCAAGGGCGACGCCAACAACGCCTTCGACTCCACTCAGGCCTACCTCGCCAAAACCGGCCCCGACAAGATCGACGCCTTCGTCTGTCTCGAATCCGACTCCGGCAAAGCCGTAGCCGAAGTCCTCAAGCGCGCCCACGCCACCGACCGCGTCCTCATCGCCATGGATACCGACAGCGAGACCCTCAACGACATCCAGGACGGCAGCATCGCCGCCACCGTCTCCCAAAAGCCCTACACCATGGGCTACGTAGGCCTGAAGTCCCTGGCCGAAGTCCACCAGTACCCCCACACCCCCTTCAAAGCCAACTACACCATCGACTCCTTCTCCCCCTACCCCGTCTTCATCGACACCGGCACCGCCCTCGTCGACAAGTCGAACGTAAGCGTCTACCTCGACAGCGCCAAGGCCGCCGGAGTCCACTAACCACCCACCCCCACACCCGGCAAGACACCCCATGTCAAGTTTCCTTTACATCGACGTGAGGGAAACTTGACATTGCATCTCTATGGGTAAAGGTACCTTTACACTTTTCCCGAAATTACGGCCGGAGTGCAGCTCAAAACCCCGCTGGAATCGCCCGCGCGCAACACGAAACCCAGTTCGGAACGCACTGAAACTCACATAAAAATCGAGAAATCCCACCCCTTACAACCACCCGATCAACCTACCGCCCAGCGCCCGGACCCCCACCCAACTGCGCCATCGTAGTCCGCAAATACTTGTGCGGATTCACCGGAATTCCCCGCACCTGCACCTCATAATGCAGATGCGATCCCGTTGTCCGGCCGCTATGTCCCACATAACCAATCACTTGGCCCTTCACCACCGTCTCCCCTGCCACCACGTTGTAAGCCGACAGATGTCCATACAACGTCACAATTCCGTTCCCATGATCGATCTGAATCTCCCGCCCATACCCGGTCCCAGGCCCCGCCTTAATCACCCGTCCACCCGCCGGAGCATGCACCGGCGTCCCATCAGGATCCCCAATATCCACGCCCTCATGGAACTCTCCCTCACCATTTCCGAGCACCGGATCTTCACGCTCTCCAAAGCCACTCGTGATCGGTCCCATCACCGGCCACATGTCCGGAACATTGCGTCCCACGCTCGCATCAAACGACGCAAAATCACTCAGAACGCTGCGCACCCCAAGGTTGGGATTCACCGCCTGCTGCGCCGCAAGTCCTTCATCTGCAGTGGCTTTCAGCGCATAGAAGGTGTCCAGCGACTTGTAATAACTATCGTCAGTAAATCCAGAAGAAGCATCCTTTAGCGGCGCCTTCGCCGCCTCCGCCGCCGCCGACCTCGAAGGATGATACCCATGAAGGTGCGTAAGCTTTCCCGCCGTCAATCCGTAGATTGCAGAGACTTCCACGGCCAGAGATCCCAGGCTAGCCGCCTGCACATCCTTCTCATGAGCCTTCTGTTCCAGCCCCGCATAATCCTTCCGCGTCGTCGCCAATTCATCGCGCATGCGATTGATCGACTCCGCCTTCACGAGCATGCGCGAGTACGACCCCGCCATGCCAGCGATCGAAAACATTCCCACCACGGCAGCCGCCACAAAGATGTAAACGTAGCGCATAGGGATGCCCACGCGTTCCACCGCGCCATCCTCACTCTGCGTCACATAAACAATAAAGCGCTTCCGCACTACATCTCCTGCTCAACCGGATTCGCGCCAAGCTTGCGCGGTTTCCTTGTCCGCTGAAACGATACACCCGTCTTCAACGCAAGGCTTCAACCGCTCGACCGCGGCTCTTGCGGTTGCATCAGCAAGGGGAACCCGAAGGGCTCCGCGCAATGCTCAATGAACCTGAATTCATTTTAACGGACTCACTCCGCCTGAGCAACCTGGTCTGAGCTATCTCATTTCGGCTCCTTCGAGCCAGCCTCAACATTTACTCTGAAATCTGTGCCTTACCCGCCCCCAGCTCGTCGCCCGAAAAATGCTCTCACCGAACTAGCGGTTATCGAACGCATCCGTACGCTCGCCGCCTCTTCCAAAAGCGTCCGCCTCGGCATCGGCGACGACTGCGCCATCCTCAAGCCACCCTCCGGTCACGAGCTCCTCGTTACTACCGACTTCTCCCTGGAAGGCCGTCACTTCCGCCGCGATTGGCACTCCCCCCCCTCCATCGGTCATCGCACCCTCGCCCGCGGCCTCAGCGATCTCGCCGCCATGGGCGCCACTCCGCTCGCAGCTTTCCTCTCCCTCGCGCTTCCAAAATCCGCCGCGCGCAATGCCCACTTCCTGGACGGCTTTCTCGACGGATTCCTGGCCCTCTCCAGATCTCAGCAAGTCCCTCTAGCCGGCGGCGACACCGCCCAGTCCCCCTCTGAGCACATCCTCGCCGACATCGTCCTCCTCGGCTCCGCGCCCTCCGGCCGCGCCCTCCGCCGCTCCACCGCCCGCCCCGGAGACCTTCTCTACTGCACCGGCGCTCTCGGTGGCGCCGCCGCCGAGCTCACCGCCCTCGCCGCCACTCCCCGCAAATTTCGCAACGCCCCTCCCACCCAAAACCATCCTCATCTCTTCCCCGAGCCGCGCCTCGCCGTAGGAAAAGCCCTCCTCCGTCGCCGCCTCGCCACCTCCGCCATCGACATCAGCGACGGCCTCTCCACCGACCTCGCCCACCTGTGCACCGCCTCCCACGTCGCCGCCGAGCTGGACCTAGACCAGCTACCCGTTCATCCCCTGGCCGCAGCCCTCGACGACCGCGCCCAGTTCGCCGCCGTCCTCCACGGTGGCGAAGACTACGAGCTCCTCTTCACCGCATCCTCTTCTACAAAAATCCCTCGCTCCATCGCCGGCATCCCCATCACGCGCATCGGCCGCATCCTCAAGCCGCAGCGCTCCAGGCCGCAGATGACCATCCGCAGTGACAGCGAAACCTACGAGCTCCAGCCCCGCGGCTGGGAGCACCTGACCTAGCCGCCAATGAGCACCCCCACCCCATCCGCCTTCGCACCAACCTGGACCGCGCGCATCCTCACCACGCCTCCACTCATCGCTCCCGCGCACCAGTTCGTCTACCCACAGTTCATCCCCGGCGAAGAAGACGCGATGAACCGCGGCGCTCTAGTTCTCGATATCAAACCCGCAGCCGCACCCAACTTCCTCGCCACCTGCGCCCTCGGTTTTCGCGACCCCTCGCTCCCCACCGGCGTCTTCCCCTGCCCGCGTCCCGACGACCTCCTCGCCCTCGCCGGCGGCTACGCCTACCTGGTCGACACGCAGTCTCCCGATCGCTGCCTTCACCTTCCTCTGCGCCCCGTCACGCAAGTCCTCATTGCACCCGCCTCCGGCCTCATCCTCCTCGCCGGCTTTCACAACGTCATCGCCATCGACGCCAACGGCCTTCGCTGGCAGAGCGCCCGCCTAAGCTGGGAGGGCGTCACCCTAACCCACGCCGACGACCACCACCTTCACGGCACCGGCTGGCACATGCAATCCGACCGCGAGCTTCCCTTCACCATCGATCTCCTCACTGGCGCGCACCAGGGCGGCGGCTTCACCCCATAGCTCAAGCCCCCATCTCTTTTGCTACGCTAAGCACATCGCTGCTCTACGAGGTGACCTTTTGCTGGACGTCCATGCTCCCAACGAATCCATGCACGGTTGGCGTGACTTTCTCCTTCATCTCATTACCATCACCATCGGCCTACTTATCGCTCTCTCCCTCGAAGGCCTCGTCCAGTGGGATCATGATCGCCATCTCGTCCGCGACGCCGAAGCCAGCCTGCACGCAGAGATCACAGGAAACGCCGACGACATGCCCGGCGTCATCGCCGACCTGCATAGGCGCCAAGCCGTACTCAAGCATGACGTTGACGTTCTCAACTACATCGCCGCCAATGGAAAATATCCCAAGGACAAGGACATGGCGGTCGAGTTCCGCATCGTCACCTTCGACGCCGTGGCGTGGAAGACCGCGCAGTCCACCGGAGCACTCTCGTACATGCCCTATCACCTCGCCCAGGATTACGCCGGCATCTACGCCGCGCAGGACCTTTTCACCGACAGCGAAGTGCAGGCAACGCGCGATTATGCCATCGCCGTTGGTCCGTTTTTCAACGAGCCGGACAACTCCCCACCGCCCGCCCATGAAGAAGCCGAGGCGATCATCCAGAAGATCGGTGTCCTGCAAGGGCAGCTCATACTCGTCAACGCCTTTATGCAAGGGCTCTCCGACGAGTACAAGCAATTCCTCGCCACGCATCCCAACTAATCCGCAACATCCGCGCCTTTACCCACGCTATAAAAACTCAGCGCGGCATCCCCCTGCTGCAGCAGCCGCGTTCTCTCCAGCACTGAGTACCGCTCCGCCAGCGGCTCCTTGCGCGCATGTTCCGCCACCACCACCGCACCATCGGCCAGCAACGCCGCATGATGCCGCGCCAGAAACTTCAACGTCGATTCATACTCCTCCGCCGCACCATACGGTGGATCAAGAAACACAATCTCAGCCTTGCGTTCCTTGGCAGCCAGCGTCTGCAGCAGATTCTCCACGCTGCGATCCTCCAGCGCATATCCACCCGCAATCTTCAGAGCCGCAAGATTCGCGCGAATCGCCGCGACCGCCGGCCGTGCGCTCTCGGCAAACCAAACAAACTCGGCCCCTCGGCTGATCGCCTCAATCCCCACCGCGCCTGACCCCGCGTACAAATCCATAAACCGAGAACCCTCCACGCTCGGCCCCAGCACCCCCGCCTCCAGCACGTTGAACAATGTCTCGCGCATCCGATCGCTCGTAGGCCGCGTCGTCATCCCTCGCGGCGCCTCCAGCAATCTCGATCGATACTCTCCCGCAATCACCCGCATGCTCGTTTCTCTCCTCCACGCTCTACACTCTATCCTCTACGTTCTGCCGCTCCGCCTACAATAGATGCATGTTGCGTTCGTCCATCGCCATTGGCAGGTTCATGAATGTTGACCTGCGCGTGCACCTCTCCTTCGTTCTTCTGCTCATCATCTCGGTTGGCTTCTCGATGGTCGAAAACGGTGGCGCCACGCGCGGCGTCGCGTTGTGGCTGGCCATGTGTTCCGCTGTACTGGTCCGCGAAGTCGCTCGATCGATCGCCGCAACCTACGTCGGCCTACGCCTGCGCGCGCTCTTTCTTCTTCCCATCGGCGGCCTCATGGCCTTCTCCACCTCCACGCAGGATGCGAGCAAGCAGGAATCCAACACCCGCCTCCTCATGCTCACCGGGCCCATCGCCAACTTCGCCGTGGGCCTCCTCATTCTCGGCGCCAGCTACGGCTTCGAGCCGCACGTGTCACTATTAGCCCAGCCCTGGATCTCCACCTCCCACATCCTCCGCAGCCTCGTCTGGATGCAGATCATCCTAGGCATGGTCAGCCTTCTTCCCATGCCCGTCGTTCCTGCAAACCTTCCCAAGTCCGAGCCCGCGGCCGACGGAAAGCCAGCCAAACCCGCCAAGTCCGGCGTTGGCAGCTTTCTTCCCTTCCCCTCCTTCGGTCTCGGAACCGGCCTCGCTCTGGCCATGATCGTCGCCGGATTTATCCTCACCAATCTCTGGCTGGTCATCCTCGGCGGCTTCATGATGCTCGGCGCGCAGCTCTCCAGCGCCCACACCGTCTCCACCACCGACGCTGAAACCATCCTCGTCCGCGAGGTCATGCTCACCGAGTACACCCTCCTCTCCAGCTCCGACACCCTCCAGGGCGCGCTCGATCGCTCCATCCACAGCTCGCAGGACGTCTTCCCCGTCGTCCGCGGCGACCGCCTCGTCGGCTCCATCGCCCGTCAAACCATCGCCGAGCGCCTGGTCTCCGAAGGCGATAGCTATCTTCAGGGCATCATGACCCGCAGCCTGCAACTAGCCAGCCCCGCCGACAAGCTCGTCGAAGCCCTCCGCCGCGCCGCCCTCCTCGGCGCCAGCGAGTTCATCCCCGTCGTAGAAGACGGCGCCATGATCGGCATCCTCACCCCGCAAAGCCTCTCCCGCGCCGTGCAACAAATCAAACTCATGCGCCCAACCACTGCCCGCCTCCGCGAGAACAATCGTGATTGACGACGCCGATCACCCCGCGGTGGCTTTGAAGGAGGCGGGCTTCAGCCCGTCCGTTGAGAATCCTCCAGAAGAAGCGGCGTCAGGCCCTGAGGGAATCTCCACCCACGACAAGCCCCTCGCCCCCGGCCTCTATCTTGTCGCCACACCCATCGGCAACCTCGAAGACATCACCCTCCGCGCCCTCCGCATCCTTCGCTCCGTAGACCGCATCGCCTGCGAAGACACTCGCCAGACCGCCAAGCTCCTAGGCCACTTCGGCATCCGCACGCCAACCGTCAGCTACCACACTCACAACGAGGCCTCCCGCGCAAATGAACTCATCGATGCACTCAAAGGCGGTGGCCGCATCGCCGTAGTCTCCGACGCAGGCATGCCCGGCATCGCCGACCCCGGAGCCATCCTCGCCGCCGAAGCCATCGCTGCCGGCGTCACCGTCTACCCCATCCCCGGCGCCAACGCCGCGCTCAGCGCGCTCATCGCCAGCGGCCTCCCCTCCGAGCGCTTTACCTTCCACGGCTTCCTCCCCTCCAAAGAAGGCCAGCGCCGATCATCTCTAGAAACTTTGCGCGCAGCCATCGCACAAAGTAAAACCACCGAATCCGCCTCGCACATCTTCTACGAAACCCCACATCGCATCCTCGATGCCCTAGCCGACATCATCGCCATCCTGGGCCCGCACCAACGCATCACCCTCGCCCGCGAGCTCACCAAGCTCCACGAGGAGTTCCTCCGCGGCCCCGCCGACGAAGTCCTCGCGACCCTAAGCTCCCGCCCCTCCATCCGCGGCGAGATGGTCCTCCTCATCGACGGCACGCCCGCCACCTCGGACGAATCCCATCCCACCAGCCTCGCCGCCGAAGTCCAAGCCCTCATCTCCACCCAGAACCTCTCCGAAAAAGAGGCTCTCAAGCAAGTAGCCAAGCAGCGCGGCATCAGTAAGAGCGAAGCCTACCGCGAATGGCAGCGCGCCCAGTCCCACAAGCGCTAACCCACTTAACCCAGCCCCTACAGCCCCTTACGCCGATCGTAGTTATACAAATCGCTGGTCGTCCCCAGCGCCTCGTTATAAAGCACCGTCTCGCCCGCAGCCTCTTTCAGTTGCTCACTAAAAAGATGCAGCGCGCGCAGCGCATCCGCCGTCGCCGGAACCTCCAGCTTGCTGGTCTTGAAGAATTTCTGATACCCGCGATCCACCAGCCGCGAGATCTCCCCGCCCAGCACCCATCCTGCTTTGGCCAATAACCGCACCGGAGCGCCCTTCTGCCCGCTCGGCGCAATCTCCGCCGCGCATCCGTTCTTGCTTACCCGAAACGCTCGCGCTGCGCTATTTGCACCGCCAGCCGCCGGGGCAACATCAAACCTCTCGCCACCCAGCGTGGCCAGAACCTCATCAAATGTGGGGATTGCAGCGGTCTTTGCCATCGTCAGTATCACAACTTTCTTAGCTCTTGGTCCCGCACGCAAAATCATCGCAAGCCGCATCTCAGCGGCACGCGGCTGAACCTCTTCTAACTGTCGCACATCCCCGCACGCCGATTCAACGAACCCTCGCACACCAGCGTTACACTCAAAACCAATTCGGCACCCGCACACCGCATGGCCACCTCCTCCCAACCCGCGCTCGGCATCAGTCTCCTCGACCGCATCGGCAAAACCCCCCTCCTGCGTCTCGACCGTCTGACGGAGCATCTTTCCGGCATCCAACTCCTCGGCAAAGTCGAGTGGGTTAACCCCGGCGGCAGCATCAAAGACCGCGCCGCCTCCAACATCGTGCAGGCCGCCATCCGCGAAGGCCAACTCGCCCCCGGCAGCCACTCCAAATCTCTCCTCGACGCCACCAGCGGCAACACAGGCATCGCCTACGCCATGCTCGGCTCGGCCATGGACTTCCCCGTCACCCTCTGCATGCCCTCCAACGTCAGCCCCGAGCGCAAAAACATCCTCGCCGCCTACGGCGCTCAAATCATCTGGACCGACCCCGCCGACGGCTCCGACGGCGCCATCCGGAAAGCCCGCCAGCTAGCCGCCGACCAGCCCGAAACCTACTTCTACGCCGACCAATACGGCAACCCCAACAACTGGCTAGCCCACTACCACGGCACCGCCAACGAGATCTGGCAGCAAACCGAAGGCCGCGTCACCCACTTCGTCGCCGGCCTCGGCACCTCCGGCACCTTCATGGGCACCACCCGCCGCCTGCACGAACTCAACCCCGGCATCCAGTGCATTTCCATGCAGCCCGACTCGCCCTTCAACGGCTTCGAAGGCCTCAAGCACATGGCCACCGCCATCGTCCCGCCCATCTACGACCCCACCCTCGCCAACCGCAACATCTACATGCCCACCGAGCGCGCGTACATCATGGCCAAACGCCTCGGCAAGATGCAGGGCCTGCTAGTAGGAGTCTCCGCTGCCGGAGCCGTAGCCGCCTCTCTCGACATCGCCGAAGCCGAAGCCCGCGCCCACCGCGAGGCCGTCATCGTCACCATCCTCTGCGACTGCGCCGACAAATACCTAAGCGAACGCTTCTGGACCGAAACCATCGAAGGCGAATAAATCCACTCACCACCAATCCAAAAACCGAGAACCGAGAACCGAGAACCAAGAACCAAGCCCCTAAGCTAGAAGCTAGAAATTGGAAGCCACCATGCCCTTCATCATCCCCCAGCCCCTCTACGACGATCTCCGCGCCCACGGGGAACACACCTACCCACAAGAGTGTTGCGGCATCCTCCTCGGCAAGTCAGACGAAGCGAACCTAACCGTCCACCAACTTCTCCATGCCGGCAACACCCGCACCGACAGCGCCCACAACCGCTACAACATCGCTCCCCAGGAACTCATCGCCGCCCAGCGCGAAGCCCGCAAACAAAACCTCGACATCGTCGGCTTCTACCACTCCCATCCCGATCACCCTGCCCAATGGTCCCCCACCGACTTCGCCGAGGCCCACTGGCTCGGCTGTGTGTACGTCATCACTGCGGTCGAAGCAGGAATCGCGCAAACTACCAACAGCTTCCTCCTCACCGGCACCACCGAGGAAGACAAAACCTTCTCCCAGCAAGTCATCGAGTTCGTTTGAACCTCAGAAGGGAGTAAGCCCCCATGTTCAAGAAAATCGCAGTAGCCTACGACGACTCCAAGTCCGCCCAGCACGCTCTCGCCACCGCCATCTCGCTAGCTGCCTCGCTCGGCTCCAACCTCCGCATCGTCACCATCGTCGAACCCCAGCCCTTCTACGTAAATATCGCCCTGGCCGCCGACTACAACCTCCCCGACCTACTCCAGAACGAACGCCGCGAACGACTCCAGCAATCCCTCAAACTAGCTCTCCAGCACGCGGCCAACGCCGGCGTGGAAGCCGAAGCAACCCTCGTCGACGGCCGCGAAGTCGAAGGCATCCTGGCCGAGATCACCTCCTGTTGCGCCGACCTCCTCGTCCTCGGCCTAAGCCAGCACCACGGCTTCGCCGAGATGACCAGCACGGTACATCGCATCTCCCTGCACACACCCTGCCCTATCCTCGGCGTCCACTAACGCCCATCGCGCATCAAACAGCAACCAGCAGCAGAATCCCTCTGCCGAACAGCCGCATCCGCTCCCGAGAGGCCCATGGACATCCACATCCCCACCCCACTCCGCGCCTTCACCGACAAGAAGGAGACCGTCTCCGTCGAAGCCACCACGGTCGCCGAAGCCTTGGCCGCGCTCGTCGCCGCGCACCCCGCCATGCAGCAACACCTCTTCACCACCGACGGCAAGCTCCGCTCCTTCGTCAACCTCTACCTCAACGACGATGACGTTCGCTACCTTCCCGACAAAGAAAACACGCCGGTCGACTCCTCTGCGGAACTCACCATCATACCCAGCATCGCCGGCGGCGCCGCCTCCCTCTGCTGTAACCGCTAACTCCCAGCGGCTGCGCGCGCCTCTACTCCGAGAAAATCATCAGCCACACCGAGTCTCCCGGGAAGTGCCGGTTCACGACCCCGTGCAACCGCCCCAGGTCCTTGCCCGCCCACACGTCATGCACGCGCGCGCCCTTCGCAAACCCAATCGTCGCCAGGTCAATCGGCACATCGCGCCCACCCCTGGACCCATTCACGATCGCCACCGCCGTTCGCCCGCCCGCCAGCGGCCGCTCCCACACGCTGATGTCGCCAATCTGCCGCACCCGGTCTCCGCCCTTACCCAGCGCATCCTGATCAATCGCAATCACCTCGCGGTTCATCAATATCGCCTTGTCCGCCGCCGACATCTTGCTCAAATCATTTCCCGCCAGCAGCGGCGCACCCAGCACCGCCCACAGGCTCATGTGCGTCTGGTACTCACTCGTCGACATACCGCCGTTGCCCACCTCCAGCATGTCCGGATCATTCCATCGCCCCGGCGCTGTGTATTTGCCCAGCCCCACCTGCGCATACGCAATGTTCATCATCCGTCCAAACGTATCGTTGATGTCATCGGTCGTTCTCCACATCGTCGCGCCCACGCCCGGCCCAAACTTCCAAGGCTCATCCATCCCGTACTGGCACAGGCTGTACACAATCGGTCGCCCTGTCGCCTTCAGCGCCTCGCCCATCTTCTGGTAAGCCGCAATCATCAGCTTGTACTCGGCCATCGGATCATCCGGGTGCGCCTTCGCCTCCGCGCGCATGTTGTCCTGGAACGAGCACAGATCGTACTTCAGAAAGTCCACGCCCCACGCCGCATACATCTTCGCGTCCTGCGCCTCATGCCCCAGGCTGCCCGCATATCCACCGCAGGTCTTCGCACCCGGCGAAGAATAAATTCCAAATTTCAATCCCTTCGAGTGCACATAGGCCACCAGCGACTTCATGTCCGGGAACCTGCTGTTCGGATGCAGCACACCATTCGCATCGCGCTGGCCCTGCCACGTATCGTCCAGGTTCACATACACATATCCCGCGTCGCGCATGCCGGTGCTCACCATCTCATCCGCAGCGGTTCGCACGTCGGCATCCGTTACATGATTCGCAAAGTGGTTCCAGCTATTCCATCCCATTGGCGGACGCGTGGCCGCGGTCTGCCCCGACGCAGAAAATCCAAACGAAGCAATCAAAAGCGCTAAAGCAAGAATCTTCACGCGTCTCCTCCTGAACACCAAAACTCCGCTACGAAACTATCATCCCGACCGTACCTTTGGCCTCCACAGGTAAACTGGAGACATGCACCCGTGTGGTCGGTAGAATCTTTCCGCCCTCCCGCGCATCTCCAATTCTCAGGAAACTTATGCCAGCCGCAATCGATCAGCCCACCCTCCCCAAGCTCACCAACGAAGAGATCGCCCGCTACTCCCGCCACCTCATCCTTCCCGAGGTCGGCATGGAGGGCCAACAAAAATTAAAAGCCGCACGCGTCCTCTGCGTCGGCACCGGCGGCCTCGGCGCGCCGCTCGCCCTCTATCTCACCGCCGCCGGCGTCGGCACCCTCGGCCTCGTAGACTTCGACATCGTCGACGAATCCAACCTCCAGCGCCAGGTCATCCACTCCCAGGCCACCGTCGGCAAACTCAAAGTAGACTCCGCCGAGGCCACCCTCAAGGGCCTCAACAAGAACACCAACATCATCAAGCACAACGTCATGCTCACCAGCGCCAACGCGCTTGAGATCTTCAAGGACTACGACGTCATCGCCGACGGCACCGACAACTTCCAGACCCGCTACCTCGTCAACGACGCCTGCGTGCTCACCGGCAAGCCCAACGCCTACGGCAGCATCTTCCGCTTCGAAGGCCAAGCCTCCGTCTTCGCCACCGAAGCCGGTCCCTGCTACCGCTGCCTCTACCCCGAACCCCCACCCCCCGGCCTCGTTCCCTCCTGCGCCGAAGGCGGCGTCCTCGGCATACTCCCCGGCCTCGTAGGCGTCATCCAGGCCACCGAAGTCATCAAGCTCATTCTCGGCATCGGCGAACCCCTCATCGGCCGCCTCCTGCTCGTCGACTCCCTCGCCATGAGCTTCCGCACCATGAAGCTCCGCAAGAACCCCGAATGCCCCATGTGCGGCACCCACGAGATCAAAGAGCTCATCGACTACGACCAGTTCTGCGGCATCCCCAAGCCCACCGACCTGGGCCCGCTCGAAGTCAGCTCCCACGGCAAGACCGCCGATCTCCCCATCGTCGACGGCATCCCCCAGATGTCCGTCGAGCAGCTCAAGGCCCGCATCGACGCCAACACCGCGCCCTTCATCCTCGACGTCCGCGAGCCCCACGAGTACCAGATCGTCGACATCGGCGCACCGCTGATCCCCGTAGGCGATCTCCCCAACCAACTCCACCGCCTCACCTTCCCCAAGACCACCGAGATCGTAGTCCACTGCAAATCCGGCGCCCGCTCCCAACGCGCTGCTCTGTACCTGAAAGAACAGGGCTACACCAACGTAAGCAATCTAGCCGGCGGAATCCTAGCCTGGGCCGACCGCATCGACAAGTCCCTCCCCAAGTACTAGCACCTCACCCATCACCAGGGATCGCATACCTGCTACAACAGGGGATGCGATCCCTTCTTCTTCTGCTCGCACTCCTCATGCCCACGCCAACCCCCGCGCAATCCGCCACCCCCAAGCCCGCAGAAACCCTCATCCGCGCCGCACGCGCCCGCTCCAACCGCGGCATCGCCGAGCGCAACCCACACATGGTTGCCGAATCCCTCGACAAAGACTTCGTCGTCATCATTGGCGACGGCACCTTCGTCCCGTCGCGCGACGCCTACCTCGCTCTCTTCAAGCAGGACTTCGCCAACCCCACCCACTCTCTCCGCTACGAGCGCATCCCCGACACCGTCACCATCTCCACCGCCGACCCCATCGCCGCCGAGCAAGGCCACTGGATCGCCCTCACCGCCACCGGTGCCACCGCCTACACCGGCACCTACTCGGCCATGTGGCGTCGCACGCCCTCCGGCTGGAAGCTCCGCTCCGAACTCTTCGTCACACTAGCCAAAGCGCAGCCTGACTAATCCGTATCCCGATCATCCACCACCAGCATCTGCAGACAAACCGGCGCCTCCACCATAAAGCTCATCTTTGACATCTCCGCCACCGCCTGCTTCAGCGTCGAGCTCAAACAAGGCTCCGTCGTCACCACAAACGGCAGCCGATCCGCCGAGTGTCCACGATGCTGCAATATCGAGTCAATATTCGCCCCGACCTTTGCCAGCGCGCTCGCAATCCTTGCGACAATCCCCGGCTCATCGGCCACCACAAAGCGCAGATAGTGCGGCGCCACAACATCCCCCACCACCTTCATCTTCTTCGCCGGCAACCGCACCTGCACGCTGCCCTCGGCAATCGCGCGCACATCGCTCATCACCGCAACCGCCGTCGGATGCCCACCCGCGCCATGTCCGCTGAACACCACATCTCCGCCAAACCGACCGCTCGTCACCACCATATTCTGCGTGCCGCGAGACCACGCAATCGGCGACGTCTTCGGCACCAGCATCGGCCCCACACTCGCGCTCACCACACCATCCACTAACTCTGCGCGCGACACCTGCCGCACCGTGCACCCCAGCTCCTTCGCATACGCAAAATCAATCGCCGAGATCGTAGCAATCGTCTCCGCCGGCACATGCTCCGGATCGATCTCCGCATGCAGCGCCAGCCGCGCCAGCACGCACAGCTTCGCCCGCGCATCCAATCCATCC
Source organism: Acidobacteriaceae bacterium (assembly GCA_049578265.1). Classification (GTDB taxonomy): domain Bacteria; phylum Acidobacteriota; class Terriglobia; order Terriglobales; family Acidobacteriaceae; genus Granulicella. The sequence goes on from JBAULP010000076.1 coordinate 16,890, forward strand.
ACATCCGCCGACGGATTCGCCTCCGCATATCCCGCCAGCTGCGCCTTCTTCAACACCTCGCCATAATCCGCGCCGCTCTCCATCGAGCTCAAAATAAAATTGCACGTCCCATTCACAATCCCGCTGATCTTCGTAATCCGATCTCCACACAGTCCTTGCGCGATCCCCGGAATCACCGGCACACCACCCGCCACCGCCGCACCGTAAAGCAGCTGCACGCCCTTCTCCGCAGCCAGCGCAAACAACTCCGCCCCGCGATACGCAATCAACTGCTTGTTCGCCGTCACCACATGCTTGCCCGCGTTCAGCGCCGCGCGAATCCAGCTCTCCGCCGGATCAAGCCCTCCCATCAACTCGACCACCACATCCACATCCGCGGCCCCAAGTACATCCTCCACGCGATCGGTCCACACCGCCTCGTGTCCCACAAACTTTGCGCGCGCATGCGTCCGCTTGCGCTCCACCGCGCGGTTGAACACATGCGTAATCCGCACCCGCTCATCCACATGCGCAGCCAGCACCTCTGCAAACGAACTTCCCACGGTCCCGAAGCCCAACAGCCCAATCCGCAACGTATCTCTCCTCAGCTCGTCGTTCATCAGTACAACACCTTCTTTGGCGCATCGCGCCACGCCGCAAAACTCGCCCACGCCTCATCCCGCATCATCTGCTCTATCGGCAGGCTGCGCTCCGTCAGCGGCTTCTTCATCTCGTCATACAAAAACGAATCGTCAAATCCAACCTTCGCCGCATCCGCCGCCGTGTTCCCGTAATAAATCGCCCGGCACCGCGCCCAGTAGATCGCCGCCAAACACATCGGGCAAGGTTCGCAACTCGTATACACATCGCACCCTTCAAGGGCGAACGTCCTCAACTCCGCGCAGGCACCACGAATAGCAGTCACCTCCGCATGCGCCGTAGGATCATTCGTAGCCGTCACCCGATTCACGCCGGTAGCAACCACCTTCCCATCCTTCACCACAACGGCGCCAAACGGACCACCCCGTCCGCTAGCAACATTCTCCGTCGCCAGCGCAATCGCCTGCCGCATAAACTCAGGATTCCCCTGCATCGCTCCTCCGGCGAGATACCCGCATCTCAAGCAGAAGAGGCCTCGCCCCTCTACGCTCTACTCACTACTGTCTACGCACTGCTGTCTGTTTTTTGCTCTAATCAGCATCATGGTACACGCTCTCCGCTCCCGTCGCGTCATTACGCCCCACGGCGAAGTGGACGACGCCGTCCTCATCGACGCCGAGCACATCGCCGCCATCAAGCCCCTCTCCGAACTCTCCGCCAACATCCCCGTAGAAGACCTCGGCGCCCTCGCACTCCTCCCCGGCCTTGTTGACGCGCACACCCACATCAACGAGCCCGGTCGCACCGACTGGGAAGGCTTTGCCACTGCCACCCGCGCCGCAGCAGCCGGCGGCTTCA
>JBAULP010000077.1:0-12810 GCA_049578265.1 Acidobacteriaceae bacterium
GGGTGGCACTGGCACCGGCGCCTCCGGCCTCGTGCTCAGCACCAACGGCAGCGGCCCCGTTCCCTACAACATGGACCCGGTCCTCACCGGTCAGCTCGAATACCAGACTCAAACGCAGCAGCAGTCCAACCTGCTCTTCAGCGGCGGACTTAGCTCGCTCTTCACCAACACCGCTACCTACAACTTCAACTACACCGAGGGCTTCGGCACCGGCAGTCTCGTGACGGTAGGCTTCAACAACTCCCGCGTCACCACCAACAACCCCTTCGTCGATTACAGCCCGACCATCACCACCGGCTTCACCGCTCAGTTCACCCAGCATCTTCTCCAGGGCTTTGGCCCCGGCATCCAGGACCGCTTCATCCTGCAGGCCAAGAACGATCGCCGCATCACCGACTCCGCCTTCCGTCAGCAGCTCCTCTACACCATCAATCAGGTGGAGAATATCTACTGGGGCCTGGTTAGCGCCTACGAAGACGAGCAAGCGAAAGAACGTGCTCTCGCCCAATCGACGCAGCTCACCGAAGACAACCGCAAGCAGCTCGAGATCGGCTCGCTGGCCCCCTTGGACGTCGTCAACTCCGACGCCTCTGTCGCCGCCGACAAGCAGGCTCTCATCGCCTCGCAGACCAACCTCGAATATCAGCAGCTCGTGATGAAGCAGGCCATCGCCCGCAATCTTAACGACCCCGAACTCTCCGCCGCGCCCGTCGTCCCGACAGACCGCGTCGCACTCGATCGCCTTCCCGAAGAAGATGAGCCCATCGAAGACCTCGTGCGCGAAGCCTACGCCAACAACCCACAGATCGAGCAGGCTGTTCTCAACATGAAGAACAACCAGATCACCATCAAGGCGGAACGTAACAACCTTCTTCCAGTAGTCGACGCGTACGCCTTCTACGGAGCTACCGGCCTCGGCGGCGCGCAAAACCCCGGCGCACTGAACTTCGCAACCGGCGAGCCCTACACTGCCGGCTCCTTCCCCGAGACCACCTACGGCACTGCCTTCGGCAATCTCTTCAACAGCAGCTCGCCCAACAAAGGCGTCGGCGTCAACATCACCATCCCCCTTCGCAACCGCGTAGCCCAGGCCGACGCCGCGCGTTCGCAGATGGAACTACGCCAATCCCAGATGCGTCTCCAGCAGCTCTACACTCAAGTTCGCATCCAGATCATCAACAAGCGCTACGCTCTCACCAACGACCGCGCTCAGGTAGCCGCCGCACAGGCTCAGCACGATTACGCTGACCAGAGCTTCATCGCCGAGCAGAAGAAGTACAAGCTCGGCGCCTCCACCAGCGCCAACGTCCTCCAGCAGGAGCGCAACCTCGCCATTGCGGAGAACACCCTTATCGCGGATACGGCTACCTACGCGATCGACCGCGCCGCGCTGCTTCAGCTTCTCTCCACCACTCTCCAGCGCTATGACATCAGCATCACCGACGCCGCCGCCGGCACCGTAGGCCAGGCGCCACTCATCCCCGGCCTCACCGCTCCCAAGCCCGAAGCCCCACCCAAGCCCCTCACCGACACCCCGCCTCCGCCCCCCAACCAATAGCCGATACGAGGTACCATTCAACGCGGCAACTACGTCGGATCAGCCAGGGACTTCCGATAGAACAGGAACCCCAGCAGCAAGATCCCGCTTCCCAGCAACAGCCAAGAGGGCGGTTCAGGGGTCAGGTCATAGGTTCCGGCCTGTCCCGTCAGCGTCAGCGTCCCGTCCGTCATGTAGTTATACGGGCCGTTGCCGTCCTGACCAGCGATGATCTCGCTGTTACCCAGTGCGCCGTTGAGCCCGAACACATCGATCACGAAGGTGAAGTCACCGCCATCGGCGGGATTGCCTGGCATCAGGAAACATACATTGCATGGCTCACTCGCCATGTTGGAGACGAACGTCCCGGCCGGCGAGTTGTTGAAGTCGTAGCCGCCGTTGCTGTAACTCACAGTCGACGACCCATTCAAATCCGGAGTCAGCGGATAACCATTGCTTGGCTGATTGGGTGAAGCCGGAATATTACTGACCACCGTGATCATCCCACCACCCACCACGAATACGTTGAGATCAGCAGGGTTGGTGGAATAAGTGAGGGTACCCGTAAGCGTTCCGTAGGCGTCCACGTAGGTTCCGTCAACGTTTGGTGCAGAAACAAAGGTGAAACCGAGTGTGTCGGCCTTCGCCGTTGCTGCAAAGCCAAGCAGAGAGAGAACTACCACGAGAGCAAAAAGGGGCCGATTCATATCAAAACTCCGGAGCCGGTACACGCCGGCATAAATTGACAGAGAAGCGCGCGTTCTCCACCATCCCGTCGTACTAGCGTTCTACACAATGCAACGCCTGCGTGCAACGTCTACGATGCGCCGGGAAGCCAGGCCATTATGATCGCCTTGTACACTAACCCCTCCCATTTGTTTCCATTGCACCCTCGCCACGCCTACCCAGGAGGGGTCGCCACCACCTCCGCCCGATCAGCGACCCATCGCCATCGGGGACGGAACTGAGCCCGCACGTCTCACTTTCCTGCCGGTTCAGCCGCCAGCGGCAGCTTGATCTCCATCGCTCCCACGCGATCACTGTTCACATCCCGCACGGCAAACCGTAGCGAAGCCGCACCCTCCGGCACCTCCAGGTCCTGCTCGATGCGAAAGAACCGCGGCGGTTGCGCCGCTCCAGGCGCAACCGTCAACTCCTTCTCCGCCACGCGCACAAACGCATTCATCATGCGCCCATCCCCGTTATAAGCCGCGGCCGCTAGCTCCAGGTGCAGCTCCGTCTCGCCGTCGAACTGCCGCGATGGAATTTCAAAGTTCAGTTCATCCTCCTGCAGTGGAACCGGCTTCATCGTCTTCGCAGGCTTGTTCTTCCTCCGCGAGATAAAAAAAGCCGGCTCCGTCGCCAGCTCCGCCATCTGCTCCGAAGTCCCTTCCAACGGCGCCCCCACAGTGCGCGCCTGCACCACAAACACCAGCTCGTGCATCTCCGGCGCGCCGTGCTCCATGTTCGCCGAAAGCGAATCTCCCTCCGTCCTCGGCGCACCCACCGGCGCCGGCTCCTTCTCGCTCATCTCACTCGCCGGAATCGTCCCCGCAACCTGCGCATCTCCCGCGTACGCCGTCGCCTTCGGAGCCTTCAGCCCGTAGTACGACCGCCGATACGAGATCGTATCGCCCCGATGATTCACCAGCTCCACCCGAATGTGCCGCAGCTTTCCCGTCTTCTCCGGGTCCGTCGGAGCATAAGCTAGCGTGTAATACATCTCGCCGCTATCGGTGGCCTTCACCAGCTCGTCCGCAACGTTGTTGTCCCCGTAAAACGCCTTGCCCCCCGTCTGCTCGGCAAGCCCATCCATCGTGTCATACACGCTCATCACCGTAGACTTCCCCTGCACAAACGAGCTCGTCGTGCTCGGCCCATTTCCCACCGGCCCCGTCGCTCCCGTCTCCGAACTCGCTCCGCCGCCCGCCTCCGTCGGCGATGTGATCGTGTCGCTATGCACGCTCGTCGCCAGTTGCGTATGCGAGTCTCCATACGGCACGCCGCGCGAATCCACCGGATACAACGCAATCTGTTCCCGCGCCAGCATATCCAGCGTAGCCTTCGTCTCGTCCTCAAACTTCGGGTCATCCATGTCATCGGAGAACAGCGAAACAGGGAACTGCGCCGCAAACCAGATTAGGTTTTTGCGCCCCTGCAACCCATCCAGGTACTCGGCAATCGCGTGCAGCGTATTCAGTGCCGAAATCCTGTCCCCGCGCCCCATGTTCGCCCCATTCAGAAACACCGCCGGCAGATGCTTCTGCGGAAAATGGGGATCGAGCGCCCGTTCCAACACCGCCTTATCCGACGTAAATCCCTGCACCAGGTGCAGCCCATCCGACCGCACAAAGATCGCAAACCGCGTCCCCGCCGGCTTGCTCTGCATAAACCTCTCCGCCTGCTGGCGTCCCAGCATCTGCGTGCTGTGGTCCATCGCCGAATCCATCTGGTCCGCGCTATCCATGTTCACCAGGTCCAGCAGCAACACATACAGCGGCCCCTTCTCCGGCTCGCGCGGCAGATCAATAAACGTGTTCGGTGGCTCCGGTGGCAACTCCGGCGGCAGATAATCCATCCCCCCTGAAAACCCGTTGCTGTCGAACGACACAATCTGCTGCGGCTTCCCATTCTCGAACACCCGGAAGTCTCCGCGCCCCAGCCCCACCACCGGCTGCCCCTTCGCATCGGTCACCACCACATCCAGCAAGACGCGGCTCACATTCAAGTGCAACACCGTCGGCGATTCCTGCTGGTCAGGCTCTCCGGACGTCTGCCCTGCAGCAACCACCGTAATCGTGGCCGAAACCATCACCGTCATCAACCACGCACACGCCTTCAAACGAGAGCACCTCTCCATGCTGCAAAACTCTACCACCCTTAACCCGCATCATGATATCGATCCCTCAGCCGCAACGCGCCCGCCATCCCTAAATGCTTGCTCTTCATCACCATTCGCGAGAAGGATCTCTCAATTACATCGCCGACTCCGTTTGCTCAAACCTCTAACCGGGTGTCATCCTCAAAGGATGAAGCGTCTCCTCGCCCTATCGGCTCTTGCTACCCTCTTCCTCGCCGTCCCATCCATCGCCCAGGCGCCTGAAACAGGCTATTGGCGCGCCGCCGGCAACACCGCCAAGTCCATCACCGGAGACGTCGCTCTCAACTCCCAGAAGATCTCCATCAACTTCCACGCCTACTGGATCGCCCAGATCCGCGCGCTCACTCCTGCGGAACTCAGTGCCGCCTTCAGTGCCGACCCCGGCGTGGGCTCCGGCAACCTCTATCGCCTCAGCGTTCCCGGCGACCAGCGCATGCAGCACAAGAACACCCTCTGTGGCGGCGAGGACGTCCAGTGGCTGGCCACCTACACCAACGGCCGCAGCCTCCAGTTAGCCTTCTTCTCCACCTCGCACATGCCCGTCCTCACACCCGACGCCCTCACCAACGCCACCAACCTCTGCGGCGTCTTCGAGTACGAACGCTAAACGGCGCAGCACCAACCAAATCCTTCGCTGCGGAACGCGCACCAGGCCGCCAAAACCCGCCTACCACTGCAGCAGCAGAAGCTCGGAACAGAACGCTGGTCCCATGGCTCCCATAATGCTGTAGCAGCCCGGTCCGCCTGGCCGATTCTCCAGAAAGTCCTTCATCATCGTCAGCACCGAGGCGGATGAAAGATTTCCCACCTGTCGCAAACTATTCCACGACGCAGCCAGCGCATGCTCCGGGAGCGACAGGCTGCTCTCGATCGCCTTCAGCACCTTCGGTCCTCCGCTGTGCATGATGAAGCTGCAGATGTTGTTAATGCTCAGCCCGTTGTCGCCCAGAAAGCTCTCCACCGTCCCCCGAATCTCCTTCGAAACCAGTTCCGGCACTTCACCCGAGAGAACAATGTTGAAACCGGATTCGTTGATCTTCCAACCGATAAGATGCTCAGTGTTGGGATAGATCGTGGAGCGTGTATCCACCACACGCGGACACGGGTTGCTCACGCTGGTAGCCTTGGCCAAAGCAGTCTCTTCACCAGCCAGAACCACCGCCGCAGCGCCATCTCCAAACAGCCCGCTCGCGACCAGATGGGCCATCGAGTAATCACTGTCTTGCCACGTGAGCGAACACAGTTCCACCGAGAGCAGCAGCGCGTACTGCTTCGGATAGGCGCGCACATAATCCGCCGCGCGTGAGATTCCCGCCGCGCCAGCCACGCAGCCCAGGCCAAACATCGGAGTGCGCTTTACACTTGCGGGAAACCCCATCACGCCGGTAAGGCGCGCGTCGATGCTCGGGCAAGCGATGCCTGTAACCGACGTGAAGAAGATGGCAGAGATGTCCTTCGGCGTGAGCCCAACGCGATCAAGCGCATTCTGGATGGCCTGTTGGCCCAGCTCCATCGCTCCTTTGATCCACATATCGTTCATTGCACCGAAGCCCTCAATATCACCCAGCCGTTCCAGCGGATACATGAGGTAGCGGAATTCGACCCCGCTGTTGGAATGCAGTCGATCCATAGCAGACGAGATCGCCGGTTTGGCTCGTACTCGCTCTTTGAGCGCTGCGGTGATAACAGATTGAGGGTAGCGATGGGGCGGAAAGGCGGTACCTACGGAAGCAATGCGCATGGGAGTGTTACCTCTTCAGGAGGAGAATGATTCAATTGCTGACGAGCGAACAGTCAGCCAGCGATCTGGCAGTGAGAGACAAACCCATTCGTGCGAAGCGTGAGGAAACTGGATGCCTCAAGCACTCGGGTAGGTGCCGTCTAGTTGCTGCGGTCAATAGTAGCACTTTGAATACTCCACAGGCCCCTTTTCAGTTACCGCCAGGTTACCGACGAATCTATATCCCAACAAATCAGTTACTTACTTCTCCCAAAATTTCAAAAAAATACCTCCCTAGTGCGACATAATGCCTTTCGCGGACAACCGAAGCGCGAAGCCCTCACCTCTTAATCTCTCGAGCACTAAAGCATCACGCTCGTCTTCGCAAATGGTTTGACGAGCCAGGAAGCCTTTTGCGAAGAGTAATAGTAAGGCGATAAATCCTCAGTTTGCGTAGCATGGTCGATTAGCGGTGAAGATAACTTCCCTCCATTCAGCAAAATATTGCACATTGAGCATGCCCTGAGCGCTTATCGCACCTATTTGCAACAAGTTGTTTGGCGATGCAATTGCACCTGTAACCACGCCGTAGCGTTCTCGAACGATGGAACGCCACGACGACTGGCGGCGAAGATCACTCTTCGAACCAGCCGCTAGAGCTGCGCCAAAACTCGTTGTGATGCACGACCGCCAAGTAAGTCACTGGATCATGTACGCCCAGCCACGTAACCGAAACCAGCGCTGAGCACGACCCTTGCACTGGATTCTTTCCCCCAGGAAATGTACTGGACAGAAGGAGCCCTCGCGTGAAGAAGCATCTTATAGCTGTTCTCACCCTTACCTTTGGCTGCGCTGCTCTCGCCGCGCACGCCGATACCATAAGCGGATCCCTCTCCGTTTATGGCAACGATACATTCACAAGCAGCACGATCACCTTCGAACCCAACAGCTCCATGGTCACCGGCACGATCGGCGGCGACTTCGCCACCTACCTCGCCGATGGCGACGCCGTTACCTTCCTGCCCGGCGCCCTTCCGTACTCGCAGGGCACCAACATCTCCGCTCCAGGCGGCGAGCTCGCAGATTTCGCGAGCGTCTCCGGAACGAACGAAACCATTGCCTTCAACCTGACGTCCTACTCGGCCGCCTACATCACCAACGGGACCGAAGGTTGTGGGGTCGATAGCACCTGCCTCACCGTCACCGGCGATGGATTCTTTACCGGTACAGGCTCGGTAGACGGTACCTCTGGCCCTGCTACCTTCACCATCACCTCGCAATACTCGCCCGGCCAAACCAGCGCCGACATCACCACTTTCTCCGCCTCAACCTCTGCTCTGGCTCCCACTCCAGAACCAGCACCCCTGGCTCTGGTAGGAACCGGCCTGCTCGGGTTGGCGGCTTTGGCAAAGCGCGCACGTTTCGTTTAAATAATCACTATTCCTCCTGAATTGGCGGTGGCGGGTCCCTCAATCCTGCCTCCGCCTGTTTTTATCCGGCCAACCCCACGCACCGGCCGCGATACGCTCCACTACCGTCACGGCAGCCCGCAGCGCCCCCATCTCGGACGCCCATCGAACGATTTCTCTCGCCCGAACAGTGGTAAAATGAAGTGTTGCGGCAATAAGCCGCCTGAATAGCGAGGAAACATAATCCATGGCAAAGCGCCGCGGCAATCCCAACTGGGGCAAGCCGGAGCCCATTGGCCCCGTCGTCCCGACCATCACCTCCTTCGAGCAGGTGGTCAAGGAATACAAGCTCACCCCCGACCAGTACGTTCGCTCCACCCGTCTCCGCGAGTGGGCGCGTCGCAATAAGAACTCCAAGTACATCCCCGAGGCGCTCCTCGAGGCCTGGGGCTTCGAGATAGAGTCGACCCTCTAAATCCTGTCAAGCCCCCTGTCGCCTGTATTCAGCGTAACTCGCTGATTTCATAGGGGATAAATCTCTTGCAACCTTGGCACAGTTACCTCCTCCAATCACTACAATGGAAGTAGGGAATCTTCCAGCAGCAGCCGTCGACCACGGTTCAGGCGGGGCAGGGGTAGACTTCCACAAGTCCGGCCCTAACCCTCGCCGTTTGAAGACCTTGCAATGATGGATATACGGGGGGAGGGCCCCCCGGGGTGAGACCTATGACCGACCGTTCCGCTGGATTCGTCGACGTTCCCGACGCCATCTCCGAGCTCAAAGCCGGACGCATGATCGTCATCGTCGATGACGAAGATCGCGAAAACGAAGGCGACCTCACCATCGCCGCCGAGTTCTGCACCCCTGAAGCCATCAACTTCATGGCCCGCTTCGGCCGCGGCCTCATTTGCCTGACCCTGACCGAAGAGCGCGCCGACTACATGCGCCTCGGCCCCATGACTCAGGACAACACCTCGCGCTTCGGCACCGCCTTCACCGAGACCATCGAAGCCCGCGAAGGCGTTACCACCGGAATCTCCGCCGCCGACCGCGCCCACACCATTCAGGTGGCAATCAGCCCCAACTCCAGCCCGCATGACCTCGCCCGTCCCGGCCATGTCTTCCCGCTCCGCGCCCGCAAGGGAGGCGTCCTCGTCCGCGCCGGCCAGACCGAAGCCTCCGTCGACCTCGCCCGCATGGCCGGCCTCATCCCCGCCGGCGTCATCTGCGAGATCATGAACGAAGACGGCACCATGGCCCGCGTCCCGGACCTCCGCATCTTCTGCAGCGAGCACAGTCTCAAGATGGTCACCGTAGCCGATCTCATCCGCTACCGCATGGCCAACGAACGCTACATCCACCGCGTAGCCGAAGGTGTTTTGCCCACCGAATACGGTGAGTTCCGCATGCTCTCCTACGAGAGCGACATCCAGACCATCGAGCGCGACCTCGGCGCCGGCGAAGAGTCCCACGTAGCCCTCACCTTCGGCGACCTGGCCCAGGCCGCGCGCTCGGACACGCCTGTCCTCGTCCGCGTTCACACCCATTGCCTTGCCGGCAACGTCTTCGGTTCCACCGCCTGCGACTGCCGCGCCACGGTAGACGCCAGCCTCCGCGAGATCGCCAACGCAGGCGTCGGGGCCCTCATTTACCTCCATCACACCCAGCGCGGCTACGTCCTCGACCGCTCCACGCACCCCACGCGCCTCAACATCCACCGTATGGACCGCGCCGGAACCACCGAGCGCACCACCACTCCCGACCAGCGCATCCTTCGCCAGGTAGGTCTCGGCGGCCAGATCATCTCTGACCTCGGCATCCGCAAGATCCGCCTGCTCACCAACCACCCCAAGCACGTCCCCGCACTGCAGGGCTTTGGCATCGAGATCGTAGAGAGCGTCCCCATCGACCTCCACACCCACCCTTTACAGCCGAAGTAACCCCCCCAGCCCCATCCGCTCCATCTCCCCCACAAACGCATCGTGGCCGGTATACTGCACCGCAACCATCCCCGCCTCGCGCGCGGCCCGGATGTTCTCCTCCTTGTCGTCCACAAACAAAATCTCCCCGGCCCCAACCCCCAGTCCTTCCACCGCATGACGGTAAATCGCCGCGTCAGGCTTGGCGATTCCCAATCGATGCGAAAACGTGTGGTGCGAAAAATCGCTAAGCGCAGGGAAAGTCTGCAGCACTCCAGCTTCCATCGCATCTCCAATATTGGACAGAATTCCAGTCTTGATTCCCGCTCGATTCAAGCGCGCAGCCCAATCCATCATCGCCGTATTTGGTCGCGTCCAAACTACGGTGTCAGCATCGATCAACGCGCGCAACGTCTTTTCATCGAGAGGCTTCTCCACTTCGGCCGCCAGCTTCTCCCAATACGTCCGCGCGTTCAGCGCGCCGCGGTCATACGCATCGCGATCCTTCCAGTACAAGCTCTGGAATAGCTCAGACTCGACGCTGAGAACGCTCTCTAAACGCCGCCAATCGTCTGCCACGGGAGGATCGGAGAGCACCATGCCATAGTCAAACAGCACCGCGCGAACCGGGAGAGTTGTGTTCTCGCTCATGACTCAACATTCTACGGTGCAACGTCTCCAATCAACCGAACATGAGAGACTTTGTAGCAGGCCGACGAACTTCCCAATGAACTTTTCTGCACGCACCAACTGGAACCTGGCCGAGAACGAGCTGACCATCGCTCTCCGCGAGCGCCGAAGAAAGGGGCAGGAACTCTTCGACCTCACGCTCTCCAACCCAACGCACTGCGGCTTCGCCTGCGACAACGCAGCCATCCTCGCGCCTCTCGGTAATCCCGAAGCGCTGCACTATGACCCCAATCCGCTGGGCATGTTCTCTGCCCGCAGCGCAGTCACGCAGTACTACCGCGACGCAGGCGCAGACGTCTCTCCTGATCACATCTGTCTCACCACGAGCACCAGCGAAGCCTACAGCTTCCTCTTCCGTTTGCTCTGCAACCCCGGCGACGACGTGCTCATCGCCCGCCCTAGCTATCCGCTCTTCGAGTACATCGCGCATCTCGACGACGTGGCGCTCCGCGAGTATCCGCTCCTCTACGATCCAAACGCCGATCTCTCAACCGGTCACGGATGGTCGATCGACTTCCACGCGTTGCAGTCATCCATCACGCCCACAACGCGCGCCATCATCCTCGTCCATCCCAACAACCCCACCGGAAACTTCGCCTCCTCATCCGAGCGCACGCACCTTGAGGCCATCTGCGCCGAACACAACCTGGCGCTCATCGTGGACGAAGTATTCCTCGACTACGCGATCGCCGCCTCGCAGCCCAGCTTCACCACCGGCGAATCCCGCTGCCTCACCTTCGTCCTCAGCGGCATCAGCAAGGTCTGCGGCCTTCCCCAGATGAAGGCCTCCTGGATCGCCGCCCGCGGCCCTTCATCTCTCGTACAGCAGGCCATGCAGCGCATCGAGGTCATCGCCGACACCTTCCTCTCGATGAACGCTCCCATCCAATACGCGCTCCCTCACTGGCTCTCCGCGCGCCACATCCTGCAGCAGCAGATCCGCGAGCGACTTCGCACCAACCTGACCCTCATCGATCAGCGCCTGCGCGGAACCTCCGCGCAACGCCTGGCAATGGAAGCCGGATGGACAGCCGTCCTCCGTATCCCGCGCACGGTGGAGGGCAGGGAATTCGTCGCTGCCGCACTGGATCACGGAGTTCTCGTCCAACCCGGCGACTTCTACGGCTTGGGCGACGGTAAGGTCGTCGTCAGCCTTCTAACGCCGCCCGAAGTGCTCACTGCCGGCCTCACGCGCCTCCCCATCGACTAGCGCAGGCCTCAGGATCAGTGCAGAAACGGGTTACTTCGCCGTTCCTCGCCGATGGTCGTTTCAGGCCCATGACCAGGCACGACCAGCGTCTCATTGGGGAGCATCATCAGCCGATCCTCGATGCTGGCCATCAGCTTGCCGGTATCTCCGCCCGGCAGATCCGTCCGTCCCACTCCGCCGGCAAACAACGTATCCCCCGCAAGCAGCACTCTCTCCTTCGGCACATACAAGCAAATGCTGCCCTCGGTATGCCCGGGCGTGTACATCACATTCCCGCGAACCGCCCCCGCCTGGATCGCCTCTCCATCCGCCGGCGAGTGATCCGGAGGCGCGACATCAGGTACCGGCACTCCCAGCCAAGCCGCCTGTTGGCTCATGATTGCAACCAGTGGGAGATCCTCCTGGTTGTAAACAATCGGGGCGCCAGTAATCTCCTTCAACCGGAGCGCACTCGCAATGTGGTCGATGTGCGCATGCGTGATGAAAATCGTCTTGACCGTCAGATGGTGTTTCGCGAGCAACTGCAAGATACGGGGAATCTCGTAACCAGGATCCACCACGATCGCTTCGTGCGATACTTCGTCGCCAAGAATCGAGCAGTTGCATGCAAGCAATCCAACGGGAATGGTTTCGCGAATCACAGTGCCCTCGAACGATTGTTAAATTAAAAAACGCAGGCCCAAAGCCTGCGTTTCATGGGAATAAAAAGTCCGCTACTTCTTTGCAGGAGCCGACTGTGTAGGCACATTCGAGAGAACGGAGCGGCTGGTGCCTGTCCGCGACATGGTAACCGTCAGCGCAATCGACGTCAGCATGAACACAATCGCCGACCAAGTCGTCAGGCGCGTCAGCAGGTTCGCCGCGCCGCGCGGTCCAAATGCCGTCTGCGAGCCCTGGCCTCCGAACGCACCAGCGAGGTCTGCCGACTTGCCCTGCTGAATAAGAACAACGCCAACCAGAAACAGACAAACGATGATGTGCAGGATTACAAGAAGAATAAACATGGGCGAAACGATTACCTTATAGCCGCATCAGCGGGGAAATGGTTGAACCGTGCAGGACCAACTTCGTCCAGTGCATGCACACAAGTCCAGGTTAGAGTGTACCACCGGGTACAGGGGCTCTCAAGCCGCAATCCGGCGTTTCGAACCACTGTCAGAACACCGATTGCGCAGCGATCTAGCGCAGCCTAGAAGGCAGCGGCGGCGGCGGCCTGGTCGGGGTGGAGGGTGGTGTACTTGGTGATGCCGACCATGGTGAAGACCTTCTGGAAGTGAGGGCTGAGGCCGAAGGTGCGGATGGTTTGTCCGCGTTTACTGGCAGCGATCATCATCTGGATGACCAACGCGATGCCGCTCGAGTTGAGATATTCCACCTTGGAGAAGTCCAGCAGGATGCGTTTTACGTGTTCCGGCAGGCCGTCGTAGGTGCCCATCAGCGCCG
>JBAULP010000078.1:0-3443 GCA_049578265.1 Acidobacteriaceae bacterium
TGGAGGAGGAGGTCCTGCTTCTGCTCGGGGGAGCGGCCGGCGCGGATGTTGCCGTGAAGGTAGATGAGGTCGTGCTGGAGGGGCTTGCCGCCGACGAAGTGGTTTTCAGGGGCGATGTCAGCGAAGAGGACCTGGGCGAAGTAGGAGGGGGCGCCGGTGACGGCTTTGTGGATGCGCGTGATCTCCTGGGCGATGATGGTCTTCTGGCGGGGGGTGAGGCGATGGGCTTCCGTGGATACCGTGTAGGTGGGCATGGGCGGGGCCTCCGGTGGGGAGTTCTCGGTTCTCGGTTCTCAGTTCTCGGTTCTCGGTTCTCGGTTCTCGGTGGGGAAAGGCTCAGGGGGCTTGGTGGATGGGGTTGGTGAGGGTGCCGATGCCTTCGATGGTAACGGAGATTGTGTCGCCGTGGCGCATGAAAACGGGGGGTTGGCGCTTGAAGCCGACGCCGCCGGGGGTGCCGGTGGCGATGACGTCGCCGGGGTTGAGGGAGGTGAAGGCGGTGATGTAGGCGATGATCCGGGGGATGGAGAAGATCATGTCGCCGAGATGGGCGGACTGCATGAGCTGGCCGTTGAGGTGGGTCTGGATGGATTTTTGGGGGAGGGGGCCAGCTTCGTCGGGGGTGAGAAGCGCGGGGCCGAAGCCGGCGGTGGAGGGGAAGTTTTTGCCGGGGGTGTACTGGGTGTTGTGGAGCTGCCAGTCGCGGAGGGAGCCGTCGTTGAAGAGGGAGTAGCCGGCGACGAGCGAGAGGGCTTGGTCTTCGGGTACGTGGCGGCCGGGCTTGCCGATGATGACGGCCAGCTCGCCTTCGTAGTCGAAGTCAACGGAGTTGGAGGGGAGAAGCATGGGGGTCTGGTGGCCGGTGAGGGTGTCGGCGAAGCGGGTGAAGAGGGTGGGGTTGGTGGCGGGTTTGCGGCCGGTTTCGAGGCGATGGTCTTCGTAGTTGAGGCCGACGCAGAGGATCTTGGAGGGGTTGGGGAGGATGGGGAGGTAGGTGAATTCGCCTGTCGCGTAGTCGGTGGTGTTGGCGGCGGGGAGCGGGGCTAGGAGGTTGAGGGATTGGGCGGTGAGGAGGGATTTGAGGTCGGGGAGGATGTGGCCGATGCGGCGGCCGAGGTCGAAGACGCCGTCGGGACGTGCGATGCCGTAGGTGGTGCGGCCTTCGGCGATGAAGCTGATGAATGCCATTGGTTCCCTGCTCCCTTGGTGTGATGGGGCCTTGGCGGGCTTGAGTTCGATGGTAAAACATGTGGCGGCGAGGGAGAGATTGCGTGGTGCTTGTATGGGATTTTCTCTTCGGGGTGCGTTGTGATCTGGCAAAGAGAAGGGACGAGAGATCACTTGTTCGGCATGGCGGGCTTAACGCCAAGGCGGGTTGATTCGGGGCGGGCGATCAAACGCCCGGAACTTCCTGAATGAGTGGATCGGCTTGTTATGATCCTCTGCGCCTGATCGCGCTGGCGACGAGGAAATCATCGCCAAACACGATGGGACCCGACGTCGGTCAGTGATCGGCTTGGCTGGATTCTGCCGTCACTTGGCGGGCACCGCATGGCCTTCAGAGATGCGGATGTAGTAGCCGCCGGGGTCGGTGAGCCTGAAATCCCTGAGCCCCCATGGCTGGAGCCGAATGGCGGTCGGCTTCATTCCCAGACTCACAAGCCTCGCGTGCATCTCGTCGAGGTTTTGGTTCGTGTACAAAACGATCTCCACTCCAATGGGTGGACGCCGAAGCTTCGATAACGAAGCGGGATCGTGGGGGCTAATGCTGGCGGGGTCCAAAGCAATGACTACGGGACCGGATTTGAGCGTGACATATCCATAGGACGTCTTCGCGACAACCTTGAATCCCAACTCTGAATAGAACGCAACATCGCGAGATGGATCGGTAGTGGCAAGCTCAAACTTTGATTGGGTGTAGACGGCGTCGGCGGTGGGCTGAATGCGCGAGCTGGCCAAATGCTGAGCTGAGACCGCTGGCGCGAGGATCGCGACTGCTATTGCTATCCGCGCAAAGAGCACAAACGACGGCATCGCAAGGGGCCGGTGCGTCAACGTTGTCTTCTGGGTGGCTGTTCCAGATCGTATTCGACCTAAGCGAAACAACTGGTGCCGTTGTTTGCACGCAAGCATATTCGGCATCGTACGCTCCAATGCGACCTACGTTCTCGTCCGAGCTTTGGGTTCTACTGTTGAAGACGTACTACAGGGGTGTTTCCCCTTCACTTCGTTCAGGGTCAGGATTACGGGAATGTTGCGGCGTGATGAGTGAAGCTGCTAGCTGACGGGGTGGGTGGCGGTGATGGGTGGGGTTAAGGTGCCGGTCAGGGTCAGGGTTATGTCTACTTCTTTGGCTACTTTGAGGACGAACCAGCTTGGGTCTTTGAGGCCCCATTGGACGTAGGGGACTTTGAAGGTGGTCTTGGCGGTGAGGGTGTTGCCGTCGAGGTGGAGGTGCATGGGGACGGTGAGGGTGTGGGGCGCGCCGTGGAGGGTGAAGACGCCGGTGACCTGGAGGTCGGAGTCGCCGGTGGGGTGGATGGTGCCGGAGTAGTTCTGGGGGGCGAAGGTGATGTCGGAGAATTTGGCGGCCTGGAGGACGTCGTTGAGCATTTTCTTGTCGCGGGAGGCGTTGCCGGAGGTGCCGGTGTTGGAGGCGACGATGATGAGGCCGGTCATGGCGGGGGTGGCGCGGTCGAAGTCTACGGTGCCTTTCTGGACGTGGAAGGTGCCGGTGGTGGTGTCGTGGTTGGAGGGGAGGGTGAAGGCTACCTGGCTGGCGTCGGGGTTGAGGGTAAAGGTTTCGTGCTGAGCGAGGGCTAGGGGGGTGCAGAGGAGCGCGGCGGTGAGGGTTAGGAGGAGGGTGCGGGGGGTGGTGGTCATCGGGGGTCTCCGGTGTTGGTGTTGGGGGGAGTGGGGTGGAGGGTTTCCAGGTAGGCCAGGAGGTCGTTGCCTTGCTGGCTGTGGTTGCGGAAGAGGTAGGCGTAGCTGGGCATGATGGATTTGGGGGAGAGGCTGCGGGGGTCGATGAGGTGGGCTCGGAGCCAGCGGGGGCTGCGGCGGAGGGCTACGTTGGTGAGGTCGGGGCCCTGGCGGCGGTTGCCGATGAGGGGTGGGTTCTGGGCGCGGAGTTCGGCGAGGGTTTGCGGCGGGCCGTAGAGGGCTACGTCGCGGGTGTTGGGGCGGACGTATTGGGAGTGGCAGTTGATGCAGCCTTCGGAGATGTAGACCTGGCGGCCGCGTTGGATTTGGGTGAGCGGTGCGGGGGTTGGGGTGAGGACGCGCTGGGTGGCCCAGGCGCAGGCGGCAACCAGGAGAACGGCGGCGGTGGCGAGGAGTTCGCGGCGGCGGGCGCGGAGGAGGAGGGGGAGGAGGATTACGGCCGCGGCGAAGGCTACGAAGAGGGGTGGGATGTGGCCGAGGTGTTGGCCCATGCCGATGCC